>JARKNV010000060.1 GCA_029976065.1 Selenomonadales bacterium
CAGGTTCAAATCCTGCCCCCGCAACCAAATCCGGTGGCGATAGCTGGGGGGATCCACCCGTTCCCATACCGAACACGGCAGTTAAGCCCCTATACGCCGAAAGTACTTGGCTGGTAACGGCCCGGGAGGATAGGTAGCCGCTGATTGACTCAAAACCCGCTCGCAGACGCGAGCGGGTTTTTGTTGTTATAACCCGAAGCCGCCGCCGCGGTCGGTGCCGAGAGCCAGCTTTTTATACAGCCTCAGCACCGGACTATCAGCCCTGACCGGCGAAGCAGGGCACTTAGCCTTGCGGGCGGCGAAAACTTTTGCGACCTCCTCCGGCGGCAGCGGTTGGCCCTTGACGCCTACAACATCGAGCCTGCGGGCAGCGACATCCATCTTTATGAGGTCGCCGTCTTCAAGATAAGCGATCGGCCCGCCCACAGCGGCCTCGGGAGCAATGTGACCGACAGCCGGGCCGCGGGTGGCGCCGGAAAAGCGCCCGTCGGTGAACAGCGCCACGCTCTTGGATAGCTCGGGCATGTTCCAGAACGCCTCGGTTGTGCGGAGCATCTCCGGCATGCCCGAACCCTTGGGACCCTCGCCGCGAATGAAAACGGCCGTGCCCTGGCCGATTTCGCCTTCCAGCAGCGCCGCGACGGCGGCCTCCTCCGAATCGAAGACCTTGGCCTGCCCCTGAAAATTATGGATAGCCTCATCGACGCCGGAAAGCTTGATGACCGCGCCGTCGGGAGCCAGGTTGCCCTTGAGGATGCGGATATTGCCCTGAGGCTTGACCGGACTTTGCCGCGTCTTGATAATCTCGTCTGCGTTCAGACGATAGTTTACCAGATAACTCTGCACAGCCGCGAACCAGCCGGAAGCCTCCAGACAAGCCAGATTTTCCCCGACCGTCTTGCCGGTCACCGTCATGGCGTCGAGATGGAGCATGTCGCCCAACTCGCGCATCACCGCCGGCACGCCGCCGGCGTACCAGAACAGCTCGGTCGGCCACTGCCCGCCGGTTTTGAAGCTCACCAGCACAGGGGTACGGCGGTTGACGGCGTCGAATTCCTCCTGGCCTATTTCAACGCCGACTTCGTGGGCGATGGCCGGCAGGTGGAGGAGAGCGTTGGTCGAACCGCCGAGCGCGGCGTGAACGGTCATAGCGTTGAGGAAATTCTTTCTGGTGACGAATTGGCGCGGCCGCAGCTCCTGGGCGACGTTGGCCGTGATTTGGCGGCCGGCCTGGCGGGCGTAGCGGCTCAGATGCATGCTGTAGGCCGGCACGAGGGCGCTGCCCGGCAGAGCCAGTCCCAGGGACTCGGACATCGTCTGCATCGTGCTCGCCGTCCCCATGAACTGGCAGGCCCCCGCGCTCGGGCAGCAGTTCATCGTATAGTAGCTCAACTCCTGACGGCTTAGCTCTCCCTTGACGAACCGGTCGCCGGCGCCATAGAGAATCTCCGACGACATAAAATCCGGGCCGCTCAGCATTGCTCCGCCCGGCAGATGAAGCGAGGGCAGGTCGAGGCGCAGCATCGCCATCAGCTGGGCCGGGATGGATTTGTCGCACGACGCCATGAACAGGCAGCCGTCGAACGGCGAGGCCAGCGCGTGAATCTCGTACATAAACGCCATGATCTCGCGGCTGACAAGCGAATAATTCATGCCGTCGTGAGCCATGGCGATGCCGTCGCACATGTCGGTGACGGCGTACAGGGCGGCCTTGCCTCCGCCCTCGGCCACGGACAGCTTAGCCTCCTCCGCCAGGCGCCCGAGGTGGACGCTGCCGGGGTGGCTGTCGCCCTGGGCGGTGTCGATGAGAATCTGCGGCTTGGCGAGATCGCCCTCATCCCAGTGCGTTCCCGCCCGCAGGCCGTCCCCCTGGTAATTGACCGTGCGCAGGCATTGACTGCGGCAGCTCATAGCATTTCCCTCCTTTACGTGCCCGGGGCTAAAGAAAAAGAGCCATAAAGGCTCTTTCCCATGGCATTATTATTTGCCGCCCCAAAAAGTTTCGGCATAGGCATACAGAGCCGGTGAACCACCGGTGTGGACGAAAAGAACCTTGCCGCTCTTCTTGAAATAGCCCTGGCGGATAAGGCCGATAAGGCCGGACATCGCTTTGCCGGTATACACCGGGTCGAGGAGAATGCCCTCCAGGCGGGCCACCATTTCCACCGCCTCCACCATCGCCGCCGTCGGCAGGGAATAGCCCGGACCGACATATTCATCGATGCAGTACACCGCTTCGCGGGGGATGGGCTGCTTGAGGCCTACCCGCTTGGCGGTCGCCTGAACCAGGTTGTAAACAAGCTCCGTCTGCACGTCTTTCTTGCGGCTGATATTGACGCCGATTACCGGGATGTTGCTGTTGTTGCCGTAAAAGCCGGTGACCAGGCCGGCGTGCGTGCCGGCGCTGCCGCTTGTCGTAACAATGTAATCGAAGCTGATGCCCTTATCGAAGGACTGGGCGAGAATCTCCTCGGCGCAGGCTACATAGCCGGTTGCGCCGATCTCGTTCGAACCGCCGCCCGGGATGATGTACCCCTTGCGGCCCGTGGCGGCCAGGTCGGCGGCTACAGCCTTCATCTCCTTCAGCATATCCGAGCCGCCGGGAACAACCTTGACGGCCTCGACGCCGAGGAGGTGGAAGAGGAAATTGTTGCCGCTGCCTTGCGGCTTGTAGCTGCCGGCGACGCGCTCTTCAAGCACCAGGCGGCATTTGAGCCCTTCCTTGACGGCCGCGGCCAGGGTGAGGCGGCAGTGGTTGGACTGGACGGCGCCGCAGGTAATGAGCGTATCCGCTCCCTGGGCAAGAGCATCGGCAACGAGAAACTCCAGCTTGCGGGTTTTATTGCCGCCGGCGGCAAGTCCGAGCAAGTCGTCGCGTTTGATATAGATGGCGGGACCGCCGAGGGCCGCTGACAGGCGGGGCAGGAATTCGAGCGGAGTCTGTCCTTCGGTGTAGCGGCGGCGCGGAAAGCGGGCAAGATTCATGTGAGTACCTCCTGACTATTGGCAATATGGGTAAGGTGCCCATGCGAGATATCTTCGTTGTCGGCGGCCGAAATCCTTTAGCAGTTAACACCTTTGCCGGGAAAAGAAAAGGGCCGCGCCCAACCCGGGTTCGGCGGCGGCCCCTTTTCAAGCGGATGATAAGATCAGCCGTGGGAAGCGAGGTCTTCGGCTTTGATCTCGTCTTTGCCGGTGCCGGTTACCAGGCGGGAGATGACGAGGTCGCCGGAGACGTTCAGCGTCGTGCGGCACATATCCAGGAAGCGGTCGACACCGAGGATCAGGGCGATGCCCTCGGCCGGGACGCCGACCTGGACAAGCAGGACGACGATCAGCGGCAGCGAACCGCCGGGGACGCCCGCGGTGCCTATGCCGGCCAGGACCGACATGAGCACGATCAGGAACTGGCTGCCGAGCGACAGGTCGATGCCGTACGCCTGGGCCAGGAAAAGGACGGTCACGCCTTCGAACAGCGCCGTGCCGTTCTGGTTGGCGGTTGCGCCGATCGTGAGCACGAAGCGGGCGATCTGCGGCGGCAGCTTCAGATTCTTCTCGGCGCACTCCAGCGCTACCGGCAGGGTGGCGTTGGAGGAAGCGGTCGAGAAGGCGTACAGGTAAACCTCCTGGCACTTCTTGAAGTAATCCCAGGGGCTGACGCCGGCAACGAATTTCAGCATCGACCCGTAAACGATGAACTGCTGGATGGCGAGGCCGAGTACGACGGTAAAGGCGAAAAAGGCGAGGTTGCCGAGGAAGCCGGCGCCCATCTTATAGGAGGTGTTGAACACCAGGCCGAAGATACCGAAAGGAGCGATCTGGATGGCCAAGTCGATAATCTTCATCGAGACCTGGAAGATACCGTCAAAGACCTTGATTAGTGGGTGATCGTCCCCCTTGATCACAAAGCTTACGGCCCAGCCGAAAATCAGGGAGAAAACCATCAAGGCGACGATCTCGCCCGAAAAGGCCCGCACGGCGGAATCGATCGGGTTCTGGGGCAGCAGGTCGACGATGTACTGGGTCCAGGGTTTGGTTGCCGCCGCCTGCGCGTTCTTGGTGATCGTGAGCGCCGAAGCGTTGGAACTGAGAGCGTTTTTGTCGAACGACAGGCCGGCGCCCGGCTGGAGTATGCCGGTCAGCGCGACGGCGATGATAACCGCCAGGCTGCTGAGAATGACGGTATACAGCAGCGACCGGCCGGCCACCTTGCCCAGGCCGCGGCCTTTACCGAGCTCGAACACGCCGAGGATGATCGCGGACACGATCAAGGGTACGACGACCATGAAGACCATCCGGAGGAAAATCGCCCCGGCGAGGGCGCAGACGTCGGTCACCGTCTGCATGAAGGGGTACGCCTTCATAGGCAGGAAGTAATAACCGATTAATCCGAAGATGACACCAAACAGAAAACCGAGCAGCAGTTTTTGATGTTGCTTCACTAACAGTCCCTCCCAACTTTGATATAATAGAAAAAATGCCGGTTTGACCATACGATGTCTCTGGGTACACCGCCTCCTTTGTTGATTCCGCGAAAGCCGTGCGAAGGTTGAGAAAATTGGGCAAATTAAAAAGAGAAGAACCCGCAGCGCTTTCGCCGACCTGCCAGATAACTGTCTTGGCCCTGCAAAGATTCTCTAAGCCGTCGCCTAATCCTCCGCAACAACAAAATAATACACGATAATACGCGAATATCGCTTTATGTGCTCGGTCATGGCCGAATTGGATGATTTTTACCCAAAAGAAAAAGCACTCCGAAGAGTGCTTTTTCTTAATCGTTCCGTTGAGGGTCGCCGTATACTTCTTGTTCCCCGGGAGTTAGGCGGATACTGAGGAAGACTGCTCGCGCTTGTTCTCCGAGTGCTGGATAAAGACCGAGCAGACCGCATCGCCGGTAATGTTAAGAGTTGTGCGGGCCATATCGAGAATACGGTCGATGCCGGCGATTAGAGCAATGCCTTCAAGCGGCAGGCCGACAGATTGCAGGGTCAAGGTGAGCATAATCAGGCCGGCGCCGGGGACCCCGGCTGCGCCGATGGAGGCGAGGGTGCCGGTAAGCACGATTATCAGCATCTGGCTTATCGACAGGTCGATGCCGTAGACCTGGGCTACGAACAGAGCCGACGCGCCCTGATAAATAGCCGTGCCGTCCATGTTGATGGTTGCGCCCAGCGGCAGCACGAAGCTGGACACTTCCTTGGAGACGCCGAGGTTTTCCTGGGTATTTTTCATCGTTACCGGCAGCGTAGCCGCACTGCTGCAGGTAGAGAAAGCGATCATCTGGGCCGGCAGGATCCCCTTGAAAAATTTGGCCGGGCTCATATCGGCAAGAATTTTCAGTGCGGCGGTGTAGGTAATTGCCAAGTGCAGGATACAGCCTATGTAGACGGCGCCAATCACCTTCGCCAGGGGGATAAGCACCTTCGGGCCGTTGGCGGCCACGACCGGGAGTATCAGGGCGAACACGCCGTAGGGAGCGAGCTCCATGATGATGCCGACGATTTTGTAAGTTACTTCGGCCAGACCGTCGAAGAAGGCCTCGACCGGTTTGGCCTTTGGTCCGACTAGTGTTATGCCGATGCCGATGAACAGGGCGAAAACGATGATTTGCAGCATGTCGGCGTTTTGCATCGCTTGGACTACGTTAGTCGGCACCATGTTGATAAGCACATCCATGATGGGGGGAGCCTCTTTGCCTTTGTAGGTGGCGTTGGCAGGCAGCTTCAGGCCTTCGCCCGGGGCCATGATAAGGGCCATGACGATGCCGATGGTGACGGCTACAGCAGTAGTTATTAAGTAGAATGAGATCGTTTTGCCGCCGATGCGTCCCAGCTTCCTCACGTCACCAAGGCTGCACGCCCCGACGATAAGCGACGCCAGCACGAGGGGAACGATGATCATCTTGATCATATTGATGAACAAAGTTCCTACCGGAGCAATCCACTTTTTGGCGAATCCGAGACCTTCGGGGCCGACGATCAGACCGACAATCACACCCAGGGCCAGACCAATGAGGATCTTGTTGGACAGATGCATAAGTGACCTCCTCCGCAGTATTTTGGCCAAACGAATCCTTAACCTAACTCAATTTTACGTTTGGGGCAATTGTCTGTCAATTAATTTCCCCAATATATTCGCGTCAAAAATCCGTTCCCTCCAGGCCGCCGGAAGGGATGCGGAAGTCCTTGGGCGAAGCATAATATAAAAACGCAACGGAGGCAAACATGAGCAAGACAGTGGGCATCCTCGGCGGCATGGGGCCGCTCGCGACAGTGGACCTGTTCGCGAAAATCGTTGACAACACGCCGGCGGTGCTGGATCAGGACCACCTGCGGATCATCATAGACAATAATCCGCACATCCCGCCGCGGGTAGAGGCGATCCTGCAGGGTGGGGAGAGCCCCCTGCCGGCCATGGCGGCCTCCGCCAAACTCCTGGCGAAGGCCGGGGCCGACTTCATCGTCATGCCCTGCAACACCGCCCATTACTGGCTGGCCGAACTGCAGGCCGCGGTCGACATACCTATCTACAGCATGATCGACAATGCCGCCGCCTTTATCGCCGGCCGCCACCGCCACCTGTCCGGGAAGGTGCTGCTGCTGGCCACCGCCGCGACCATCAAGCTCAACCTCTACCAGCAGGCGTTTGCCAGGGAAGGCATGACGCTCCTCCTGCCCGACCAGAACGAGCAGATTATGATCGACAAAGCCGTCCGCAGGGTCAAAGCCGGCGAACTCGCCAACAACCCGTACCTGAACGAATTCAACGCCATGCTCGCCCGCCATGCGACCGCCGGAGCAGCAGCTGTCCTGGCCGGCTGCACCGAGACGCCGCTGCTCTTCCCCTATTTTACTGTTCCCCTGGAAAGGTTCGACGCCACCCTGCTGCTGGCGCAGATGACGATCGCCCGCGCCCGGGACGGCGAAGGGCAAAAGGAGTAGCGATGAAGCCGGGTAAACTGTTCCTTGTCGGTCTCGTCACGGCGGTTGTCCTGCTGACCGCCGCCTGCTGGCCGGTCGGGCGGCAGACCGCCAAGCCCTACAACGAAACGCAATTTCTCATGGACACCGTCATCGAAATAACCGCCTACGGACCTGGAGCCGAGCAGGCGGTCAAGGCGGCGTTCGCCGAATTCAAGCGCCTCCACGACCTCACAAACAACTTCGACCCCGCCAGCCAGGTTTCGGCCATCAACCAGGCCGCCGGCCGCGGCAAAATCAAAGCCGACCCCGACCTCATCGCCATGCTGCGCCGGTCGAACGAACTGGCCGGCAAGCTCGACCGCACCTTCGACGTCACCGTCGGGCCGCTCACCGACCTGTGGGGCATCGGCCGCAAAGGCGACTACGTCCCCGCCCGGACCGACATCGACACAGCGCTTGCCCTTGTCAACTACCGGCTTGTGGCCATCGATGAAAACGCCGGCGCCGTTTACCTGCCCAAGGAAGGGATGAAGCTCGATCTCGGCGGCATCGCCAAAGGCTACGCCGTCGACAAAGCCGTCGCCATCCTGAAAAGCAACGGCGTCACCTCCGCCCTCATCAACGCCGGCGGCGACGTGCGGGTCATCGGCAGACGCCCGGACGGCAATCCCTGGCGCATCGGCGTCCAGCACCCCCGCAAGCCCGACGCCATCATCGCCAAACTGGCCCTCACCGACTGGGACACAATGGAAACCTCCGGCGACTATCAGCGCTACATCATGAAAGACGGCGTGCGCTACGCCCATGTCCTCGACCCCCGCACCGGCCTGCAGCCCCGGCAGTTGGCCAGCGTGACCATGGTCATCAACAGCTCCGCCGACGGCGACATCTTCAGCACCGCCCTCTTCGTTCTCGGCCCTGAGCGCGGCCTGGCGCTGCTCAGACAATTCCCGGGCATCGAAGCGATAATGGTCGCCGCCGACGGCAGCGTCATCGTCAGCCCCGGGCTCGAGGGCAAAGTCGAAATCGAAAAATAACCGGCTGTATTGCCAGGCTCCGGCCTCATCGGGTATAATTAAACCGGTATCGGCCCAGGCCGGATCCCATGAAGGGGTCGGCGCAGCTGCAAGGGAGAACTCATAACGACAGGTCCACGAAGGCCGCAGGAAACGGAAGCTTTCCGGGGTATTTGTGGATTTTATTTTTCTGGAGGAATGGTTATGCATATTCCCGAAGGGTACCTCAGTCCATCAACCTGCCTGACCCTGGCCGGCGCCATGCTGCCTGTGTGGTATCGGGCCTCGGCGGCCGTCCGCGCCGGGCTCGATGCCGCCCGCGTACCGTTTTTGGCCATGGGGGCGGTATTCTCCTTCCTCATAATGATGTTCAACATCCCCATCCCCGACGGCACCACCGCTCACGCCGCCGGCGGCGTGCTGCTCGCCATCGTCCTCGGCCCCTGGCCGGCGGTCATCGCCGTCAGCGTCGCCCTGCTCATCCAGGCACTCATTTTCGGCGACGGCGGCGTGCTGGCCTTCGGCGCCAACGCCTTCAACCTCGCTTTCCTCATGCCCTTCACCGGCTACTACGTCTACCGCCTGATCGCCGGCGGCGCGCCGCCCGGTTCGTCCCGCCGGCTGTTCGCGGCCGGCCTCGGCGGCTACATAGGCCTCAACATCGCCGCCCTGGCAGCCGCCGTGCAGTTCGGTATCCAGCCGCTCCTCTTCACCGCCGCCGACGGCACGCCCCTATACTGCCCCTACGGCCTGAACGTGGCCATCCCCGCCATGCTCATTCCCCACCTTACCCTCGCCGGCCTCGCCGAAGCGGCCGTAACCGCCCTCGCCCTCAAATACGTGCTGAAAACCTCGCCGGAAATTATTGCCGCCGGCTCCGCCGGTCATTAGGAGGAATAACATGCTTAGGCGCTATTGGCTCGTCCTCCTCATAATGGCCCTCCTCACCCCCCTCGGCCTGCTGGCGGAAGGCACCGCCTGGGGCGAATGGGGGGCGGAAGACATCGCCGCCAGCCTCGGCTTCGCGCCGCGGGGCATCGAGCAGGCAGCCTCGTGGTGGCAGGCGCTGCTTCCCGATTACAGCGTCAAAGGCCTCGGGGAAAGGACGGGCTATATCCTTTCCGCCCTGATCGGCTCGGCGCTCGCCTACCTGGCCGCCGTGGCCTATGCGAAAATAATTGCGAGGCCTAAATGACACCCTTGCCCGACTGGCTGGCAACCGCGGAAACCGGCCCGTTGCTGGCGGCCAGGCGCCGCTGGCGGCGGGCCGACTATCTCGCGAAAACCCTAAACGACATCCAGACCATCATGGCCGAAGACATGCTCCAGACCGGCGTAGCCGCCCGACCCGGCCTGCTTCAGCCGCTCGAGCCGCGCAGCAAAGTTCTCGGCACGGCGCTGTTGCTGCTCGCCGTCGCCGCCACCGCCAGCCTTCCCGCCCTGGCGGCCATCCATGCGCTGCTGCTCGCCGCCGCGCTCGCCTCCGGCGTCGGCCCCCGGCCCTACCTCCTCCGGACCTGGCTGCCGGCCCTCATCTTCGCCGGCCTCGTCGTTCTCCCGGCGGCCTTCAGCTGGGTGACGCCAGGCGACCCCGTCCTCTTCGTCTATCGCGGCCCCGGGCCAGCCGGCCTCCCCGCCGACCTGGCCGTCACCAGGCAGGGTCTGACCGCCGCCGCCATGGTGCTGCTGCGGTCGGCCGCCTCGCTCGGGCTCGTCGTGCTGCTGGTCAAAACCACCCGCTGGCCGGTCTTGACCAAAGCCATTCAGGCGCTCGGCGTTCCCGCCGTCTTCGTCATGGTGCTCGAACTCACCTATCGCTACCTGTTTCTCTTCCTGCTCCTGCTCGCCGACTTTCTCCTCGGCCGCCGCAGCCGGCTCGTCGGCGGCGAATCGGCCCGGGCCAAGCTGGAATGGATCGGCGGCACGCTGGCGGGCTTCCTGCGCCTCGCCGGCGAATACAGCCGCGAAATAGCCGCCGCCATGACCGCGCGGGGCTTCGGCGGTCCGGCTCGGTCGGCGCCCTCCGCCCGGCCGGGACTGGGCGACGCTGTCTACCTCGCCGTCGTCATCGCCATCTGTTTAGCGCTCGTGGGAGGCATTCACCTTGACTAATGCAGCGGTTTTCGAACTCAACGACGTCAGCTACGCCTACCGCCCCGGCGCAGACGCCCTCCGGGGCATAACCCTCGCCATCGGTGCCGGCGAGCGGCTCGCTCTCCTCGGCCCCAACGGCTGCGGCAAATCCACCCTGCAAAAAGTGCTGGCCGGCCTCATCTTCCCCGCCGGCCGGGTCGCCGCCTTCGGCCAGGCGATAACCGCGGCGGCCATGCGCGACGGCCGGTTTGCCGCCGCCTTCCGGCGCCGGGTCGGCTTCGTCTTTCAGAACGCCGACGTCCAGATATTCTGCGCCAGCGTCCTCGACGAAATAATGTTTGGCCCGCTCGCCCTGGGAATGGCGCCGGACGAGGCGCGGTGCCGGGCCGAAGAAATGCTGGCCTTCGTCGGTATCGCCGCTCTCGCCGACCGCATGCCCCACCACCTCAGCGGCGGCGAAAAAAAGAAAGTCGCCATCGCCGCCGTCCTGGCCGTCAACCCGGACGTCCTCATCCTCGACGAACCCACCAACGGCCTCGACCCCCGCACCCAGCGCTGGATGCTCGAAGCGCTCGCTCAACTGGCCGCCGCCGGCAAAACCATCATCACCGCCACCCACCATCTCGACACCGTCAGCGAACTGGCCGAGCGGGTCATCGTCATCAACGAAGCCCACACCATCGCCGCCGACGGATGTCCGGCCAACATCCTCCAGAACCGTGAACTGCTGCTCGCCGCCAACCTCATCGACGAACGCTACCACGTCCACCTCCACGGCGACGACGGCCACGTCCACATCCACCGCCACGAACACGCCCCGGGGCGGCAAACCTGAACGCAGGGAGAGAAACGCATGCAGGCCGACCAACTTTGCCGCGCCCTCGAAAGCAAACTGACCGGGCGCCTTGTCCAAATCCAGAACGAAACCGACTACTTCGCCGCCGCCGTCGTCGTTCCCCTCGTTCCCGCCGGCGGCGAGCCAGGCGTTCTTTTTGAAGTGCGTTCCGCCCAGCTCGCCTGGCAGCCGGGGGAAATATGCTTTCCCGGCGGGAAGATCGAAGCCGCCGACGCCGATCCGCAGCACGCCGCCATGCGGGAAGCCTACGAGGAACTCGGGCTCCCCCGGGACGGCCTCCGTCTCCTCGGACCGCTCGACTACCTCGTCAGCCCCATCGGCGTAATCATCTACCCCTTCGCCGGCTACATCGCCGACCCGGCCGCGATCAAACCGGCTCCCGGCGAAGTCGCCGAAATCTTCACCGTTCCGCTGCAATTCTTCCTCGAAAACGAACCCATCAAAGCGGAAATGGAAGTCGCCACCCGGCCGCTGCCCGGCTTCCCGGCCGAACTTCTCCCCGGCTACACCCGCGACTGGCGCCGCCGCGCCGTCTACCCCGTCCTCTTCTACCGTTACGGAAAATATGTAATATGGGGGCTGACGGCGAGGATAATGTACAACTTCGTCGAGATCTGCCGCGAAATGTGGGGAAAAACCGGCTAGCAGCCTTGCAGGTAAATACCCGGCAATAGCAAGGAGGGACTCTTAAACAGAGTCCCTCCTGGTCTTGTGTGCTGAGCTTGCGGAAAACCGTCCCCCAAAACTACTTCACATCGAGCACCGTGTACCGGCCGTAGGGAACGAAAGCCACTCTGGCGTCCGCGCCATGCTTGGCTAAAGCGCGCTGATAAGCCTGCCCGACGTCGCCATACACCTCAAACCCGATGTCGCGGGCGAAAGCATGGTTCGCGGGCAACGTCACGATCTTCACATCGGCATGAAGCATCGCTTCATAAACCTTATACCAGATACACCCGGCCCAAAGCTCGCTCGACTTGTCGTAGAACGAGGCGAGAACCCGTTCGTGGTTCGCGGGCGTCGCCGGCATATACGGCTTCATGATATCCCAGAGAGCGAACCCAGGCCAGTCATGATAACCCGGACAAGGAGACGTAAAGATAATCGTACCCCCCGGTTTTACGATCGGCAGGCAGTTGACGATCGCCCAGCCGGTGTGGAAGAAAAGGTGGTCGGTAGGGGCTGACGAGCCGGTGATGACAATATCGGCCTTGCGGTCCTTGAACTGGGACGCGTCGAACCGGTAAACCTTGTCATAAACCTTGATCGCTTCCCGGTGGGCCGCCACAAAATCGCCGGCGTTCACGTACACGGCCTCGAACTGGTTATTGACGATCAGATTGATGCCCATGCTAATGCCGGCCAGGCGGGCGGCCTCATACTTATCGCTTTGCATGCGGCACTCGTTATTGCCGGGCACGCAATCGGGGGCTAGCGCCATGATATGATTGTACTCGATAGTATCGTTGCCCGCGACCGCCGGGATAATCATTCCCGAACCGCCATATCCCCAGAGCGTTGCCTGCGTCGTTGCCACGGTTATGATGACATCGGCCTCGGCGACCTTGCGGTGAACCCGTACCGCCACCCCGGAAGACGTAATCCCTTTGTATACATAGTTTTCCGGTTTGCTGACATCGTTGCAGAAAATTTCGACCCCGCTTTTCATAACCTCCGGGCCGAACTTTTCGGCGATTTCCTCGGGCGAGAGAGGGGGGACTTTTCCGCAGCCGATCACGATCGCCGGCGTCGCCCCCGCCTGTTTGATTTTGGCCAGGAGCCAAGGGACGATCTCGTTTACCGGAGCCTGGCGAAACTGGTTTTCCGTGACAATGGTCACCTTTCGGGCGCCGGCGAGGAGCTGCGATAATTGCTTGCCGCCCACCGGATTTTCGGCCGCCTTGGCAAGCGCACCGACAAGATCTTTGACCGCCGGCGGTTCGTCGGGAATGAAAGAGCCGGCAAGATTCTTGCCGTCAACCTCAAGGTCCAGGAATACTCCCCGCTCTTCCGCGGTCTCATAAGGAATCTTCAACATTGTGGTCGCCATGTTCGAACCCTCCCGTGCAAATTTATTTGTTCGGCGCCTACTGCACGCCGACCTAGCCACGCCGAAGAAGGGCGAGAGAATGTTGTGTGCGATAATGTCGGACGGAGTTCGCATTTTCTATAATCCTTATTCTTTATCTGGAATACAATTCCTGCATGACATGGCGATTTTTCACACAATATAAAAGCCCTCTGCATTACGCAGAAGGCTTTATTTTTTCCCCCTTACTAGAAGGCGCCGCAACCGGCAATCCGCCAAGTATGCCCGTGCATGACCTCGTTATAAAGATCGCTCAGAGTGGCGAAAATCGCCGTCCGTTTCGGTGAGCGCTTTTTGGTCAGCAGCGAGAATTTGAACCAGCGTCCGTCACGGGATAGGTGATACAGGGCGTTGTTGATCTCCAGCAAAATCGCCTTGGTGGGAGAACTGCTGAGCGCGTCCTCGATTGCCTTGACCGCTCTCCCGTCAAGTGGCGGTAGGGAATAGACCTTGTCTTCTTGCATACCCCACGCTCCCTATCGTTACTCTATTCAGTTGTTGCACCTCTATTATACCATTCCGGCTGCCGGAACGCGCCGGCGGAAACAGGCAAAAAACGACGCCAGCGATTCTGGACGGCGACGAGGGAGGTTTTCCTCGCCCGGAGGCAATATTCTGACAATAATTCGTAAGCTGCGGGCGGCAGCGTGAAGACAGGCGTTTTTTCGGCGCCGTACCGGCGGCGATACTGGACCATCGGGCCGGAAAACTGTCGGCGGATAAAGGACAAGCCGCTGTCCGCGGGCCGCCGCCCGCGCGCATAAGAAACCCGTCTCCGCCAATACTAACGGTAAACTAAAGCGGAGGGAGTGCGCCATGCGAAATTACAAAACAATCACCATACTGCTGCTCGTCATATTCGTAGCCGTCGCCGTAGCCGCCGCCGGGGGCTGCGCCAAGAAACCCGCCCCCAAGCCGCTGCCCGGGACGCCGGGAGCGATGACCGCACAACCGCGGATGGTCATCGGCTACTACGAAAACCCCTGGCCCGGCACCCCTGAAAAGACCGGCTCCTTCCCGTCCATGAAAACCTTCGCCAAAAGCATGTCCGCTGTCGGCCCCTTCTGGTACAAAGCCACCGCCGACGGCACGCTCGAAACCAAGGACAGCCAGCAAGTCTACGACACCGCCCGCAGCCTCGGCCTCAAAATGTACCCGCTCGTCACCAACAAGACGGGCGCCACCGACGCCGTCCTCGGCGACCCGGCCATCCGCACCAAGACGATCGGCAACATTCTCAAAGTCGTCCAGGACAAAAACTACGACGGCATCAACATCGACTTCGAACTTCTCCCGCCCAAACACCGCGACAACCTCACCGCCTTCATGGCCGAGCTCTATCCCAAAATGAAAGCCGTCAACAAGACGCTCATCATCTCCGTCTTCCCGAAAGTCGACGTAGCCGAGGACGTCTCCGGCGCCTATAACTACCCCGAACTCGCCAAGAACGCCGACTTCCTCCAGATCATGCTCTACGACAAGCACTGGGCGACCTCTGAGCCTGGGGCCATCGCCCCTGTCGGCTGGTACGAGAA
Organism: Selenomonadales bacterium; assembly: GCA_029976065.1. Taxonomy (GTDB): domain Bacteria; phylum Bacillota; class Negativicutes; order Sporomusales; family UBA7701; genus Anaeroselena. The sequence goes on from JARKNV010000060.1 coordinate 14,514, forward strand.
AAACCTCCAGTACGCCGTCGACAATGGCGGCGGCGCCAACAAGATCATTGCCGGCGTCAGCGCCTATGGCTACGACTGGCAAAAAGGCGGCGAAGGCGAAACCATCACCTATGTCAACGCCATCGTCAAAGCCGAGCAGAAGGGCGCCAAAATTCTCTACGACGATAAGGACCAGGCCCCCCACTTCAGCTACGGCGACCACGAGGTCTGGTTCGAGAACAAAGAAAGCACCGCCGCCAAACTCGACATCGTCGCCAAATACAAACCGGCCGGCATCGCCATCTGGCGGCTCGGCCAGGAGCAGCCGGAAATCTGGCAGGTCATTGACCAGAAATTTCCCAAACAACAATAACGGCCAGGGAAAAAATTGCCTGTCGGCATCCGCCGGCAGGTTTTTTCCTGCCCTGGTAAGAAATAATAAATATGCGAACAGATAAACGCGAAAGGCGGGAGTGATGTTGGAAAAGGTCTTGATGATGGTGGAGAACGGCTTCGAAGACGCCGAGGCTCTCTACCCGTACTATCGCATGCAGGAGGCCGGCTTCGGCGTCGACCTCGTCGGCCCGGAAAAGGGCGCGGTCTACAAAGGCAAACACGGCTACCCGCTCACCGCCGCCCTCAGCCCCGCGGAAGTGAACATCGGCGACTACGCCGCCTTGATAATTCCCGGCGGGCAGGCCCCCGACCGCATGCGGATCAACGACGGGCTGGTCGAAATCGTCAAAACCGCCCACGCCCGCAAACTGGTCATCGGCGCCATCTGCCACGGTCCGCAGATGCTCATCGAAGCCGACATCCTCCGCGGCCTCAACGTCACCTGCTACAAATCCGTGCTCACCGACATCCTGAACGCCGGCGCCATCTACCACGACCTGCCGGCGATCATCGACGCCGGGATCGTCACCTCGCGCACCCCCGCCGACCTGCCGGAATTTTGCCGGCAGATCCTGGCGCTGCTCAAAAAATAAACGGGAGGCAACCCAAATGGCAATCGTTGAAGTGACAATCGCCCCGCTGGGCACGGCCACGCCCAGCATCAGCTCTTACGTGGCCGCCTGCCACAAAGTGCTCGAAGAGGCAGGCCTCAAGCACCAGCTCACCCCTATGGCCACCATCATCGAGGGCGACCTCGACCGCATCCTCGCAGTCATCCGCCGGATGCACGAAGTGCCCTTCGGCGTCGGGGCCCAGCGCGTCTCCACCCTCATCCGCATCGATGACCGCCGGGACAAAGTATCGACCATGGCCGGCAAGGTCAAAGCCGTCACCGACAAACTCCAAGGAGGTAAATAGCGATGTGTAAAACCTGCGGCTGCCATGGCGGCGGCGTCGACAAAATCAAACTCACCGTCGAAGGCATGACCTGCAACCATTGCAAAGCGGCTGTCGAGAAAGCCGTGCGCGCCCTGCCGGGAGTAATGGCCGCCGAAGTCGACCTGCCCGCCAAAACGCTCAAAGTCGATTTCGACGCCACCAAATCAAGTCTGGACGATATCAAAAAAGCGGTCGACGAGGCCGGCTACAAGGTAGTTTAGAACAACTGCGGCGTCGGGCCGCCGGTTCCTCCCCGGCCCCTCATTGACGATTGGACGCACAATTTGTTATACTTTAATAAACGCCCCCTCCCCGCGGGGGCTTGTTTATTAGCTCCGGAGAGGAGGACAACAGCCCTTGACGACTCGCCTTGAACGCCGCCTGTCGGAACAGCGCATAAGCCACAGAAGACGCAACTGGGTCACCGCCGTATGCCTGGTGGTATTCCTGCTAACCGTCGTCGGATCCTATATATGGTTCGGCGGCAGCCTCATCAGCCTCAACAGAATCATGCGTACCGGCAGCGGCTTGCTGTTCTCGTCGCACAAAATCAACGTCCTCGTCCTCGGGGTCGACGAACGCGCCGGCGACGTCGGCCGCTCCGACACCATGTTCGCCGTCACCGTCGACACCAGCACCGCCGACGCCGCCCTCCTGTCCGTGCCTCGCGACACCCGGGTCAAAATCTCCGGCCACGGCTGGGACAAAATCAACCATGCCTACGCCAACGGCAAGGAGAAGCTCTCCAAAGAAGCGGCCGAAGGCCTGCTCGGCATTCCCTTCGACTACTATGTCGTCATCAATTTCGCCGCCTTCGGCAAAATCGTCGACGCCGTCGGCGGCGTGGATATCGACGTCGAGAAAAGGATGTACTACCGCGATCCCTACGACGACCTCGTCATCGACTTCCGGCCCGGCCGCCAGCACATGGACGGCAGCACGGCCATCAAATACGTGCGCTACCGGGGCGAAGACGGCGACATCGGCCGCATCGAGCGCCAGCAGAAATTCATCAAGGCCATGCTCGAGCGGGTCACCAGCCCGGCCATCATTACCCATGTGCCGTCCATCATCCGCGAAGTCAGCGCCGCCGTGCGCACCGACATGTCCACCAGCGAAATGCTCAGCATGGCGAAACTGCTCAACGACGCCCATAAAAAAGGCCTCAAGACCGACATGGTTCCCGGCCGGCCGGCCTATATCCGCGACATCAGCTACTGGCTGCCCGATATCGTCGCCCTGCGCGAGCACATCGCCCAGATACAGGGCGGCGCCCTCGAAGGCAAGCAGCTGGCCGAAGCCGAAGCACTGGCCGCCGAGTATGAACGGTCCAGACCGCGCGAAATGCAGGTCCACGAAGCTCCCAAAACGGCTGTCGCCCCCAAGCCCGCCGCCAAGCCCGGCGACAAGGCCGGCGACAAGGCAGCCGAAACGGCCAAGCCGCCGGTGCCCGGCAAGATCACCGTCAGCGTCATCAACGCCAGCGGCAACCCCGCCCTCGGCGCCAAAATGGCCGGCGTCCTCAAGGCCCGCGGCTTCGAAGTAACCAACATCGCCACAGGCGCCACCCCGATGAACACCACGCTCGTCGTTTCCTACACCACCAGCAGCACGGTCGTCAACCAGCTCACCAGCCTGCCGTTCAAATACGTCCTGCAGGTGAAGAACGAGAAGCAGGGGACGAATGCGGCCGTTTTCATCGGCAAAGACTATAAGTAAGGCGCGGTACCCGGGGATTGTCTAGGAAGTCCATCTGCGGCGTACCCGCAAGGGGCAGGCCGCAGTTCTAAGAGCCCTGCGCTAAGAACTGGCGCACTTGCTCCTGCGCGTGCTCGCTCAGCGTACGTCCGAGTACGCCTCCGCTCGCATGCTCAGTGCGCCTTGCATCTGGAGCCTTTAAGATCAGTCCGTGTAGATACATCCTATGCCCCCCTTCGCGGGGGCTATTTTTTTGCCCGGCGGGCACAATAAGATAGTTGACTATTTGGCTGCCGGAGGAAGATTGCCGATGTGGGAAATCGAGAAAATGCGGCGGCTGCGCCTGCTGGCCCTGCTCGTCGTCGCCGTCGTCGCCCTGCTGGTCTGCCGGCTGGCCTGGATGCAGCTTTTCCACGGCGCCCAGTACAAAAAGATCGCCGAAGATAACCGCCTCAGGCGGCTTTATACCCAGGCGCCGCGCGGCACCGTCTACGACCGCAACGGCGCCGTCCTCGTCAGCAACCGCCCGAGCTTCGCCGTATCGATCATCCCGGCCGAATACACGAACCCGGAGGCCGTCACCCCCTTCCTCGCCTCGCTCGCCGGCCTCACCGCCGCCGAAGTCGACGCCCTGCTCGCCGCCGCCAAAACCGTCCCCTATACCCCGGTGCCCGTCATCCGCGACGCCGGGCCGGACATCCTCGCCCGCGTCGAGGAGCGCAAAGCCTCCCTCCCCGGCGTCGTCATCGAGGCCCTCCCGGTCCGCCATTACGTCTACGGCAAACTGGCCGCCCACGTATTCGGCTTCGTCGGCCGCATCAGCGCCGAGGAATACGCCGCCCGCAAAGACGCCGGCTACAGTCCTGCCGACCTCATCGGCAAGGACGGCCTCGAACTCGTCTGGGAGGACGTCCTCCGCGGCACCCCCGGCGGCCGCGAGGTGGAAGTCAACGCCCAGGGAGAGGAGGTCGGGGCGGCGGGCGAGAAAGCGGCCATTCCCGGCCGCAGCCTCGTGCTGACTCTCGACGGCAGCCTCCAGAAAGCGGCCGAAGACATCCTCGAAGCCCAAATCGCCGTAGCCAGAAGCATCGGCGAACCGGCCAAAGGGGGCGGGGTGGTGGTCCTCGACGTCCGCAGCGGCGCCGTCCTCGTCCTCGCCAGCAGCCCGGCCTTCGACCCCAACTCCTTCGCCGGCGGCATCTCCGCCAAAGACTGGGCCGCCCTCCTCAACAACCCCGACAACCCCCTCACCGACAGAGTCACCCAAAACGCCTATCCTCCCGGCTCGGTGTTCAAAATCGTCACCGCCGCCGCCGCCCTCGACCGCGGGCTGGTCACCCCGGCCGAGGTTTTCGACGACCGGGGGGTATACAACCTCAGCGGCTGGAAATTCTTCGGCTGGGAACCCAAGGGGCTCGGCAAGCTCAACCTCGAAGGGGCCATCGCCATGTCCAGCGACCCGGTATTTTACGAACTCGGCCGCCGGCTGGGGGTCGACAACCTGGCGTCCTACGCCCTCACCTTCGGCTTCGGCAAACCCTCGGGCATCGGCCTGCCGGGGGAAGCCGACGGCTTCGTGCCCACCGAGGAGTGGAAAAAGATCACCTACGGCGAAGAATGGTACCCCGGCGAAACGATCATCGCCGCCATCGGCCAGGGCTATTACCTCGCGACCCTGCTGCAGCAGGCCTCGCTGCTGATGGCCGTGGCCAACGACGGCGTAATCTACCGGCCCGTACTCGTCGACAAAGTGCTTGACACCGACGGCACCCCCCGGCAGGAAATCGCCCCGGTCGTCGCCCGGACCGTCTACCTCGCCCCCGACACCTGGCTCACCATCCGCCGCGGCCTCGAAGGCGTCGTCACCCGCGGGACGGCGGCCTCCGTCTTCCAGGGCTTCAAGCAGACCGCCGCCGGCAAAACCGGCTCGGCGGAAACGGGGCGGGGCACCACCCATTCCTGGTTCGCCTGCTACGCGCCTGCCGCCAACCCCGAAGTCGTCGTCGCCGCCCTCGTCGAAGACGGCGGCGACGGCTCGGTGACCGCCGGCCCGGTCGTGCGCAAAGTGCTGGAAGCGTATTTCGGCCTGCCGCCGGGGAAGGTGAACGCGCCGCCCCCCGGCACCTCCGACTAACTACGGCCGATGATAACCCCTCATCTGCGGCCTACCCTTTACGGGTACAGCGTACGTACGTGTACGCGATGCCGTTGTACCCATCCCGTGCAAACAAAATCTATAAACGTTGTCGCAGAGGAAACGGTGGTGTCAGCCTCTGATGCGCCTTGCATCTGAAGGGTTCTAATCGGCCTAAGTAAGGAGGAAATTACGCCCCATACGCTGAACTAATAGAAAGTTATGGGGGATGAGAAAATGGCGTGCTATCCCGTCAATCTAAGTCTTGCCGGGCGCGAGTGCCTGGTCGTCGGCGGCGGCGCCGTCGCCGAGCGCAAGGTCGCGGCCCTGCTGGCCGCCGCAGCCCGCGTCACCGTCCTGAGCCCGGCGCTCACGCCGCGGTTGGCGGCTATGGCGGTCGGCGGCGAGATCGTTCACATACCGGTCGCCTACCGTCCGGGGGCGATAGGGATTTTTTTTATCGTCATCTGCGCCACTGATGACGCCGCGGTCAACCGTCAGGCCGCCGCGGAAGCCCGGGCCGGCGGCGCGCTCGTCAACGTCGTCGACGCGCCCGAACTGGGCGATTTCACCGTACCCGCCCGCGTCGCCCGCGGCGACCTCCTCATCACCGTATCCACCGGCGGCCGCAGCCCGGCCTTCGCCCGCCGGCTCCGCCAGGAGCTGGCGGAACGCTACGGCCCGGAGTATGGCGCCTACCTGGCGCTGCTGTCCGGACTGCGCGCCGAAATAAGGGAACGTCTCGCCACCGCCGCCGAGCGGGGGGAATTCTGGCGCGCGGCGTTGGACGGGGAAGTCCTCGCCCTGCTGCGGGCCGGCAAAGAGCGAGAGGCAGAGGAGAAGATAACAGATGCAGCTAGTCGTTTTGGGACTCAATCATAAAACCGCCCCGGTGGAAATCCGCGAGTGCTTCTCCCTGTCCGAGGATCAGGTGCGCCACGGACTGAGGCATCTCAACGAATACGACGAAATCTACGAATGCGCCATCCTGTCCACCTGCAACCGCACCGAAATGTACGCCGTCGTCGAGGACGCCGACGACGCCCTGCCGATGCTGGAGGACTACCTCGCCAGCATGGCCGGCGGCCGCTTCGCCGTCGCCGGCTACCTTTTCTACTACAAAGACGAGGAATGCATCCGCCACCTCCTGCGGGTGGCGTCCAGCCTCGATTCCCTCGTCGTCGGCGAGGGCCAGATCCTCAGCCAGGTCAAAAAAGCCTACTCCATCGCCCGCGACGGCGCCACCACCGGCCCTGTTCTCAACACCCTCTTCCACCGTGCCATCGCCGCCGGCAAGAAGGTGCGCACCAGGACGCGCATCGCCTACAACGCCGTATCCGTCAGCTACGCCGCCGTCGAGCTCGCCAAAAAAGTCTTCGGCGACCTGTCCCGCTCCAACGTCCTCCTGCTCGGCGCCGGCGAAATGAGCGAGCTCACCGCCCGTCATCTCGTCGACAACGGCGTCAGGACGGTGTTCGTCTCCAACCGCAACTTCGCCCGGGCCGAAGCCCTGGCCGACAGATTCCGCGGCGTCGCCGTCCCCTTCGAAGACTTCATGAAATCGGCTGTCGACGCCGACATCGTCATTACCTCCACCGGCGCCCCCCACTACATAATCCGCGCCTGGGACGTCGCCCACCTCATGCCCAAGCGCGGCGGCCGGCCGATCATCTTCATCGACATCGCCGTCCCCCGCGACGTCGAGCCCGAGGTCGAGGCCATCGCCGGCGCCAGCCTCTACAACATCGACGCCCTCGAGGCGGTCGTCGAGAACAATATCCGCGAACGGGCCCACGAAGCGCAGGCCGCCGAAGCCATCATCGAAGAGGCGGTCGCCGAGGTGCTCGATAAATTCCGCTACCTCGCCTTCCGGCCCACCCTCGCCGGCCTCCGCGACAAGGCGGAGAATATCCGCCAGCGGGTGCTCAAGCGGGCCTTCGCCAAACTGCCCGACGCCCTGCCCGAGGAACGCCGGGTCATCGAGAACATGTCCAAAATGCTCATGCGGAAAATCCTCCGCGACCCCATCCTGAATATCACCGAGGCGGCGGGCACCGGCCGGGAGCACTACTACCTGGAGGCGCTGCGCACCCTGTTCAAGCTCGAAGACGCAGGAGAGGAGGGACGCCATGAACGGGAAACTTGTCGTCGGCACCCGCGGCAGTAAGCTGGCCCTCTGGCAGGCGAACCATATCGCCGGCCGCCTCCGCGAACGCCACCCCGCTCTGGAAGTAACCCTCAAACACATCCTCACCACCGGCGACAAAATCCTCGACGTGCCGCTCGCCAAAATCGGCGGCAAGGGCCTGTTCACCAAGGAACTCGAAAAAGAGCTGCTCGCCGGCGGCATCGACCTCGCCGTCCACAGCCTCAAGGACATGCCCACCCTGCTGCCGCCCGGGCTGATCCTCGCCGCCGTCACCACCCGGGTCGACCCCGGTGACGCCCTTATCAGCCCCCAATACGGGACGCTCGACAACCTGCCGCGCGGCGCGCGGGTCGGCACCTCCAGCCTGCGGCGCAAGGCCCAACTGCTCGCCTGCCGGCCCGACCTCGTCATCGCCGACCTGCGCGGCAACCTCGACACCCGGCTCGCCAAGCTCGCCGGCCAGGAGCTCGACGCCATCGTGCTCGCCGTGGCCGGTCTCACCCGCCTCGGCTGGCAAGACCGCATCACCCAGATACTGCCGCGGGACATATGCCTGCCGGCGGTCGGCCAGGGCGCGCTCGCCATCGAGGCCCGCGCCGGCGACCGACGCGTCCTCGACCTGCTCGCCTTCCTCCACGACGAAGAAACGGCGGCGGCCGTGGCCGCCGAACGCGCCTTCCTCAACGAGGTCGAAGGCGGCTGCCAGGTGCCCATCGGCGTCTTCGGCCGCATCGAGAACGGCGTCCTTGCCCTCGACGCCGTCATCCTGTCCGGCGACGGCAAAACCAAACTGGCCGACGCCGTCAGCGGCCCGCCCGCCGCCGCCGAAAGCCTCGGCCGCGCGCTGGCCCGCCGCATGTACGGCGCCGGCGGCCGGGAAATACTCGCCGGCCTGGTCGGCTACGGACCCGTCAAGGAGGAAGAATATGAATAAAGGCCTGGTCTACCTCGTGGGCGCCGGCCCCGGGGATTACAAACTCATAAGCGTCAAAGGGCAGGAGTGCATCGCCAAAGCCGACTGCATCGTCTACGACCGGCTCGCCGACGACCGCCTGCTGGCTTGCGCCCGTCCCGACGCCGAACTTATTTACGTCGGCAAGGCGTCCAGCGACCACACCCTCAGCCAGGACGGCATCAACGCCTTGCTCGTCGCCAAGGCCAGGGAAGGCAAAACCGTCGTTCGCCTCAAGGGCGGCGACCCGTTCGTCTTCGGCCGGGGCGGGGAGGAGGCCCTCGAGCTCGTCGCCGCCGGCCTCCCCTTCGAAGTCGTCCCCGGCGTCACCTCGGCGATCGCCGTGCCCGCCTACGCCGGCATCCCCGTCACCCACCGCGGCATCGCCACCTCCTTCGCCGTCGTCACCGGCCACGAGGACCCCGCCAAAACCGAGTCCTCCCTGCGCTGGGACAAGCTCGCCCACGGCGCCGACACCCTCGTCTTCCTCATGGGGGTCGAAAACCTTCCCCACATCACCGCCAAACTCATCGAGCACGGCCGGCGGCCCGACACCCCCGCGGCCGTCATTCGCTGGGGCACCAAACCCGAGCAGCAGGTGCTCGTCACCACCCTCGCCGGCGCGGCCGCCGACGTCGCCGCCCACGGCATCACACCCCCCGCCATCTTCCTCGTCGGCGAAGTCGCCGCCCTCCGCGGCAAACTCGCCTGGTTCGACAAACGGCCGCTGTTCGGCAAAAAAGTGCTCGTCACCCGGGCCCGTGAACAGGCCAGCGTCCTCACCGCCGCCCTCGAAGACCTCGGAGCGGAGTGCCTCGAAGCCCCGGCCATAAAAATCGTTCCCCCCGCAAGCTACGCGCCCCTCGACGCCGCCATCGCCGGCCTCGCCGCTTACGACTGGCTCATCTTCACCAGCGTCAACGGCGTCGACCACTTCTTCGCCCGCCTCAACGCCGCCGGCCGTGACGCCCGCGCCCTCGGCGGCCGCAAAGTGGCCGCCATCGGCGTCGCCACCGCCGAGCGCCTCCGCGCCCAAGGCATCGTCGCCGACGTCGTTCCGGCCGAGTTCCGCGCCGAAGGCGTCGTCGCCGCCCTTGAAGACCTCGTCAAACCCGGCATGAAGGTACTCATCCCCCGGGCCGAGGTCGCCCGCGACCACCTCCCCGAAAAACTCCGCCAACAGGGCGCAGCCGTCGACGTCGTTACCGCCTACCGCACCGTCGGCGGCGACAGCGACGGAACCGGCCTCGCCGCCAAACTCGCCGCCGGCGCCATCGACCTCGTCACCTTCACAAGCTCGTCCACCGTCATCAACCTGCTCGACCTCCTCGGCGCCGACGGCCCGGCCCTCGTCGCCAGGGCCAAAGTCGCCTGCATCGGCCCCGTCACGGCCGCAACCTGCCTGGATAAAGGTCTAAACCCCGACATCGTCGCCGAAGAATTCACCATCGCCGGCCTCGTCGCGGCCATCGGCAAACTATACAAGGAGGAATTGGCATGACCAAGCCGTTCATCCGCCCGCGCCGCCTGCGGGTATCGGAGCCCATCCGCGCCCTCGTGCGGGAAACCGTCCTCACCCCCGCCGACCTCGTCTACCCGCTGTTCGTCGTCCCCGGCGAAAGGGTCCGCAGTGAAATACCCTCCATGCCCGGCATTTATCATCTCTCCGCCGACCTGGCTGTCGCGGAGGCCCAAATGGCCCGCTCCCTCGGCATTCCCGCCGTCCTCGTCTTCGGCCTGCCCGAATACAAGGACGAGCAGGGTTCCAGCGCCTGGGACGCCAACGCCCCCGTGCAGCGGGCCATCGCCCGCATCAAGGACGCCGTCCCCGGCCTGGCCGTCATCAGCGACGTCTGCATGTGCGAATACACCAGCCACGGCCACTGCGGCCTCATCAAAAACGGCGACGTCGACAACGACGCCACCCTCGGCCTCCTGGCCCGCACCGCCCTAAGCCACGCCGTCGCCGGCGCCGACATGGTCGCCCCCTCCGACATGATGGACGGGCGGGTGGCCGCCATCCGCGAAGCCCTTGACGCGAACGGCCACGACAATGTCAGCATCATGTCCTATGCCGCCAAATACGCCTCCGCCTACTACGGCCCCTTCCGCGACGCCGCCCAGTCGGCGCCCCAGTTCGGCGACCGCCGCAGCTACCAGATGGACCCCGCCAACGTCCGCGAAGCCCTCAAAGAAGTCGAGCTCGACATCGACGAAGGCGCCGACATCGTCATGGTCAAGCCGGCCCTCGCCTACCTCGACGTCGTCCGCCAGGTCAAAGACAGCTTCGACCTGCCTGTCGCCACCTACAACGTCAGCGGCGAATACGCCATGGTCAAGGCCGCCGCCGCCAACGGCTGGGTCGACGAACGGCGCATCGTCCTCGAAACGCTCACCGGCTTCAAGCGGGCCGGCGCCGACATCATCATCACCTACCACGCCCCGGACGCCGTCCGGTGGCTCAACGGCTAAAGGAGGGAACAAACCATGGCCTTCACCCTCGACAACTCCGCCGCCGCCTTCGCCGAAGCCAAACGCCACATCCCCGGCGGCGTCAACAGCCCCGTCCGCTCCTTCCGCGGCGTCGGCGGCACACCCCCCTTCATCGCCGCCGCCAGGGGCAGCCGTCTCTACGACATCGACGGCCACGAATACATCGACTACGTCGGCTCCTGGGGGCCGATGATCCTCGGTCACGCCCACCCGGCCGTCACCGAAGCCCTCCGCGAGGCCATCGGCCGCGGCACCAGCTACGGCGCCCCGACCCTTCTCGAAACCCAGCTCGCCCAACTCGTCAAAGCGGCCGTCCCCTCCATGGACCTCGTCCGCTTCGTCAACTCCGGCACCGAGGCCACCATGAGCGTCCTCCGCCTCGCCCGCGCCTACACCAAACGCAGCAAAATCGTCAAATTCGCCGGCTGCTACCACGGCCACCACGACAGCCTGCTCGTCAAGGCCGGCTCCGGCGCCACCACCCTCGGCATCCCCGACAGCCCCGGCGTGCCCGAAGGCATCGCCGTCACCACCCTCACCGCCGCCTACAACGACGTCGCCGGCCTCGCCGACATCTTCCACCGCCACGGCGAAGACATCGCCGCCGTCATCATCGAGCCGGTTCCCGGCAACATGGGCCTCGTCCTGCCCCGGGACGGCTACCTCCAGGCGGTCCGCGACCTCACCGCCAAATACGAAAGCCTGCTCATCTTCGACGAAGTCATGTCCGGCTTCCGCGTCGCCCTCGGCGGCGCCCAGGCCGTCTACGGCATCACCCCCGACCTCACCTGCCTCGGCAAGGTCATCGGCGGCGGCCTGCCCGTCGGCGCCTACGGCGGCCGGCGCGACATCATGGAGCACATCGCCCCCGCCGGCCCCGTCTACCAGGCCGGCACTCTGAGCGGCAACCCGCTCGCCATGACCGCCGGCATCGTCACCCTCACCGCCATCGGCGCCCCCAGCTACTACGACGCCCTGGCCGAAAAGACCGCCGTGCTGTGCGCCGGCGTCCAGGCCCAGGCCGAAAAATTCGGCTTCGAGCTCCAGCACCACCGGATCGGCTCCATGTTCGGCCTGTTCTTCTCCGCAAAACCCGTCTACGACTACGACAGCGCCAAACAATCCGACGTCGGCGCCTTCAACGCCTACTTCCACGCCATGCTCGCCCAGGGCGTCTACCTCGCCCCCTCCCAGTTCGAGGCCGCCTTCATGTCCTCGGCCCACAGCGACGACGACCTTGCCGCCACCATCGCCGCCAGCGCCGCCGCGTTCGCCAAAGTCGCCGAATCTATAAAAAACAGATAAATAGCGGCAAAAATGCCGGCAAATTTGTGTATACATGGTAAAATGGGGGCTCAGGGCGCAATTCGGCAGTGCCTGCGGCCCCTTACCTGTGTTAAAATAAATACATCTTGAGCGCACGTTTGTCTGCGTACGGAAAGTCAGCAGGAAAAACAGTCTTCTAAGAGGCAGGTGTTGTGTCATGGATATCACACAGCGGGTGGCGGCCAACCGCGACTACGTCGTCGCGATGCGCCGCCACTTCAGGATGCACCCCGAAGTGGGCGGCGAAGAACGCGAAACCCAGCAGAAAATTCTCGCCGAGCTCGCCGCCATGGGAATAAAAGCCCGGGCCGCCGGCGGCACCGGCGTTCTTGCCGACATACCAGGCAAGCCGGGCGGCAAAACCGTCGCCATCAGGGCCGACATCGACGCCCTTCCCATCAACGACGAAATCGACCAGCCTTATAAGTCCCTCAACAAAGGCGTTTGCCACGCCTGCGGCCACGACGGCCACACCGCCATGCTCCTCGGCACGGCCAAGACGCTCGCCGCCATGGGGAGCGAACTGCCCGGCAGTATCCGCCTCATCTTCCAGCCCAGCGAAGAGCGGTTCCCCGGCGGGGCCGAAATCATCATCGCCGACGGCGCGATGGTCGGCGTCGACGCCGTCCTCGGCGCCCACCTCTGGCAGCCCCTGCCGGTCGGCGTCGTCGGCGTCAACAACGGGCCGCTCATGGCCGCCCCCGACGAATTCACCATCACCGTCCAGGGCAAAGGCGGCCACGGCTCCATGCCCCAGGACACCATCGACTCCATCCTCGTCGGCGCCCAGCTCGCGCTGGCCCTCCGCACCATCACCGGCGCCAACGTCGACCCCCGCGAACAGGCCGTCCTCACCATAGGCATGTTCAAGGCCGGCGAAGTATTCAACATCATCCCCGACACCGCCGTCCTCAAAGGCACCGTCCGCTCCTTCGACGAACACGTTCGCCAAGCCGTCTTCGCCCAGCTCGAAGCCTACTGCCGCGGCATCTGCGCCGCTTCCGGCGCTACATACACCCTCGACTCCATCTTCGGGTACCCCCCGGTGGTCAACAACCCCGCCGTCGCGGCGGTGGTGGCCGCGGCCGGGCGGGAGGTGGCCGGCGTTCAGGTCCAGGAAGTCCGGCCGCTCATGGTCGGCGAAGACTACTCCTACTACCAGAAGCTCGCCCCCGGCGCCTTCTTCCTTGTAGGGGCCGGCAACCCGGCCAAAGGCTGCATCCACCCCCACCACCACCCCAAATTCGACATCGACGAGGACGCCCTCGCTTACGGCGCCGAAACGATGGCCCGGGCGGCGCTCAAGCTGCTCGCCCGCTGAAACGGCGGAAAATCAAGGCACAACGGCGTGCTTGAACATATGGTAATCTGCCCTACAAAAAAAATAATAGCGAGGTGAGAACGCAAACATGGTAAGAGTTATCCTAACCGTCATACCCTTTGTCTGGACGATTGGCATGCTTCCTTTCGTCAACACAGTCAAGCCGATAGTCTTCGGCCTGCCCTTCCTGGCTTTCTGGCTGTGCTGCACCATCCCGATCTCATTCATCTGCCTGAGCATCCTCTATAAAATGGATGAAGGCAAAAACGGCCACGAATAGGCTGAAAGGAGGTAACGCTAATTATGTCCAATGAAACAATGGCCCTTGCCATAATATTCGCTTTCGTAATCGGCACCACCATCGTCGGGATGGTCCCCGGCATGAACAAGAAAATGAGCCTCGAGGAATGGGCGGTCGGCGGCCGGAGCTTCGGGCGCTGGCTCAACTGGTTCATCCTCGCCGGCGAAATCTACACCGCATTCGCCTTCCTTGGCGGCAGCGGCTGGGCTTATGCCCGCGGCGGCCCGACCTTCTATATTCTCGGTTACGGCGCCCTGGCGTACGTCGTCGGCTACTACGTCCTGCCGGCCATCTCCCCCATCGGCCGCAAGCATGGCCTCATGACCCAGCCCGACCTCATCGAGCACATGTATGAAAGCAAATGGCTCGGCATCCTCACCGCCTGCGTCGGCGTGGCCTTCCTGATGCCGTACCTGCAGCTGCAGCTCACCGGTCTCGGCCTCATCATCGAAACCTGCTCCTACGGTGTCATCGGCCGTGTGCCGGCCATGCTTATCGCCTTCACCATGGTCGCCGCGTTCGTCTACCTCAGCGGCCTGAAAGGCGTCGCTTCCACCGCCGTCATCAAGGACGTCGTCATGATCATCGCCGTCGTCTTCTTCGGCCTCTACCTGCCGATCCACTTCTTCGGCAGCGTCGGCGGCATGTTCGAAGCCCTCGACGCCGCCAAACCCGGCTTCCTGGCCCTGCCGGGCGGCACGAAGACCCTCGACGTCAGTTGGGCGATGTCCACCATCGCTCTCACCAGCCTCGGCTTCTACATGTGGCCCCACTTCTCGGCCAACAGCTTCAGCGCCAAGAACCCCGACGTGTTGCGCCACAACGCCATCTACCTGCCGCTTTACCAGATCTGCCTCATCTTCCCGATGTTGATCGGCTTCACCGCCCTGCTCGTCCTCTCCCCGGCCATCAAAGTGCCTGACATGGCCTTCATGGCCATCGTCCAGCAGGTATTCCCCGGCTGGGCCCTCGGCCTGGTGGGCGGTGCCGGCGCGCTGGCCTGCATGATTCCGGCCGCCGACCTCATCCTCTCCACCTCGATGCTCTTCACCCGCAACATCTACGGCCGCACCGTCGGCAAGGATGTTGCCCCCCACACCCAGGCCCAGATCGCGCGGATACTGGTGCTCGTCCTCACCGGCGTCGCCCTCACCCTGGCGATCTTCGCCCCCAACATGCTCGTTAACCTGCTGCTCACCGGCTACTCCGGCGTGACCCAGTTCTTCCCGATGATCGTCCTCGGCCTCTTCTGGAAGCGGGCCACCAAGGTCGCCGCTTACTGCGGCCTGATCACCGGCGAATTCCTCGTCTTCTACCTCATCCTCAACAAAATGGACCCGCTCGGCATCTTCGGCATGAACCTCAACGCCGGCTTCGTCGCCCTGGTGGTCAACTTCGCGGTCTTCGTGGTTGTCAGCCTGGCGACCAGCACGGAAGCGACCATCGAGCGAAAAGCCAAAGCCATCGGCTAAGTTTCTGCCCATACTTGGGCAGGCCGTTGATAGCCCCGTCTGCGTTGTTAGACCTGCGCGTGCTCGCTCTGCGTACGCAACGAGTACGCAGCCGCTCGCATGCTCGGTCTGCCTAGCATCCGGAGGCTCTGAACGGCCTGCCGGCATCACGGACCGGTTAAACCCCGGCACTCGCACGAGTGCCGGGGTTTTCGTTTGCTGTCGTTTGTTCCGTCTATCACACAATTCGTGAATGGGGCAGAGGTTGGGGCAAGGTCAATTTTACATAAAACAAAAGCATGTGAAAGATAAATCTATCACATGTATTTTATTAAGAAAGTGATAAAAATAACGCATTAATAGCCAATAAGTGAAAGAAATAACGTTATATAAATAACTTTATTGACATCAAACCTTAATTTAATTAAAATCAAATTACACGGAACGATCCGTATGAACAACCAAAAAACGATAGGGGGTTAAATTTATGTCTTCTTCACTACAGGCCGTGAAGGATAGCGTAACCGTGCCGGCGGCGGGGCAAGCCGCCTTGCTGCAGATGCTGCTGGCCGTCCAGGATGCCAGTCCCGAAAACTACGTCAGCGAGGAAGCGGTCAACGAAATAGCCCACCTCCTCGATATCTCCCGCAGCCGCGTATACTCGACCGCCTCCTTCTACAGCGCCATATCGCTGAAGCCCCGGGGCCAGCACATCATCCGCGTCTGCATCAACGCCCCGTGCGAAAATGCCGGCAAGCAAGCCGTCCTCGCCGCGCTTGAACAGGAACTCGGCGTCAGCCTCGGCGGCACCACCGCCGACGGCCGCTTCACCCTCGAAGGCGTAAGCTGTCTGGGAGCCTGCTACATGTCCCCGGCCATCAAAATCGACAAACAGTTGTACGGGGACCTCACCGCGGAAACCGCCGTCGCCGTCATCCGCCGTTACCGGGAGGGGGAGGCCATTGGGCACACTGCTTGACAACGCCGACTCCGTCTTTCGCCTCAACCTCTTCCGCGAATTCCCCACCCTCATGCACTACCGCGACTTCGGCGGCTACCAGGCGCTCGCCAAAGCCCTGGCCGGCGACCCTGGAGCGGTTATCGGCGAAATAGGCGCCGCCGGCCTCCGCGGCCGCGGCGGCGCCGCCTTCCCCACGGCCGCCAAGCTGCAGATGGTCAGGGACAACCCGCCGGGCGAGCGCTACGTCATCTGCAACGCCGACGAAGGCGAACCCGGCACCTTCAAAGACCGCTTCATCATGACCCACATACCCTTCCAGCTCCTCGAGGGGATGACCATCGCCGCCTACGCCGTCGGCGCGGGCCAGGGCTTCATCTATATCCGCCACGAATACCCCGAGGCCCAGGAAACCATGCGCCGCGCCATCGCCGCCGCCCGCGCCGTCGGCTTTCTCGGCGGCAACATCCTCGGCAGCGGTTTCTCGTTCGATGTCGCGATATTTTCCGGCGCCGGCAGCTACCTGTGCGGCGAGGAAACGGCGCTCCTCTCCTCCATCGAAGGCAAGAAAGGCCGGCCCCGCCTCAAGCCGCCCTACCCGACGCAAAGCGGCCTCTGGGGCAAACCCACCCTCATAAACAACGTCGAAACGCTCGCGAATATCCCCCCGATCATCGATCGCGGCGCCGCCTGGTACCGCACCCTCGGCACCGCCGACAGCCACGGCACCAAGCTCATCTCCCTCTCGGGCGACGTCGCCCGCCGCGGCCTCTACGAAGTGCCCTTCGGCACCACCTTCCGCGAAATCATCGACAACTGCGGCGGCGGGGTGAAGCAAGGGTACATCAAAGCCGTAAACATCGGCGGCGCCTCCGGCGTCGTCGTGCCGCCGTGGGAGCTCGACTGTCCGCTGGAATACAGCGCCTGCGGGCAGCACGGCATAACCATCGGCTCCGGGGCCGTCTTCGTCATGGACGACAGCCGCTCCATCCTCGAAAATGTCCGCAACCGCGTCGACTTCTTCCTGCACGAAAGCTGCGGCAAATGCACGCCCTGCCGCGAAGGCCTGCGCCAGGCGGGGCGGATCATCCACAAAGTGTTGGCGGAAAACGCCCTCCTCGCCGACATCGACAACCTCGGGCGCTACACCCGCGCGCTGCAAAACGCCGCCTTCTGCGGACTGGGGCAGGCGGCGGGCAACAGTCTCAGCTCCTCGCTCAAATACTTCCGCGGCGAATACGAAGCCATGTGCCGCGACCGTGACGAAGCAACCCCGAAGGAGGCGACAGCGTGACCGACACCGTCAGTTTCTCCCTCAACGGCCGCGAGGTCTCCGTTCCCGCCGGGCTCAGCATCCTTGAGGCGGCGGCCCTCCACGGCGTCAAAATCCCCACCCTCTGCCACCACCCCGACCAGCGCGTCAAAGCCAACTGCCGGGTGTGCGTCGTCGAAGTCGAAGGCCGGCCGAACCTGGCCGCCTCCTGCGCCACCGCCGTCGACGCCGGCATGAAAGTCAGGACCAACTCGCCCCGCATCCGCGAAACCGTCCAGACCATCCTCGAACTCATCTTCGCCAACCACCCCCAGGAATGCCTCACCTGCATCCGCAACGGCAACTGCGAGCTTCGCCGCCTGGCGGCCGACTACGGCATCCGCGAAGTCAAAAGCGAAATGGCCGTGGATGTCCTGCCGCTCGACACCTCCACCCCGTCGATCGTCCGCGACCCCAACAAATGCATAAAATGCGGCCGCTGCGCCGAAGTCTGCCACCATGTCCAGGAAACCGGCATCCTCTACAGCCATTTCCGCGGCATCGACGTCCAGGTCGCCCCCGAATACGGCAAATCCCTCAGCGAAGTCGCCTGTGTGCTGTGCGGCCAATGTGCCGCCGTCTGCCCGGTCGGCGCCATCCACGAAAAAGACGACATCGCCCGCGTCTGGGCCGCCCTCGACGACCCCGCCAAGCACGTCGTCGTCCAGGTAGCGCCGGCGGTGCGGGTATCGATCGCTGAGGAATTCGCCCAGCCCCCGGGCACGATCGCCACCGGCCGCCTCGTATCGGCGCTCCGCAAGCTCGGCTTCGACCGCGTCTTCGACACCGACTTCACCGCCGACCTCACCATCATGGAAGAAGGCCACGAACTCCTCCACCGCCTCAAAGGCGGCGGCGCCCTGCCGCTCATCACCTCCTGCAGCCCGGGCTGGGTCAAATACATCGAGCACAGCTACCCCGAACTGCTGCCCCACGTCTCCACCTGCAAATCGCCGCAGCAAATGTTCGGCGCCCTCGCCAAAACCTATTACCCCCTCAAGGCCGGCCTCGACCCCGCCGACATCTTCGTTGTTTCCATAATGCCCTGCACCGCCAAAAAATTCGAAAGCCAGCGGCCGGAAATGAACGCCAGCGGCCACCAGGACGTCGACGCCGTCCTCACCACCAGGGAACTGGGGCGGATGCTCAAACAGGGCGGGGTGGACTTCGCCGTCCTCGAAGACGGCGCCTTCGACGACCCGCTCGGCATCTCCACCGGCGCGGCCGCCATCTTCGGCGTCACCGGCGGCGTCATGGAAGCCGCCCTGCGCACCGTCTACGAAGTCGTCACCGGCCGGGAGCTCGCCAGCGTCGAATTCACTGCCGTCCGCGGCCTCCAGGGCATCAAAGAGGCGGCCGTCGACCTTGACGGCACCTCCGTCAAAGTCGCCGTCGCCCACGGCCTCGGCAACGCCCGCCGCATCATGGACCTCCTGCGCGCCGGCCTGGCCGACTACACCTTCATCGAAATAATGTGCTGTCCCGGCGGCTGCATCGGCGGCGGCGGCCAGCCCTACGGCACCACCGACGCCGTCCGCCGGCAGCGCATCGAGGCCACCTACCGCGTCGACGCCGGGCTGCCGCTGCGCAAATCCCATCAAAACCCCGCCGTCGCCAAGCTCTACGAAGAATTTCTCCGCCAGCCGCTCAGCGAAGTATCCCACCGGCTGCTGCACACACGCTACCGCAACCGTAACCTCTATAAGCTCAAAGGCTAGAACCAAGGCAGGCCGTTGATGACCGCCATCTGCGGCGTTTTCCTCGGCGGCTTGCATCTGGCGGCCCTGAACGGCCTGCTCGCCATATCAGATGGAAAGCCCCGGCGCACAAGCGCCGGGGCTTTTTTCCGCCGGTCCCGCGAAACTAGGACCGAAGGCTCATCTTTTTCGATAAATACTAAAATGCCACAATATTTAGTAGGATTTTCCCTCTTTCTAAGGAAATATATACTAATAGTTCTTAATGGTGAGGACAAAAATACCGATATAAGCTTTGGAAACCTGTCACAGGATGGTGTGACGATGTACGATGACAGGGCCGCCGGCATTGCCGGCAGCGCGGAATCCATCCAAATACTGGCGCGACGGGCGAGCATCGTCTTTGCCGCTTTCAGCGGGGTCAGCGCATGGTATCTTCAGTCATCCGCATGGGAGGTAGCGGCCGGCCTGGCGGCAGCCTACGCTCTTTACAGCCTCACCCTCTGCCGCCGCAAAACGCCGCCCGGCGTCGGCGAACTCTTCCTCAGCGTCGCTCTCTGCGCTGGCCTCACCCTCGTCCAGGCCGGCTACAGCGATATTCTCTACCAACTGCTCCTCCTCAGGATGGCCCTCAGGGCCGGCCGCCGCCGGGCCCTGCGCGTCGCCCTCGTCATCACCGCCGTCCAGCTCGGCGCCACCGCCGCCGTCACCGCAAGCTTCACGCCCGCCGTCGTCGCCGGCATGCTCTTCAACCTGCTCGGCGCGGCCGTAGTCACCTACGCCGCCGTCTATATCGACGCCCTCATCATCAGGCAGGCCAGCGACGACAAGCAAATGCTCGAACTCATCAGGCAAAACGACCGCAACTACCGCATGGCCCTCACCGACGCCCTCACCGGCCTTTACAACCACCGCGCCTACAAAGAGAGGATCGACGGCCTGTCCCAATACGTCCTCCTCGTCATCGACATCGACCACTTCAAAAAACTCAACGACGCCCACGGCCACCTCATCGGCGACAAAGTGCTCGTCGGCCTAGGCAACATAATAAAACTCAGCGTTCGCAGCGGCGACCTCGCCTTCCGCTACGGCGGCGAGGAATTCGTCGTCGTCCTCCCCGGCACCACCGTCCCGGTGGGGCTGAAAATCGCCGAGCGCCTCCGCATTAAAGTCGCCGAATGGGACTTCGAAGGCGAAAAAGGCCGCATCCCCGTCACCGTCAGCCTCGGCGTAGCGGTCAAAAAGCCGGGGATGAGCAGCCAGGTCGTCTTCGAGCAGGCCGACCGCGCCCTGTACCGCGCCAAACAACTTGGCCGCAACAACGTCCAGTCCTACATCAAGCCCGAGGTAACGGTAAAATACGGCATGTAGCGGGGGGATAGCGTGAAGGACGTCCAATACCTCAGAAAAATCCCCGTCTTCGCCGACCTGCCTGACGAAGCCCTCCAGACCATCCACCAGTACACCCTCGAAAGGGTGTACCGCCGCGGAACGGTTATTTTTTTCGAAGGCGACGGGGGCGAAGGCTTCCACTACGTCAAAAGCGGCAAGGTCAAAATCGTCAAAGCCACCGGCGACGGCCGCGAGCATATCATCAAAATCCTCACCCCCGGCGACCTGTTTGCCGAAGTGCTGCTCTTCAACAGCCAGCCCTACCCGGCCACGGCGGTCGCCGCCGAAGACGCCTGCGTCGGCATCATCAAAAACAGCGACCTCGAACGCCTCGTCCTCGGCAACAACAAACTCGCCCTCCAGCTCATCAAAGCCCTCAGCCAGCGCCTCATCTACGCCCAGCAGAAAATCAAGAACCTCGCCCTCGGCGACGTGCTCGCCCGCACCGCCGAAACGCTCCTCCGCCTCGGCCGCGAACACGGCCGGCCCGGCGAGCAGGGCGCCGTCGTCGTCAGCCTCGACCTGTCGCGGCAGGAACTGGCCAACCTCGTCGGCACCACCCGCGAAACCGTCACCCGCACCCTCAGCGCCCTCAAAAAGGACAAAATCATCGACCTTGCCGACGACAGTATAATAATTCTCAAGCCCGAAAAACTAAGAAGCTATATAGAATAAGTCGGCCGCCCATAAGCACCCATCTGCGGCGTTGTCCTCGGCTGCCATCCTCAGCGTACGTACATGTACGCTTCCGGTGTCAGCCTCCGGTGCGCCTTGCATCTGGGCACTTCTGAACGGCCTCTCGTAATTACAGGAAAAGCTGGCAAAACAAAATAATAAAGGCGGGGGCCAGCGGCCCCCGCCTCTTCATATCTTCCCTACAGCCACTTCCACCTTGTCGCCGTTCTTCACCGGCGTCGTGAACTCGGCCGCCTCCCCGTTCACCAGAATGCCCACCCGGCTGCCGGGCGGCAGCGACCGGGGATCGAACTCCGCGGCCAGCAACACGTCGCTGACCATCGGCTGGATCTCATAACAGGAATAATCGACATAGCTGCCGGGACGCACAGTATCGGCAGCCGCCGCCGGCTTGCCGGCCACCGTGAACGACCAGCGGCGGAGCGGCACTCGGCACTTGCCGCCGTTGAACAGCACGATATACGCCTCCTCGGCTTCCTCGTCCAGGCCGAGCAGCTCCGCGAGCGTGGGCGTGACGACCGGCAGCGTGGCGATGATGTCGTTGTCGGTCACCTGGGCCGCCGGCCCGCAGCGGACCCCGTTCAGCATATACTCCGGCCAGCGGACGAACGTCCGCTCGTTGCCGTTCACAATATAGCGGTACTCCAGCGAATCGGTCGGGCGCCCGGCCAGGGCCAGCACCTCGGCCAGCGTTCCCGGCTGGCGGCACACCACCTGGTCGCGGTCCGCAAGCTTGGCCGTCGCCGCCGCCTGCTTGCCGTTCACGGTAATGATCGGGCCCGCCGTGACCAGCTCGTCGTCGATGATAACGGTGAACGGGGCCGGCACGGGCACGAGCTCGGCGATGGTGGGGTGGGGGCTGACGCCGTCCTTGCCCTTTTCCACCTTGATAACGTCCCCCTCGCTCAGGCTGTCGCCGAACGAAGCCTCCGCGCCGTTCACCAGGATGTAACCGGGCTGGCCGAGGCTGCCGGGCAGGAACTTCTTTTGGCCGTTGATCGTCACCGTGAAGCCGAGTCCGGGCCGGCCGTGCAGGCTGCGCACGTCGAGGCCCGCGACCAGCAGCGCGTCGGCCACCGTCAGCTTGCCGAGATTGAAGAGGCGGAGCGGCCGGTCGTTGAGCGTCACCTGCACGAACGTCAGCGAGCGGCTGCCGGCCAGCTTAAGAATGCCGAGCGGCGTAACCCCGTCCGGGGCGATAAGCTCGGCGGGAATATCGGCAATACTGTCGACGCTGTCGGGACGCCTGATCGCCACCCGCGAAGGCGCGATATCGAGCGCCGCCGACAATGCCTCCGGCAGACCGGGCGTCAGCGAGCCGCCGCCCACCAGCAGCACCGCCTGGGGCGGAGCCGAATTCAGCTCCAGTATCTGCGCGGCGATCGCCTGGGCCAGCTCCGCCACCGCCGGCGAAAGCCGCTCGACGATCTCCGCCGCGGCCAGCTTGTGGGTAACGCCGAGAACATCGGTGAATGACACCTTCTTGCGGCCGTTGCCCAACTGGCGTTTCAACATCTCCGCCACCTTGAAATCCAGCAGATGGGCCTGGGAAACCGCCTCCGTCACCTCGTCGCCGGCGAACGGCACCATGCCGTAGCCGATGACCGAGCCGTCGCGGGTGATGGCGACGTCGGAAGTGCCTGCCCCCACGTCCACGAGCGCCAGGTTGAGGTGGCGCATCGTCGGCGGGATGAGCACGTTGATCGCCGCGATCGGCTCCAGCGTAAGGGTCGCCATCTCCAGGCCGACCGTCTCAATGGCCGCCTGCAGCGAATCGATGACCTGGCGGGGCAGGAAGGTGGCGATAACCTCAATAGTGGCGTTCTTGCCGCGCTGGCCGATCAGCGTCTTCATCGTCGTGCCGTCCAGCGTGAAACGGACGACGCTGTAGCCGACGCAATAATAGCCCGTCGGGTCGGCGACCGCCTTGGTCGTCGCCAACTGGTGCTGCGCCGCCTGGATAGCCGCCAGCTCCAGGGCCCGCTCGTCGTCGCCCGTCAGGGCGCCGCGCCCGCCGCAGTCGATCTCTGCGCCCGCCCGCAGCGTGCACAGCGCCCGGCCGGCGGCGGCCACCGACACCCTTTTCAGCTCGCCGACGCGGTCGGTAAGGCGGGTCGTCACGCTGCCAAGAACCTTGGCCACCTCCGGCACGTCGTGGATCTGTCCGTCCAGCATCGCGCGGGTCGTATGCTCCTGGCGCTCGGCGGCCAGCACCCTGATGCCGGCGTCCGTCGGTTCGCCCACCAGGCCGACCACGCTGCGAGTGCCGATATCGAGGGCGAAAAGCAGCTTTCTCTCCATAGACAGTACTCCTTCAAACAAAACAGTAAAAATAAACTTCGCCCTTCGTGCGGGATTTCCTTTTCTCGACAGGCGTCGGGGTAATACTGCCGGAATTTGCCAGAAAAAAATTCCCGTTGCCGGCAGGTATAATTCGCACAATGGCGAATATGATAATCTAGTAATAGTACCAGATACTATGATTTGTTGACAAAGGAGGCATGACGATGAAATCGAACTGGTGCGAGCATCCGGACAAAACCTGTCGTTATACCACTCTGAAATACAACTTCGCCAGCGGCGAGGTTCTTCTCAGGGTACAGACCTGGATGTGTCCGGAGTGCGGCGTCCACGGCGCCGACACCGAAATCGTCGAACCGCAGACCGCCAAAAAGAACGGCGCGGCAGTATAGCTTGCCGAACCTGGAATATTCAATGTTCACGAAAGAAGGACCGGCATTAAGCCAGGTCCTTCTTTCGTGGCGCGGCTGTATTTCCGGCGCCGTTCTGGTAAAATAATACTTAGGGCCGCCGCTTTGCGGCCCCCGCGTTTCCACCCGGGAGGGATACCATGCTAACAACGCTTACCGTCAGCGAATTCACCGCCCGTCTGGCCTCTAAGGACCCCGCCCCCGGCGGCGGCAGTGCGGCCGCCCTGTCCGGCCTCCTCGGAGCCAGCCTGGTGGCGATGGCCATCAGCCTGACCCGGGGCCGCCCGGAGTTCGCCGCCCACGAAACGCTGCTCGCCGGTTGGGAAGCCGAACTCGGCCGTCTGCGCGTCGACCTCCAACTGCTCATCGACCGTGACGCCGCCGCTTTCGCCGCCGTAATGTCCGCCCTCGACCTGCCGGACGAAACCCAGGCCGAGCGGGAGGCCCGCCACGCCGCCGTCCAGCAGGCGACGCGCGAAGCCGCCGAAGTGCCGCTGCTCACCGCCCGCGCCTGCCTGACCGTGCTCGAGGCCGCCCGGGCGGTGCTCGACAAAGTCAACCCCCACGCCGTCAGCGACCTCGCGGTCGGCGTTTTGTCCTGCCACGCCGGCCTTATCGGGGCGCTGTTCAACATCGCCGTCAACCTGCCCGGCCTTGAGGACCGCGCCGTCGCCGCCGGCCTCGGCGATCAGCTTGTCCTCCTCCGCGACCGCGCCGCGCCGCTTGTCGCCGCCATAAAGGAAAAGGCCTGCGGCGACCCGGCCTTTGCCGCCCTCCGGGATTAGCGCCATGTGGATAATAATCGCCGCCCTCGCCGCCGGCATCCTCCACGGCGCCGGCCGCCTGCTGCCCGCGCCGTGGCTCTTGCCTCTCGGCCGCCTCATGACCGCCACCCTGTTCGTCATGCTCGTCGTCCTCGGGGCCCAGATCGGCGCCAACCGCGAGCTGCTCGCCAACCTCGGGCCGCTCGGCTGGCGGGCGTTCGTCATCAGCGCCCTCAGCGTCGCCGGCAGCGTCGCCGCCCTGTACATCGTCGTCCGCACCTGCCGCCTGGGCGCCGAACCCCCCGAAGGAGGCGACCGCTGATGGCCCTGTCCGTCGCCGCCGCCGTCATCGGCGGCATCCTCCTCGGCTGGGCGGCCTTGCCGCCGGCCGCCGGGCCTCTCCTCGACACCGCCGTCACCTACCTCCTCGCCGCCCTCGTCTTTCTCGTCGGCGTAGACATCGGCGGCAACCGCGACGCCTGGCGCCAGGCCGCCGCCATCGGCCC
Source organism: Selenomonadales bacterium (assembly GCA_029976065.1). Taxonomy (GTDB): domain Bacteria; phylum Bacillota; class Negativicutes; order Sporomusales; family UBA7701; genus Anaeroselena. The sequence continues at coordinate 39,689 of JARKNV010000060.1, forward strand.
GCGCCTCCTCCTCGTGCCCCTCGCCGTCGCCGCCGGCAGCCTCGCCGGCGCCGGGTTGGCCGGCGTCCTGCTCGCCATGCCTGTCAGCGAAGCGGTCGCCGTAGGGGCCGGCTTCGGCTGGTATAGCCTCTCTGGCGTCCTCATCGCCTCCGCCCGCAGCGTCGAGCTCGGCACAATCGCCTTCCTCGCCAACATCGCCCGCGAACTCATGGCCTTCCTGCTCATCCCCCTGCTCGTCGCCCGGCTCGGCAAACTGCCGGCCATCGCCCCCGGCGGCGCCACCACCATGGACTCCACCCTGCCCCTCATCACCCGCGTCACCGACGCCCCCACCGCCCTCGTCGCCTTCATCAGCGGCCTGGTGCTCACTGCGGCGGTGCCTATTTTGATACCGCTGATTTTAGCCATATAAAAAAGGAGGCTGTTTGTTGCCAAACAGCCTCCGTCAGACCTTATTCTACTTTCCCTTCGCCTTCTTCAGGCTCAGCGAAATCCGCCCCCGTCCCTCGTCGATGCCGAGAATGAGGCAGTCGATCACATCGCCCACCGACACCACGTCGAGCGGGTGGCGGAACGGCCTGTCGCTCAGCTCCGAGCGGTGCACCAGCCCGTTCGTCTTCACGCCGATATCGACGAACACGCCGAAATCGGTCACGTTATGGACCGTTCCTCTCACCACCGACCCGACCGCCAGATCGGACAGCTTCACGATATTCTTGCGGGTCAGCGGCGGCGGCAGATCCTCGCGCGGGTCGCGGCCCGGCTTGGCCAGCGCCGCCAGGATGTCGCGCACCGTCGGCTCGCCCGCCCCCAGGGCGGCGGCCAGCGCCGCCGCGTCCGCCTTCGGCAGCTCGCCCTGCAGCTTGGTCAGCTTCTCCCGGTCGGCCAGGTCGCTCACCGTGAACCCCAGCTTGGCGAGAATCGCCGCGGCGAGGTGATAGGACTCGGGATGCACCGGCGTGTTGTCGAGCGGATTTACGCCCCCCGCCAGCCGCAGGAACCCGGCGCACTGGGTGAAGGTCGCTTGGCCCAGCCGCGGCACCTTCAGGAGCTGTTTGCGGTCGGCGAACGGCCCGCTCTCGTCACGGCGGGCCACGATATTCTTCGCCACCGACGCGTTGATGCCCGCCACGTAAGTCAACAGTTCGGCCGACGCGGTGTTGAGCTCCACGCCCACATGGTTGACGCACGACTCCACCACATTTGTCAGCGTCGCGCCAAGCTCCTTCTGGTCCACGTCATGCTGGTACTGGCCCACGCCGATCGACTTGGGGTCGATCTTCACCAGCTCGGCCAGCGGGTCCTCCACCCGGCGGGCGATCGACACCGCCCCCCGCAGCGTAACATCGAGGTCCGGCAGCTCGTCTTTGGCCAGTTTCGACGCCGAATACACCGACGCCCCCGCCTCGTTCGCGATCAGATAGCGCACCGCCAGGCCGTGGCTGGCGATCAGTCCGGCCACGAACTCCTCCGTCTCGTACGACGCCGTCCCGTTGCCGATCGACACCAGGGTCACGCCGTGGCGCTTCACCGCCGCCAGCACCGTCTCCGCCGCCTGACGGCGCTGATTGTCGCTCGCCGTAATATACAGCGTCGACGTCGTAAGTACCGCCCCGGTCGGGCTTATCACCGCCATCTTGCACCCCGTCCGGTAGCCGGGGTCGAGGCCCATCACCGTATGGCCGGCCAGCGGCGGCGCCAGCAGCAGCTGGCGCAGATTGAGGCCGAACACGCGGATCGCCTGCTTTTCCGAGTTCTCCGTCAACTGATTGCGGATCTCCCGCTCCAGCGACGGGAACAGCAGGCGCTTGTAGCCGTCGGCCACCGCCGCGCGGAGGCAGTCGGCGAAAATCGACGGCCTGGTCACCACCGCGCGGGCCACCATGTCGATATTGGCCTCGTGGGCGGTCGCCAGCTCGACCTTCAGCACCTCCTTGCGCTCGCCCCGGTTCACCGCCAGCAGGCGGTGGGACGGGATGCGCCGCACCGGCTCGCGGTACTCGCGGTAATTGAGAAACTCCTGGCCCGCGGCCTCGGGCACCGCCATTGCCGTGGCGATCTCGCCCCCCGACCACAACTGCTTGCGGATCATCGCCCTGATATCGGCCCGCTCGCTAACCGTCTCGGCCACGATATCCTGCGCCCCGGCCAGCGCCTCCTCCGCCGACGCCACGCCTTTTTCCCCGTCTACATACGCCGCGGCCACTGCCAGCGGGTCGCCCGCGGCCATCGTCTGGGCCAGCATCAGCTCAGCCAGCGGCTCCAGGCCGCGTTCGCGGGCGATCTGGGCTCGGGTGCGTTTTTTCGGCCGGAAGGGGAGGTAGAGGTCCTCCAGCTCCTGCAGCTTGGCAGCCGCCCTGATGGCCGTCTCCATCTCGGGGGTCAGCTTGCCCTGCTCGGCGATGCTTGCCAGGATCTCCTCCTGGCGCTTGATGAAATTGCGCAGATACTGCACCCGCTCCTCCACGGAACGGATCTTTTCCTCGTCCAGCTCGCCGGTCGCCTCCTTGCGGTAGCGGGCGATGAACGGCACCGTATTGCCCTCGTCCAGCAGCCGCGCGGTCGCCTCCACCTGGGCCGGCCTTATGCCCAGCTCGCGGGCCACGACTGATGGGATTTCGTTTACCAGCACTCTGTCACCAACCTTTATCCTTCATCCCTAAACTCTCTATATTATATCATAACAACCCGGAGGCCCCTCCATGCTCCCTGTAAAAACCTACATGCGCCGGCAGATAATCCGGCTCGCCTGGCCGGTCATCCTCGAAATGTCCGCCGTTATGCTTGTCAGCATCGTCGTCACCGCCATGGTCGGCCGGTTTGGCGCCGTCAGCCTGGCCTCCGTCGGCCTTGCCACCATCGTCCAATTCTCCAGCGCCATGGTCTTCGCCGCCGCCGGCACCGGCTCGGCCGCCATCATCGCCCGCGAGGTCGGCGCCGGCAACTGGGATGCCGTGCGGGCCGTCGCCGGTCAGGCCGTCCTGCTCGCCGCCCTGTTCGGCGCCGCCCTCGCCCTCGCCGGCGTCGTCCTCGCCGGCCCCATCTTCACCGTCATCGGCGCCGCCCCCGAAGTCGCCGCCCTGGCCACCGACCTGCTGCGCATCATGTTTGTCTTCACCCCCTTCTACCTCGTCCTCGCGGTCGGCAACGCCGTTTTGCGGGGGATGGGGGATACGCGGCGGGCCTTCGTCATCTCCACCGCCAGCAACTTCCTCGGTCTCGCCGTCAGCGCCGCCCTCGCCTTCGGCTGGGTCGGCCCCGCCCTCGGCGCCTACGGCGTCGCCTGGGGCAACTCCCTCTTCCAGGTCCTCGGCGGCCTTGCCGTCATCGCCGCCCTCGCCGCCGATCCCCGCATCTCCCTGCGGGTCAAAACCGTCCTGCGCTACGACCGCGCCGTCGTCGCCCGCATCCTCGCCATCAGCCTGCCGGCCGCCGGCGAACAGCTCGCCATGCAGGGCGGCCGCATCGCCTTCACCTTCATGCTCGCCGGCGTCGGCACCGTCCAGTTCGCCGCCCACCAGATCGCCGTCCAGGCCGAATCCATCTCCTTCATGCCCGGCTTCGGCTTCTCCGTCGCCATCATGACCCTCACCGGCATCAACCTCGGGCGCGGCCTGCCCCACCGCGCCCGGCAGTACGTCTGGCTCACCTGCAAAATGGCCTTCGTCGGCATGGCCGCCATGGGCGTCATCTTCCTCGTCTTCGCCCGGCCGCTCACCGCCCTGTTCATCGACGACCCGGCCGTTCTCCACTGGAGCACCCTCTGCGTAATGATCGCCGCCCTCGAACAGCCCACCATCGCCATAACCTACGTCTTCGCCGGCGCGCTCAGAGGCGCGGGCGACACCAAATGGCCCATGTACATCACCACCCTGGGCGTCTGGGTCGCCCGCATCCCCCTCGTCTACCTGCTCATCGTCGTCCTCCGCTTTGACATCACCGCCGCCTGGCTCGTCACCGCCGCCGACTTCCTCCTGCGCAGCCTCGTCCTCTGGCGGCGCTTCACCGGCGGCAGCTGGGAAAAGATAAAAAACATCTAGCGTTGCGGCCCGGCCTTCCGGCCCTTCCCAAACCTGAAAATATTTAGCATAATTCGCCTGCCCCGTCAATATATAGAAGTAGTACAATTACGTGGGGGTGGCGGTGTGCAAGCTATGTGGAATAGCGTAATCAGCGGTTTTGAGGTGGTGAAACCCTTCCTGGCGGCCATCGTCGTCATTGCCGCGCTGGTACTGGTCGGCGACCGCGGCGGCAAGGCGGCGATCCGGCGTAACAACCCCTGCCTGGCGGCGCTGTGCATCTTCACTTTTGCCCTCGGCACCGGCATGGCCTCGTGGTTCCTCGTCCTGAAGCCGTTATTCGTCTTCGCCGGCGCGACCTTTGCCCTCAGCTATTCGCTCGTCATGATGTACTGGGCCTTCTGGCTCCTGGTCGGCGTTCTCATCGCCGCCAAAAAACTCATCTACGAAAGCGCCAAGCGTCAGGGCCAGCTTCCCTGACGAAAAGCGGCAAAAACGGCGGTCCCCGCTTCCTCGGGAAGCGGGGACCGCTTTTTGCGCCGGAACGAAATCAGCCGGCGATCAATTCCGTAATAACGATATTCGGCCTCAGCACCAGATCGAGATCGGTATGCCCGTAATCATCGAGCACCCGCACCATCGGCCGCAGCGGGAAATGCACCCGGTTGGCGGTCACATAACCCGTCTGGCCGGTATTCAGGCGGACAAGGCTGCCGACCGGGAAAAGCGCCGCCGTATTCAGAAAAGCCCGCAGCAGATTCAAATCGTACAAGCGATTGCCGCCGGCCAGCATCCCGTCGATGATCGCCTGGCGCTTGTACCCCTGCACGCTCTCATCCATCACCGTATCGAAATGATTCACGATACACACCAGCCGCGACAGCGGATGAACATCCTTCGCCAGCAGGCCCTTCGGGTGGCCCGAACCGTCGAAAGCCTCGTGATGCTCGGCTGCGATCCTCGTCACGGCTGTGCTCACATTGCTGCGCAGCAGCAACTCGCGGCCGTAAATCGTATGGAGAAACGCCTTGTCGCTGTCCGCCGACGGCAGCATCGACTTGCCGAGATCGTGGAAAAGGGCGCCAAGGGCGAGATCACGCAAAATACTGCGCTCGAACCGCAGATAAAGACCGGTAATCACGGCCATCAGGCACACGTTCACGGCATGCTGCGTTTCATCCTCGCGCGGCTGGCGGACCTGGAGGTTCACCACCTGGTCGAGCTGGCCGGCGGCCTCGTCGATCACGCTATCCACCGCCGAACCGATCCGCTGCAGATGAGAAGCCGGGGGCCGGAAATTGAGGATATCCCATGCCTTCATCTGAAACAGCGCCGAAAAGCAGTCCCTAAGTTCGGTCCGCAGCAAGGGGCTGACGACACCGGCCTGTTTGAGCGATTCGGCGTAGGGGTCGAAAACGTTGACCTTGGTAACGCCGAGCCGCTTAAGGTGGGAGATATACTTTTTCGTGAGCGTGATGCCCTTCTCCAACAGCAGCTTGCCGCGTTCGTCCACAACATCCTGAGTCAGGACCATACCGGCGCCGGCATCGTCGATCCGCACTTTTTCCCCCACCTCCTCGCTGACAGATATTGACACTATAATCTATTATATCTTGCCTGCTCTGCCGTCGAAAATTGGCGAAATGTCCCGGATTTATAGGACTATAGTCTCATCTTTATCCGAACGGATCGCATATTCCTGCCTCCTCCGGCGCATGCTATTGCTGGTAAAACGGAAAGGGGGGATTCACAGTGTTGTCAGCCAAAGAATTGATGCAACTGGAAGACTTCTTGACAATGGAACAGTCCTGCACCAAAGCCCTCAACTATTTCGCGAACCAGCTTCAGGACAACCAGGCCAAGCAGCTCCTGCAGCAGATGGCGCAGCGTAACCAGCAGAACTTCCAGACGATAAGCAAGCATCTCAACAGCGGACAAAACCTTCAGTAAAGGGGTGAAAAACGATGGCTCAAACGTCGGGTCAAAACCAGCAGAGCCAGCAGGGGCAAATGAGCGGCCAGAGCTCCCAGATATCCGACCGCGACATCATGCAGGTCTGCCTCAATGAATCCAAGCACATGGCCACCTCGCTCAACATCTACATCCAGGAAGCGGCCAACGAACAACTGCGCCGGGACTACATGACCGTCCTCGGCGAAGTCTACAGCCAGGAAAAACAACTCTACGACTACATGCAGCAAAAAGGCTACTACAACGTCAAAAACGCCACCCCGCAGGACATCTCCCAGGCGCAGAACAAGTTCAGCGGCCAGTCGCAGCAGCAGCAGCAAGGAATGCAGTAGTACAATAGTCCCGCGGTCCTAGGACTGCGGGACTATTTTTCCGGTTGGGACTTGACTTTATTAATTTGCCTACTGTAAAATAAAAATAAATCTAAATGGATAACGATTATTCGTTAGCCGTAATCTTTGGAAGTAGGTGTTTTCGGTGGAAAATCGGGTAACCGCCCAGCTGCGGGAGAAAGGCTTCAAAGTAACCCCGCAGAGGTTGGCCATTTACAAAATCCTGGCCAACAGCAAAGCCCACCCCAGCGCCGAGATGATCTTTCAACAGCTGCAGCCCTTCTACCCGACAATGAGCTTGGCTACGGTTTACAAAACGGTGGAAATACTAAAAGAGATAGGTCTGATCCAGGTACTCAACGCCGGGGAAGACAGCTTCCGCTACGACGCGGACACCAGCATGCATCCCCACATCCGCTGCCTCCAGTGCGGCAGGGTCGACGACATCCACAACATCGACATCACCGCCTTCGTCGGCGAAGTGGCCGACAGAACAGCCTATCGCCTTACCGGTCAGCAATTCTATTTCTACGGCTATTGCCCCACCTGTCAGGGCAAACCGGCCAACTAACGAAGCGGAGGTGACCGAAATGGCAGTATTCAAATGCGGCGTCTGCGGCGCCACCACCGAAGGACGCTGCAGGCCGGGGAAGTGCGCCCAGTGTGGCGCCCCCAAAGACAAGATCGAGAAGCAGTAACAGGGGCAACTTCGTAAAAGGTCCATCTGCGGCGTCCCCGCAAGGGGGAGGCCGCCGTTCTAAGGTGCTGAAGCACCAAGAACGGCGTACTTGCTCCTCGGCTGCCATCCTCAGCGTACGTACGTGTACGTTTTCGGTGTCAGCCTCCGGTGCGCCTCGCATCTTGAGCCTTCTACTCGTTGCGTATAACACGTGTCTCGGAAACCCCGTCATTGACGGGGTTTTTTCTTTGCCTGTTCACAGGAACAACGCCGCCCTCCGCCGAATAATGCCCCGAAAAGGAGGTACGTACATGGACCTTGCCCAATACATCGACCACACCCTGCTGAAAGCCGACGCCGCCGTCGACGACATCGCCCGACTCTGCGCCGAGGCCGCCGAGCACCGCTTCGCCGCCGTCTGCGTCAACCCCGTCTACGTCGACCTCGCCGCCCACATCCTCGCCGGCCGGGGCGTGCGCGTCGCCACCGTCGTCGGCTTCCCCCTCGGCGCCACCTTCACCGCCGTCAAAGTCCTGGAAACGCAGGAAGCCATCCGCCGCAAAGCCGACGAAATCGACATGGTCATGAACATCGCCGCCGCCAGGGCCGGCCAGTGGGACGCCGTAAGCGAAGACATCCGCCGCGTCGTGGACGCCGCCGCCGGGAAGACCGTCAAAGTCATCCTCGAAACCGCCTTCCTCACCGACGACGAAAAGCGCCGCGCCTGCGAAGCCGCCGTCGCCGCCGGCGCCGGCTTCGTCAAAACCTCCACCGGCTTCGGCCCTTCCGGCGCCACCGCCGAAGACGTCCGCCTCCTGCGGGCCTGCGTCGGCGAAACCGTCGGCGTCAAAGCCTCGGGCGGCATCCGCACGCGCCAGCAGGCCGAGCTCATGATCGCCGCCGGTGCCACCAGGCTCGGCACCAGCGCCGGCGTCGCCCTCCTGTAAGTTAACATAAAATACCGGTAGGCGCGGACCAACCCCCCATGCTATAATGGTTGCCTGTCAGCAGAAAGGGAGGAGGGGAGGTCCGTGCGTAAAATGGTCATCTTCGAAGGCACAATCGCCGCCGCCCTCATCCTGGCCGTGCTCGTGTTATTCCTGGCGCCGCTTACGCCGCGGATGCTGCTCTACCCCCTGGTCCGCCAGGCGGCCCAGGCCAAGATCAACTACGAAACACGCCAGATGGAGGCTTACGAAACGCCCCATTTCATCATAAAATACTCGCCCGTCGACGCCGCCACCGTTCCCATGGTGGCCCAGGCCGCCGAAGCCGCCTATGCGCCGGTCACCGGCACGCTCGGGTACGCCCCGGCCGGCAAGACCCTCGTCGTCATCTACCGCGACCGGAGCGAGCTCAACAAAAACTTCGGCTGGTCCGGCAGCCAGAGCGCCATGGGCGTCTACTGGGGCGGCGTCATCGAAGTGTTGTCGCCCAACGCCTGGTTCAGGGCGGGGCCCGACGAATACAAACGAACCGGGCCGATGGTCCACGAATACACCCACCTCGTGTTCGACCACGTCAGCCGCGGCAACTACCCCCGCTGGTTCACCGAAGGCCTGGCCCAGTACCTCGAATACCGGGTCAACGGCTACGAATGGCGAACCGCGGACAATTCCCTCGGTGGCCGCCTGTACACCCAGGCCGAGCTCGACGACCGCTTCGACGACCTGCCCAGCCAGGCGCTGGCCTACCGCGAATCGCTGGCGGCCGTGCGCTACATCGCCGCCGTTCACGGCGACGCCAAGCTCCGGCAGGTCATCGCCGCCCTCGCCGCCGGCCGCACCATGCGGCAGGCCGTCGCCGGCCCGCTCGGCATGGATTACGGGCAGTATGAGCAAGAGTGGATGAACTGGGCAAAGACCAACATGCAATAGAAGAAGAGGCCCGCCATTACGGCGGGCCTCTTCTTCTCTGTCCTATTCCTCGCTCTCGTCGTCCGGACGCCCGGCCACGTTGCTCCAAATCTGTCGGACATACTCGAGGATCTTATCGTTCTGGGCCGCGATAGCCTGCTGTCCGGCCTTCAGGGGCGCAAGCTCCTGGCGGATAAGCTCCTGCGCCTGCCTGACGATTTTATCATAAGGTCCGCGAGCCTTTTTTCTGCGGATAACACCCATTCCTATACCTCCTCGCATCATCTACTACATAATATGCCGCCGGTCAATCCGTGGTTCCCGGGACCGCCGGCGGCCGGCAGGCATAAAATTCCCCCGCCGGGGAATTTTAGTAAAAAGAACGCTTACCGGAGGCTGCCATGACAAGTCAACGCATCCTGTTCACGGGCGGGCTGCTGCTCTTCCTGCTCAGCCTCGCCTACGGATTCTTCTACGACGCCTTCCTCCTCCCCGCCCGGCACCAGTCGCTCCTCTACAACCTCGACATGGCCCTCAACATGGCCGCCAAGGGCGATATCGCCATGTCCAGCGCCTTTGCCGGCCAGTTCGCCCGCGAGAGCGGGGCGGGGGACCTCCAGGCCCGCATCCCCCTGCACTTGGCGCTCGCGGGAGCCATGACCGCCATACCCCTGTGGCTCACCCCCCGCCTCGCCGTCAGCGAGCGCATGAAAAGAATCATGGCGCTGTTCGTCGTCACCGGCGGCCTCGTGCTCGCGGCCGGCGATCTGGCCGCCGTCGCCGCCGCGCCGGCCGCCGGCCGCTACCTCATCCTGGCCGGCTACGCCTGGCTGGCGCTCGGCCTCGCCGGCTACCTGCTGTACGCCGGCCTGTTCGTCTGGCTCCACGAGGAAGAGCGCCACGCGAAAAGGGGTTAAGCGATGCTGTCGCGGCGGGAATTCCTCAAACTCTGCCTGACGGCCACGACCGCCACCGGCCTTGCCGGACTGCTGCTCCCCGCTCTCAGGCAGGCCGGCGCCCAGAGCGCCCTGCCGAGGCCGCCCGTCATCTGGCTCGAACTCGGCTCCTGCACCGGCGAGAGCGTATCCCTCGACAACATCCGCAACCCTAACTTCTATCAGCTGCTCACCGAATTCCTCGACCTCCGCTACCACTGGGTGTTCAACACCGTCCACGGCGACGCCGCCGTACGCGTGCTTCTGGACACCGTCGAAAAAGAAGCCGGCAACTTCTGGCTGGTCGTCGAAGGCTCCGTAATGACCGCCGCCGGCGGCCGCTACAACCACGTCTTCACCCGCAACGGCGAAATGGTCACCGGTCTGGCGGCCCTCAAGGAATTTGCCCCCAAGGCCCGTCACATCATTGCCGTCGGCGACTGCGCCGCCTTCGGCGGGCCGGCGGCCGCCCACCCCAACCCCGGTGGCGCCAAAGGCGTCTGGGACGTCGTCACCGACCGCGTCGTCGTCAATATCCCCGGCTGCCCCAGCCACCCCGACTGGATGGCCGGCACCTTCAGCCACCTGCTCCTTTACGGCCTCCCCGAGCTCGACGCCTACAACCGTCCCAAACTCTTCTTCAGCCGCACCATCCACGACCAATGCCAGCGCCGCCAGCAGTTCGAGGACGGCGTCTTCGCCGCCTTCCCCGGCGGGGACGGCTGTCTCTACAAAGTCGGCTGCAAAGGCCCCGTCACCCACGCCGACTGCCCCTATCGCCAGTGGAACAACGCCGTCAACTGGCCGGTCCGGGCCGGAACGCCCTGTATCGGCTGCGCCAGCCCCCACTTCCCCGACGGCCTGACGCCCTTCTACAACCATCTCCCCGACCTCAAAACCCGCGCCGTCTCCGCCAGCGTCAAAAAAATCGGCGCCGCCTTCGCCGCCCTCGGGATCGGCGCCGTCGCCACCCACCTCGCCGCCGGCGTCTTCGCCCGCCGCATCCACCAACACTACCTCGACGGCACCAAACCCAGCGACCCCACCCCGCCGGAAAACCTCGCCCAGGTCAAACAAGAACTCGACGACCTCATCCGCCAGCAGAACGCCCTCCTGAGCGAAGCCAGACAACTCGAAACCCAGAAACCCCGCCGGCGGAAAAAATCCTGGCTGCGGCGCATCCTCGGCTTCTGGCGGACCGAGGACAAAACCGGAAAGGACAAATAATGGCCAGAAAGACCATCTTCCCCATGACCCGTATCCACGAGCCCATCAGGATCGACGTCGAAATAGAAAACGGCCGGGTGAGCGACGCCTGGATCAGCAGCCACCTCTACCGCGGCTGGGAGCAAATGATGATCGGCCGCGACATCCGCGACGCCATCCTCTTCACCCAGCGCATCTGCGGCATCTGCTCCACCGCCCACGCCGTCGCCGACGTCCTCGCCCTCCAGCAAGCCACCGGCCTCGCCCCCACCGTCAATGGCCAGCACCTCATCAATCTCATCCTCGCCGCCGACACCATCCAGAACCATCTCCGCCACTTCTATCTCCTCACCCTGCCCGACTACGCCGCCGGCCCCGACATGCCCCCCTGGACGCCCCGCCCCGCCAAGCCCGACCTGCGCCTGCCCGCCAAGGTCAACGCCGTCCTCGTCGACCACCTCCCCGCCGGGATCGCCGTATCGGCCCGCGCCCACGAACTGCTCGCCCTGTTCGGCGCCAAGGCCCCCCACCAGCAGACCATCATGGTTACCGGTGTAACCCAGCAGCTCAACGCCGATAATATCAAGGCCGCTGCCGCGCTGCTCAGGGAAATCCGCTACTTCGTCGAAGGCGTATACCTCCCCGACGCCCAGACGATCGCCGCCTATTACCCCGACTACCACGCCATCGGCAAAAGCGGCGGCAACTTCATATCCTTCGGCATGTTCCCCGAGCCGGTCACCGGCCGGCGGGCCCTCAAGGCCGGCGTGCGGTTCGCCGACGGCGCCGCCGAGGAGCTTGACGTCACCCAGATAAATGAGGACGTCCGCTATGGCTGGTACCGCGAAGGAACCGGCGGCCGGCCGGATGCCGAAAGCACCGTCCCCGACCCGGATAAGCCCGGTGCCTACTCCTGGACCAAGGCCCCCCGCTATAAAGGCCTGTCCTTCGAAAGCGGCCCCATGCCGCGGGCGATAATTAACGGCGAATACCGGGGACCGGGGATCGGCGTGGCCGACCGCATCGTCGCCCGCGCCCAGGAAACCCTTAAATTCTGCCGTCTCGCCGAAGACTGGATCGCCCGCCTCGTCCCCGGCCAACCCACCCTCCAGCCCTACACCCTGCCGCCGCAGGGGGAAGGCGCCGGCCTCACCGACGTCATGCGCGGCGTCCTCGGCCATTGGATCAAATTCGCCGTCGGGAAAATCAGCCATCATCAAATCATCACCCCCACCGCCTGGAAATTCTCCCCCCGCGACGCCAGCGGCCGACGGGGGGCGGTCGAACAGGCCCTCATCGGCACCCCCGTCGCCGACAGCGACGGCTTGGTCGAGGTGGGCAGGGTGGTGCGGTCGTTCGACCCCTGTTTCACCTGCGCCGTCCACGTGATTAATGCCCCAGGGGCGAAGCCCCTGGTAGTTTAGCGGCCGTCCAGCAGCCCCCATCTGCGGCGTTGTTCCTCAAAGCGCGTGCTTGCGTACAAAACGAGTACGCGGCGCGCGTTTCCGGTACGCCTTGCATCAGGGGGCTTATGAACGGCCGCGTGCCAATTCTAAAGAAAAAGAAAAAAGCCGCGAATCATC
>JARKNV010000069.1 GCA_029976065.1 Selenomonadales bacterium
GGGGTCGAAGGTGTTGACGGCTTTGATGAGGCCGATGGTGCCGATGCTGACGAGGTCTTCGATGCCGACCCCGGTGTTTTCGAATTTGCGGGCGATGTAGACGACGAGGCGGAGGTTGCGTTCGATGAAGACGCTTTTGACGGTTTTGTCGCCGCGCTGGAGGCGGCCGAGGAGGAAGTTTTCTTCGTCGTTGGAGAGCGGCGGAGGCAGTATTTCGGTGCTGCCGACGTAGAAGATTTCGTCGGGTCCCAGCAGGCCGAGGGCCTGGAGGAGGGCGATGACGCGAAGCTTGACGGCTAGTTTGACGATCGGCCAGGTTATGCGCATATGTTCGCCACCTCTTTGTTGTCGATTGCTTGCAGGAGGGCCGGGTGAAGCAGGGCGGCGTAGGCACCGCCGGAGGAGAGGGCGCCGCTGTGGATGCCGATGACGGCGTCGTCGGCGGTGATGCTGCCGGTGGCGGTGAGGACGGTGAGGTTGTCGGGGCGGAAGGCGAGCAGGAGGCCGGCGCCGCCGATGCCCCGGCAGGGGATGATGTGAACGCGGGCGAGCCAGTCGGGGTCGCCGCATTGGTCGAGGTTGGCGAGCCAGTCGGCGGGCGGAGTGTGGGCGAGATAACGGCTGACCCGGCTGCCGAGGAGGTCGACGAGGGCGCTTTGTTCGGCGAGGACGACGGGCCGCCGGCCGCCGATGGTGTACAGATGGTTGCCGGTGTCGAGGAGGGCGGTGAGCTTTGCCTGGCGGCCGGCGTATTCGAGGACGAGCGGCAGGAGGAGGCGGCGGCGGGTGAGGCCGCCGAGGACGCGCCGCCAGACGAGGGCGACGAGGAGGAGGGCGAGGAGGCCGCCGGCGGCGAGGTGCCGCCAGGTGACGGCGGGCCACGTCCCCCCTCCCCCGCCGGCGCCGAGGAGCAGCCAGCCGAGGATGGCGCCGCCGAGGAGGAGGGAGACGAGGTAGAAGCAGGCGGCGGCGAACAGGAAGGAGCGCAGGGTGCGGGGGCCGAGGGCGAGCCAGACGAGGACGGCAGAGGCGGCGAGCTTGGCGGCGGGGGCGTAGAGGGGGGCGGCGGCCGGGAAGAGGCCGCCGAGGGCGTAGATGGCGCCGAGAAGGGCGGCGGCGAGGAGCCGCCACGGTTGGGCGCGGAGGCCGGCCGCCCAGGCGGTGAGCAGGAGGATAAGCCCGTTCATGACGGTGTTTATGAGCAGCAGGATGTCGGCGTATACGTACATTTTCCCACCGTCCCTCAGGTTTCCGCCGTAGCGGAAAAGGTTCCCAGGATATGCATTTCATAACAATTTATGGCTGGGCCGCCACGGATATTCCTATTATAGCAAGGCGGTTTTTAAAAAATTGTAAATCGGTGGGGTATGGCGGGCGACAAAATAAAAAGCTCACCGCGCACTACGCGGTGAGTCGGTGTTTTTTTGCGCCGGCGGCCGGGAAGGCGGCTTCAGTCGGTGAAGCCTTTTTCGCGCATGCGCTGCGGGCGGGCGAATTTGGCCATGCCTGTGAGCATTTTGGCGTAGCCGTTTTTGCGGTAGAAGTCTTCGACGCCGGGCATGGCGAACAGGATGGTGTCCATGCCTTCAAGCCCGGCGTGGAGCGTGTCGAGGATGAGGGTGCCGAGGCCGCCGGCGTGGCGCTCGGGGCGGACGGCGATGTCGTAGATGGCGGCTTCGTAGGCGCCGTCGGAGACGGCCCGGCCGAAGCCGATGAGTTCGCCGCCGTCGAAGACGAAGACGACGCGGTAGCTGTTTTCGAATGCGAGCCGCACCTGTTCTAAAGAATGCGAGGCCATGCGGACGCTGTCCATTATCGCGTAGACGGCGTCCCAGTCGATGCCTTGGCAGGTTTCCTGTATCCGGTAGGCCATGCGAACCACACTCCAAGCTGTATCTATACGGGGCGTTCCGAGCATGCCCTATGAATGAATACGGGTCGTTCAGAACCGTCCAGATGCAAGGCGGGCCGAGCATGCGCAGCGATGCGTATTCAAACGTACGCTAGCTAGCACGCGCAGGACCAAGTGCGCAGTTCTAAGCGCCAAGGCGCTAAGAACTGCGGCCTGTCCTTGTCGGGTACGCCGCAGATGGCGGTTATCAACGACCCCAAATTATCAGGACTTACGCATCCAGGTGGGAATTTCGAGGTCCCCCCGCTTAAACGGCTCGACAATGGCGTCGCCCTTGAGGCGGATGGTTTTGGCGTCGAAGCCGGTGGCGATTACGGTTACGCGGACTTGGTCGTCGTAGGTTTCGTCGATGACGGCGCCAAAGATGATGTTGGCTTCGGGGTCGGCGGCGCGGGCGATGATTTCGGCGGCTTCGTTGACTTCGAAGAGGCCGAGGCTGGCTCCGCCGGTGATGTTGAGGAGGACGCCCTTGGCGCCTTCGATGGAGGTTTCGAGGAGGGGGCTCTTGATGGCGGCTTCGGCGGCCGCCACGGCCCGGTTGTCGCCGCTGCCGACGCCGATGCCCATGAGGGCGGAGCCGGTTTCCTGCATGATGGTTTTTACGTCGGCGAAGTCGAGGTTGATGAGGCCGGGGACGGCGATGAGGTCGGAGATACCCTGGACGCCTTGACGGAGGACGTCGTCGGCGATGCGGAAGGCTTCGACGATGGAGGTGCGTTTGTCGACGACCTGCATGAGGCGGTCGTTGGGGATGGTGATGAGGGTGTCGACGGCTTCTTTGAGTTTGGCGATGCCCCGCTCGGCCTGGCTCTGGCGGCGGCGTCCCTCGAAGCCGAAGGGGCGGGTGACGACGCCGACGGTGAGGGCGCCTACTTCTTTGGCGCATTCGGCGACGATGGGGGCGGCGCCGGTGCCTGTGCCGCCGCCCATGCCGGCGGTTATGAAGATCATGTCGGCGCCTTTGAGGGCTTTGAGGAGTTCTTCGCGGCTTTCCTGGGCCGCTTTTTCACCGACTTCGGGGTTGGCGCCCGCGCCGAGGCCTTTGGTCAGCTTTTCGCCGATCTGGATACGGTAGGGGGCCTGGGATAAGAGGAGCGCCTGGGCGTCGGTGTTGACGGAGATGAACTCCACTCCCTGCAGCCCGGCGGCGATCATGCGGTTTACGGCGTTGTTGCCGCCGCCGCCTACACCGATTACTTTTATCGCCGCGAATTGGTCTAAATCCATGTCGAATTCAAGCATGAACAAAATTTCCTCCTTGTTACCTCCGAGTGTCGGGACTATATGAGTTGCCTGAGCTTTTTGAAGAAGGACCGCACTGGTCCGCCGCCGGCTTTTTCGCCGAGGTCGAGGCGGGCGGCGTATTCTACCAAACCGTAGCTGGCGGTGTTGGCCGGATGGGAGTATTCGGCCGGGAGGCCGTCGCCCGGGGCGGCGAGCTTGACGGGACGGAGGAAGATTCTTTCCGTCCATTCGCCGACGCTGGGCAGGAGCGAGGAGCCGCCGGTGAGGAGGATTTTTTCCGCGCCGTAGCGGCTGATGGCCGGTTCGACGAAGGCGTGAAGCAGGGAGACGATTTCTTCGACCCGGCTTTCGACGATTTTATGGAGGAAGTCGTAGTCGACTTGTTTGTCGGTGGTGCCGAAGTCGTTGCAGTCGAGTACGACGTCGCGGCCGCTGAGGTCGCGGCCCAGTTTGGCATAGTAGCGCTTGATTTCTTCGCCGTGGAGTTTGCCGATTTCGAGGCCCTGCATGATGTCGGCGGTGATGTAGTCGCCGCCCAAGGGCACGGAGGCCGAGAGGACTATTTTGCCCCCGCTGTAAAGGGCCAGATCGGTAAGGCCGGCGCCGATGTCCATGACGAGGCAGGAAGGGCCGTCGGCGAGGACGGAGGCGCCTACGACGGCGTTGGCGAAGAAGGAGGCTACGGTGATGCCGCGGGGGGCGAGGGCAACGGTGATTTCGTCCGCCAGGGACCGGGGGAGGCTGACGATGTGGGTTTCGACTTCGAGGCGCTGGCCGCTTTTGCCGAGCGGCGCTTCAGCCACCGGTTTGCCGTCGAGCCAGTAGCCGATGGGCAGGACGTGGAGAATGCGCTGGTCGTCGTTGACGGCGACGACGGTGGCAGCCCCGCAGGCGCGCTCGATGTCGGCGCCTGTGACCATGCCCGCGGCCGGGACGACGCTGCCGATGCTGTTCTGGGAGACGATGTCGAGGCCGCCGAGACCGAGGTGGACCGGGGTCTGGGGAACGGCCGCGGCCATGACGGCGCAGTCGATGGCCGCGCGGATGGCGGCGGCCAGAGCGGCGGCGTCGGTGACGGCGCCTTTGGTGAAGCCGGCGCCGGGCACGGTACCGCTGCCGCGGACGCGGGTGTGGCCATTGTCCGTGGTGGCGGCCAGCACTTTTACAGCACTGGTACCAATATCAACCCCTAGTATGTACTTGCCGGTCATACCCGTCCCTCTGTAGCATATATTGTGGTTCTCTTTCAGTTATGTTTCAACATGTTTAGCATTTTCCCTTTTTTGGGCAAAAAAAAATTGTAAACTTGTTCACAGATTATGAAAATATACGCTCCCTCTCCCCTGCCCTATTCCCTCTCCTACGTCTTCTTTATCTGCGAGCGGGCGTTCAGAAGCCCCCAGATGCTAGGCACGACGAGGCTTGCGAGCGACGCGTACTCGGCACGTACGCTAGCAAGCAAACGAGTCATAACAACGCAGATGGGGGCTTATGGACGGACGCCCTATTTTTTGAGAAAATACCGACGAATGATGGCGAGGTTTTGGAAGATACGGAGCCCGAACGCCAGCAGGGCGACGTAATAAAGGTCGATGCCGAGGCGTTCGCCGACGTAGACGAGGCCGGCGGCGAGGAGGGCGTTGGTGAAGAAGCCGGTGATGAAGACGGTGTTGTCGAATTTTTCTTCGATGCCGGCGCGCAGGCCGCCGAAGACGGAGTCCAGGGAGGCGAGGAGGGCGACGGACATGAATTTGGCGTAGGCGATGGGGACGCTGATGGGGAAGGCGATGCCGATGATGATGCCGATCAGGAGGCCGGCGATTGGCAGGATCATTTTTTGGCCTCCTCCTCAGCCGGCTTGGCGTATTGGAAGGTGAAGGCGCCTTTGTAGGCCGGTATTTTTACGAGGTCCTGGCGCTTGACGGTGACCTGGATGCCCCAGAACTGGAGGGTTTCGATGACGCCGCCCCGCAGCTTGAGGGCGCTTTCGAGGGTTTGCTGATCGCCGATTACGCTGATTTCGTAGGGAGGCGAGTAGCGGGCGTTGTTGACGGAGAGGGTGGGTCCGGCGCAGCGGATTTCGGAGGTGGCGACGAGGCGCTGGCCGTTGATGGAGATGGCTTCGGCGCCGGCGGCCCTTAGTTCGTTGATGACTTTGAGGATGTCGTCGTCGTGGATGAGGTAGAGGTTGGGGTTTTCGCCCGGTTTGGTGGGGCGTTTGCTGTCGTCGATGGTGACGACGACGCCGGGGCCCTGCAACGGCACGAGCCCGGCTCCCATTTTGACGCTTTCGAGTTCGCGGGTGTAGGTCTCGCTCCTAGACGCGTTGCGCAGGGCGTAGACTTCGCTGAGGAGGGCGTCCCGTTCTTTTTCGACTTTGCCGAGCTGCTGGGAGAGGTCTTCGACACGCTGGTAGGGCACGGAGGCCTTGACGTCCTGGGTGGTGCGGAACTGGACGGCAAGCATGATGCCCAGGACGACGCACACCGCGGCTATGGCTACCTGACCCTGTCTGATGGGCAGCAATTTGCTTCACTCCTAACGCGAGGACTGCCGGAATTTGATGTATGGCGAGGCGTAATTGAGGTCGATGTATTCGATCGCGCCTTTTTTGGTGCCGATTTCCTTGAGGATGTCGGCGGTGAATTTGGCTTTTTCGGGAAGGCGGTCGGGGGGGCCGAGGCGGATGGTGACGGCCTGGACGGTGTAGGCGACGAGGTCGCCGGCCGATTTGATGTTGATTTCGGAGAGTTGGCCGAGGGTGGCTTCGTCAAGTTCGCCGAGGTAGGCGAGGACGTTTTGGACGGTCTGGGTGTCGATTTGGTCGCCGATGTAGACGTTGCCGAGCCGCGCGCCGGTGATGATGGGGACGTCGACTTTTTTGATGCTTTTGACGGCCGCCATTACGACGCCCTGGGCGTCGAGCTGGACGAAGCCGTAGGAGCAGGCGATCCAGGCGACGGGCTGGCGTTCGGAGACGGCGATGACGATGGTGGCGGGGAACTGCCGGGTGACTTCGGCTTCGCCGATCCTGAGGTCGCGAAGAAGCCTGGTTGTGATGGTGGCGGTGTTGAGGCGGAAGATGTTGATTTCGGAGGGAATGCCGGCGATCGAGTAAATGTCTTCCTGGGAGATGTATTTGTTGCCTTCGACGACGACGGCGCCAACGGCGAAGAAGCCGGAGTTGACGAAGAGAAAGGCGGCGACGATGACGGCAAGGGCAAGCAGCAGCAGGGCCAGGTTTTTCCGGGGCGGCTTACGCCCGGGGGTTTGCTCGGGTTGGCCCTCTTCCCATGTTTTCATGCAATCCTCTCCCGGGTAAGGGTTTAGCTCCGAATGGTTCTGACGAATAGTTTACCATAAGTTCAGGATGATTACTATCATTATAATTTAGATAATGATTATCGCTTATTGCGCGCCGGCGGGCGTTTTGCCGCGGGAGTTCGCGGAGCTTCTCTGTTTATTGTAACACCGCCGCGCAGCTCCAACAATATCATTATTGCCAATATTGCCCATGAGGGCGCGGACACGGCAGAGGAAGATGCAGTAGCCGGCATCTTCCTCTGGTCTGGACGTGATATGCGGGTTTTAAGGCGTCAGCCCTTGGCGGGGCAGACGGCGCGGCATTGCCAGCATTTGACGAGGTTGTGGCCGCGGGGCGATTTGGTGGCGAGGTTGGCGCGGCATTTGAGTTGTTCGACGGACCGGCTGCCGTCGAGCGCCCCGACGGGGCAGGCGTCCAGGCACAGCCGGCAGGCGGGCGGGCAGAGGCTGGCGAGGGGGGCCGGCGAGGCGGGGGGCGTGGCGGTCCGGACGGAGAGGAGCGCGGGCGGGCACGGGCCGGCGATGGATTCGGGCGGCGCGAACGCCGCGTCGGTGAGGATGGAGACCAGTTCGACCCGGTTGCCGTATTTGGGGGTAATGAGGAGGGCGTTTTTGCCGATGGCGCCGAGGCCGGCTTTGACGGCGGCGTGGCGGTGGGAAAGGATGCCCATGCCGCGCTTGCGGTCTTCCTCCCAGTGGAAGTAGGGGTCGTCAGCCGGCACGGGCAGGGCGGTGAAGCCTTGTTCCTCGATGAAGACGGCGACGTCGCGGGCGAGTTCGTCGAGGTGCTTGACGTTGCTGGTGTGGTGGGCGGTGTAGACGACCTGGTTGGCCGAGGCCACGGCGCCGGCGGGAATGGCCCGCGCGAGGACGACGACGCCCCTGGCCTGCGGCATGAGGTCTTGGGGGCGGAAGCCCGCCGGCGCGTCGCCGAAGTCGCCGGCGGCGGCGAAGCCGACAAGGTTGGCGCCGCGCGCCAGGGCATAATCGGCAATCATTTTTTGCATGCTTTTTCCCTCCCGGATAGGCGCTATTCGCTTTTTCCGCTCCGCTGGCGCAGGGGCAGCCGCAGGGCGACGGCCGAGGCGCAGCAGCAGGTGCTGACGGCCGGGCTGGCGAGGATGGCGGCCGGCACGTCCCGGCGGTCGACGGGTTTGAAGCCGCGCTTGGCGAAGTAGTCGGCCGCGGTGTTCGTGAACAGGTAGGCGACGGCGCTGCCGGCCGCTTCGGCCTGCGCGGCGGCCTGGTCCAGCAGGGCCGAGGCGACGCCGGCTTTGCGCAGGCCGGGAGCGACGGCCAGCGACCGGATGAGGGCGGCGGCGGCGTGGTATTCGTTGCCGATGACGCCGATGACGCCGTTTTTGTCGGCGACGAGGAAGCGGTCGAGGCCGGCGGCGATTTCGACGGCGGCGAGGCCGGAGGCGGCCAGCAACGCTTCGATGGCCGGAAGGTCGCCGGGGCGGGCGGGACGGATGACGTAGTCCCGGCCCTGTTGGAGGCGGCGGGCGGGTTTTTTGGCCCGAATGAAGGCGCTGACGAGGCTGCCGTTATATTCGGCGAGCTGGGCCGGGGTCGCCCCGGGGACGATTTTCTGCGCTGACGGGCCGGTGAGGTCGTAAACTCTGGTGACGATGATTTCAATATCCCCGAAGCCGGCGGCGGCGAGTTTGGCGGTGTATTCTTCGTCGGTCAGGGCGCCGGCGACGCAGCCCGCCCACGCGAGGAGGTTCGTGCGGAGCGCTTCGGGGAGGGGCTTGGTGGCGACGATGTCGGATACGGCGACGCGGCCGCCGGGCCGCAGGACGCGAAAGATTTCGGCGAAGACTTTGTCTTTGTCGGCGGAGAGGTTGATGACGCAGTTGGAGATGACGACGTCGACGGCGGCGGCCGGCAGGGGGATGTCCTCGATATGGCCTTTGAGAAATTCGGCGTTGGCGAGACCGGCTTTGGCTTTGTTGGCATTGGCCTCGGCAAGCATTTCGTCCGTCATGTCGAGGCCGTAGGCTTTGCCGGACGGCCCCACCCGCTTGGCGGAGAGCAGCACGTCGAGGCCGGCGCCGCTGCCGAGGTCGAGGACGGTTTCGCCGGCGTACAGGCTGCCGAGGGCGGTGGGGTTGCCGCAGCCGAGGGAAGTGGCGAGGAGGTTTGCCGGCAGGCCGGCGATTTCTTCGGCGGTGTAGAGGTTGCCGGTTATCGCCCGGGTGGCGTCGCGGCTGTCGCCGCAGCAGCCGGCTTTTGTCGTGATTGCCTGGGCGTATTTTTGCCGTACTTGTTCGCGGATGTCATCGGTCATTATTGTTTCCCTCCTGTTATACGATAGCGTTGAAAAGGTAACCGGTCAGGGTGATCGCCACGGCGAGGATGCCGGCGAAGACGGCGATGAGCCCGGGCTTGAGCACGCGGCGGAGGATTATCAGCTCCGGGAGGCTGATGGCGCTGACCGCCATCATGAAGGCCAGCGAGGTGCCGAGCGGCAGGCCTTTTCCGATGAGGGCGTAGATGATGGGCACCATGCCGGAGGAGCTGTTGTAGAGCGGTACGCCGAGCAGGACGACGAGCGGCACGGCCAGGGGGTTGTCGCGGCCGGCGTATTTGACGAGGAAGGCGTCCGGGACGTAGCCGTGGATGAAGCCGCCGACGGCGAGGGCGACGACGATGTAGGGACCGATTTTTTTCAGCAGGGCGAGGGTGAAGTCGCCGGCCGCCTGGCAGCGCTCGGCGAAGGTGGGCTCGTAGAGTTCCGCTTCGCC
Organism: Selenomonadales bacterium; assembly: GCA_029976065.1. Classification (GTDB taxonomy): domain Bacteria; phylum Bacillota; class Negativicutes; order Sporomusales; family UBA7701; genus Anaeroselena. Next base: position 9,232 of record JARKNV010000069.1, read on the forward strand.
GCTTTTGATCTGGTAGACGTATTCTTCGACGAGGTGTTCGAGTTTGAGCCTGCCGATGACGTAGCCGGCGAGGACGGCGATGACGACGCCGGTGGCGGCGTACAGCAGGGCGACCTGCCAGCCGAACATGCCGAGCAGCAGGACGAGGGCGATTTCGTTGACCATCGGCGAGGCGATGAGGAAGGAGAAGGTGACGCCGAGCGGCACGCCGGCTTCGATGAAGCCGATGAACAGCGGGACGGCCGAGCACGAGCAGAAAGGCGTCAGGATGCCGATGAGCGCCGCCAGGATGTTGCCGAGAAAGGTGTGCCGGCGGCTGAGGAATTTTTTCGTTTTCGCCGGCGGGAAGTAGGAGCGGATGACGGTGATGATGAAGATCGCCACCGCCAGGAGCGCGAATATCTTGGGCGTATCGTAGACGAAGAAATGCAGCGCGGCGGTGAACGGGCTTTCCGGCGCCAGCCCCAGCCACTGGTAGACGACCAGGTCGGCGAAGTATTCGAACATGGAGGTTACCTCTTTTCGGTGCCGCCGCAATTATTGACGAGGCTGAGATCGCAGCAGTCGGGATTCTTTATCGCTTCGGCCAGGAGAACAAGGCTGTCGAGCACCTGCTCGCGCTTGTCGGCCGGCAGATAGGCGACGATGTCCGCGAAATAGGTTTCCATGCGTTTTTCGAGGTCGGCGAACACCCTGCCGCCCTTTTCGCTGAGGGCGAGCGTGACGTAGCGGCGGTCGGCGGCGTCGGTCTCCCGGCGCACCAGCCCCATGCTCACGAGATTGTCGACCGACCTGCTGACCGTGCTTTTGTCGAGCTTCAGCAGTTCGGCCAGATCGTTCAGCGACATTCTTTCCGTCCGGCCGAGTTCGACGATGACATGGCACTGGGCCATGGTGATGCCGCAGCAGGACGCCTCGCCGCGTTCCAGGAGGCCGAGCCGCCTGACGACCAGCCGCATCGTTTCCCGCAGTTTCTGGGCCTGATTTTCGTTTGCCAATTTATAGCACCTCCTGGTTATCATTATAGCACTTAAGTTGTATAATGCAACTGTTTCTTTTTGAAACTTTTGCAATATGAAAAGACTGCCGCGACGCGGCAGTCTTTTGTGTTGGTTGGAGCGGAGACTGAAAGCTTCTCCCCTACCCTATTCGTCCCTTAAGTAATGGCGAGCGGCCGTTCAGAAGGTCCCAGATGCAAGGCGCACCGGAGGATGGCCCGCGACGGCGTACTTATTTGCGTACGTCGAGTGGGCCATCCGAGGAGCAACGCCGCAGATGGGGCCTTATCAACGGCCGCCTATTGTACCATCAACAAGATTTGTTCACACAGGTCGGGAAACGATATCCCCGCCGCCGCCGCCGCCTTCGGCACGAGGCTGGTGGCGGTCATGCCGGGGATGGTGTTGACTTCGAGGACGTAGGGTTGGCCGGCGGCGTCGAGCATGACGTCGACCCGGCCGATGCCGCGGCAGCCGAGGAGGGCGAAGGCGGCGAGGGCTTCGGCCTGGACTGCTTTGGTGACGGCTTCGTCGAGGGTGGCGGGGCAGCGGTATTCGGTGGCGCCTTTGGTGTATTTGGAGGTGTAGTCGTAGCGGCCGGAATGAGGAACGATTTCGATGACGGGCAGGGCCCGGGGGGTGTCGGCGCCGAGGATGGCGACGGTGAGTTCGCGGCCTTGGATGAATTTTTCGATGAGGACGTTGTCGTCGTATTTGAAGGCGGTGTCGAGGGCGGCGGCGAGGGCGGCTTCGGCTTCGACGATGGTGACGCCGATGCTGGAACCCTGGGTGGCGGGCTTGACGACGACGGGCAGGCCGAAGGCGGCGACGATTTCGCCGGCGAGGGGCCGCTGTTTGGCTTCGGCGGCGGTATAGAGGCGCGAGCCGGGGGTGCTGATGCCGGCCTGGAGGAAGAGGCGCTTGGAGGTGGCTTTGTCCATGGCGTTGGCGCTGGCCTGGACGCCGGAGCCGGTGTAGGGGATGCCGAGGAGTTCGAGGGCGCCCTGGAGGAGGCCGTCTTCGCCGTATTTGCCGTGGATGGCGTTGAATACCACCTGGGCGCCGGCTTCGCGGAGCTGTTCGATGAACCGCTTGGGCTCGAGGTCGATGCCGACGGCGTCGTAGCCTTTTTCCTGCAGGGCGGCGAGGATGGCTTTGCCGGTATTGAGCGAGACTTCCCGCTCAGCCGACGGCCCGCCCATCACGACGGCAACGCGTTTATTTTTCATTGTCAGGACCTCCTGTCAGATGCTAAGTCTATTATCCTGCTATGTACTTGAAATGGCAAGCGGACGGATTATGACTTGATGTGGCAAGCGGACGTTCAGAAGTCCCCAGATGCAAGGCGGCTCCGCCGGGCGTGCAGCGCCGCGTACTCGGCACGTACGCTAGCAAGCGCCCGGTGGAACAACGCAGCAGATGGGGGCTTATCAACGTCCGCCCGACGAAATGGTCACGGAGACCTACGAAGGATTTTGGCGCCGATCGTTTGCAATTTCTTCTCCAACGCCTCGTATCCCCTGTCGATGTGGTAGACCTGCTCGATTTCGCTGACGCCTTCGGCGGCGAGGGCGGCGAGGACGAGGGCGGCGCCGGCCCTGAGGTCGTGGGCGGCGACGATGGCGCCGGAGAGTTTGGAGACGCCGCGGATTACGGCGGTACGGCCTTCGACTTTGATTTTGGCGCCCATGCGGCTGAGTTCGTCGACGTGTTTGAAGCGGTTTTCGAAGATGTTTTCGGTGATGATGCTGGTGCCTTTGGCGGTGGTGAGGAGGGCGAACATGGGGGCCTGGAGGTCGGTGGGGAAGCCCGGGTAGGGCAGGGTTTTGATGTCGACGCCGCGGTGTTCGCCGCCGCGGACGCGGACGTTGTCGCCGCTAAAGTCGATGCGGGCGCCGATTTCCTGGAGTTTGTCGATGACGGAGAAGAGGTGCTCGGGGATGACGTTGTCGACGACGACATCGCCGCGGGTGAGGGCGCCGGCGATGAGGAAGGTGCCGGCTTCAATGCGGTCGGGGATGACGGTGTGTTCGGCGGGTGCGAGCCGTTCGACGCCCTGGATGCGGATGGTGTCGGTGCCGGCGCCGCTGATCCGGGCGCCCATTTTGTTGAGGAAGGCCTGGAGGTCGGCGACTTCGGGTTCGCGGGCGGCGTTGCGGATGACGGTGGTGCCGCTGGCTACGGAGGCGGCCATCATGGCGTTTTCGGTGGCGCCGACGCTGGGAAAGTCGAAGTGGATCTCGCCGCCGGTGAGATGGACGGCTTCGGCATCGATGAAGCCGCACCGGTCGTTGACGACGGCGCCGATTTTTTCCAGGGCTTTGATGTGGAGGTTGATGGGCCGGGGCCCGATGGCGCAGCCGCCCGGGAAGGAGAGCCGCACTCTGCGGAAACGGCCGAGCAGCGGCCCCATGAGGAAGACGGAGGCCCGCATTTCCCGCATGAGGTGTTCGGGGATTTCTTCTTTTGAGACGCCGGTGGTGTCGATGATGAGGGTGCTGTTTTCCCGCTGGATTTTCGCCCCGAGGAGGGCGAGGATGTCCTGCATCATGGTTATGTCCCTGAGCAGCGGGACGTTGTGAAGGACGCTGACGCCGGTGGAGAGCAGCGATGCGGCCATCAGGGGCAGGGTGGCGTTTTTGGCGCCGTTGACCTTGATGTGGCCTGTCAATTGTACTTCTCCTGCGACGATAAATTTCTCCATCGTCTTCCCCTCCCAGAAAAGTACAATCACCCTAAATATTGATTTACACAGCAAGCCTGAAGGGTTGTTTTTTTATTTGTGGGAGAGCCGTTCGACCAGTTCTTCGCCGGCGAGGTAGATGTTGCCGGCACCCATCGTCATGACAAGGTCGCCGGGTTCGGCGATTTCGGAGAGGTAGCGGGCGATGTTGGCTTTGTCGGCGATGTAGGTGACGGGTTTGCCGGTCTGGCGCTCCACTTCTTCCTTGAGGGTTTCGCCGCTGATGCCCGGTATGGGGGCTTCGCCGGCGGAGTAGATGTCGGTGAGGACGAGGAGGTCGGCGCCGGTGAAGGCGCCGCCGAATTCCTGGCGGAGGAATTTGGTGCGGGTGTAGCGGTGGGGCTGGAATATGCAGATGAGGCGTTTGGGGTTGACGTCGCGCGCGGCCCGCAGGGTGGTGGCTATTTCGGTGGGATGGTGGGCGTAGTCGTCGACGACCCAGACGCCGTCGACCCGCCCTTTGGTTTGGAAGCGGCGCTTGACGCCCTGGAATTGGCCGAGGCCGGCGGCGACCTGTTCGAAGGGGAGGCCGGCGTGGAGGCCGACGATGACGGCGGCGAGGGAGTTGGCGACGTTGTGGCGGCCGGGGACGTTGATCTGGATCCGGCCGAGGGGCTGGCCGCGATGGCGGACGAGGTAGCTGGTGGCGGTGCCGCGGGTTTCGAGGTCGGTGGCGGTGTATTCGGCGTCGCCGTCCAGGGCGTAGGAGATGTAGCGGCGCCCGCAGCGGGGAGCGAGGTCGCGGATGTGGTGGTTGTCGAAGCAAAGGACGGCCAGGCCTTGGTCGGCGGGCAGTTTGCCGAGGAAGGCGGTGAAGGCGGCCAATATTTTGTCCATGGTGCCGTAATGGTCCATGTGGTCGTTTTCGATGTTGGTGACGACGGCGACTTCGGGGTTGAGCCTGAGGAAGGAGCCGTCGCTTTCGTCGGCTTCGGCGACGAGCCATTCGCCGGCGCCGAGCTTGGCGTTGCCGTTGAGGTAGTCGATGTCGCCGCCGATGATGATGGTGGGGTCGAGGCCGGCGGTTTCGAGCATGAGGGCGATCATGGAGGTGGTGGTGGTTTTGCCGTGGGCGCCGGCAACGGCGATGCCCCGCCTCTCGTCCATGAGGGCGGCGACCATTTCGGAGCGGTGGTAGATGGGCAGTCCCTTGGCCTTGGCGGCGGCGATTTCGGGGTTGGTGCCGGCGATGGCGGTGGAGACGACGATGGCCTGGGCGCCTTCGATGTTGGCGGCGTCGTGGCCGAGGAAGATGGTGGCTCCGAGCTGCTGGAGCCTATGTACGGTTTCGGATTTGGCGATGTCGGAGCCGCTGACGGCAAAGCCCTTGGCCAACAGGACTTTGGCGATGGCGCTCATGCCGGCGCCGCCGATACCGACGAAGTGGATGCGTTTCAGGTTGTCGAGCAACGGATTTCTCCCCTTTCCTGCCTGACGGCGCCTCCAGCGTAATGTTATTGTATGCAGAGGCGGTTGTTGGTGTGAATTTCAGGTGCGGCGGCTGCTGGCGAGGTCGATGGCAAGCCTGGCGATTTCGGCAGCGGCGGCCGGCCGGCCGAGCTGTTTGCTGGCTCGGGCCATGGCGGCGAGTTTGTCCGCGTCGCCGAGGAGGGTTTCGAGGGTGTCGGCGAGGCGCGGGCCGGTGAGGTCGGCGTCGCGGATGACGAGGGCGGCGCCTTGGGCTTCGAGGACGCGGGCGTTGAATTCCTGGTGGTTTTCGGCGGCGTATGGGTACGGGATGAGGACGGCCGGGATGCCGCGGGCGGTGAGTTCAGCGAGGCCGATCGCTCCGGCGCGGAAGACGGCGAGGTCGGCGGCGGCCAGGGCCTGGGGCATGTTGTAGAGGTACGGGACGATGCTAATGTTGCCAGTTTTGGCAATGTCTATACCGCGTTGGGCCAGCAGGCCGACTATGTTATTATACTCGCCGCTGCCGGTGGCGTGCAAGATTTGGACGCCGGGACGGCCGGCGAAGCGGGCGTGGACGTCGGCCATGGCGGTGTTGATGCTGCGGGCGCCGCGGCTGCCGCCGGCGACGAGGATGGTGAGCCTGTCCGGGGCGAGGCCGAGGGCCGCCAGGCCGTCTTCGCGGGTGGCGGTGAGGACGTCGGGGCGGACGGGGTTGCCGGTGACGACGACCTTGTCCTTGCCGGCGCCAAAATTATGCGCGGCTTCGCCGTAGCCGGCGGCGATTTTTCCGACGAAGCGGGCGAGGATGCGGTTGGTGACGCCGGGGATGACGTTTTGCTCCTGGATGATGGCGGGGATGCCGAGGAGGCTGGCGGTGAGGAGGACGGGGCCGCAAACGTAGCCGCCGGTGCCGATGACGACGTCGGGCTTGAAGCGGCGGAGGACGGCGAAGGCTTCGAACAGGCCGGCGAAGGCTTTGAAGAGGTTGCGGAGGTTGCCGAGGGTGAGGCGGCGCTCGATGCCGCCGGCGTCGACGGTGGCGAAGGGGAAGCCTTCCCTAGGGACGATGTCGGCTTCGAGGCCTTGTTTGGTGCCGACGAAGAGGATTTCGGAGGGTTCTATGTCGTTGATGGCGCGGGCGATGGTGAGGGCAGGGTAGATATGGCCGCCAGTTCCGCCCCCGGAAATTATGACTCTCATACTTTTTCTCCTCGGGGCAGGCCGTTGATGGCCCCGTATGCTGTGTTGCGGCTTCGGCCGCCATCCTCAACGTACGTGCGTGTACGTTTCCGGTGTCGGCCTCACCGCGCCTTGCCTACGGGCCCCTGAACGGCCTGCGCACATTACATTAAGATAACGGGGACTGGTCCGCCGATTATAGTCATTTTAGTGAAACGTAGCGTGAAATGTTAAGCAATATCCCGACACCGGCCAGGGTGAAGATAAGCGCCGATCCGCCGAAGCTGAGGAACGGGAGCGGTATGCCGGTTACCGGCATGGAGGCGGTGACGACGGCGATGTTCATGAGCGCCTGGACGATGATCATGCTGGTGAGGCCGGCGGCGAGGATGCTGCCGTAGATGTCGGGGGCGGCGATGGCGATTTTGAGGCCGCGCCAGGCGAAGAGGAAGAAGAGGACGACGACGGTGACGGTGCCGATGAGGCCGAGTTCTTCGCCGAGGATGGCGAAGATGAAGTCGGTGTGGGGTTCGGGGAGGTAGAGGAATTTTTCGCGGCTGCGGCCGAGGCCGACGCCGAAGAGGCCGCCGGAGCCGATGGCGTAGAGGGACTGGATGATGTGGTAGCCGCTGTCGAGCGGGTCGGCCCACGGGTCGCTGAAGGCGAACAGGCGGCGCAGGCGGTAGGGTTCGATGATTATGGCGACGACGATGCCGGCGACGCCGGCGAGGCCGAGGGAGGCGAGATGGGAGATCCTGGCCCCGGCGGTGAAGAGGAGGACGAAGACGGTGCCGCCGATGGCGAGGGCGGTGCCGAGGTCGGGCTCTTTGAGGATGAGGCCGAAGACGACGAGGAGGATGAGGAGCTGCGGCAGGAGGCCGCGGACGAAGCTGGTGATTTTGTCCTGATGGCGGGCGAGGCTTTCGGAGCAGAAGAGCACCATGCTGAGTTTGGCAATTTCCGAGGGCTGGAGGTACAGGGAGCCGAACCCGAGCCAGCGGCGGGCGCCGTTGACGACTTTGCCGAGGCCGGGGACGAGGACGAGGACGAGCAGGACGAGGGTGACGATGATGATGGGGTTGGCGAGCCGCCGCCAGACGTGGTAGTCGAGGCTCATGGTGAAGAGCATGGCCGCGACGCCGAGGGCGGCCCAGATGAGCTGCCGTTTGAGGAAGTAGTAGCTGTCGTCGAAGTTGACGTGGGCCGAGACCGCGCTGGAGCTGTAGACCATAACAACGCCGATCGCCAGGAGGACGATTACGGTGAAAAAGATGACGAAGTCGGGCGACTTGGGTCTGACCGCCACATTCACTCCTCCTATCTCAGGCGGCGTACAAGGTCTTTGAATATTCTCCCCCGTTCTTCGTAGTTGTTGAACATGTCGTAGCTGGCGCAGGCCGGCGAGAGGAGAACGAGCTGGGGCGGACGGGCCAGGCTGTGGGCCAGGGCTACGGCGGCCGGGAAGTCGGCGGCGCGGCGGATGTCTTTGACGCCGTGGCGGGCGGCGGCTTCGGCGAACCGGTCGGCGGCTTCGCCGATGAGGATGAGGTGGTCGACTTTTTCCCGGGCGAGGCTCATGAATTCGCCGAGGTCGGTGTTTTTGTCGCGGCCGCCGGCGATGAGGATGATGTGGGCGGGGAAGGATTCGAGGGCTTTGATGGATGATTCGGGGTTGGTGGCTTTGGAGTCGTTGTACCAGGTGACGCCGCCCAATGTTTCGACCGGCTCGATGCGATGCTCGACGCCGGGGAAGGAGCTGAGGACGGCGGCCATGTCGCGCGGCCGGGCGCCGGCGAAGTAGGCGGCGGCGCAGGCGGCAAGGGCGTTCTCGACGTTGTGGGCGCCGGGGATTTTGAGGTCGTCGAGGGCGCAGATGTCGAGGATTTCGTCGAGCCAGGCGAGCGTGATGCGGCCGTTGCCGACGTAGATGCCGGAGGGCAGTTTGCCGCGGCGGCTGAAGTAACAGACCTGGGAGGGAGCCCGCTCGGCCATGGCGCGGACGGCGGGGTCGTCGAAGTTGAGGATGAGGTAGTCCCGGTCGGTCTGGTTGGCGAAAACTCGCTCTTTCATGGCCTGGTAGGTGGCCAGGTCGCGGTGGCGGTCGATGTGGTCGGGGGTGAGGTTGAGGATGGCGGCGATGTGGGGTTTGAAGGCGCTGACGCCTTCAAGCTGGAAGCTGGAGATTTCAGCGACGACGATGCCGTGGGGACTGACGCCCTGAACTTCGGCGGACAGGGCCTGGCCGATGTTGCCGCCGACGACTACTTCCCGGCCGGCGGCTTTGAGGATTTCGCCGGTGAGGGTGGTTGTCGTCGTTTTGCCGTTGGTGCCGGTGATGGCGATGATGGGGGCTTTGGTGAGCCGGTAGGCGATTTCGATTTCGCTCATGACGGCGATGCCGCGCTGCTGGGCGGCGGCGACGAGGGGGATGTAGACGGAGACGCCGGGCGAGAGGACGAGGATGTCGACGCCGTCCAGAAGGCTTTCGTCCTGGCGGCCGAGGGCTAAAGCGACGCCCGCCTCGGCGAGGCCGGCGATGTCGTGTTTGAGTTTGTCGGCTTCCTTGGCGTCGCTGAGGGTGACGGCGGCACCGAGCCCGGCGAGGATGCGGGCGACGGATATGCCGCTTATGGCGGCACCGAGTACGAGGATTTTTTTGTTTTTGAATTGATTGCAGTCCATGTCATATTCCTCCCTGGCTGGCTACGAGTGTGATGAGGCCGAGGGCGGCGAAGACGGCGCCCGCCAGCCAGAATACGGCGACGACTTTTGTTTCGGGCCAGCCGCCGAGTTCGAAGTGGTGGTGGATGGGGCTCATGCGAAAGACGCGTTTGCCGGTGGATTTGAAGGATATTACCTGGATGATGACGGACAGGGCTTCGATGACAAAGACGCCGCCGACGATGACGAGGAGGAGTTCGGTTTTGGTGAGGACGGCGACGGCGGCTAAAGCGCCGCCGAGGGCGAGCGAACCGGTGTCGCCCATGAAGACTTTGGCGGGGTGGGCGTTGTAGCGCAGGAAGCCGAGGGCGGCGCCGGCGAGGGACAGGCAGAAGACGGCGAGCGGCTGTTTGCCGAAGACGAGGGCGATGACAGCGTAGGCGGCCGCGGCGATGGTGGTGGTGCCGGCGGCGAGGCCGTCGAGGCCGTCGGTGAGGTTGACGGCGTTGGTGGTGCCGATGAGGACGCAGAAGATGAGGACGTAGTAAAGGAGGCCGAAGTCGAGGTTGGCGCCGAGGAAGGGTATCCACAGGTCGGTGCCGCGGCCGAAGTAGGTGGTGGCTATGTAGGCGAGGGCAACGGCCATGACGATCTGGCCAAGGATTTTCTCGCGTGCTTTGAGGCCGAGGTTGCGTTTGAGGACGACTTTGATGTAGTCGTCGATGAAGCCGATGAGGCCGTGGCCGAGGGTGACGAAGAGGGCCAGCCAGACCTCGGCGCTTTGGCCGGCGAAGATGACGGCGGGAACGGTGAGGGCGACGAGGATGAGGAGCCCGCCCATGGTGGGGGTGCCGGCTTTGGCCTGGTGGCGCTGGGGGCCTTCCTCGCGGATGCTCTGGCCGAATTTGAGGCGCCGCAGTATCGGGATGAGGACGGGGCCGAGGGCGAGGGCGATTAGGAAGGCGACAGCCGCCGGCATGATGAGATTTTGCATTGTAACCTCCAGGCAATTTCAGGGGAAGCGTCCGAAAAGTCCATCTGTTGTGTTGGCCCTGCGGGCGCTTGCTAGTGTACGTTCCGAGTAAACGTCGCTGCGCGTCCTCGGGCCGCCTTGCATCTGGAGCTTTTCGATCCGCTTCGTCCAAAGGTACGGTTTAGTTATTTAAAAATTGCAAGCATTTTTTCCATTTTCATGCCGCGCGAGCCTTTGACGAGTACGGTGTCTCCCGGGCGGAGGAGCTTGCGGAGGGCTTCGGCGGCTTCGTCGTGGCCGGCGCAGGGGACGGCGACCTTGACCCCGCCTGCGAGGGCGGCGGCGGCGATGTGCCGGGCTTGTTCGCCGACGGTGACGACAACCTGGACGCCGCTGTCGGCGAGCTGTTCGCCGACTTTGGCGTGGGCGGCGGCGGCCAGGTCGCCGAGTTCGAGCATGTCGCCGAGGACGGCGACTTTGCGGCCCCGGGCGACCATGCCGAGGGTGTCGATGGCGGCCTGCATGGAGAGGGGGCTGGCGTTGTAGGCGTCGTTGATGATGGTGTAGGGGCCGATTTTTTCGATGGCGAGGCGCATGGCGCTGGCCTGGAAGGTGGCGATGCCGGCGCGGATTTCGTCGGGGGTGAGGCCGAGTTCGAGGCCGACGGCGATGGCGGCGAGGGCGTTGTAGATGTTGTGTTTGCCGACGGCGGGAATGGTGACGGCGAAGGCGCCGCCGGGGTGGAGGCAGTCGAAAGTTGTATCGCGGTCGCCGGTGGCGATGTTTTCGGCTATTACGGCGGCGGCGGGGCCGAGGCCGTAGAATACGGCGCGGGCGGCGGTGTTGGCCTGCATGGCTTTGACGAGGGGGATGTCGGCGTTGAGGATGACGAGGCCGTCGGCCGGGATGGCTTCGATGAGTTCGCTTTTGGCGGCGGCGATGTTTTCGACGCTGCCGAGGATTTCGATGTGGGTTTCGCCGACGTTGGTAATGACGGCGATCGTGGGGGCGGCGACGGCGGCCAGGCGGGCGATTTCGCCGCGGGCCCGCATGCCCATTTCGACGACGGCGGCCTGGTGGTCGGCGGTGAGGCCGAGGAGGGTCTGGGGCAGGCCGATTTCGTTGTTGTAGTTGGCCTGGGTTTTGAGGACGCGCAGGCGGCCGGAGAGGACGGCGGCGGTCATGTCTTTGGTGGTGGTTTTGCCGTTCGAGCCGGTGATGCCGATGACGGGGAGGGTGAAGCGGCAGCGGTGATAGTGGGCAAGGTCCTGGAGGGCGGCGACGGTGTCGGCCACGAGGACGGCGGTGGTTTTTTCGGGGACGTAGGCTTCGCGGCTGGAGATGACGACGCCGGCGGCGCCGTTTTCGACTGCCCGGAGGAGAAAGTCGTGGCCGTCGAAGTTTTCGCCTTTGATGGCGACGAAGAGGTTGCCGCGCTTGATGGTCCTGGTGTCGGTGGATACGCCGCTGAAGGCCGACCGGTGGGCCGCCCCGGCCAAGGTGCCGCCGGTGGCTTCAAGGACCTGGCTGACGGTGAATTCGGCCATCAGTTCATCTCCTTGATGATTTCGCGGGCCACGGCCCGGTCGTCGAAATCGATGGTTTTGTCTTTGAGGACCTGGTAGGTTTCGTGGCCTTTGCCGGCGATGACGACGACGTCGTCGGGGGCGGCGAAGCGCAGGGCGTGGGCGATGGCGGCGCGCCGGTCGACGATGATTTCGTAGCCTTTGGCGGGCGTCTGTTTTTCCTTGAGGCCGACCTCGATTTCGGCGAGGATGGCGGCCGGTTCTTCGCTGCGGGGGTTGTCGGAGGTGGCGATGACGATGTCGCCGAGGTCCATGGCGATCCGGCCCATTATGGGGCGTTTGGTGCGGTCGCGGTCGCCGCCGCAGCCGAAGACGACGATGATGCGGCGGGTGGCGAACTGGCGGGCGGTGCGGAGGACGTTTTCGAGGCTGTCGGGGGTGTGGGCGTAGTCGACGATGACGGCGAATTTCTGGCCGGCGTCGACAAGCTCGAAGCGGCCGGGAACGCTGGCGAATTCCTCGAGGGCCTGTTTGACGATGTCCGCGCTTATGCCTTCGGCAAGGGCGGCGCCGACGGCGGCGAGGACGTTGTAGACGTTGAAGATGCCGGTGATTTTGAGGTCGAGGGGCAGGTCGCCGAAGGGGCCCTTGACGGTGAAGGAGGCGCCGCGGGCGCGGACGCTGATGGCGGCGGCGGTGAGGTCGGCGGCGGACTGGACGCCGTAGGTGATCCGCCGACAGGCGCTGACGGCGAGCATGGCGGGGGCGGCCGGGTCGTCGGTATTGACGACGGCGGCTTTATTGGCTTTGGTCGCGCCGGGGGCCGAGATCATTTTGAAGAGCTGGGCCTTGGCGGCGATGTAATTTTCGAAGGTGTGGTGGAAGTCGAGGTGGTCGCGGGTGATATTTGTGTAGACGCCGACGTCGAATTCGCTGCCGCTGGTGCGGCCGAGGGCGAGGGCGTGGGAGGAGACTTCCATGATGGCGTGGCTGACGCCGGCGGCGACCATGTCGGCGAAGAGGGCCTGGAGGTCGATGACGTCGGGGGTGGTGTTTTTTACGGGGAGCGTTTGGTCGTCGATGATGGTGTGGATGGTGCCGATAAGGCCTACGCGAAAGCCGGCTTTGCGGAGAATGGCGCGGATGAGGTGGGTGGTGGTGGTTTTGCCGTTGGTGCCGGTGACGCCGATGAGGCGCAGGGACCTGCTGGGATAGTCGTAAAAGTACGGGGCGATAGACAGCATGGCGGCGCGAGTGTCGGGGACCTTGAGGACGACGACGCCGGCCGGTACGGGGACGTCTTTGTCGATGAGGACGGCGGCCGCACCCTGGCGACAGGCGGCGGCGACAAAGTCGTGGCCGTCGGCTTTGCTGCCGGCGAGGGCGACGAAGAGCGCGCCGGGCTTGACGGCCCGCGAGTCGTAGACGAGGGCGGTTATCTCCCGGCCCGCGTCGCCGGCGATTTGCACTTGGGTGAGCTGGTCTGCTAGTTGGCGGACGGTTTTGGACATGGCAGCCTCCTGCGTAACTGTGGTAACTAAAATTATGTTTTATTCCACGGTGGTTGCGTTTTTCCTGTGTATTTTAGTAAATTTTTCCGCGAGTTTTGTCGATACGGCCTAGCAACCGCTTGCCCTGCTACGGGGCCGAGGGTTTTATATTAGTATTTCCATCACTGCCAAATTTAACCGCTTCCTCCCGGAAATGCACGCTCACTTCGCTGCCGGCGACGACTTTGCCGCCGGGGGCCGGGTCCTGCCTGTCGGCGGCGGCGCCGCCGCCTGCCGGCCTGATGAGGAGGCCGAGGTCGGCGAGGAGGGCGGTGGCTTCGCGCGGGGTGAGGCCGGTGAGGTCAGGGATGGTGATTTCGCCGTCGGGGTAGCGGGGGGTTTTGGTGTAGAGAAGGATGCTGGCGCCGGCGGGAACGCGGCTGGCCGGTTTGGGCACCTGGTCGGCGACCCGCTCGCCCTGTTCCTCGATCCTGACGGCGAGGCCGGCGGCTTTGAGTTCGCGGGCGGCGTCGGCGACGGGCAGGTTGATGACGGCGGGGACGGCGACGTGGGCGGCGGCTTGTTCCCGTTCGGCGGGGCCGCCCTGGGGGGCGACCTGGAGGTACTGGAGGATGTCGCGCATGACGGCGCCGAAGACGGGAGCGGCGATGAGGCCGCCGTAGTACGGGCCGACGGGTTCGTCGATGATGACGAGGAGGGCGATGCGGGGGTTGTCGGCGGGGGCGAAGCCTACGAAAGAGGCGACGTAGCGCCCCTGGGCGTAGCCCCTGTCCCCCACTTTCTGGGCGGTGCCGGTTTTGCCGGCGATACGGAAGCCTTCGATATATGCGTTGCGGCCGGTGCCGTCCTGGACGACTTTTTCGAGGATGCCCTGGACGGTCTGGGCGGTTTTGCCGTCGATCACCCTGGCGACGGGGTCGGGGGCGAAGGCGCGGGTGACGCGGCCGTCCTTGTCGCGCACTTCCCGTACGATCTGGGGCCTGAGGAGCTGGCCGTCGTTGGCGATGGCGGCGGCGGCGGTGATGAGCTGGATGGGGGTGACGGCGATGCTCTGGCCGATGGCCATGGTGGCGATGTTGATGGGCTTGACTTTGGCGTAGTCGACGATGAGGCCGCGAGCTTCGCCGGGGAGGTCGATGCCGGTGGGCTTGTTGAAGCCGAAGGCGGCGATGTGGCGGTAGAAGGCTTCGGCCCCGAGGCGCAGGCCGACGTTGACGAAGCCGACGTTGCAGGAGTTTTTGACGACTTCGGTGAAGCTCTGGCTGCCGTGGCCGCCGTGGCGCCAGCAGTGGATGTGGCGGCCCTGGACTTCGACGGAGCCGGGGTCGAAGAAGCGGTCGTCGGGGCTGACGACTTTTTCGCCGAGGGCGGCGGCGGTGGTGATGATTTTGAAGGTGGAGCCGGGCTCGTAGGCGTTGGAGACGACGTTGTTGCGCCAGAGTTTGGGAGGAAAGGCGGCAAAGTCGTTGGGATCGTAGTCGGGTTTGTTGGCGAGGGCGAGGATTTCGCCGGTGGCGGGGGCGATGGCGACGATGCTGACCCGCTGGGCCTGGGTGTCGCGGAGGACTTTTTCGAGTTCGCGTTCGACGATCTGCTGGATGACGGTGTCGATGGTGAGGTAGATGTCCTGGCCGGCGGCGGGCGGTACGTAGCGGTGGGTGGCCTGGGGTATTTCGCGGCCGCGGGCGTCGTATTCGATGACGACGGCGCCTGGCCGGCCGCGCAGGTAGCTGTCGAAGGCGAGTTCGACGCCATCGAGGCCCTGGCTGTCGATGCCGGTGAAGCCGAGGACGTGGGAGGCGAGGCGGCCGTGGGGATAGTGGCGGCGGTTTTCCTGGGTGATGCCGACGCCGGGGAGGGCGAGCTTGCGTACGGCGAGGGCGGCGGCCGGTTCGATTTTGCGCTTGATCCACAGGAAGGACTGGCGTTTTTTGAGTTTGGCGGCCAAGTTTTCCCGGTCCAAATTCAAAATAGCAGCCAGACTGGCTGCTGTTTCTTCGGGGCTCGTTATTTCGGCGGGGATGGCGTATACCGACTCGCTGCTGACGCTGACAGCCAGTTCGCGACCGTGGCGGTCGTAGATGACGCCGCGCCTCGCTTCGACGGGTATTTCCCTTACCCGCTGGTCGGTGGCGCTTTCCGCAAGCCATGGGCTTCTGAAGGATTGCAGGTAGATAAGGCGGCCGATGAGGCCGACCATGATGAGGGCGACAAAAACAAAGAGGACGGCCGCCCTGCGGCGGATGGTTACGTGCGAGGCAGATACCACGCGCTTCCTCCCCCCATCGGTGAGTTTAGCGCCCTTTGCTCGCCTCTGCTTTGCTCATGCCGAGCATGCCGACCGTCTTGCCGTTTTTGCCGGCGGCAACTGTGCCGGTGGACGGGGCGGCTGTGGCATAGTAGGCGTTTTGCGGGGTGACCATGCCGAGTTGGCTGGTGGCTATCTGCTGAATGCGTTGCGGGGATTTGAGCTTGGCGATCTCCAGGCGGAGAAGTTCGTTGTCCCGTTCCAGTTTGGCTGCTTGAGCTTTCATTTCGACAAGGTCGTAGCCGGCCTGCACCATGACCGAGCTGTGCACGGTGATGAGCATGGCAAGAGCGGCGGCCAGCAGTACGAGCTGCAGGAATTGTTTCCTGAGGCTCGGATAGGGCCGCGGCCGGGCTACGCCAGCGCTGAGCGGGGTCCGCTCAGGTTCGGGCAGCTGCATCCACTCCTGTTTGCGGTTCACTAACATAGTATTTGCCCTCCCTGGAGATTAGAACATAATCTTCCCTGATTATACCTTTTCCGCCACCCGCAGTTTGGCGCTGCGGGACCGGGGGTTGGCCGCCAGTTCGGCCGGCGATGGGGGGACCGGCTTGCCGAGGGCCCTGACTTTGGGGGTGTTGCCGCAGACGCATACGGGAAAGTCCTTGGGGCAGAGACAGCCTTTGGCGAGGTCCTGGATGGTTTGCTTGGCGATGCGGTCTTCGAGGGAATGGAAGGTGATGACGCATAGCCGGCCGCCGGGGGCGAGCCGCTGGACGGCGGTTTCGAGGGCGGCGCGGAGGATGCCTAGTTCGTCGTTGACAGCGATGCGGATGGCCTGGAAGGTGCGTTTGGCGGGATGGGGGCCTTCGCGCCGGGCGGCCGCGGGGATGGCTTTTTTGATGGTTTCCGCCAGTTCGCCGGTGGTGGCGATCGAGGCGCGGGCCCGTTCGGCGACGATGGCGCGGGCGATTTTTCTGGCCCAGCGTTCTTCGCCGTAGTCGAAAATTATCGAGGCGAGACGGTTTTCGTCCCAGGTGTTGACGATATCGTGGGCGGTGAGGGGGTCGCCGGGGTTCATGCGCATGTCGAGCGGCCCGTTTTGCATGTAGGAGAAGCCGCGTTCGGCGACGTCGAGCTGGTGGGAGGAGACGCCGAGGTCGAAGAGGATGCCGGTGGCGGCCGGGACGGCCAGGTCGTCGAGGACGGCGGCCAGGCGGGAGAAGTTGCTGTGGACGACTGTAACCCGGCAGGCGGCGTTCCGCAGCCGGGTCTGGGCGGCCCGCACGGCCGCGGGGTCCTGGTCGATGCCGATGAACCAGGCGGCGGGACTGAGGCGCCCAGCGACGGCGGCGGCGTGCCCGCCTCCTCCCAGGGTGCAGTCCACGTAGGTGCCGGCGGGATCGGTGACCAGTGCGGCGACCGTTTCTGCAAGAAGAACGCTCGTATGTTGAAAGTCCATGTTACCCTCCGGCTAGATGCCGAGGTCGACCAGGTTTTCGGCGATGGTGGCGACGTCGGGGCCGATTTTGGCGTTATACTCGTCCCAAGCTTCTTTGCCCCAGATTTCGATGCGGGTCGACACGCCGATGACGACGACGTCTTTGTCGAGTTTGGCGTGGTCCCTGAGGTTGGCGGGCAGGAGCACCCGGCCCTGTTTATCGGCTTCGAGTTCGGCCGCGCCGGCGAAGAAGAAGCGGACGAAGGCGCGAGCCTCGGGTTTGGCGAGCGGCAGTTGCTTGAGCTTGTTCTCTAGGATGGCCCACTCTTCGGGGCTGTATACGAACAGGCAGTTGTCGAGGCCTTTGGTGGCAATGAATTTCTCGCCCAGGTCCTCGCGGAACTTGGCCGGGAAAATGAGGCGCCCTTTGTTGTCGATGGTATGGAGGTATTCCCCCATGAACATGGCCTCATCACCACCTCGGTGGATTTTTCAACCACTTTACACCACTATCCACCACTTTTATGTACTTTTTCTCGACAAACTGAAAAAATCCTTCACGTTTTTGAAGGATTTTTTTGCTTTTATTATTTGTTTGACGGCTTTGGCTTTAACAAATAAGCACCCGGCACAAGATATTGTGGTAGTCCCCGCCGGCAACCCCTATATATGCGGGCCAGCCAGGCAATATCTGGAATAAAAAATTTTTAATTTTTTTTGAAAATAGGCCGTGAAAGCAGGAGGTTATTGAGTCCGCGGCCTGTTTCGGGGGCTTGACAAGGACAGGGGAAAACCCTTATTAAGCACAAGTTATTGTGGCCGACTGGTGACAGGATGGCGGATGAGCACAACCACTGGGGATGGGAAAGGTACCCGAACGGCAAGGTGAGTCGAATTGGCATTGATGGGAGCTTATGGGCGGCCGGGAATGCACAAGCCGGAGGCCGTTCAGAAGCCTTCAGATACAAGGCGCACCGGAGGCGGCGCGGCGACGCGTACTCGAATGTACGCTAGCAAGACCGCCGAGGAGCAACGCAGTAGATGGAGGCTTATCAACGGCCGGGGAACTCACTGGCGAAGGGAGGTGAAGTAGGCGTCCATATCCTTCGTAAACCACCCCATCGGCACGCGAAAAGTGCTGAGAAAGGCTTTGTCGGGATCGGCGCCGTGGTGAAGCTGCTGGTAGAAGTAGACGACTTTGTCGAAACCGGCGTCGTCGACGAGTTTGCTGAGCATGAGGGTGGACATGGCGTAGACGGGGTAGCCTTTGCCGGCCAGGGCGCTGAAGACGGCATAGTCTTTGCTGGCGAGTTCGGCGGCGCCGGGGATGGCTTTGGCGTGCTTGACCCTGAGAATCTCCATGCCGAGATATACGCCGGCGGGGGCGAAGCCGGCCCGTTCGGAGGCTTTGATGCGGAAGAGTTCGGGGGCGGCCTCGACCATCCAGTTGACGGTGCTCAGTCTGCCCCACTGGCGCTGGACCTGGTGGAAGATTTCGTGGGGAAGGACGCGGTATACTTCCTGGCGGTCGCGCTTGAGGGCGTCGCTGCCTTTGAGGATGATGACCGGCCGCGCATTCAGGCTGACGCCGGCGCTCTGCCTGGCGGTCTGCTCGGCTTTATCGCGGGTGTAGCCGTAGCCCATGAGCATGCGGACGTAGCCTTCGTGGTCGGCGGAAACGAGGACGGTAATGGGCTGGGTGAGGTAGATGCGGTATTCGCCGAGCAGGTCGGCGACGGTGTCGAGGCTGGCTTCGACGTTGGCGCGCAGTTCCTGGGAAGCGCCGGCTTCGTAGGCGACCTTGACCCAGGAGCGGTCGGCGGCGGCGGCGACCGGAGCGGCGGCAAGGATGCATATGGCGGCGAGCAGCGCCGGGAGGACGCGGCGGAGGTGTAAGGGCACGGTGCGGTCTCCCCTCTCCCCTGTTTTTTCCTGTGGTTTTTATATTCGCTGCCCGGCGGGCGCCTCCTTTCCGCCGCCGGTTCGCGCCGGAGGATTATGCAGGAATTTGGCAAAACGGCGAAGAAGAATTTTTTGAAAAATTTTTGCCGGAGGGGATAACGATGCCGAGGATGCGGTTGTTGCCGCTGGTTGTCGCGGCCGTATTGTTGTTTGTTCTGACGGGAGCCGCCCAGGCGGCGGAGTCGTGGGCCACCGACCCGAAAACGGGGGCGAAGGTGGGCTGGGATTCGCCGTTTCTGACGCTGACGGCGGCGAGCTGGTCGGGGCCGGCAGCGGACGGCAAGGCCGACGGGAAGGGTACGCTGGTGATCTCGGTCCGCACTGCGGCCGGGGAGAGCCTTACCGGGCAGTTCGAGGCCGAGATGGCTGCCGGGAAGCCCAACGGCAAGGTGCGCGGCAAGTGGTCGAGCGGCGATACCATTGACGGTATTTTCGTCGACGGCCGGGCCGAGGGCCGGATGATTTACAAGTGGGTTACCACCCGCAACGGCCGGGTGTACGACGGCGAGTTCAAGAGCGGCCTGGCAAACGGTCAGGGCGTTTATAAGGAAGCGAACGGCAAGGTGATTTTCGAGGGCCAGTGGGTGGACGGCGTGCCGGCGACGCGGCCGGGCATCGACAAGGGGGTGCTGGGCATCCCCTGGGGGGCGACGCCGGATGAGGTGAAGAAGGTTATGCAGGCGCGGCCGAATACGTCGTTGCGGTACTCCTGGAAGGAGGGCGGCAACCGCGCCGTCCAGCAGTACCTGGGCCCGTTCAACGATAAGGAGCACTGGATTTTCTTCTGGTTCCACGAGGGCAGGCTGTACGCCGTGGCGGCCCATTACTCGGCGCCTGAGGCCCAGGTGGACAAGGTGATGGAGATGATGGAGGCAACCCGCAAGGGGATGGCGGAACGCTATGGCCCGGCGGATGCGGAGACAGGCAAGTATATGGATGCCAAGCTTGCCTGGTATTGGCCGGGCAAATACCAGATAACGCTGACGATCGAGCGGCAGAGCACGCCGGAGCCGGGGTTCGGGATGTGGCTGCGCTACGCGGATACGGCGGCGCTGGTCAAGGCCGAGGGCCAGAAGGCGGCCGCGGCGAAGAACGATTTTTAGACGGGAAGCGAAAACCCGCTGCCAGGAGGCAGCGGGTTTTTGTTGGCCATGTTTTGGCGCTTCTGGGCGGCCGTTTAGTTTTTGAAGATGCTGAGCCTTTCCAGCAGCGACGCCGCGGTAAGCCGGCAGTAGAAGCTGCGGAAGGTTTTGCGGCTGTGGTAGAGGGGGATGCGCTCGATGGCGTAGGGGTCGCTTTCGATGCCGACCTGGCCGTAACGGATGGTGAAGGCGGCCCGGTAGCCGGCCTGGCGGACAAGCTCTTCGACCTTGAGGTTGTAAGCGCCGGTGGGATAGGCGAAGTAGCGGGGTTTGGCGCCGAGTTGGCGCTCTATTTCACGGGCCGATTCGGTAAGTTCGGCGCTGGCGTCTTCCGGGCTGAGTTTGGTGAGGGGCTGGTGGTTGACGGTGTGGGAGCCGAAGACGAAGCCGTTTTTCTGCATTTCCCGCACCTGGTCCCAGGTGAGGAAGCGCTCGTCGGCGCCGATGAAGTCGGTGATGAGGAAGATGGTGGCGGTAAAACCGTATTTTTTGAGGATGGGGTAGGCGTTGACATAGTTGTCGGCGTAGCCGTCGTCGAAGGTGATGAGGACGGGCTTGTCGGGCAGAGAACGGCCGTATTTGAGGTAACCCATGAGTTGGTCGGGGGTGATGGCGTGGTAGCCGTTTTCGGCGAGGTAGCTCATCTGCTCCTCGAATTCGGCGGGGGTGAGGACGAGGCTGTGGTCGATATTGTCGACTTTGTGGTAGTTGAGGACGGGGACGTCGGTGGGCTCGGCCGGCTGGTAGCGGCGGCCGGCGACGGCTTTGGTGCCGGCGACGGAGGCGGCGAGGAGGACGCAGAGGAGCAGGGCGGCCAGGCACACCAGGGTTATGTGTTTTTGGATGTAGCGCAAGGGCCTCTCCCCCTCCCCCACTTCGTTGTGGGTCGTTCTATCGTCCTTATGGACTGTGCGAATTCGTTTAAAAGCTCCAGATGCTAGGCGGCTCCGAGGACGCGCGGCGACGCGTACACGGGACGTACGCTAGCAAGCGCCCGGAGGAACAACGACGCAGATGGACTTTTAAACGAATTCCCCTGTTATTTACACACATCAATAACCGTAGCCCCAGTGATTTCGCGCAGGCGATCAGGGCTTACGGGCAGGGCGGAGTTGGCGGTGCCGGCGGCGGCGTAGACGATGTCGAAGTCCCACAGGCTGCGGTCGAGGTAGAGGGGTACGCCGGGGAGGATGCCCACGGGGGATACGCCGCCCGGCGGGAAGCCGGTTTCGTTCTGGACGGTTTCGGCGTCGGCGAATTTGATTTTGCGGACGCCGAGTTCGCGGGCAAGGGCTTTGACGTCGGTGCGCCGGTCGCCGCAGGTGGTGAGGAGGACAGGGCGGCCGTCGGCGAGGAAGCAGAGCGTTTTGGCGATCTGGGCGGGGGTGACGCCGAGGGCTTGGGCGGCGAGCTCGGAGGTGTGGGTGCTGCTGTCGAAGAGGATGATTTCGAGGTCGGGGTAGTTGCTGAGGAATTTTTTGACGCGTTCGAGGGGCAAGGCTGATACCTCCTTATGGTTGCCCCGCCGTCGTCCGGCGGCGGTAACGCAGAAGCAGAACGAGGGCGGCGGCGGCGGCCAGGACGCTTAATAGCTGGGCGAGCCTTACGCCGCAGACGATTTCGCTGTCGAGGCGCAGGCCGGCGAAGTAGTAGTGCCCGGCCGAGTAAAGAATGATGTAGGCGAGAAACAGGACGCCCGGCGGCGGGGGCCGGCGGATGTGCCGGCCAACCCGGTCGACGGCGAGGAGAACGAGGAGGAGGAAGAGGTTCCAGGCGGATTCATACAGGAATACGGGGTGGAAGAAGTCGAATTGTTCGTAGCCGGCGGGCCGGAGGGCGTAGTCGATGTATACGCCCCAGGGCCGGTCGGTGGGGTAGCCGAAGGATTCCTGGTTGAAGAAGTTGGCCCATTGGCCGATGGCTTGTCCCAGGGCCAGCGCGGGGGCGGCGATGTCGGCCCAGACCCAGAAGCGAAGGCCGCGCCGCCGGGCATATAGCCACAGGACGAGGATGAAGGCAAACAGGGCGCCGTGGACGATTAGTCCGCCCTGCCAGAGGCAGAAGACGTCGAGCGGGTGCTCGCGGTAGAGCTCCCAGTTGGCGATGATGTAAAAGACGCGGGCGCCGATCAGGCCGGCCAGGATGCTCCAGAAGAGAAGGTCGAAAACGGGCTCGGGTGGCTCGGACCGCCGCTTCGCCTGCCAGAGGGCAATGACAAAAGCGGCCAAAACAGCGGCGACGATTACGAGGCCGAACGAGTAGAAGTTCAGCGGTCCCAGCGTGAATGCTATTTTGCCCAATTTGTCGCCACCCCGTATCCGCCGTTGGCCTCCGGTGACCGTTTCTTTTTGCCGATAGTGTAATTTTAACTCCTGGGCAAAAAAATTACTAGCGTTTTTGCCGTATAAACGAGGATTTTGGGGCCATAATAAGATCGAGGGTTCGTAATGGTCGAGCCAAGATCGGTGCCGGATCCCGCGCCGGGTTCGGTATCGGTCGGCCAAAGATTGGTGTCGGGTCTGTCGGGCTTGGCATCAGTCGGCGGGCAGATCGTCATATGTCTTGTAAGGCTGTACGGCAGCCCAACTGTTGTCGTGTGGTCAAAAGGGATGTATGGCGGTCGAGCTAAGACTGTCAAGGGTTCCGAAGATCTTCCGGGAATCTTGCAGAGGTCTGCCGTTGTCGGGAGACTGCGGCAGGTTTCGTAGGTATCTTTGGCAGTCGAGCAAAGGTCAGTGTTGGTTGTGTAATGCTTGTGCGTAGCCGAAAGGTTGCGTATAGGTATGTAGTGATCAGCATTGGCTGTAGCGTAGATCATTACGGGCTCTCTTCATTTTCTTATACAACCATTTCCTTTTATGTTATAATAGCAGTGTGTCGCAATCTTGTCCCGAAAGGAGGAACACCTATGGTCATTGCCAAGAACATGAGCATCATCGAGGTGGTGCAGAAATACCCGAAAACGGTGGAGATTTTCCGCAATTACGGGATGGGCTGCCTGGGCTGCGCCGCCGCCCGCTTCGAGAATATCGAACAGGGCGCGCTGGCCCACGGCATTGATGTGGAAGCGCTGATCGCCGACCTGAACAAGGCGGCCGGCGAAGCCGGCTGCGGCGGCGGCGGTTGCTGCGGCTGCGGAAGCTGATAAAACCGACGAAAAAACAGGGTGAAAACACCCTGTTTTTTATTTGTTCATCCGACGCCGTTACGGCCGCGGTTTCCGGGCGAGCAGTTCGCGGTACGCGACGTCGAGTCTGGCGGCCTCGTTTTTGTCCTTGGTTACCGACAGCCGGCCGAGAAGCTCGGCGAGCCGGGTTTCGACAACCAGCGCGCTTTCCTGGCCGGCGGGCCGCGCCTCTTCCTGCCGGCGGTCGAGGTATTGGCTGTAGTTGCCGGGGAAGGCGCGGAGCTTGGCGGCGTCGATGATGATGAGGCTGGTGGCGACTTTGTCGATGAAGCTGCGGTCGTGGGAGACGAACAGCAGGGTACCGCGGTGGTCGGCGAGGACTTCTTCGAGGGCCGCCAGGGAGGCCATGTCGAGGTAGTTGGTGGGCTCGTCGAGCAGGAGGACGTTGGCGCCGCCGGCGATGAGCCGCGCGAGGCTGACCCTGGTCCGCTCGCCGCCGCTGAGGACGCCGGCGGGTTTGAAGACGTCTTCGCGGCGGAAGAGCAGCCGGGCCAGGAGGTTGCGGACGGCGCCCTCGTCGGCGGCGCCGGCGGCCATGACGTTGGCGAGGACGGTGGCCGCCGGGTCGAGGTCGTCCGCACCCTGGACGAAATAGCCGAGGCGCGCCTTGGGCGATACCCAGAGCGGCCGTTCGCGGCCGGCGATCATGTTCAGCAGGGTGCTTTTGCCGCTGCCGTTGCCGCCGATGAGGGCGGCTTTCTGGCCGTTGGCGAGGCTGAAGGCGGCGTCGGCGAATATGACCCGGCCGCCGAAGCGTTTGTCGATGCCTTCGCCGCTGACGACTATTTTGCCGTGCAGGTCGCCGGCCGCTTCGAAGGGGAAGGCGGCCGGGGCGGCAGCGCGGGGTTTTTCTTTGACGGCGAGTTGGTCGAGCCGCGTTTCGAGGGCTTTGACGGCCTTGTCGAGGTTGGCCTTGGCTTTCTGGTTGCCCATCTTGTGGAGGCGGGCTTCGGAATTGCCCATCCGAGCGGGGGTTTTCCGGGTGGCGGCCGAACGGGACCGGCGGTCGGCGATCGCGCTGTCCAGGAGCTTCTTCTCATGGACGTACCGCCCGTATTCCCGCTCCCGGCGGGCGCGGGCGTTTTCCTTCTGGGTGAGGCAGGCGGTATAGTTGCCCGGATAGACGGTCAGCCCGCCGTTTTCTATTTCCCAGATCGCGGTGCAGACGGCGTCGAGCAGCCGGCGGTCGTGGGAGACGAGAACCAGGGCGCCGGTAAAGGCCCGCAGCCTGGCTTCGAGGGTTTCCCGCCCGGCGATGTCGAGGTTGGCGGCCGGTTCGTCGAGGAGGAGCAGCGGCCTCTCCTCGCCGAGGGCGGCGGCTAACCGGTAGCGGGTTTTTTCGCCGCCGCTCATGGTAGCGGCGTACTGGCGGCTGACGGCGAATTCGCCCGCGACAGGGGGCGGCGGCGGCGGTCCGCCGGGACCGGCGGCAGCGAACTGGGGGACGTAGGCCCCGGGGCAGAAGGCGGCGACGCGTCCTTCGTCGGGGCGGGCTTCGCCGGCCATGATTGCCAGCAGGGTGGATTTGCCCGCGCCGTTCGGGCCGATGAGGCCGATCTTTTCCCCGGGGGATATCTGCAGGTTGTCGATTTTAAAGAGACGGCGCTCGTGCGCGTATTTGACGAGATTGTGCATGGCGAGCAACAAAAAAGACCCTCCTTCGGGAGAGGCGGCAGACACGCCAAAACGGGCATAAAAAAGAATGCGTCTGCAGCCAATCCTTTTTAGAATCGCAGCCGGGCACGGAGAACACGCCTGCCTGTCGGCAGGGGAGTTTCGCTTATGCCCATCGATTGCTAAAAAGAATTGTTAGCGCATTTCTGCTCCTTTCAAGCCCGTTGTGATGAGTTTATTATACCCGAGGGGGCGGGGATTTTCAAGGACGGGGATTTATGGGCGGCCGACCAGGATCTGGCCGGCGATTTGTTTGTCAATCGCCAGGCGGGTGTAGCCAATCGCCAGCACGTATGCGGGGAAGGTTTGGAGGACTTCTACGGCTACTCCCGGAAGGATGCCGAAGGCGAGCAGCCTCGCCAGGTCCCGGCGGCCGGCCGGCAAGGCGGCGACGACGGCTTTTTCCCCGGGCCGCAGGGTGGTGAGCGGCTGCTGTTCCTCCATTGTCTCCCTTCTTTCTGTTTATATGAATAAGGGCGCAATTATACTGGCGAGCCAGCCGGCGACCAGGGCGACAACGGCGATTACGGCGGTCATGGCGGCGGCGGCGAGGGCGCCGCGTTCTTTGACGATGACCATGAACTGGGCGACGCAGGGGACGAAGAGGGTGAGGGCGACGGCGGCGACGAGGAGCTGGCGGGTGCCCAGGAGGCCGGCGGCGGCCATGTCGTAGAGGCCGGCGGCGCCATAGTCGCGGCGGAAGAAGCCCAGCAGGAATATCTTGGCGGTGGCGGCCGGGAGGCCGAGGGTGGCCATGAGGGGCTCCACCGCTTTTATAATATATGCCAGCAGGCCGCTGCGGTCACCGAGCCAGAGCAGAAAACTGGCGAGGAGAAAGACGGGGATTATTTCGACGAAGTACCAGATCATGCGGGTGTAGGCTTTGCGGAGGACGTTGGCGGGGTCGGGGAGGCGCAGGGGCGGGAGTTCGATGTAAAAGGGGCTGCGCTCGCCGGGGAGGAGGCGGGCGGTGAGCCAGCCGGCGAGGACGAAGACGGCGAAGACGAAGGCCGCCCACAGGGCGACGGCCCGGCTGTCGCCGGCGAGGACGGCGAGGACGACGCCGAGCTGGGCTGAGCAGGGGATGGCGAGGGAGAGCAGGAAGGTGGCGAGGAGGCGTTCGCGCTTGGTTTCGAGGGTGCGGACGACGACGACGGCCATGGTGCCGCAGCCGAGGCCGAGGGTGACGGGGATGACGGCCCGGCCGTTGAGGCCGAATTGCTTGAAGAGGCCGTCGACGAGCATGGCAAGGCGGGGCAGGTAGCCGCAGTCTTCGAGGAGGGCGAAGGCGAGGAAGAAGGTGCCGACGATGGGCAGAATGATGGCGACGGCGTAGCGCAGGCCGAGGGTGAAGAGGCCGTAGTCGCCGGCGATGAGGGTCTGGAGCCATTCCCACGGCAGCCAGCGCCGGCAGGCTTCGTCGACGGCGGGGGTGATGACGTTGGCGAAGACATTTTCGTCGATGTAGTCGACGAGGATGCCGGCGCCGAAGCCCCCGACGAATTTGTAGAGCCCCCAGTAGAGGACGAGGAGGAGGATGGGGATGCCGGTGAGGGGCTGGCGGGTGAGACGGTCGAGAAAGCCGGCGAGACGGCGGCGGCCGGCCGGGGTCCGGCGGACGGCGGCGGCCGCAAGGCCGGCGGCCTGGGCCTGGCGCTCGGCGGCGATTATTTGGGCGAGAGGCTGGCTGCTTTGTTCGCCGGCGGCGAGAACGGCGGCAAGGACGGCGGGGTAGCAGCTTTCGTTTTTGAGGAGGTTGTGGGTGACGGGGTCGCCGGCGAGGAGGAGGAGAGCGAGGGCGCGGACGGCGAGGCGGCGGGGGCCGAGCCGGGCGGCGACGACGGCGACGGCGTTTTCGAGGGCAGGACTGAGGCGGAAGGGGTGCTGGGGCTGCGCGCCGGCGACGATGGCGGCGCGCAGGCGGTCGAGGCCGATTTTTTTGACGGCGGCGGTAGCGACGACGGGGATGCCGAGCAGCCCGGACAGGCGGCCGGTGTCGTAGGCGAGGCCGGCGGCGGCGGCTTCGTCGATGAGGTTGAGGACGAGGATGACGGGCAGGCCGGCGTCGATGAGGGCGAGGGTGAAGGGCAGCATGCGGTCGAGGTTTTTGGCGTCGGCGACGTGGACGACGAGGTCGGGAGGAGCGGTGAGGAGGAGGTCGCGGGTGACGCGCTCTTCGTCGGTGATGGGGGCGAGGGAATAGGCACCGGGGGTGTCGACGATTTCGCACGGGACGCCGCCGAGGCGGGCGTAGCCGCGGGCGACCTCGACGGTGGTGCCGGGGTAGTTGGAGACGTTGACGTATTTGCCGGTGAGGTTGTTGAAGATGACGCTTTTCCCCACATTCGGGGCGCCGACCAGGACGATGCGGCGCTGCATGCCTCTCCCCCGCCCTTCTTTCGCGTGATGATATCTCCTATTCGCGGGGCGGGCGGATTATGAAAAAGAAAAACCGCGGACCGGGTATTGGCCGGTCCGCGGCTAAGTTTGTCTTTACAGGTGCTGTTTGATTTTTGCCTCGATATTGGCTTTCGGCATGAAGCCGATCATTTTCTCGGCCTGTTCGCCGTCCTTGAAGAGGATCATGGTGGGCAGGCTCATGACGCCGTATTTCTGGGCGACGGCCCGGTTCTGGTCGACGTTGACTTTGACGACTTTGTACTTGCCGCCGGCTTCGCCGGCAAGGTCGTCGAGGATGGGGGCGAGGCGCTGGCAGTACCCGCACCAGGGGGCCCAGAAATCGGCGAGCACGGGGACGGACGATTCGATTACTTCTTCCTGGAAGCCGGCTTCGTTGACTTCCACAGCGTTGGCCATGCTTATCTCTCCTTTTATGTGGTTTTGGCCGTTCAGTCCATTATGCCGCGCTTGCGGCATTCGGCCATGACGCAGGCTTTGATGACGGTGATGCCGAGGTCTTCGCCGAGTTTGGCGACCGCCGGGGCGTCGGCGCCGGGCTGGAGCCAGACGTACTTGACGCCGGCGGCGGCGCAGTCGCGCATTACCTGTTCGCCGACCTTGGGCGGCACGACGAAGTCGACGACGTCGGGTTTTTCCGGCAGGTCCTTGACGCTGGGGTAGCATTTCTGGCCCATGACTTCGCTGAGGCCGGGGTTGACGGGGTAGACTTTGAATTGTCCGGCCCCATCCATGAATTTGAATATTTTGTAGCCGAATTTGTCTTTGTTGTTGTTGGCGCCGACCACGGCCCAGGTTTTGAGGGCGAGGGTTTTTTCGATGTCGGTCATGCGGACCTCCTGTTTCAGAATTGCCTACAGTTTCATTATATTGCCAGCGGGGCCCAAAGGTCAATGAGGTACAGGCCGGCCGCGTTATTCGAGATAGGCTTGCTTGAGGTAGACGATGCCGAGGATGGTGCGGATCTGGTCTTTGACGCTCGGCCGGATCATGACGGCGCTGGTGCTGAAGTAGAGGGGGCAGACGACGGCGTCGTCCATGAGGATTTTTTCGGCGGCGTGCAGAGCGGCGGCGCGCGCTCCGGGGTCGCTCGCCAGGCGGGCGGCGGCGAGGCGGCTGTCGTAGGCGGGGTTGGCGTAGCCGGGGCTATTGTTGCCGTTGCCGGTTTCGAAGAGTTCGAGGAAGGTCATGGGATCTACGTAGTCGCCGATCCAGCTGTCGATGGCGAGCTGGAAGTTGTGTTTGTCGAGGTTGTCGTAGAAGACTTTGAGTTCCTGGTTGCTGAGCTGGATGTCGGCGCCGAGGGCGCGCTTCCACATTTCCTGGACGGCTTCGGCGATGAGTTTGTTGCTTTCGCCGGTGTTGTAGAGGAGGGTGACGGGCGGCAGGCCCCGGCCTTCGGGATAGCCGGCCTCGGCGAGCAATTTTTGGGCCGCGGCGGCGTCGTGGTCGGCGTAGTAGGGGCCGCCTTTGGCGCGGAAGTCGTTGCCGGCGGCGTCGTGGATGCCGGGGGGCACGAAGGCGACGGCCGGCGTCTGGCCGCCGCGGGAGACTTTGTCGATGAGGGTGCGGCGGTCGAGGGCGAGGGTGAAGGCTTTGCGGACCTTGGCGTTGTCGAAGGGGGCTTGGGCGACGTTGAAGGGGAAGTAGCTGACGCCGAGGAAGGGAAAAATTTTGAGCTTGCCTTCCCGCTGGAGGCGGGGCATTTCGCTGACCGGCGGGTTGTCGGCCATGTCGAGCTGCTTGTTTTCGAACATTACGAGCCGGGTGGCGGCCGATTCGACGAGGATGATATCGGCCCTGGCCAGGCGGACTTTGGCGGCGTCCCAGTAGTGCTCGTTTTTGACGAGCTCCATTTTGTTGTCGTGGACCCAGTTCACCAGCCGGAAGGGGCCGTTGCCGACGAAGGTTTTGGCGTCGGCGGCCCAGCGTTCGTTGGCGGCGGCGGCGCGGTTGACGGGGTAGTAGGTGCGGAAGGCGAGCAGGGACAGGAAGAAGGGTGTCGGCCGCTCCAGGGTGACTTCGAGGATGTCGTCGCCCCTGGCTTTGACGCCGACGGCGTCGGCGGAGGCTTTCTTATCGTTATAGGCCTTGCCGTTTTTGAGGTAGAATAACTGGTAGGCGTAGCTGGAGGCCAACCCGGGGCTGAGGGTGGATTTCCAGGCGTATTCGAAGTCGGCGGCGGTGAGCGGCTCGCCGTTGGACCATTTGGCACCCTTGCGGAGGTGGAAGGTGTAGGTGAGGCCGTCGGGGGAGACTTCCCATTTCTCGGCGGCGGCCGGCACGGGGCTGTTGGCGGCGTCGAGGGAGGTGAGGCCTTCGAAGAGCTGGGCGGCGGCGATGCCGGCGGGGATGCTGGTGGATTTGCGGGGGTCGAGGGTTTCGGGCTCGGCGGCAATGGCGTAGCGCAGGTATTTGGCGTCTTTTTTGGCGCCGAACCAGGAGCAGCCGGGAAGAATGAGGGCGGCCACGACAAGGGCGGCGAGGAGGGCGGCGAGCATTTTTCTGGCGGGCACGGCGGTCTCCTTTCGGGTCCATCAGGGATAATTTGCGCCACGGGGGGCCAAACCATACCGGCTGGGCAAGGGTTTTGCCCGGCGGCGGCGAAAAACAGGGGTAGGGAAAAACGGGGTGATATTTTGACGGCTATTGATAATGACGATTTGACGGCGGCGATGGCGGCGGCGGTGGCCGGCGAGCCGGGGATTTATTCGGCGGCGGCGATCGAGCCGGCGAGCGGCCGGCGCTGGCTGCTGAACCCACAGGTGCTGCGGTCGGCGAGCCTGATAAAGATTTTCATTCTGGCAGAGGCGTTCCGCCGCATCGTCCGGGGCGAGCTCGACCCGGAGGAAGCGGTGGCGATCCCGGCGGCGGAGATCGTGGGCGGCGCGGGGGCGCTGGAGTTCGCCGCGCCGGGGACGGTGCGGACGTGGCGCCAGCTGCTGGAAGCGATGATCGTAGAGAGCGACAATACGGCGACGAATATGGTCATCGGCCGCCTGGGGATGGCGAGCGTGAACGCCATGGCGGCGGCGCTGGGCTGCACCGCGACGGCGCTGAACCGCAAGATGATGGATTTCGCGGCGGCGGCGGCCGGGCAGGAGAATTATACGACGCCGGCCGAGGTGGCGGCGGTGCTGGCGAAATTGTACCGGGGCGAGTGCGTGAGCCCGGCGGCGGACGCGGCAATGGTGGCCATCCTGCACCGCCAGGAGGACCGCTGCAAGCTGCCCCTCCTCCTCCCCGCCGCGGCGCGGGTGGCGTGCAAGTCGGGGGAGCTTGAGGGAGCGGAGCATGACGCCGGCATCGTTTACGGCGAGAGGTGCGACTACGTGCTGGCGGTGATGAGCGATAATCTGCCGGACGAGGAGCGCGGCCGGGGGGTGATCGCCCGGTTGTCGCGCACCGTTTACGACTGGTTTCATAATAATATACCAGAGTGAATTCCGGAGGGTTGCGTATGACTGACTATTTGGCGGCCGTGAATGTTGCCGCGGCGATGCTGTGGTGCGAGCCGGGCCCGAAGCGGGACCACGACCGGCTTATCCTGGGGGCTGCGACCGAGCCGGCGGCGTGGGCGGACGGCATGGACGAGGCGATGCGGCTGTGGCTGGTTGGCAAGGTGGAGTCGCAGCTGCTCTATGGCGAACGGGTGCTTGTCCTCGACCGGGATGGCGAGTGGCTGCGGGTGGCGGCAACGGAGCAGGCGACGGCCCGGGACGGGCGCGGCTATCCCGGCTGGCTGCCGGCCGGGCAGGTGACGGCCACCGCGTCGTTTCTCGCCGCGGCGGCTTCGCAACCGTTGGCGGTTGTCACGGCTCCGCGGACTTATCTTTACGCGGACGCGGCCGGCCGGGAGGCGCTGGCCGCCTTGAGCTGGCAGACCCGCCTGCCGCTGCTGACGGCTGAGGGTGCGATGCTGGCGGTGAGACGGCCGGACGGCGGCGCGGGCTATATTCCAAGTAACGATGCCTCTCCCCTCTCCCCCGCCCCGTTCGACGGGGCGCGGCTGCTGGCGGAGGCGAGGCGGTTCGCCGGCCTGCGGTATGTGTGGGGCGGAACGTCGGCGTGGGGGTTCGACTGCTCGGGGTTCGCACTCCGCCTGTACCAGTCGCAGGAAATCGCAATCCCCCGCGACGCCAACGAGCAGGCGACGGCCGGGACGGCGGTGGCCGCCGGCGAGCTGGCGGCCGGTGATCTGCTGTTTTTCGCCGGCCCCGGCGGGCAGGGCGATATCCACCACGTGGGCGTGTATGCGGGCGGGTCGACGATGATCCATGCTCCCAACAGCCGGTCGGCGGTACGGGAAGACGACTTCACGGCCGGCAGGTACGGGGAGGAGTATTGGGGGGCAAGAAGGTACAGGTAAGCTATGTATTTAACTCCGGGCCGGAAGGTCCGGGGTTTTTGTTTTCTAGGCGAAAGCCTCGTCGCTGATGACGACCGGCCGGCGGGGGAGCTTGTCCAGCGAGAAGGCGGCGACGAGGTCGCGGGGCCGGACGGGGGCGGGGGCGGGAAGGAGGCCGGCGCGGTGGGCGAGGAAGCCGGTGATTTCGCCGGCGGTGACGCCGCGGTCCCGTAAAGAGCCGATGGTGAGGTCCCGTTGGCGTTTGGCGAGACGGCGCCCGTCGGGGCTGACGAGGAGGGGAACATGGGCGAAGGCGGGGGGCGTGAGGCCGAGGAGGCGGTAAAGGTAGAGCTGCCGGGAGGTGGAGGCGAGGAGGTCGTCGCCGCGCAGGACGTGGGTGATGCCCATGGCGGCATCGTCGACGACGACGGCAAGCTGGTAGGCGTGGACGCCGTCGGCGCGGCGGACGATGAAGTCGCCGCAGGCGGCGGCGAGGTTCTGGGCTACCGGGCCGTGGACGCCGTCTGCAAAGGCGACGGTTTCGTCGGGGACGGCGAGGCGGAGGGCGGGATGACGGCCTGGCGGCGGCTCGCCCGCCCCGCCGAGATAACGGCGGCAGGTGCCAGGGTAGGCGCTTTCCTCGTCCCCGGCATGGGGAGCGGAGGCGGCGGCGCGGATTTCGGCCCGGGTGCAGTAGCAGGGGTAGACGAGGCCGCGGGCGGCCAAAGCTTCGAGGGCGGCGGCGTAGAGGTGGCGGCGCTCGTCCTGGCGGTAGGGGCCGTGGGAGCCGCCGACGTCGGGGCCTTCGTCCCAGTCGAGGCCGAGCCAGGCGAGGTCGCCGAGCAGTTGGGCGGTGTATTCGGGGCGGCAACGGTCGGGGTCGAGGTCTTCGACCCTGAGGACGACGGCGCCGCCGAGGCTGCGGACCTGCAGCCAGGCAAGGAGGGCCGTCCAGGCGTTGCCGAGGTGCATTTGGCCGGAGGGGGACGGGGCGAATCTGCCTCTAATTTCGTTTTGCATGTTGGTCTCCGTTAATTGTTCTGTGCGCAGGCCGTTCAGGGCCCCCAGATGCTAGGCGCGGCGAGGACGACACCGGAAACGTACACGAACGTACGTTGAGGATGGCGACCGAAGCTGCAACAACGCAGATGGGGGTCATCAACGGCCTGCCTCTGTATTGGGATTATCTTTTTCGGTGTAGATTGCGAACACGGTAATCCCGGCGACAATAACGAACCCGGCAAGAGCAAACATGGTCGCAAACCCCTGGGCCTCGCCGACGAAGCCGAGCAGCACCGAACCGGAGGCGATGCCGACGTCCATGAAGGAGGTGAAGAAACCGAGGGCCGCGCCGCGTTCGGGCGGCGGCGTTTTGTCGACGACGAGGGCGTTGAGGGTGGGCATGAAGGCGCCGAAGCCGAAACCGAAGCCCAGGCCGATGAGGATGAGGATGACGAGGCTGTCGAGGATGGGCAGAAGAAAGACGCTGGCGGCCAGGAGGGCCATGAAAGGCAGGATGACGCGGCGACGCCCCCAGCGGTCGGAGAGTTTGCCGGCGAATATGCGGCTGGCGAGGGTGCCGGCGGCGTAGACGGTGAAGAAGATGCCGAAGTCGGCCAGGCCGCGCTGGGGAGCGTAGACGGGCAGGAAGGTGATGACGGTGCCGTAGGCGGCCGCTCCGGCGAAGAGGGCGAGGGACGGGACGAGGACGGCCCGCCGGCGGCTTACGGTCAAAAGACTTACCGGCCTTTTACCGCCGTCGGGGGAGCTTATTTCGCCGACGGCGGCCACGGCGAGGAAGGCGGCGCCGGCCGCGCCGGCCGCGCAGGCAAATAGGACGGTAAAGCTTCGCGTATACTGGATAATGTCGATGCCGAGAGCGGGAAACATAGCCATGGCGACGACGCTGGCGGTGCCGTAGATGCCGATTACCTCACCCCGCCGCGCGGGGGGCGCAAGGTCGGCGATGTAGGCGGCCGAGGCGGCGAGGAAGGAGGCATGGGCAAAGCCGTGGGCGATGCGGAGGATGTAGAGGGGAACGACGGCCTGGAGAAGGCCGTAGATGGGAAAGAGCAGAGCGAAGCAGCCGACGCCGAGCAGCATGAACCGTTTGCGACCGTGGCGGTCGGCAAGGCGGCCGAGGTGGGGCCGAACGACTACGGCGGCGAAGCTGAAGGCGCCGATGACGAGGCCGATCTGCCCGGGCGTGCCGCCGAGGCTTTCAACGTACAGGGGGAGAATGGGAAGCAGAAGGTAGAAGCTGCCGAAATAGAAGAAGGTGGCAACGCATATGCAGACGAAGTTGCGCGAGGTGAGGCGGAATTCTTGGTTCATGTTCCCTCCGGTGTCAGGTGTTGATGACATAGGCATCCATGTCGCAGTACTGGCGGAAGCCCATGCGGATATATACTTCGTAGCCCGCGGGGCTGGCCTCGAGGACGAGGAGCCGGTAGCCGAGCGAAGCGGCGTGGGCGACGAGGGCGCGGGTAAGGGCGGTGGCAACGCCGCCGAGGCGGGCGGGGCCGAGGGTGGAGATGAAGTAGGCGCCGGCGGCGGCGCTGCCGAGGAAAAGGCTGGCGGTGGCGACCGGCAGGCCATCACTGAGGCCGAGGAAGTAGACGATTTTATCGGTGGCGAGATTGGCGAACACGGCCGGGAAGTCGCGGGCGACGTTCTCCGGCATGGCGAAGCCGGCGGCGGCGGTGCGGCCCCAGGCGGCTATCTCCGAGGAGTCGGCAGCCTGACGGATTTCGAGCCCCGGAGGCGTGGCGACGGGAGGAGGAGGCGCCTCGATGACGAGGGCCATGCCCCGCCAGGGCATCTGGTGGCGAAAACCGGTGGCCAGCAGCCGCGCGCCGAGATCGGCGGGCCGGTCGGCGGGGCCGGTTATCCAGGTGAGGGGACGCCCGCCGAAGAAGTCCGCCAGTTCCCTGATGCGGGCATCGGCCCGGGAGGCGGAAAGGCGAGCGGCAAGGATGCGGTTGAGGGCGCTTGAGCCTGTGTCTACCCAGGTGACTTCGCCGTCGCCGCCGCTCTTCCCTCCCGGCGTCCGGGCGGTATAAAGGGCGTATTCGCGGAGGTTGCCGCAAATGACGTCGGCGATGGTGTCGGGAGATTGTCCGCTGGTCATGGGCCACACCTCGTGCTGGAATTTTTCGTCACGGCATGACTTTTGCACCGTTTTTATTTCCACGGTATGGAAGGCAACTCCTGCCGCGGGACACAGGCGTACACTTGTCCCGGCGGCAAATGTAGTATATACTTTTTCCAGGCACTATTATTTGGGTATCGAAGGAGCGGTTATTATGGCCAACTTCAAGAACGTAGGCGTCCTCACCGGCGGCGGCGACTGCCCGGGTCTGAACGCCGTGATCCGCAGCGTGGCCCGCACCTGTTTCAGCCACGGCGTGAGGGTGTGGGGGATCAAGAACGGCTTCGGCGGCCTGGTGGAAAACGACATCATCGAACTAGCGGACAGGGATATCTCCGGCATCCTGCCCCGCGGCGGCACCATCCTCGGCACGACTAACCGCGACAATCCCTTTCATTACGCGGTGCCGCACGAGGGCGGCTATGTTTATAAGGATATGTCGCAGCAGGCGCTGGCGAACCTGAAGACGCGGGGCATCGAGGCGCTGGTGGTGATCGGCGGCGACGGCAGCCTGCGGATCGCGAACGAGTTCAGTCTGCGCGGGCTGCCGGTGGTGTCGGTGCCCAAGACGATCGATAACGATATCCCGATGACGGAGCGGACGTTCGGCTTCGATACGGCGGTGGCGTGCGCGAGCGAGGCGCTCGACCGCCTGCATACCACGGCGGAGTCCCATCACCGGGTGATGCTGCTGGAGGTCATGGGCCGCTATGCCGGCTGGATCGCGTTCCATTCCGGCCTGGCCGGGGGCGCGGACGTCATCCTCCTCCCCGAGGTGCCGTACAAGATCGAGGCGGTGGTGGCGGCGGTGAAGGCCCGCCGGGCCCAGGGCAAGCTGTTCAGCCTGGTGGTGGTGGCCGAGGGCGCGTTCCCGGTGGGGGGCGAGATGACGGTGGCCCGCATCGTGGAGAACAGCGCCGAGAAGGTCCGCCTGGGCGGGGTGGGCGAAAAGCTGGCCCGCCAGATAGAGGAGCTGACCGGCTTCGAGTCCCGCTGCACGGTGCTGGGGCATCTGCAGCGCGGCGGCAGCCCCACGGCGTACGACCGCATTCTGGCGACCCGCTACGGAGTGGCGGCCGTGGATGCGCTGCTGGCCGGCAATACCGGCGTGATGGTGGCGCTGCAGAAGAACAGCATCGTGACGGTGCCGATCAAGGATATCGCCGGCCAGCCGAGCAACGTGCCGCTGGAGTCGCTGCACGTGGGCCGGTCGATCGGCGTGTGCTTCGGCGACGAGGCGTAGAAAGGGAAACCCCTCCGCATCTGCGGAGGGGTTTTTGCTTACTCATGCTTTTGCTTATTTTGCTTGCTGAATATTTACAGGTGTAACAACCCAAAGGCCAGGTAGCAGGCGATCGCGCCGACAATCGACATCGACAGTCCCCACAGCAGCAGGTTGCGGAAGAGTTTGTTCTTGTCCTCGTGTTCGCCCGCGCAGGCGATGCAGAGGGCGCCGAGGGTGGAGAGCGGCGAGCTGTCGACGAGGTGGGCGCCGATGTTGATGGAGGAGATCATGTCGATGGCGTGCTGCATCTGCTCGGGGGTGCCCATGAGGCTGAGTTCCTTCATAAGGCCGGGCACGAGGGGCAGGAACATCGGCATGACGACGCCGGAGGAGCTGGAATAGGCGGAGATGACGCCGGTGAACAGTCCGAGCCAGAAGTGGACGGTGGTGGGGCTGGAGATGGCGGCGATGAGGCTGACGAGGGCTTTGAGACCGCCGGTTTTCTCCATGACCTCGATGAGGACGGTGACGCCGCAGACGAGGATGATGACGTTCCACGGCACACGCTTGATAGATTCCTTGACGTCGGCGACGTTGCAGAACAGCATCAGGCCGGAGAGCAGGAAGGCGACGGTGCCGACGTTGGCGAGCATTTGCAGCGCCCACTTGGGAAACAGCCCTTTCATACCCGGCAGCATGGGGGCGATGACCAGCAGGATGAGAGCGGCGATGGCTGCGAGGGTGATGATTTGCTTGGTATCGTAGGGCTCGGGTTTGGGCGCCAGTTCGTCGATGTCGAGGGCCTCGCCCCGCTGCTTGCGAATCCAGGCCATGCCGCCGAGGGTGAAGAAGCCGGTGGCGTTGACGATGGTTTGCACGACCTCGGAGTTTAAATGAATCTTCCACTCCAGGGAGATGACCGACTGGGTGATGCCGAGGCCGGCGGCCATCTTCTGCACCAGGCCCATGGAGATGATGCCGGTTGGGGCGAAAGGCGAAAAAGCCGCCCCATTGGCTGCGCCGACGACGATCAGGGTCATCAGGAAGGCGCTCATGCCGATGCGGGTGGCTATAGCCATGGCGACAGGCGCCATGAGGGCCGTGGAGGCGATGTTGCCCGGGCCGATGGTGGTGATGAAGGTGACCAGCAGGAAGATTATGACCGGGATGAGGATGGTGTTGCCTTTGGCCAGGCGCACGGCGTGGGCGGTGAATTTGGTCATGGTGCCGTTCTGCTGGGCCATGGCGAACATGAAGGTGACGCCGAGGAGGATCATGAACAGCTGTACGGGCCAGCCGTTGAGGACGGCGGCGCCGGTCATGCCCCCGAAGCCGGTGCCGACGACGATGGCGAAGAATATGCCGAGCAGGCCGGGGTTCATTTCCTCCTTGACACAGCTAATGACAATGACAATACCAAGAGCCACCAAGGACATAAGTGCCCCGATCGAAATACCGAACACAGGTTTTCCCTCCCCACATTTTTCTCTCTAAGAAAACCGATGAACGTCCGATATATGCGGTTCTTCCCGAGTGTTGCTGACAGCATCACCTCCCGCGCATTGTTTCTCTTGCCAAGCCCTTGTAAATAATTTCCTGTTATGCTATTCTAGAGAAAATAGAATTTTCCTTCTATTATGAATATTTCTAAAAATGGAATATATAGAGAAGGGTTTTCCTCCCGCTTGGCCCCGCTAGGGCTGTTTTTTTGTTTGTTCTTATGCCTTTCCCGGGATAATATGAGAAACCCCCGCCGCGCCGCGGCAGGGGTTGAGTGGCAGGTTATCAACGGCCGTTCTTCTTGTCGAAAACCGTGATGAGCAGCAGGCCGGCGATTATCAGCACCGCCCCGGCCATATGGGCGGGGGTGACGGTTTCGCCGTAGAAGACGGCGGCGATCCAGATGGCGTTGACGGGCATGAGGTTGATGTAGGCGCTGGCGCGGCTGGCGCCGATGCGCTTGATGCCGACGTTGAAGAGGAAGAAGGCGACGACGGTCGGGAAGATGACGAGATAGGCCATTTCCCCGGCGGTCTGGGCGCTGACGGCGCTCAGGCGCGACCAGCCGTCCTCGGTGAGGGAGGCGGCCAGAAGGAGGACGGAGCCGGCGAGGGTGGAGGCGCTGGTGGCCAGGAGGGGCGGAACGTCTTTCATGACGAGCTTGCCGATGATGGTGTAGGCCGTCCAGGAGACGACGCCGCCGACCATAAGCAGGTCGCCGTAGGAGAAGGACAGCGCGGCGAGGACGTCGAGCGAGCCTCTGGTGATGGTGGTAAGGACGCCGAGGAAGGACAGGATTACGCCGGCGACGAGGCGCCAGCTCCACGGCTCGCGGAGGAAGGTGACGGCGACGAGGGCGGTGGTGACGGGGTTGACGACGATGACGAGGGCGCCGTTGATGGCTGAGGTGTATTTCATGCCGACGTTGAAGAAGACGTTGTAGAGGAAAACGCCGGTGAGGGCGAACAGCAGCAGGCCGCCCCGGCGCCGCTTGAGGGGCTCCCAGTCCCAGCCGCCGCGGGCGGCGACCCAGGCGGTCATGAGGAGGCCGGCGAGGAAGAAGCGGATGGCGGCGGTGGTCAGCGGCGGTATTTCGGTAACGACGTGCTTGGTGGCGCCGAAGGCCCCGCCCCAGAAAAGGGGTACGAGCAGAAGGACGAAGTAGATGGCATTGGGGCGGGCGGATTTGTCAGGCGTATTCACGGGGTCAGCTCCTTAGGGGGATGGTTTTTCGTCGCGAGCCAGGAAGCCGGGGCGGAGGGACAGCCAGGCGCCCGCGAGGCCGGCGAGGCCGACGACGAGGAAGCCGCTGTCCAGGCCGAACCAGGCGGCGATCAGGCCGGTGAGGACGGGACCGACGAACATGCCGACGGCATAGGCGGCCTGGTAAAAGCCCATGGCGGTGGCCCGCTTGGCGGGCGGCAGGTTTTTGATGCTGAGGCCCATGAGGAGGGCCATGATCATGCCGCGGCCGAAGCCGGCGGCCATCTGGGAGGCGTAGAGGGCGGCCAGGGTGGTGCACAGGGGGATGGCGACGCTGGCGAGGCCCATGAAGACGAAGCCGCCGGCGAGGGTGCCGGCTTCGCCGCAGGTGCGGCGGAATACCGTGCCGCTGAGGGCGGCGGCGGCAATGGCCGGCAGGATGGCGACGGTGGTGAGGAGGCCGAGCTCGAAGCCGCCGGCGCCGAGGGCCTTGGCGGCCAGCGGCGAGAAGCCGAAGACGGTGGCGAAGGAAATGATCTGGAAAAGAATGCCGAGGCCGCAGATGCGCAGGAAGGGTCCGTCGCGGACGATTTCGGCCAGGGAGGCGGTGTCGACCGGCTTGGGAGGCGTGACTTCGTCGCGGACGAAGAAGGTGAGGACGAGGGCGACGGCGCCGCCGGCGGCCGCCAGCAGGAAGGGCTCGGCCAGCCCGTACCATTCGGCGGCGAGGCCGCCGAGGAACATGGCGCCGACCTGGCCGGCGGCGGAGGCGGAGTTGATGTAGCCCATGGCTTTGGGGCTTTCGTCGGCGGGGTAGTAGCCGGCGAAGAGGACGGTGTAGACCACCCAGGCGGCGGCGGCCGCGCCGGAGAGGGCGCGGTAGAAGAGCAGCGCCCAGGCGTCGGGCTGGAGCCACATGCCGAAGGCGCTGACCGCCCCCAGGGCGGCGCCGGCGACGATGAAGACCTTGCGGCGGCCCCAGGCGTCGGTATAGAGGCCGACAGGCACGCGCAGCAGGAACTGGACGGCGCCGTAGGAGCCGAGGATGAGGCCGATCATGTCGTAGGAGGCGCCCAGGGTTTTGGCGTACGGGCCGATGGTGGGGACGTAGGTGTAGGCGGAGAACCAGTAGAAGACAGTGATGACGAGCAGGAGCGCCCGCCGGTGGTTTTGCATGGATGGCCAGCCTCGCAGAACAAAATACGTATTATACCCATTTTAGCCGTAATAATGACGGCGTACAAGCACAAATACCAAAAAAATACGCCGGCAAATGCCGGCGTATAAAGTCTCGTATTGGACGCGGTTGGCTAGAAGGTTCCAGATGCAAGGCGCACCGAAGGCTGACACCACCGTTTCCTCCGCGACAACGTTTATAGAGGTTGTTTGCACGGGGTGGGTTCAACGGCATCGCGCGTACTCGAACGTACGCTGCACCCGTAAAGGGTAGGCCGCAGATGGGGCCTTATCGCCAACCGCCCAGGTTACTTGTAGAGGTAATAGGGTTTCGCTTTTTCCTTGAACTGTTGGGCTTCTTTGTCCCATTCGGCCAGGAGTTCGTCCAGGGTGTAGCGGCCGAGGCGGAGGACATTGTCGCCGGTGGTGAGGTCGACGTAGGGGATGCCCCGGGAGTTGAAGTCGTAGGCGAAGTTGTCGCCGCCGAGCTCCTGGATGGCGTAGAGGAGGGTGATGCCGGTGCGGACGGCCTGGTAGGCGTGGCGGTCGGTGATGTGGATCTGGACGCCGCCGAGGGTTTTGCCGGTGTTGCCGCCGAAGCGCGGGCTGAAGTAGGCCGGGCGGAAGTAAACGCCAGGCAGGTTTTGGGCGTTCATTTTGTCGGCGAGCTCCTCGGCTTTGAGCCAGGTGGCGCCGACGAGTTCGAAGGGGCGGGTGGTGCCGACGCCTTCGGAGACATTTGTGCCGCCGAAGATGCCGGTGCCGGAGTAGACGAGGGCGCTGTCGGTGGTGGGGATGTTGGGCGAGGTCATTACCCAGGGGAGGCCGGTGTCGTCCCAGACCATGTCGCGCGTCCAGCCGGTGAGGGGAACGACGGCGAGGTCGCAGTTGATGGCGAATTCTTTGTTGAAGTAGCGGGCGAGTTCGCCGACGGTCATGCCGTGGCGCAGGGGGATGGGATACATGCCGATGAAGGATTCGAAGCCGGGTTTGACGAGGCCGCCTTCGACCATGCCGCCGACGGGATTGGGGCGGTCGAGGACGACGAAGGCTTTGCCGTTTTCGGCGGCGGCCTGCATGGCGTAAGCCATGGTGTAGATGTAGGTGTAAGGCCGGGCGCCGATGTCCTGGATGTCGAAGGCGAGGACGTCGACGTCGGCGAGCATGTCGGCGGTGGGTTTCTTGGTAGCGCCGTAGAGGCTGTAGACGGGCAGGCCGGTCTTGGCGTCGGTGGCGTAGCCGATCTGGTCGCCGGCCTTGACGGCGCCGCGGATGCCGTGCTCGGGGGCGTAGAGGGCGACGAGGTTGACTTTGGCTTTGAGGACGTCGATGCTGCTTGCGAAGTTGCTGTTGATGCCGGTGGCGTTGGTGACGAGGCCGACCCGTTTGCCTTTGAAGAGGTCCAGGTGGTTGTCGATGTTGTCGATGCCGAGGCGCACGGGTTCGCGCTCCGGGGCGGGCGCGGGCGGAGCGCCGGCGCAGCCGCTGACGGGCAGGGCGAGCAGGACGACGAACAGGACGAGGGTGAGCTTGGCGATGTAGCTGCTGCTTAGGCGCACGGTGGTACCTCCTGTGTGTTTTATTCGTTGAAGCCTGCTTTAATGAGGGCGGTGACGGCTTCGAGCGCTTGTTCTTCGTCTTCGCCTAAAGCGCGGACGGTGACGGTGTCCCCCGCCCGCACGGCGGCGCTGAGGACGGCGAGCATGCTTTTGGCGTTGGCGGTTTTGTCGCCTTTGACGATGGCGATGTCGCTTTTGAAGGCGGCGGCGGTTTTGACGAGCAGGGCGGCCGGCCGGGCGTGGAGGCCGATTTTGTTGGTGATTGCCAGGGTTTGTTCGCGCATGGGGAGTCTCCTTTATGCTTGTTTGAGGGCTGAGAACCCTACGAGTTCTATGTCTTCGGCGGCGAGGAAGTCTTTCATGGCCGGGTCGGTGAGGATGGCGAGCTCGCGCTGCCGTTCGGCGCTGTAGGAGCTTGTCCGGGCGAGGAGGTCGTCCGCTTCCGCGGGGTGGCACATTATTTCGAGCACGCCGCCGCCGTGGGCGCGGAGGACGGCCTGCAGGTTTTCGCGGGTGGCGCCGGGGCCGTAGAAGGCGTCGGAGAAGGCGTCGGGAGTGGGGACGCCGAAGGCGACGATGCGGGCCCGGACGGCGGAACCGGTCTGGCGGAGGGGCACTTTGAGCTTCCGGGCGAGGCCGATGGCGACGTCGAGGATTTCGGGGTAGGAGTGGGCATGGTGGTGGCTGTCGAGGTGGGTGAGGGTGAGGCCGGTGGCGAGGAATCTTTCGACCTGGGCGGCGAGTTCGCGTTCGGCTTCGCGCGGTTCGCAGACGGCGACGACGCGGTTCACGGGGCGGTGGAAATTGCCGCGGGCGTCGACGAGGCTGGGGGTTTCGCCGGCGGGCAGCAGGGGCCGGCCGTAGGTGAGGTTGAGGTGGAGGCCGGCGGCGAGGCCGTGGGCTTTGAGCAGGGCGACGGCTTCGTCGGTGAAGGCGGTGTTGACCATGAGGGTGGTGTCGCTGACGAGGCCGGCGGTCATG
This sequence comes from Selenomonadales bacterium, assembly GCA_029976065.1. Classification (GTDB taxonomy): domain Bacteria; phylum Bacillota; class Negativicutes; order Sporomusales; family UBA7701; genus Anaeroselena. Next base: position 51,448 of record JARKNV010000069.1, read on the forward strand.
GCTCTGACGATGCCCCGGTTGCAGCCGGGGGTGAGGCCGAGGTCGTCGGCGTTGATGATGAGTTTGCGCATGGGGGTTTCTCCGTTCGGTTACTGCCCGAAGCGGGGCAGGTATTCGCGGTTGGCGGCGAGGATGTCGTCAAGGAGCCCGGGAGCGGCGGCCGCCGGGACGAGGGGGTTGGCGGCCAGGGCGGCGAGGGCGGTGGCGCGGCTGCCGCTGACGGCGGCCTGGATGGCGAGGCGCTCGTAGGCTTTGACCTGTTGGATGAGGCGGGTGGCGTCGGCAGGCAGGTCGCCGACCGGCAGGGGTACGGCCCCTCCCCTCCCCACCCGGCAGTTGACTTCGACAACGGCATCGGCCGGCAGGGCGATGATGGCGCCGCGGTTGGCGGTGTTGACGGCGTGGATTTCGTTTTTGTCATTGTGGATGGCGCTGATGAGGGAGACGGCGGCCTCGGAATAGTATGCCCCGCCGCGTTTGGCGAGTTCGGGTGGTTTTTCGGCGAGGTTTTCGTCGCGGTAGCGGGCGAAGAGCGCTTCTTCGACGGCCTGGACCTGTTCGGCGCGGGTGCCCGGTCCGCCCGGGGCAGCGGCGGCCCGCTCCTCGGCGAGGAGGCGGTCGGTCATGTAGTAGTAGCGGTGGTAGGGGCTGGGAAGCATGCCGAGTTTTTTGAGGAAGGCGGCGTCCCATTTGAGGTCGGGGATGTTGTTCATGGTGAGGGCGGCGCCGTCGGCGAGTTTTTCGAGGATCACGGCGGTGACGTCCTGGCCTTTGAGAAGGACGCGGCGGCCCCAGACGAGGTGGTTGAGGCCGGCGAAGTCGATGGCGACGTCGGCCGGATCGGCGCCGAGAAGCTTGGCGGCGGTCATGACCATGTTGATGGGGACGTTGCAGAGGCCGATGCCTTTTACGGCGCTGTAGGCGAGGACGGCTTCGGTGACGAGGCCGGCGGGGTTGGCGAAGTTGACGAGCCAGGCGTCGGGGCAGAGGGCTTCGATGTCGCGGCAGATGTCGAGGATGACGGGCACGGTGCGGAGCGCGTTGGCGAAGCCGCCGGGGCCGACGGTTTCCTGGCCGAGGGCGCCGTATTTGAGGGGGATGCGCTCGTCCGTGACGCGGGCGGCGAGGCCGCCGACGCGGAATTGGGTGACGACGTAGCGGGCGCCGGCGAGGGCTTGGCGCCGGTCGAGGGTGGTATGTACGGCCAGGGGCGAGCCGGCTTTTTTGGCCATGCGCCGGGCGAGGGCGGCGACGACGGCGAGTTTTTCTGCGCCGGCGGGAATGTCGGCGAGCCACAGTTCGGCGACCGGCAGTTCGCCGGCGCGGCGGAGGAGGCCGTCGACGAGTTCGGGGGTGTAGCTGGAGCCGCCGCCGATGACGGCGATTTTGAGGCCGGTCATGCTTTCGCCTCCAGACGGGCGGCGAGGTCGCGGATGGTTTTTTCCTGTTCGATGAGGTGGCTGATGAGGGTTTTTTCGGCGACGGCGGTCATCAGATGATCTTGGGCGTGGACGAAGAGAAGCGATATTTCCTGCTTCTCGCCGGCGGCTTCGCGCTGGATGGTGTCGGCCTGGGCGCGGTGGGCGACGCCGAGTTCCTCTTCCGCCCTCCTGAGGCGTTCGGTCGCCTGGGCGAAGTCGCCCGTGCGGGCGGCGGCGAGGGCGGCGGAGGCTTCGGCGCGGGCGTTGCCGGCGTGAAGGATGATTTCGAAGATGATTGTTTCGGTCATGGGGTGTCCTCCTGGGCGGATTCTTTGAGAAGCTTGGTTTCGTAGGCTTTGAGGAAGGGGTAATAAAGGGCGGTGGCGAGGCCGATGTTGACCAGGACGAGGACGATGGCCCGCCAGTCGCCGCCGGTGGCGAGGTAGGCGCCGATGGGGGCGGGCAGGGTCCAGGGGACGAGGATGTAAGGTTTGGTGACGAGGCCGAGGCTCATGGCGAACCAGGTTGTGACGCCCATGAGGACCGGGCCGGCGACGAAGGGCACGACGATGAGGGGGTTGAGCATGATGGGGGCGCCGAAGATGACGGGTTCGTTGATGTTGCAGACGCCCGGCAGGAAGGCGGCCTTGCCGACGCCGCGCAGGTAGGGGGCCTTGGAGAATATCATGAGGCAGACGAGGCCGATGGTGGCTCCGGAGCCGCCGATGAATACGAACCATTGGAAAAAGGGCTCGGGGGCGATGTTGGGGATGGGCTGGCCGGCGGCGGCGGCGGCGATGTTCTGGTCGAGGAGGACGAGCCACATCGGCCGGGCGACGGTGCCGACGACCGAGTCGCCATGGATGCCGGTGGCCCACAGGAGGCAGATGAGGAGGATGGGGACGAGGACGCCGGCGAGGGTGTTGCCGGCGGTGACGAGCGGCGAAAAGAGCTGGGTGACGGCGTGCTGGATGTCGAAGCCGGCCAGGTGGCGGACGCCCCAGACGAGGGGGATGATGATGCCGGCCGGAACGAGGGCTTCGAAGGAGCGGGCGACGGAGTCGGGGACGCCTTCGGGCATGCGGATGGTGATTTTTTTCTCTTTGGCGAAGCGGAGGATTTCGACGGCGACGATGGCCATGATGATGGCGACGAACATGCCGCCGCCGCCGAGGTTTTCCATGAGGAGGGCGAGGCCCTTGCCTTCGACGGTGACCGGCAGGCTGGTGAGGAGAAAGGCGGCGAGGGCGAGGGTGCCGCCGGCGACGCCGTCGAGCTTGTAGGCTTTGGCGAGGTGATAGCCGATGCTGTGGGCGGCGTAGAGGGCCATGAGGCCCATGGTGAGGCGGAAGGGCAGCAGGATCTGGGCGGTATACGGTTTGACGGCGGCGGCGAGGGCGGGCACGGGCGGGAAGGCGACGATGAGGAAGAAGCTGCCGACGATGATGAGGGGGATGGTGGAGATGATGCCGTCGCGCACGGCCCGGAGGTGCCGCTGCTCGGAAAGCCTGGTCATGAAGGGGATGAGGTTGCGGTCCAGCCAGGCGAAGATTTTTTCCATGGACCCTCCTGTGTTAGCCTAATAGCTTGTCGACTTCGGCGAGAATCACGGTGCCGCCGAGGGGGCTGTAACCCTGGGGCGGGATGAGGGCGACGGGCACGCCGGCTTCGGCGGCGGCGGCCTGGAATTCGGCCAGGCGGTGGCGGACCTGGGGAGCGACGAGGGCGATGTCCCAGCCGCCTTTGACGGCCTCGGGGAATTCGCCGGAGCCGACGGCTTTGACGGCGAGGTCGCGGCCGGTCTTGGCGGCCTGCTGTTCGAGGGCTTTGACGACGATGGCGGTGGACATGCCGCCGGAACAAACCAAAAGTATTCTCATGGCAATTGCTTCTCCTTCAGGGGAGGCTGCTTATAAGGTCCATCTGCGGCGCGCTCGCACCCTTTCGGGTATAAGCGAGCACATCGACGCTGAAGCGTTGTGTGTCTGCTTATCCGGTGCGCCTTGCATCTGGAGCCTTCTAAGCAGCCTCGCACTATTCATTAGGGGTTGTCGATGGCTTTTGCTACAAAACCATCAGCTGTTTTGAGGCGCAGCTCGGCTTCTTCGGGGGTGCAGCCGGCCTTGAGCATGACGATGGCGGTTTTGGCGTTGTGGCCGCAGAGGTTGAGGGCGTCCTCGGCTTCTTTTTTTGTTACGCCGGCGGCTTCGGCGACGATGCGTTTGGCCCGGTCCCACAGTTTGACGTTGGTGGGTCTGAGGTCGACCATGCGGTTGCCGTAGACTTTGCCGAGTTTTATCATGGCGGCGGTGGTGAGCATGTTGAGGACGAGTTTGGCGGCAGTACCGGCTTTCAGGCGGGTGGAGCCGGCGATGACCTCGGGGCCGACGACGGGGGTGATGGCGAGGCGGGCTGCGCCGGCGACCGCCGCGCCGGGCACGGAGCTGACGGCGACGGTGACGGCGCCGAGCCTGTTGGCGTATTCGAGGGCGGCGACGACATAGGGCGTGCGGCCGCTGGCGGCGATGCCCACGAGGACGTCGGCGGCGGAAAAATCGATCTGGCGGAGTTGGCCGACGGCGGCCCCGGCGTCGTCTTCCGCCCCTTCGGCGGAGCGGGTGAGGGCGGCTTCGCCGCCGGCGATGAGGCCGACGACCTGGCTGGGGTCGGTGCCGAAGGTGGGCGGGCATTCGGAGGCGTCGAGGACGCCGAGCCGGCCGCTGGTGCCGGCGCCGATGTAAACGAGCCGGCCGCCGTTTTTGAGGGCGGCGGCGATGGCGTCGACGGCGGCGGCGATGGCCGGCAGTTCTTTTTCGACCGCGAAGGCGACGGTTTTGTCCTCGTCGTTGATGGCCCGCAGGATGTCGGCGGTGGCGCGGCGGTCGATGTCGGCGGTGGCGGGGTTGGGCTGTTCGGTTACGATGTCGTCGAGGTTAAAAATCATAATTCGCCTCTCAACAGGCGCTAGAAAGTTCCAGATGCAAGGCGTACCGGAAGAGTGCGCCGCGACGCGTACTCGAAACGTACGCTAGCAAGCACTCTGAGGAACAACGCCGCAGATGGACTTTCTAGTAGCCGTCTTATATGGATTTAAGATAGTCATATCCAATTTTTAGGGCGCCCATAACAGGCTCTGGTCCGGGCGGGAGCAGTTCGGCGCGGCCGGCGAGACGGTCGGCAAGACGGCTGCGGAGGCCGGGGCTGCCGAGCAGGAGGCCGCCGTAGAGGGCGACGGGCACGGGGCCGGGACTGGGGAAGGCGCGGGCGAGGACGGATTCGACGAGGCCGGAGAGGTCGCCGACGGCCTCGTCGAGAATGGCGGCGGCGAGTTTGTCGCCGTCGTCGGCGGCGGCATGAACGGTTTCCGCGAGGGCGGCGATGTCCGCCTTGGCGGTGGCGGGGCTGTAGATGAAGGCGATGAGGCCGGCGAGGTCGCCGACGCCCAGGCGGGCGACGATTCGGGCGAGGAGGTCGGAGGGGATGTCCCGCCCTTCGTTTGCTTTCAGGCCGCGGGCGATGGCCCGGCGGCCGATGTCGTAGCCGCTGCCTTCGTCGCTGACGAGATGGCCCCAGCCGCCGGCGCGGACTTCGCCGCCGCGGGTGCGCCCGTAGGCGATCGAGCCGGTGCCGGCGATGAGGACAATGCCCTCTCCCCTGTCCCCCAGCCCGGCGGCAAGGGCGATGCGGGCGTCGCTTTCGATCAGGCAGGGACAGCCAAGCTTCAGGCCGGCGAGGGCTTCTTCGAGCAGGCGGCGGTCGCGGTCGCGGTCGGCGCCGGCCAGGCCCAGGCTGACGAGGGCGAGGTCGGCCGGGTCGCGGCCGGCGGCGGCGGCGAGGTCGGCGACGAGGCCGGCGACGAGGGCGGCGAAGGCGGGCAGGCCGACGACGTGGTAGTTGGCGGCGCCTTTTTCCACCCGGCCGAGCAGGCGGCCGGACAAGTCGGCGGCGCAGGCGACCGTTTTCGTGCCGCCGCCGTCGATGCCGATGAGCCAGCCCATCCTCTCCCCCACCCTTCCGTTCGTTGTTTCCACTTAATTTGACATTATACGTGTTCTTTCCTTTTATCCGGGCGGAAAGTAATAATTGCCATGCAAAAAGCGGGCGAAATCATTCGCCCGCCGTTTTTATTGCAGAAGCCGGAGGCCGTTCAGAAGTCCTCAGATGCAAGGCAGGCCGAGGACGCGCAGCGACGACGGCCCCGGATGGGCCTAGTGCCGGACGCGCCAAGGATGGCGCAAGCGTCCGGCCGCGTACTCGGAACGTACGCTAGCAAGCGCCCGCAGGACTAACGCAGCAGATGAGGTCTTATCAACGGCCGGGAGTAACGACGACGGAGAAGCCGTAGTCCATAAGCTTCGCGGCATCCCCCCACCGCTCATCGTCATTCAGCAGCACGGCGATGAGCTGGACGTTGCCGCGTTTGGCGGCGGCGACCAGGCAGTCGCCGGCGGCCTGGGTGTAGCCCGTTTTGACGCCGCTTGCCCCCGGGTACGTGCGGAGGAATTTGTTGGTGGTGCTGGCTTTTATGGGGGCGCGGTTCTTGAGGGGGACGGCGTAGTCGCGGGTGGCGGCCATTTTGGCGAATTCGGGGTTCTGCAGGGCGAGGGCGGTGATGGCAACGAGGTCGCGGGCGGAGCTGTAGTGGTTGTTGGGGTCGGGGAGGCCGTGGGGGTTGGCGAAGTGGGTGTTGACGAGGCCCATCTTGGTTGCCCGGTCGTTCATCAGTTCGACGAAGTCGGGCACCGAACCGGCAATGTGTTCGGCGACGGCTTCGGCGGCGTCGTTGCCGGAGGCGAGCATCATCCCGTACAGGAGATCGCGGAGGGTGAGACGGTCGCCGGCCCTTAGCCCGAGGCTGGCTTCCTCGCAGCTTGCCGCCTGGCTGCTGACGGTGACGACGGAGTCGAGTTTGCCGCGTTCGAGGGCGACGAGGGCGGTCATTATTTTGGTGGTGCTGGCGGGGTACATGATGGCGTCGGGGTTGATGGCGTACAGTATCTTCCCGGTGCCGGCGACGACGAGCAGGGCCGCTTCGGCGTCGACTTTGGGGGCCGGGGACGCGGCGAGGGCGACGGCCTGCCAGAGAAAGACGATTGTCAGGACGAGTGGTAGGAAACGGCGGCGCATAGATTTACCTCCACTTATGTACGCCCGGCCGGTTAAGCCCCGGGTTAGTTAACAATAATATTCGGACCGGGAATGACATTTCCTGCTAGCGCGGCGACAAAAGTGTTTTCCGGTCGGGCGGCAAACGGGCCGGTTAGGGCTGATTTTCGTTGTATTGCAGCAGTTCGCTTACGGTGACGAATTCGTAGCCCTCGGCCCGCAAGCGGTCTATGATGGCGGCGACGGCGGCGGGGGTGTTGGCGGCGCAGTCGCCTTCGTGGAGGAGGACGATGCCCCCCGGGGCGGCGCCGCGGACGACGGCGGCGGTGATGCTCGCCGCGCTGCGCCGTTCCCAGTCGCGCGGGTCGACCGACCAGAGGATGGTGGCATAGCCGCGCGCCGCGAGGTCGGCGACGAGAAGATCATTGTAGCCGCCGCCCGGCGGCCTGAACAGGGTGGGCCGCACGCCGACGGCGGCGAGCAGGGTTTCGAGGCGCGCCAGGTCGGCGAATAGTTCTTCCCGGGGCTGCCTGTTGGGAAATTCGTGGCGGTAGCCGTGGCTGGCGATTTCCTGGCCGGCGGCGGCGACGGCGGCGACGAGGCCGGGATAGCGGGCGGCGTTTTCGCCGAGGAGGAAGAAGGTGGCGCGCGCTTTTTTTGCTTCCAGCACCGTCAGCAGCGGGCTGGTGGTCTGCGGGTGAGGGCCGTCGTCGAAGGTGAGGGCGATGATTTTGCGGCTGGTAGGCACTGTTTTTACGGCGCGGCTGTGGTCCTGAAGGGCGTGGCTGACGGCCACGAGGGCGGCGAGCGCGCCCACGGCGAGATATATTGCCCACGACCGATGCTTCATGTTCGGCACCCCCTCCGCTATAGGGAAGCATATGCCGGACTGCGGAGGGGTATGACCGCGAAGAAAAGAGTCCGGCGTCGGCCGGACTCTGCGGGGGAAACCGGAAGGCTCATACCGGGGTGCACGGCCGCGGCATGCAGAAGCGGCGCGGCAGGCAGTTCCAGCTCTGATAGAGGTTGCCCTGGTAGGCGGGGTACATTTCCGGGACGTATTCGTTTTCGTAGAAGGACACGAGTTCGGGGTTGAGTTCGACGAAGACTTCGGTGGGTATAAGGGGGCTGGTGGCTTCGGTTATTATCTGGCGGAACGGTTTCCGCCGCGGTTTATTCTGCGGCACCGGACTTCCCTCCTCGTCGGTGGTGGCGCATTGGCCTCTCTAATATCTTATGCGGCGACGGCGGAAGGAGACTACATAAAGCGTGATGAAACGAACTTTTTGTCCGGCGCGCCGGCCTGATGAGCGGCAAAATGCGGCGGAGGAGCATAGGATTAATTAGTATTTTGTATTATTGTAAGGAGGTTATGGCATGCAGGGCGACAAGGGCTGGAATCCCTACTTGGCCGGGGCGCTGAGCGGCCTGGTGTCGATCGGGTCGGTGTGGGCCGCCGGGAAGTATCTCGGGGCGTCGACGACGTTCGTGCGGACGGCCGGGATGATCGAGCAGCTTTTCGGCCCCGAGCGGGTGGCGAAGCTGGAGTATTTTATCCGCGAGACGCCGAAATTCGACTGGCAGTGGCTGTTCGTGGCCGGCATCCTCGTCGGGGCTTTCGCGGCCGCGTGGACGGCGGGCGAGTTCCGCCTGCAGGCGGTGCCTGAGATGTGGCGGCAGCGGTTCGGGGTGTCGGTATGGCGCCGAGGCGCGGCGGCATTCGTGGGCGGGGCGGTGGCGATGTTCGGCGCGCGTCTGGCCGACGGCTGCCCGAGCGGCCATGGGCTGAGCGGTTCGCTTCAGTTGGCTGTCAGCGGGTATATCGCGCTGGCGTGTTTCTTCATCGGCGGCCTGATAATGGCCCGGATCGTTTACGGGGGAGGCGGCGGCAGATGACGGAACTGGCGTACGGATTCATTACCGGGATTTTGTTCGGCTTTTTCCTGCAGAAGGGCCGGGTGCTGCGCTACGATAAGCAGCTCGGGGCGTTGCGCCTGGCGGATTTCACGATCGTGAAGTTCATGTTGTCGCATATCGTGGTGGCGATGGCGGGCATTTACCTGTTGTATGACCTGGGGCTTGTGAAGTTGGCGGTGAAGCCGACGGTGCTGGGCGGCGTGATTGTCGGCGGCCTGATCTTCGGCGCGGGCTGGGGGCTGGCGGGTTATTGCCCGGGCACGGCGGTGGCGGCGCTGGGCGAAGGCCGGCTGGATGCGGCGTTTGCCATCCTGGGGATGCTCGTCGGCGCGAGCCTATACGCGGAGGCTTTCCCGTGGCTGAAGGCGACGGTGCTGACGTGGGGCGATTACGGCAAGATCACGCTGCCGCAAGTGTTGGGGGTTAACCACTGGGTGGTGATTGCGGCGGTCGCGGCGCTGACGCTGCTGTTGTTGCTGGCGCTGGAGAAACACGAGGCCGCGCGGCCGGCGCTGAAGCTGCAGCAGCGGCCGCCTGGCGGAGCGCCGCGGCAGGAATAGGACCGGCGGGCGGGGAATTACCGGAAGGGATTACCGCCCGTTCCGGGCAGGAAGATGTGGTGACGCATGCCTGACGTGACCGATACCGAACTGTGCCCGGCGGAGTTTCTGGGTGAAGACCGCCCGTCGCGGTCGCTGTCGATGCCCTGGCAGATCAATGTCGCCCTGACGACCCGCTGTCCGCTGAATTGTCCGCAGTGCTACGTGAAGGCGGACGAGGCCCGGGATATCGACTGGGCTGTGCTGGCGGCCTATGTGGCCGAGGCGGCGGCGCTGAAGATGCACGAGCTGAACCTGAGCGGCGGCGAGCCCCTCTCCTACCCCCGGTTGGCAGAGGCGGTGCGACTGGCAACGGCCGCGGGGCTGGGGACGGCGGTGGCGACGAGCGGCGTGGGGCTGACGGCGGCGCTGGCGAAGGAGCTGGCGGCGAGCGGCCTTGGCAGCCTGTGGCTGTCGCTCAACGGGTCGCGGGAGGAGATTCACGCCCTGTCGCGCACCTGCTTCCGGGAGACGCTGACGGCGGCGGCGCTGCTGAAAAGCCTGGGGCTGCCGTTCTATATCAATTGGGTGGCCCGCCAGGACAACGCCGGCGATTTTCCGGCCCTGGCGGCCAAGGCCAGGGATCTGGGGGCGAAGGGCATCGTCGTCCTGGTGCTGAAGCCCGATTCGCGTCACAACGCGGGAGCAGTCCTGACGGGCGAGGCGTTTTTCCGGCTGGCGGCGTTTCTGCGGGATTACGACGACCCGGCGATGCCGATCGAGGTGGAAAGCTGTTATTCGGCAATGCGCCTGGCGGTGCACGGGGAGTGGACGACGGGCATCGAGGCGGGCTGCAGCGCGGGCCGCGATACGGTCGCGATCGATGTGGCGGGCCGCCTCAGGCCGTGCCCGCACCTGGACTCGGCCGAGGCGGGAGTGACGATCGCGGAATACTGGCGCAGGTCGCCGGCGCTCGCGGCGCTGCGGGCGACGGAGGAGACGATCGGCGCTCCCTGCCGCGGGTGCGGCCACCTCCCTTTCTGCCGGCCGTGCCGGGCGAAGGCGGCCAAGGTGTACGGCGACCCGGCGGCGGGCGACCGGCAGTGCCCGGTGGCGCTGCGGGAGATGACGCGGCACCTGTTCAGGTAGCTTGCAGCGGCGGATTAGAAAACTTGGCTTGCGCTAAGCCTCTGGTGCAGGCGGAAGCATTAGTTGCACTTATGTCGAACAGATGAGATTTTATACTTTCTGTTCGACTAAAGAGGAAACCCGGTAAAGAGAAAACCCGGCGATTTCTCGCCGGGTTTTTTGCCTGAAAATCAGTTGGAGCCGGAGTTGCGGTTCTCCGGGTTGCTCGTCGCCGCCTCCAGTTGTTCGAGAAAACCGGAAAGCAGCTCCCGCTGCTGGGGGGTGAGCCGCTGGGCGGCCTCCACCAGGCGCTCGATATCGGGGGGCAAAAGGATGCCGGGCGAAAAAAACTCCGCCAGAGTGACGCCGAGCGCTTCGCAGATGCGGGTGAGGGTTTCGAGGGAAGGGGTCTTTATGTCGCGTTCTATCTGGCTTATGAAGGGCTGTGAGAGATCGGTCGCGCGCGCCAGCTCCTCGAGGGTGAGCCGGTTGGCCTTGCGGAGGCGCCTGATCCGTTGTCCGATATCCATAATTACCACCGCGCTTTTCTAAATTGGCACACAACACTATTATGGCAAAAGTAGCCGAAAGATGCAACCGAAATGCTTGTCGCTTCCGGTCGGTTTATGTTCACCAGCGAAAGATGCTGGCTGATGGCGTGGCCGACGGTTTTGAAGGCGGAATCAATCCATTTGTTTCCCGGTTCACCAGCCGTGGAAGGCTTTCTTGGCGGCGTGGCCGATGGCTTTGCCGGCTTTCACGGATTCTTTGCCGACCCATTTGCCGTCCGATTTCACCGCGTCGCGGTCCTTATATATCGCGGCTCCGATCATGACGGCCGAAACCGGAGCCAGCTCCGGGTCTACGATTGCGCCACCTCCCCAAACCCCGATGGCCACGCCCATGTCGATGTTCCCCTGTTCCGTCTTGCTCATGCCGCCGACGACCTTTTCGAGGTCGGCGTCGGTGAGGGACGCCGGGCGCAGGGGAATTACGCCGTACATATGGTCGTCGGTTTGCTCGACGACTTTGATGCGCACGCCAGGCCGAATTTGGGCGCCGAAGGTTGATGTCAGGGCGGCGGCCGGGTCGGCGAGGAGAGTTTTCCGGAAGGCGGGGTCGGTCCAGGCTTTGGCGAGGATGGCGGCCTTGGGGCCGGCCTTCTCCTCGTCAGGCAAGTCGGCGGGGTCGACGAGGACGAGGTGGACGATGTCGGCAGTGTCTTCGAGGATGGTGACGGCGAGGCCGGCGGGAATGTCGATGGCGAATTCGCGGGCTACGACCTCTTTGGGGTTGGCGACGAGGGCTCTGCGGTAAGCGGGATCGGCCCAGGCCTTGACGATTACCTCGGCGCGTTTACGGATGAAATCGGTCTTGCCCATTGCTGCCTCCTATAATAAATTACTTGAATAACCATTAACCATAAGTAAAAATGCGTTCCCCTTTTGAACAAATTATAACCCATAGTTAAGTAACGTGTCAAGTAATTATTTCCTGGCCGGGAAAAATTTTGTCGCGCCGGCGCGGAATGAAAAGTGCTTCTAGCGAAAAATGTCGCTTAGTTAGCTGATTTGGCCGGAATCGCCAGGAAAATAGTGCTTGCCAAAAGGAAGAATTTGTGAAATAATAACTGTGAGTTATATTTAAGTTTAATACTTATGGATATCGAAATATGGGAGGCGAGCATAGTTGGAGAACCATAAATTGCAGCTGTTCCTGGACAAGGCGGTGAACGAGGAGCTGTTCCGCAAGCGCATGGAGCAGGCGTCCTCCCTGCCGGCCGTTTTGGGCGTGCTGAAGGCCGAGGGGCTGGAGATGAGCGCCGACGAGTTCCACTCGGCCCTTAAGCTGCTGCTTTACCTGGCGCAGGCGACGAAGGACAGCCTGGCGGATGCCGACCTTGATTCGGTGTCGGGCGGCGTAGGAGGCAATTTCCTCACCATGGCGAACCAGGTGCTGATGCAGCAGCATCCCCTGCTGAGCAACAAGCCCGGCCTGACGGCCGCGGCCCAAATGGCCTCGCTGGTCGAAAGCAAGTTCCGTTAGTGTTCTTATTACTTTCGTAACTTTTCTTACTTTTGCAGCCATTATCGTATCGTTTTAGGCCGTTCAGAAACCCCCAGATGCAAGGCGGCTCCGAGGGCGCGCCGCGCCGCGTACTCGGAACGTACGCAAGCAAGCGCCCGCAGGAACAACACAGCAGATGGGGGTTTATCAACGGCCGTAGCCAGGAGGGAATGCGTTGGACGACGGCCTGTTCCGCAAAATCGCTCTGGACCGGTTGTCTTCTCCGGAGCAGCTCGACCAACTGATGACGGTTACGACGCCCCGCGGGTGGATAGTGCTGCTGGCGATGATCGTGCTGCTGACGGCCGCCTTCGGCTGGGGGATTTTCGGCAGCGTGGCGACGACGGTTACCGGCCAGGGGCTGCTGGTTTCTTCGGGCGGCGTTTTCAATATCGCCCATCATGCCGAGGGCCAGATTCTCGATATCGAAGTCGCGCCGGGCGATTATCTGGCCAAGGGCCAGAGCGTGGCGCTGGTGGCCCAGCCCGATCTGGTGCTGTCGATCAGGCAGGCGCAAAGCGAGCTGAGGGTGTCGCAGAGCCAGGCCGAGTACAGCGCCAAGCTGGCCCAGATCCAGACGCTGGAGACGAAGCTGCGCGATTATTCGCGCGTGGTGAGCCCGGTGTCGGGGGTGGTGCTGGAGGTCAAGGTGAATCCCGGGGAGTATATCAAGCCGGGACAGGGGATTGTGAGCATCAACCTGGCGGATGTGAACACCGGCCAGATTTCGCGGGAGGTGGCGATGTACGTGCCCGCGGAGGAGGGCAAGCGGGTTGTGCCGGGGATGGAGGTCCGTGTGAGCCCGTCGATGGTGAAGAAGGAGGAGCACGGGTATATCCTCGGCAAGGTGCGTTCGGTGTCGGAGCTGCCGGTGACGACGGACGGGATGCTGCGCGTGCTGGGCAGCCGCGAGCTTGTGCAGAAGTTTCTGGCCGGCACGACGGCGGTGCTGGAGCTGAGGGTGGAGCTGCTGAGCGACGAACGGACGCCGAGCGGCTACCTTTGGTCGTCGCGGCAGGGCCCTAGCCTGAAGATCGGCGACGGCACGATCTGCACCGGCTCGATCGTGGTGAAGCGGCAACGGCCGATTTCGCTGGTGCTGATCGAGCTGGATCAGCTGCTGCGGAGCGTAACCGACCGATGAGCGGGTGGCCGGATAAGCTTGAGGCATTTCTGAACGGCGGCGATTATAAAAAGACGCCCACCGTTATCCAGATGGAGGCGGTGGAGTGCGGCGCGGCGGCGTTGGCGATTATCCTGGGCTTCCACGGCAAGATCGTGCCGCTGGAGGAGCTGCGGGTGGTGTGCGGCGTTTCCCGCGACGGCAGCAAGGCGAGCAGCATGGTGAAGGCGGCCCGCGGCTACGGACTGGCGGCCAGGGGCGTCCGCAAGGAGCCGGAGGAGCTGCGGGCGCTGCCGATGCCGATGATCGTCCACTGGAATTTCAATCATTTCCTGGTGGTGGAGGGGTTCGGGACGGAGCGGGTGTTCCTGAACGACCCGGCGAGCGGCCGGCGCACGGTGTCGACGGCGGAGTTCGACGAGGCGTTCACGGGTATCGCGCTGCTCTTTGAACCGGGCCCGGATTTCGTCCGCAGCAGTTCGCGGCCGAGCATGATAGGCAGTTTGCGTCAGCGTCTGACAGGGCACAGGACGACGGTGGCGTTTTTGGTGTTGGTCGGGTTGTGCCTGGTGGTGCCCGGCCTCGTAGTGCCGGCGTTCACGCGCATTTTCATCGATGATGTCCTGGTGGCGGGCAATCGCGACTGGCTGAAGGCGCTGCTGTTCGGGATGCTGGTGACGATGGCGGTGGAGATGGTGCTGACCTGGTGCCGGGAGCATTATCTGCTGCGCTTCGAGACGAAGCTGGCGGTGAGCACGTCAGGCAAGTTTTTCTGGCACGTGCTGCGCCTGCCGATGGAGTTTTTCACCAACCGCTACGGGGGGGATATCGTTTCCCGGGTGCAGATCAACGATACGGTGGCCCAAATGCTGGCCGGCCAGGTGGCAACAGCGTTTCTCGACTGCCTGATGATCGGGTTCTTCCTGGCGGTGCTGCTGTATTACGATGTTGCGCTGACGCTGGTGGGGATGGTTATCGCCGCCCTGAACGTGGCTTTTCTGCTGGGAGTGGCCCGCTGGCGCCGGGACCAGAATATGAAGTTTCTTCAGGACCAGGGCAAGCTGGCCGGGGTGACGATGGGCGGCCTGCAGATCATCGAGACGGTTAAGGCGGGCGGCAACGAGGCCGATTTGTTCGATAAGTGGACCGGCTACCAGATCAAGCTGATGAACGCCGAGCAGCGGCTGTCGGTATATAACGAGATGCTGGGCGCGGTGCCGGTGTCGCTGATGGCGCTGAATACTTCGGCCATCCTGGTGCTGGGCGGCTATAAGGTGATCGCCGGCCAGATGACGATTGGCGCGCTGATGGCTTACCAGGGCTTGATGGCGAGTTTTCTCGGCCCGGTGAACCGCCTGGTGGGGTTCGGCGGGGTGCTGCAGGAGATGGATGGCGATCTCCGCCGCCTGGATGATGTTATGAAGTATGAGATCGATCCGCAGACGGCGGACAACGGCGCGGAGCTGACAGCGACGAAGCTGGCGGGGCTGACGGAGTTCGCTGACGTGACCTTTGGCTATAACCGCCTGGAGCCGCCGCTGCTGGCGGGGTTCAGCCTGACGGCGCCGCCCGGGGCGCGGATCGCGCTGGTGGGGGGTTCGGGCAGCGGCAAGTCGACGGTGGCCAGGCTGGCCGCCGGCCTGTACCGGCCATGGAGCGGGGAGATCCGCTTCGACGGCCGGCGCCGGGAGATGCTGCCGCGCGAGTTGATTACGAATTCGCTGACGTCGGTGGACCAGGATATTTGCCTGTTCGAGGGCACGGTGCGCGAGAATCTGACGATGTGGGACACGACGATCAGCGATGCCGATTTGTTTGCCGCCGCTCGCGACGCGGCGATCCACGACGATATCATCGCCCTGCCCGACGCCTACGATTACCGCATGGCCGAGGGCGGGCGCGATTTCAGCGGCGGCCAGCGGCAGCGGCTGGAAATCGCCCGGGCGCTGGCGACCAATCCGGCCGTGCTCATCTTGGACGAGGCGACGAGCGCTCTCGATCCGGTGACCGAGAAGACGGTGATGGAGAATATCCGCCGCCGCGGCTGCACGTGCTTGATCGTTGCCCACCGGCTGAGCGCCGTCCGCGACGCGGACGAGATCATCGTGCTGGAATACGGGCAGATCGTGCAGCGCGGCCGTCATGAGGATTTGATCGCGGCGGACGGCTTGTATCACGACCTGGTGGGTTCGACGGCCGGCGAAAGCGGCGAGTCCGCGGAGAGGGGCGATTAGTTATGCCGGAACGGCTGACGAGAGCAAGCGAACCGCTCCGCCTGGGCGCGCCGGATACGGTATGGCTGGTGCTGAGCGGGACGGTGGAGGTGACGGCGAGGCTGCTGAAGGATGGCGCGCCGGCCGGGCGGCCGCTCCGCCTGTTCACCGCCGGCCCCGGACAGGCGTTGTTCGGCCTGGGCGGCGACGCTGTGGCGCTGTTCGCGGCCGGTGAGGACGCCGAGCTGGAACGGAAGCCGCTCGACCGGGTGGCGAAAAAGGATATGGCGCGCCTGGCGCAGGAATGGTCGGCGGCGCTGACGGCCGCACTGGCGGACGACGCCGTCCTGCCGGCGCCGCCGAAAGCCGCTGGAACGGTGGCGGATTATCGCGCGGCGGTCGAGCTGTATAACGAGGAGGTGGCCGCCGGACTGGCGGCCGGCATCGCCGCGGCCGAGCGCCGAGACCGGGTGCGGCTGGCCGAGCGGCGGGACCGCGACGTACGCACGGCGCAGGAGGCCTTTGCCCGCCTTTCGCGGGTGCTGGAGCCGGCTGCGGCCGCGCCGCCCGCGGAAGGCGGCCGGGACCCGCTGCTGGCGGCGTGCCGGATGGTTGCGGCCGCGCTGGGCGTGAACGAGGATACGGTGCGCTCGGCGGGCCACCGCAGCGCGGACGTGGACGGCAATATAAAGCTGCTGGCCCAGGCGTCGCACCTCAAGAGCCATCGCGTGCTGCTGCGGGACGACTGGTGGCGGCGCGACAACGGGCCGCTGGTGGCGTTGCGCGGCGAGGGCGGACGGCCGGTGGCGCTGCTGCCGAGGAGCCCGGAGCGCTACGACCTCGCCGACCCGACTACGGGCGAAACGGTGCCGGTGACGGCGGCGGTGGCCGCCGAGCTGCACAACGATGCGTATATGTTTTTCCGGCCGCTGCCCGACAAGGCGGTTACGGCCAAGGATATCCTGCTGTTCGTTGCCAGGAGCTGCTGGCGGCGGGATATTCTGATGATCGTGCTGATGGGAATCGCCGGCGGGCTGCTGGGGATGGTTTCCCCCATCGCCACCGGCATTCTGGTGAGCGATATCATCCCGTCGGCCGAGCTTGACGACATGCTGGTGATGGCCGGCCTGCTGCTGGCCCTGACGACGGCGGGGTTCCTGTTCGAGTTTTCGCGCGCCCTGGCGATTATCCGCAGCGAGAGCAGAATGAACATGGCGCTGGAGGCGGCGGTGTGGGACAGGCTGCTGGGGCTGCCGGCGCCTTTCTTCCGCCAGTTCACGGTCGGCGACCTGGCGACGCGGGCCGGGGGCATCAACGCCATCCGCCAGCTGCTTTCCGGGGTGGCGTTGTCGTCGATCCTGTCAGGCATTTTCTCCTGCTTCAACCTTGCCCTGCTGTTTTATTACAGCGCCCAGCTGGCGTTGGTCGCCATGGCGCTGGTGCTTGTTTTTCTGCTGGTAATGCTGCCGGCCTGCTATGTCGAGTTCCGTTACCGCCGCCAGTTGATGGAGATTGCCGGCCGGATCGCCGGCACGATGCTTCAGCTGCTCGGCGGGATAGCGAAATTCCGCATGACGGGAACGGAGAACCGGGCGTTCTTCCTGTGGGCGAAGGAGTTTTCCCGCCAGCGCGAGGTGGCGGTCAAGGCCCGCATCGTGTCGTATTCGCTGGCGGTATTCAACGCCGGCTATCTGCTCTTGTCCGAGGTCGTGATTTATTACTTCGTAACCAGCCCGGCCTCCGGGGTGGCGCCCGCCCAGTTCATCGCCTTCAACGCGGCTTTTGCCAGCTTTTTCGGCTCGGCGGTCGCCCTGTCGACTTCCCTGCTGTCGGTGATGGATATTTTTCCGCTGTTTGAAAGGACGCGGCCGGTGCTGGAGACGCTGCCGGAGGTGAGCGAGGCGCGGCGCGACCCCGGCGAGCTGGCCGGCGATATCCGGGTGGACCGCGTGTCCTTCCGCTACCGTGCGGAGGGGACGATGGTCCTCGACGATATCAGCCTGCAGATCGGCAAGGGCGAGTTCGTGGCCATCATCGGCCCCTCGGGGAGCGGCAAGTCAACGCTGCTCCGCCTGCTGCTGGGCTTCGAGAAGCCGGCGGCCGGCGGCATCTATTTCGACAACCAGGATCTCAAGGAGCTGAATGTGCGGGCTGTCCGTTCGCAGCTGGGGGTCGTGATCCAGAACGGCCAGCTGATGGCCGGCGATATTTACAGCAATATCGTCGGTTCGGCCAACCTGCCGGTGAACGCCGCCTGGGAGGCGGCGGCGATGGCCGGGATCGACGAGGATATCCGCCGCATGCCGATGGGGATGTTCACGATGATCAGCGAGGGGGCGGCGACGATCAGCGGCGGCCAGCGGCAACGGCTGCTGATCGCCAGGGCGCTGATCAAGCGTCCGCGGATCGTCTTTTTCGACGAGGCGACGAGCGCTCTCGACAACCGGACCCAGGCAATCGTGAGCGCCAGCCTCGAAAAGCTGAAGGCCACGCGGGTGGTGATCGCCCACCGGCTCAGCACGGTGGTGGGCGCCGACCGCATTTATGTGCTGGACAAGGGACGGCTGGTAGAGAGCGGCACCTTCCGCGAGCTGATGTCCAGGCAGGGGTTGTTCGCCGAACTGGCCCGCCGCCAGATGGCATGACGGAAGAGCTGTAGCAACGGCCGAGGGGGTAATATGTTGTTTAGTGGTGATAGACGGACGAAAATCTATGCGACCGCGGGGGGGCTGGTGATGGTCTGCCTGCTGGGATTCCTGGCGTGGCGGATCGCGGACGATTACAGCCTCAGCCGGGAGCGGAGCCAGCGCCTGTCCGCGACCAACGTGGCCGTGCGGGTGGCCACGGTGGTGTCCCGCGATATCGCCGCGAAGTATACCTTCGCCGGCAAACTGGAGCCGGCCTGGAATATCGACGTGAGCCCCCAGATCGAGGGCCGCATCGACCGGCTGCTGGTCTCCGAGGGGGACGTCGTGAGCGCCGGGGCGATTGTTGCCATCCTGGATACGCGGGAGCTGGCCGGGCAGGTGGCGTCGGCGGAGGCCAACCTGGCGGCGGCCCGCGGCAGCCTGGCCCAGGCCCAGGGCGATCTGAAACGGTCGGAGGGTCTCGCCGGGTTTAATGCCATTTCGAAGCAGACGCTGGAGAACGACCGCATCAGGGTGGACATCGCCAAGGCCCAGGTGGCGGCGGCGGCGGCCAACGCCGATTCGGTGAGGGCCCGCCTGAACAACGGCCGGGTGTTGGCCTCGCGCAGCGGCGTGGTCGCCAAGCAGTATCAGGGCGAAGGCGCGTACGCCCGTCCCGGCCTGGCGATCATCAACCTGGCCGGCGAGGACGAGATGGTGGCCAGGCTGGTGGTGACGGAGCCGGTTGCCAGGGTGCTGGCGAACGGCGCGACGGTGCAGATGCGGGTGGAGGCGCTGAGCCGGACGGTTGCCGGCAAGGTGACGCGGACGGTGGCGTTGTCCGACCAGGCGGAGCTTAGTTACGCGGTGACGGTGTCGTTCCCGAACGCCGACCGGCGGCTGAAATCGGGCATGACGGCCAGCGGCGAGGCTTCCGGCCCGCTGGTCAGGAATGCCGCGGCCATCCCCGCCCAGGCGGTTATCAGCCGTGAAGGGCGCAAAACGGTGTTCGTGATAATGAAGGACGGCGTGACCGATCAGCGCAATATCAAGGCGGGGGTTAGCGACGGGGCCTGGGTGGAGGTGCTGGAGGGCCTGACGGCGGACGAGCGCGTGGTGGTGTCGGGGTTGGACAAGATGCAGGACGGCATGCGCGTAAACGTGCAATAGGGGTAGCACAAGCAAATAAAAACAACGGCGAACCGGTTCGCCGTTGTTTTTTATTTGTTCATCTCCCGGTCAGGAAAGCGAGCCGGTCGCGCACATCGGGGACGTCTTCGAGGCCGGCGACGGTTTTCAGGAGGGCTTCGGCGGTCGGCGGGGCGGATACGCCGCCGGCGAGGGAGCGGAATTTTTCCTCGGTCTCGGCGTAAGTGACGGGGTTCTGGGGGTCGCCCTTGGGGTAGGCGATGAATTGCCGGTGGCAAAGGCCGTCGTCGGTGGTGGCGATGACCAGGGCCGACCATTTATCGGGGTTGCGCCGGTATTCGTCGTCGAGTCCGGGGTCGACCTCGACGGCGACGCAGCCCATCAGGCGCCTGAGTTCGGCGTCGGCGGCCCGGTCGGGGGCGAATTCCTCCACCCCCACCCGGCCGTAGCGGAAGGCGGCGGCGGTGCAGTACTGGAGGCTGAATTTGCTGCCGTAGGCGTTCCGGGGGGCGGGGTTGTTGACGAGGTTTTCGGCGACGGCATTTGTGCGGACGACGACGGCGGCGATGCGGGCGGGGTCGAAGCCGGAACGGGCGCGCAGCAGCTGGGCGGCGTTGATGGCGGGGTGGCAGTGCTTGCAGGCGGCGTAGGGCTTGAAGGAGTTTTCGTCGATCTTGTAGGCCCCATTTCCCAGTCCGGCGGTGAGTTTATCGAGGCGGGGAGCCGGCGACATGGCGCGGCAGAAGCCCTTTTCGCCTTCGAGGATGGCGGTGGCGCCGGTGAAGCCCTCGCGGGCGAGGACGGCGGCGAGGATGCCGTTCATGGCCGCCTTGCCGGCGTGCAGGGTTTTGCTCATCGCCCCGTCGCGGAGGAATTCCCACAGGCCGGCGGCCTGGGAGCCGGCCGAGCCGAGGCAATGGGCCGTCTGGCCGGCGTCGAGGCCAAGGAGGCTGGCGGCGGCGGCGGCGGCCCCGAAGGTGCCGGCGGTGCCGGTGGTGTGCCAGTAGAAGTAGGCTTCGGGATTGACGGCCTCCCCCACCCTGGCGCCGACTTCGTAGCCGGCGGCAACGGCGGTGATAAGGGCGGGGCCGGAGGCGCCGGTTTGCTCGGCGACGGCGAGGGCGGCGGGGACGACGACGGTGCCGAGGTGGATGATGGAGGCGTTGTGGAGGTCATCCATGTCGAGGGCGTGGGAGAAGGCGCCGTTGGCGAGGGCGGCGTTGAGGGCGGTGGTGCGGAGGGGGGCGGCGCCGAAAACGGTGGCCTCCTCCCCTTTTCCCTGGACGGCGACGACCCGCCGGATTATCCCGCCCGGCTGCTCGGCGGAGCCGCGGATGCAGCAGGCGAGCCAGTCGAGGATGCACTGCCGGGCCATGAGGCGGGTGGCGGGGGAAAGGTGTTCGTAGCGGAGGCCGGCCGTGAAGGCGGCCAGGGCGCGGGTGGCCATGTCGTGGTCCCTCCTATCCGACGTTGTTCCTGATGAATTCGGCGACCGCGGCGGTGCTGGCGCCGGGGGTGAAGATCTCGGCGACGCCGACCGCCTTGAGGGCGGGAATGTCGGCCTCGGGGATGACGCCGCCGCCGATGACGAGGACATCCCCCAGGCCCTTGTTGCGGAGGAGTTCGACTATCCTGGGAAACAGATGGGTGTGGGCGCCGGACAGGATGCTGAGGGCGACGACGTCGACGTCCTCCTGCAGGGCGGTTTCGACGATCTGCTCGGGGGTCTGCCTGAGGCCGGTGTAGATGACTTCCATGCCGGCGTCGCGCAGGGCGCGGCTGATGACCTTGGCGCCCCGGTCATGGCCGTCGAGGCCGGGTTTGGCGACAAGGACGCGGATTTTTTCCATGCCTCTCCCCTCCTTCCCTATAGGTCGGCTTCGGCTTTGTATTCGCCGAAGACTTCGCGCAGGACGCCGCAGATTTCGCCGAGGGTGGCGTAGGTTTTGACGGTGTCGATGAGGCAGGGCATGAGGTTGGCGCGGCCGGCGGCCGCCTGCCTGAGGGCGGCGAGAGCGGCGGCGACCTTGGCGTTGTCCCGTTCGGCCCGTAGCGCGGCGAGACGGGCGGACTGGCGCTCGCCGACGGCGGGGTCGACGGTGAGGAAGTCGGTGTCCTGCTGTTCGGCGGTTACGAATTTGTTGACGCCGACGACGGTGCGGGCGCCGGCTTCGATGGCGCGCTGGTAGCGGTAGGCGCTGTCGGCCATTTCCTGCTGGATGTAGCCTTTTTCGATGGCCGCCGGGGCGCCGCCGAGGGCGTCGATGCGGGCGATGTATTCGCTTGCTTGGCGTTCGATGCTGTCGGTGAGGCTTTCGACGTAGTAGGAGCCGGCGAGAGGATCGACGGTGTCGGCCGCGCCGCTCTCGTGGGCGAGAAGCTGCTGGGTGCGCAGGGCCATGCGGGCCGAGGCTTCGGTGGGCAGGCCGACGGCTTCGTCGCGGGCGCAGGTGGCGAGCGACTGGGTGCCGCCGAGGATGGCGGCGAGGGCCTGCCAGGTGATGCGGACAGTGTTGTTGTCGGGCTGCTGGGCGGTGAGGACGCTGCCGGCGGTGTGGACATGGAAACGGAGCATCTGCGATTTGGGGTCATGGGCGCCGAAGCGCTCCTTCATGATGCGGGCCCACAGGCGGCGGGCGGCGCGGAATTTGGCGACTTCCTCGAAGAGGTCGAGGTGGGCGGTGAAGATCCAGGAGATGCTGGGAGCGAAGTCGTCGACTTTGAGGCCGGCGGCGCGGGCCGCTTCGATGTAGGCGATGGCGTTGGCGAAGGCGAAAGCGACCTCCTGCACGGCGGTGGAGCCGGCTTCGCGGATGTGGTAGGCGCCGACGCTGATGACGTTCCATTTGGGGATGTTCTGCGAGCAGTAGGCGAAGGTGTCGGTGATGAGCCGCATGGAGGGTTTGGGCGGGAAGATGTAGGTGCCGCGGGCGATGTATTCCTTGAGGATGTCGTTCTGGATGGTGCCGCTGAGCTGGGCGGGAGCGACGCCCTGGCGCTCGCCGACGGCGATGTACATGGCAAGGAGGACGGCGGCGGGGGCGTTGATGGTCATGGAGGTGCTGACTTTGTCGACGGGGATGCCGGCGAACAGGGCTGCCATGTCGGCGAGGGAGTCGATGGCGACGCCGACTTTGCCGACTTCGCCCTGGGCGAGCGGGTGGTCGGAGTCGTAGCCGATCTGGGTGGGGAGGTCGAAGGCGACCGAGAGGCCCGTCTGGCCCTGGCCGAGGAGGTATTTGTAGCGCTGGTTGGATTCCTCGGCGGAGGCGAAGCCGGCGTACTGGCGCATCGTCCACAGCCGGGCGCGGTACATGGTGGGCTGGATGCCGCGGGTGAAGGGGTATTCGCCCGGGAGGCCGAGGTCGGCGGCGTAATCGCCGCCGGCAGTGTCGAGCGGGGTGTAGAGGCGGTTGGCGGCGAAGGCGCCGCGCTCGGGGAATCTGGTCAGACTTTGTTCGACTTTCGCCTGCCAGGCTGCCAGAGATTGTCTGATTTTTGTCAGTTCCTGTCCGTTAACCATTTGCTGGTCCCCCCTTGCCGTTTTTCATCGTGCCTGTCCGGTTGTAGCGGTCATGGAACGCGAACGCCTGGTTAAGGTCGTGCGGGGTGTGGCCGCCGCCTTGTTCGGCGGCCCGGACGTATTCCAAAAGCGGCCCGCGGTAGTCGGGGTGGGCGCAGTTGGCGATGATGACGCGGGCCCGCTCGCGCGGACTGAGGCCGCGGACGTCGGCGACGCCGTGCTCGGTGACGAAGACCATGGCGTCATGCTCGGTGTGGTCGCAGTGGCTGACCATGGGTACGACGCGCGAGATGGCGCCGTTCCTGGCGACCGACTCGGCGGTAAAGATGGTGAGGTAGCCGTTGCGCATGTAGTCGCCGCTGCCGCCGATGCCGTTCATCATGTGGGTGCCCATGACGTGGGTGGAGTTGGCGTGGCCGTAGATGTCGAATTCTAGCGGGGTGTTGAGGGCGATGACCCCCAGGCGGCGGATGACTTCGGGGTGGTTGCTGATGTCGAGCGGCCGGAGGACGAGGGCGCGGCGGTAGAGCCCGGGATCGCGGCGGAAGCGTTCGAGGACGCCGGGCGAAGGGGTGAAGGCGCAGCCCGAGGCGGCGGTTATTTTGCCTGCTTCGATGAGGGCGAAGACGGCGTCCTGGAGGATTTCGGAATACATGTGGAGGTTTTCGAACGGCGAGGCAGCCAGGCCGGCGAGGACGGCGTTGGCGATGCTGCCGACCCCGGACTGGAGGGGCAGCATTGCGGTGGGGATGCGGCCGCGCTTCTGCTCGTGCGCGAGAAAGTCGATGAGGTTGGCGGCGATTTTTCTGCCGAGGTCGTCGGGCGGTTCGAGGTTGCGGACCTTGTCGGGGACGTCGGATTCGACGATGGCGGCGATGCGGCCCAGGCCGCAGGCGACATAGGGGCCGCCGATGCGGTCGAGGGTGTCGTAGATGGGGATTTCGCGGCGCCGCGGCGGCCGGGGGAGGACGAAGATGTCGTGCATGCCTTCGAGTTCCAGGGGCTGGGCGGTGTTGACCTCGACGATGACCTGGGCGGCGTGCTGGACGAGCATGGGGGTGTTGCCGACGCCGGGGCCGAGGACGAGGTCCCCCGTGGCGGTGACGGCGACGGCTTCGACGATGGCGACGTCGACGGGGCCGAGGAAGCCGTAGTCGATCTGCTGGGCGAAGTGGCTGAGGTGGAGGTCGGTGTAGCGGATGTCGCCGCTGTTGATGGCGACGCGCATGCTTTTGTTGGAGGCGGCGTAGTAGGGCGCCCGGCGGGCGATTGCGCCGACGGCGGCGAGTTCCTCCTCGATCTCGGGCCCGACCGAGGCTCCGGACCAGAGGTTGATCCGGCACTTCCGCCCGGCGGCGACGGCGCGGGCCAGCGCCTGGGCAACCTTTTTAGGGTACCCGGACGGGGTGAAGCCGCTGACGCCGACGGTCATGCCGTCGCCGATGAGGGCGGCGGCCTGGTCGGCGGTGACGATTTTGGCGAACAGCGCCGGATGGCGGAGATGTTCGGCTGTTAGCATGGTAAGCCCCCCTTTCGCCGCCGGTAAATGCATATATAGTGCCAACGTGCGCGGGACAAGGTCCGGCGGCGGCAGCCCGGCGGACGGAGGCAACAAAAAAACCGCCCGGGCGTTCAATTATGAACAGCGAGAACGGTTAGCGGCCGGAAGACGGCTATTCGCTTGGGAATTACCGGTTGCGTTCGTTTTTGCAACAGCGCTCAATAATGAACGCTAGTCAAGGGTGTCGAGGCCGTGCCGGTTGACGATCCGCCAGAGGGTGGTGCGGTTGATGCCCAGGCGGCGGGCGGCTTCGGCCTTGTTGTGGCCGCACAGTTCGAGGGCCTGCTGGATGAGCTCGCGCTCGGCCCTGTTCATATGCTCGTCGTAGAGGGAGAGCCCCGCGCCGTCCTGGCCGGCGCCGGCCGTGACCGCGGGCGGCAGGTGCTCGGGGGCGATGGAGCGGCTGCCGGCGGCGACGATGTTGAAGGCGTATTCGAGGCTGTTTTGCAGTTCGCGGACATTGCCCGGCCAGGTGTAGGCGCACAGGGCCCGCATGGCTTCGGGGGTGATTTCCTGCACGCGTTTGCCCATCATGGCGGAGTATTTTTTCATGAAGTGGTCGGTGAGGGCGAGTACGTCCTCCAGCCGTTCGCGGAGTGGCGGGATGAGGATGGCGATTACGTTGAGGCGGAAATAGAGGTCGGGACGGAAGGTGCCGGCGCGGATGAGGTCGAGAAGCGATTTATTGGTGGAGGCGATGACCCGCACGTCCACGGGCGTTGCCTTGGCGTCGCCCACGCGGGTGACCTCGCGTTCCTGGAGCACCCGGAGCAGTTTGACCTGCAAGTGGTACGGCATTTCGCTGATTTCGTCGAGGAAAAGGGTGCCGCCGTCGGCCTGGGCGAAAGCGCCGACCTGGCCGGCTTTGCGCGCGCCGGTGAAGGCGCCGTCGGCGTAGCCGAACAGGGTGCTTTCGACGAGGTCGGCGGGGATGGCGCCGCAGTTGATGGCGACGAAGGGGCGGGCCGCCCGGCTGCTGAGGTTGTGGATGGCCTGGGCGAACAGTTCCTTGCCTGTGCCGGTTTCGCCGGCGATGAGGACGGTGGACTGCGAGGCGGCGGCGTCGCGGGCGAGGTTTTTGGCTTTGACGATCGCCGGGCTTTGGCCGACGATGTCTTCGAACTGGTAGCGGGCGTAGCGGTAGTGGCTGACGTTGTCGAGGAGGCGCTGGCGCTGTTTGCTGGCGTGCTGGTTGTTGAACGCCAGGCCGTATTCGGCGGTGAGGGGAACGCGGACGGCGGTGGCCCCGGGGGTCATAACGGAGGGGCCCATGCTCGGCCGCTGTTCGCTCATGACCTGGCGGCAGAGATGGGTGAGGATGCCGAGGGCGCCGGGGTTGGGGCTGCCGTCGGGGTGGACGGCTTTGACGCGGATGCCGCGCGCGTCGAACAACACGGCGTCGCCGCCGGCGACCTGGGCGATGTAGGGCAGCGATTCCTCAATGATGCGGCGGAAGGCGAGTTTGTTTTCGAGTTGGCGGCGGTTGTCGAGGAGAAGGAGGTTTTCCCCCAGCCTGAGGACGACGGTGGTGACGCCGTCCTCGGCGGTGACTGCTTTTACGGCGTCGCCGGCAAGGAGGTCGTAGAGTTCGCCGACGGGCGGCAGGCGGCCGGAAAGGCCGGCCCGGCCGAGGACGGCGCCGTCGCGGCCGTACAAGAGGGCCGCGCCGCCGGCCAATTCGGCGAGCATGTCCATCGTTTCCTGGTCCGGGTGCCTGTCGGTCATGGGTTCCGCCTCCCCCGCCCCACCGCTGCGCCGGTGCGGGCGTGTTGTTCCCTGTCCTTTATTATACATCCGCCGGCGGCCGGCACGGAAGAGACGGCCGCGATTTTCCGCGCGCAGGGCAAGGCCCCGGCATTTTCCGCCGGGGCCGCGTGGCGCTTATATCCGTTCGTTGATGAGGTCTTTGGTGGCTTTGAAGACTTTGAAGAGCATTTTGTCGCGTTTCTTGCAGACTTCGGCGACGCTGCGGCCGCTGTAGTCGAAGAAGCCTTTGCCGGTCTTGACGCCGAGTTCGCCTTTGTCGACGTGGTCGAAGAGGGCTTTGGGGCGCTTGCTGGGCTCGGGCGGCTTGTAGCTGGCGTTGATGATGTTGTTGGCGCTGATGTCGAGGCCGGTGAAGTCGAAGCGCTGCACGAGGCCGAGGACCATGCCCCGGGGCATGAGGCTGGCCTTGACGGCCAGGTCGAGTTGCTCGGGGGTGCAGATGCCGTTGTCGAGCAGGTAGAATACTTCGGTGTTGAGGAGGATCTGGATGCGGTTGATGATGTAGCCGGGCACGAATTTTTCCATTCTGACCGGCGTTTTGCCGCACTTCTGGAGGAGGGCGATGGTGACGGCCATCGTTTCCTCGCTGGTCTGTTCGCCGCGGGCGACTTCGACGAGGGGCAGGATCTGCGGCGGGGCGTACCAGTGGGCGGTGGTGAAATTGGGCAGCCGCCGCTCGGGGACGTAGAGGAAGGGGTTGAGCGAGGAGGCGTTGGAGACGATGATGGCGTCCGGCGGCAGCAGTTTGTCGAGTTCTTCGAATAGGGCCTGTTTGACGTCGGGCTTTTCGGCGACGGTCTCCTGGGCGAACTGGACGCCGGCGACCGCTTCGGAAAGGCTGGTGAAAAATTTTACCCGGCCGACGACTTCCTTGGCCTGTTCGGGGGTGAGCAGTTCTTCCTCGACGAAGGTGTCGACGTTGGTTTTGAGCATGACTTTGGCTTTTTCTAGGGTTTCGGCGCTGCGGGTGTAGAGGTTGACTTCGTAGCCGCCCATGGCGTAGTTCTGGGCGATGCCCGGCCCCATGGTGCCGGCGCCGAGGACGGCGATTTTTTTGATGTCGGCGAGCTTCATGACGGTCCTCCCTTGTTTGTCGGTAGGCGCGGTTCGCGCCCGCTTTTTTATTTGTGCTTGACGAGGCCGAGTAGCTGGCGCGCTTCGGCGGCGGTGGCGATTTCCCGGCCGGCCATTTTGCCGTATTCGCAGGCGCGGGCGACGAGCTGGGCGTTGGTGGCATAGACGCCTTTTTCAATGAAGATGTTGTCTTCGAGGCCGACGCGCAGGCCGTCGCAGCCGGCGGCCAGGCCGGCGAGCATCATGGGGACGTGGGCCTTGCCGATGCCGGTGATGGACCAGGTGGAGCCGGCGGGCAGCTTGGGCAGCAGGTAGGCGACGCTTTCGAGGTTGCCGGGCATGCCGCCGGGAACGTCGAGGACGAGCTGGCAGTGGCAGGGGGTTTTGAGGATGCCCTTTTTGAGGTAGTATTCGATGTTGCCGATCATGCCGGCGTCGAAGATTTCGAGCTCGGGTTTGATCTGCAGGTCCTGGCACACTTTGCCGAGGCGCTCGAGGAAGGCCGGGGTGTTGAGGAAAACGTAGCTGTTGGCCCAGTTCATCGAGCCGGGATCGTAGGAGCACATTTCGGGCATCAGGACGGGCAGGTGGCCGACGCGGAGGTCTTCCGACCAGGCGCTGCCCGAGGTGGTGAGGTTGATTACGATGTCGAGGCCGGCGTCGGCGATGGCTTTGCGAATCTTGCCGACGACTTCGACGAAGATTTCCGTCTGCATGCTGTTTTTGCCGTTTTCGTCGCGGACGTGGATGTGGGCGATGGCGGCGCCGGCTTTGGCGCAGGCGACGACGTCGGCGACGATTTCGTCGGGGGTGATGGGGACGTGCGGCGTCTGGGCCTTGGTGGTGCCGGCCCCGCAGACGGCGGCGGTTATGATAAGTTTTTTGTTCATATTCTCAGTCTCCTTAACGATGTTTTTTGTTTCTTGTTAGGACAATTGCTTGCGGTTGTCGTCGCACTATCGCCTCCCCCCCATACGTGTCCCGGCGGTTCAGCCCATATAGTTGGCGAGGCTTTTTCCTCCGCAGACGTAGAGGGTCTGCCCGGTTATGTAGGAGGCTTCCTCGTCGGCAAAGCCCAGGCAGGCGTAGGCGACGTCGGCCGCGGTGCCGATGCGTTTCATCGGCTGGACGGAAAGGTGCCGGTTCTGGGCTTTTTCGGACATGGAGCGGAACATGGCGGTTTCGATGATCCCCGGTGCGACGCAGTTGACGGTGACGCCGGAGCGGGCCAGCTCCAGGGCGAGGGAGCGGGTGAGGCTGACCACGCCGCCTTTGGCGGCCGAGTAGTTGGCCTGGCCGATGTTGCCCAGCCAGGCGCGGGAGGATATGTTGATGATGCGGCCGTATTGCTGCTCGATCATTATTTTGGCGGCGGCCCGCGCGCATAGGAAGTAGGAGCGGAGGTTGACGCGGATGACCCGGTCCCAGTCTTCGTCGGTCATTTTGGTGATGAAGCCGTCTCTGATGATGCCGACGTTGTTGACGAGGACGTCGAGGCGGCCAAAGCTGTCGATGATGGTCCGGAACACGGCTTCGACCTGGGCGGAGTCGCTGACGTCGACGGCGAGGCCGAAGGCTTGGCCGCCTGCGACGGTGATTTCCCGCACCGCCGCGTCAGTGCGGTCGGGGTCGATGTCGTTTACGCCGACCAGCGCGCCTTCGCGGGCGAAACGGGCGGCAATCCCCTTGCCGATGCCGCGGCCGGAGCCGGTTACGAGGGCGATTCGTCCTTTAAGGCGCATGGGGTTCCACCGCCTTCTTTTTTTTGCCGATCAGTTGGGTGGCGACGAGCAGGGCCGCCAGGCAGAGGAAGAAGAGCGCGATCGGGCGGGTGACGAAGATGGCGGGGTTGCCGTTGGAGATGATGAGCGATTGGCGGAAGGCGGTTTCAAGGATGGGGCCGAGGACGAACGCCAGCACCAGCGGCCCGGGTTCGAAACCGAATTTGCGCATCAGGTAGCCGATGATGCCGAACAGCAGCAGGATCCACATGTCGAAGGTGTTGTTGTTGACGCTGTAGACGCCGATGAGGGTGATGACGAGCACGCAGGCCGACAGGATGCTGAGCCTGACTTTGAGCAGTTTGACGAATAAGCCGATCATCGGCAGGTTGAGGATGAGGAGCAGGACGTTGCCGATGTACATCGATACGACGACGCCCCAGAAGAGTTGGGGGACTTCCTGGATGAGGAAGGGCCCGGGCGTGACTCCGTGGATCATGAGGGCGCCGAACATCAGGGCCATGACGGCGTTGGACGGCAGCCCCAGGGTGAGGAGCGGGATGAAGGCGGAGCCGGCGGCGGCGTTGTTGGCGCTTTCCGGCCCGGCGACGCCTTCGATGGCGCCTTGGCCGAATTCCTGCGGGTGCTTGGAAATGCGTTTCTCGACGGCGTAAGAAAGCAGCGAGGCGATTACCGCGCCGCCGCCCGGCAGGAGACCTACCAGGAAGCCGAGCAGCGAGCCGCGGGCCATCGGTCCGGCCGAGGCGGCCAGGTCTTTGCGGGAGGGGAAAACCTGCGCTATTTTATCGGTGATGAGCTTGGTCTCGCCGCTGGATTCGAGGCTGTAGAGCACTTCGCCGACCCCGAAGAGGCCCATGGCGATGACGGCAAAGTCGAGGCCGCTCAGGAGGGCGTCGCTGTCGAAGGTCAGCCGCTGGCAGCCGTGCTCGGGATCGACGCCGATGACGGCCAGCAGCAGGCCGATGAGCGCCGAGATTACCGACCTGAGCGGCGACTGGGTCGACAGGTAGGTGATGAAGGTGAGGCCCATGACCATGAGGGCGACGTATTCGGGCGGACCGAATTTGATCGCCCAGCGGGATACGATGGGGGCGAAGAGGTTGAGGCCGACGATGGCGACCGTGCCGGCGACGAAGGAGCCGATGGCGGCTACGCCGAGGGCGGCGCCGGCACGGCCTTTTTTCGCCATCTGGTAGCCGTCGAGGGCGGTGACGACGGACGCCGCTTCCCCCGGCAGGTTGACGAGGATGGAGGTCGTCGAGCCGCCGTACATGGCCCCGTAGTATATGCCGGACAGCAGGATGATCGAGGATTCGAGCGGGATGTTGTACGTTAGGGGCAGCAGGAGCGAGATGGTGGCCACCGGGCCGAGTCCCGGGAGGACGCCGATGGCCGTGCCGAGCGTGACGCCGATGGCGCAGTATAGGATGTTGCTATAGGTGAGGGCGACCGAAAAGCCGAGCAGCAGCGAATCAAACATGGAAGCACCCTCTTTCCAGGAGCGATAGCAGCCCGGGGAAGGGTATCTTCAGCCACAGGGAGAAGAGCAGGTAGACGGCGACGGTCATCCCGGCGGTGACGAGGGCGCTCATTTTCCACGTTTCGGCGCCGACGACGCGGAGCTGGAAGATCAGCAAGCCTACGACGGCCGGCACCATGCCCAGCGTCTTGAAGATGACGATGAACACGGCGGTGGCGGCAATGCTATAGATAACCAGTTTTGTCTTGCCGGTGAATTTTTCGTAGTTGTCTTTGCGGACATCTTTGACGAACAGGATTAGTGAACAGGCCACAAGCATGACGGCCAGTATGAACGGCCACAGCCCAGGTCCCGGTTTGCTCAGTTGTCCGAGTTCAAGTGCGTATGCCCCGATGCCGGCTACGAGGCCGATGACCAGGGGCACGATTCCTCCCAGTAGTCCCATTGCCGAACCCCCAAAGTTTTCTTTCGCGCAGGACAAGCGGCCATATTCCGCCTCCGGTCAAAGAGGCGGAATATGGCCCGGTCTGTTTTATTTTGTCTGGCCGATCTTTTTGAAGTAGTCGCCGATTTCCTTGTAGCCGTCGACGAGTTTCTTCTTGAATTCGTCGCCGGGAGTGTTGTCGGGCGGTAGGTTGACGGTTTTCATGGTGTTGAGGAACTCGGGGTCGTTGGCGGCCTTTTTGAAGGCTTCGCGCAGAATGTTCAGGCGGTCTTTGGGCACGCCGGCCGGGGCGCCGAGGCCGAGCCACGAGACGATGGCGATATCGTAGCCCAATTCTTTGAGGGTCGGGGCATCGGGAGCTTCAGGCATGCGTTTTTCGCCGGCGGCCGCCAGGACGCGGACTTCGCCGGATTTGAGGAAGGGCATCAGGTCGCCGGTGGTGACGACGGTGAAGTCGACGTGGCCGCCGATGAGCGCGGTCATGACTTCGGTGCCGGATTTGAAGTTGACATAGCGGAATTTGGCGCCGTCTTTTTCGCCGATCCTGTTGGCGACAAACGGCTGCGGATAGCCGGAGGCGCTGAAGGAGAAGCCCTCCGGTTTGGCCTTGGCGGCCTTGGACAGATCGGCAATGGTTTTATAGGGGGAGTCGGCCTTTACGGCGACGCAGTATTGGTACTGGCCGTAGGCGATGATCCCTTCGAAGTCGTCGGGGGTATAGGGGACCTTGGTCTGGTTGGGGATGATGGCTACGCTGGCGAAGGTCATGACGCCGATCGTTTGGCCGTCCTTGCTGCCGTTTTTGAGTTCGGCGACGCCGGTGACGCCGTTGGCGCCCGGTTTATTGACGGCGACGATGGAGACGCCGAGGTGCTTCTCGGCGGCTTTGGCGAGCGCGCGGGCGCTTAGGTCGGTCGAACCGCCGGCGCCGAAGTTTATGTACATGGTAATCGGTTTGGTGGGAAATTTCTCCGCTTTTTCGCCGCCGCCGCCGCAGCCCGCCACCAGGGCCGCCGCGAACAGCACGCAGACAATTAACGCCACCCATTTGGTTTTCATGACAATCCCCTCTTCCTTTTTTTATTACTGACAAGTAGCCTTGTCATAACGCCGGAAGGTTGAGCCGTTGGTTTTGCAGGCGTATAAAACAAAAAGCCTAGCTCATAAAAACACAACGATATACTCGAAGTGTTATTACGAGCTAAGCTTGCCTACTACATATCGAAAGGTCATTTCGATACCATAAGTCCAAGCGACTCATAGCAACCGCTAAGGTTACCGGGCTTATCGCCGGCATTAGCGATCTTGTAATTCTTATTTTCGGTTTTGGGAATCCCGGCTGCCTGTCAAAGTGCCAGAATTCGCAAGATTTTGACATATCTTAAAACAGATTATAACCGATGATGTCGACGGTCGTCAAGCCCCCGTCTGCTGGACGGACATCCGCTTGTGCCCCGACATGATCATTTTGCGCGTGAGGATGAAGTGGTTGTAAACGCCCTGCACAGCGGATATCAGGGCGCGTTTCGACGGGGTGTGCATCCGTTCGTCAATATCCCTGATGATCACTTCCTTGTCGTCTGACAGTGATTTGCCGGCGAGGATTTTTTTGACGAATGTGTTTTGGATGTCGCAGTACATCGGTACGTGACAATCAATGATTTCCCCGGAGTCGATGTCGACCGTTACGATTATGCAGACAAATTTATGGCGCTGGGATATGTCCGTTTCGGTCGGCACCTGTGCCTGCGCGGAAAAGATGTGCTCCCTGCCCATTTTTTCACCTCGTTGCGGAAAATTTTGATGCAAATTTCCGGGCCGTGGATATACAAGTTCTCTTAATTATCTGTATTTTCCTGCCGGCGGTGTATAGATTTTTTATATAGGCATTTTATTGACTTACCGTTATGTTTGGGGATGTAGTCCTGCGTTTCGCCGTTTTCCCGCCTTCAGCCGGACCTTTTTCGACACTGCAGGCGCGTTTTTGCGAATAACTTCGCTGCCGACGTCTTGACGCGGCCGGCGGGTATCGTTTAAAATAATTATTGAGTTAATGGTACCGAGTTGCTTGGTTATTGTATCGGAACACAATTTCGATATGTAGTGAACAAGCCCAGCTCGTTAAATGCGTTAATGCTCTGCATTGCATTTTACGGTCTGGGCTTGTTCATTGGCAAAAGAAAATAGGGGTTGAAATCGCTAACTCAGATGCCGGACGCACGGCCTGGTATTTTTAGCGGTTGCTATGAGTCGCTTGGACTTATGGTATCGAACGAACTTCGATATGGAGTAAGCAAGCTTAGCTCGTAATGACACTGCGAATGGTTCGTCGTGTTCTTATCAGAGCTAAGCTTTTTGATTTTATCGAGCTAATCAGCAAATTATCGAATGGAGGTAACAAGTATGGAAGAAGTTGTCATCGTAAGCGCTGTACGGACGCCGATCGGCAAGATCGGCGGCGCCCTGCGCGATGTCCCGCCTGAAGATTTGGCCAGAGACGTTATCGCGGAGAGCATCCGGCGCGCCAATGTGGAGCCCGATAGGATCGACGAGGTGATTTTCGGCCAGACGAAGCAGAGCGCCGAAGCGGCCAATCTGGCCAGGGTGGCGGCGCTAAAGGCCGGGCTGCCGATCGGGGTGCCGGCTTATACGGTGATGCGCCAGTGCGCCTCCGGGCTGCAGGCGGTGAACAACGCCGCCCAGGCGATCATGTGCGGGCTGGCCGATACCGTGGTGGCCGGCGGCACGGAGAGTATGAGCAACGCGGTGTATTATCTCCGCAACGCGCGCTACGGCTACGGAGCCGGCAACGGCGTACTGTGCGATTCGAATATCGAGAGCCAGGCCCGTTCGCAGCCGATGGAGGTTTACGGGCAGCTGACGATGGGCTTGACGGCGGAAAATCTGGCGGCGATGTATTCGATCAGCCGCGAGGAGCAGGACTTGTACGCCCTGGGAAGCCAACAGAAGGCCCAGGCGGCGATCAAGAGCGGCCGGTTCAAGGAGGAGATTCTCCCGGTGACGATTCCGAAAAAGAAGGGCGCGCCGGTTATTTTCGCTACCGACGAGTTCCCCCGGCCGACGACGCTGGAAGGGCTGGCGAAGTTGCCGCCGGCGTTCAAAAAGGACGGCACGGTGACGGCCGGGAACGCGACCGGCCGCAACGACGGCGCGAGCAGCCTGGTGGTCATGTCGGCGAAGGAGGCCGCGCGGCGGAGCCTGAAGCCGCTGGCGGTGCTGCGCAGCCAGGCGGCGGCGGGCGTGCCGCCGGAGATCATGGGGATCGGCCCGGTCCATGCGACGAGGAAGGCGCTGAAGCTGGCGGGGCTTACGCTGGCGGACATCGGCCTGATCGAGATGAATGAGGCGTTCGCGGCCCAGTGCCTGGCGTGTATAAAAGAGCTCGATATGAATACGGCTATTCTGAATGTCAACGGCGGCGCGATCGCGCTCGGCCATCCCCTCGGCTGCACGGGGGCGCGCATTCTGACGACGCTGCTGTACGAGATGCGGCGGCGGCAGGTGAAGTACGGCCTGGCGACGCTCTGCATCGGCGGCGGCATGGGGGTCGCCGACGTGGTCGAGCTGGTTTAGCCGGCCCGATGGATTCTGAGAGGAAGCGAGGATTGCTGCCAGATGATTTACCGGAATTTCGACCAGCTCCTTGAGCGGGTCTGCGCCGGCAAGCACGAGAAAAAGGTCGTGGCGGTGATGGCCGCCGAGGACAGCCACACGCTCGAGGCGGTTTGCCAGGCGGCCAGGGTGGGCGCGGTGGAGCCGCTGCTGATCGGCGATAAGCTGAAGATGCGCCGACAGCTCGAGCTGTTGGGGGAGTGCCCGGCGGATTACGCGCTCGTGCACGCGGAGACGGCCGCGGATGTGGTTTACAAGGCGGCTCAGCTCGTGAACGACGGCGAGGCGCATTTCCTGATGAAGGGCCTGATCCCGACCGGGGAAATGATGAAGCACCTGCTGAGCGAGAGGTGCGGGTTCCGCACGGAGATGCAGATGTCCCACCTGGGACTCGTCCAGATTCCCAATTACCATAAACTGATCGGCATTACCGATTCGGCGCTGCTTGTCTATCCCGATCTGCAGCAGAAGAAGAGCATGGTTATAAACGCGGTGAACGCGATGCTGCGGATGGGCTTCGATCCGCCGAAGGTGGCGGTTCTGGCGGCGGTGGAGCAGGTTAACCCGAAGATGCCGGAAACGCTGGACGCCGAGGCGCTGCGACAGATGAACGCCGCCGGCGAGATTGCCGGCTGCATCGTGGCGGGGCCTATTTCGTACGACCTGGCGATCAGCAGGGAGTCGGCGGAGCTGAAAGGCTATGACAGCCCGGTGTGCGGCGACGTGGATTTGCTGGTGGCGCCGAATATCGCCGCCGCCAATATTCTGCTGAAGGCGCTCCGCTATTCCGCCGCGGCGAGCAGCGCGGGGTTCGTGGTCGGCGGCCGGGTGCCGCTGGTGCTGACTTCGCGCGCGGCGGAGGTGGGCAGCAAGTATTTGCCGATCGTCCTGGCGGCGGCGGCATCGGCGTAGCTTTGTCAGGATTATGGCTTTTGGGGGGAGCAGCCTGTGGCGGAAACGATCTATAGAATATTGTCCATCAATCCCGGCTCGACGTCGACGAAGATCGCCGTGTACGAGAACGACAGGGAGTTACTCCGCAAGAATGTCAGCCATGACGCCGCGGAGCTGGCCAAGTACAAGTCGATGGTCGACCAGTTGCCGATGCGCAAGGAGGCGATCAGGGCCTGCCTGCTGGAGGAGAATTTCGTGCTCGCCGGCCTGTCGGCGGTGGCGGGCCGGGGCGGCAAGCTGCCGCCGCTGAAGCGCGGCGCTTACAGGGTCACGCAGGAAATGGCCGATTTCCTTACATACCGCCCGATCGACGAGCACGCCTCCAATCTGGGCGCGATTATCGCCTACAGCATCGCCGAGCCGCTCGGCATCCCGTCGTTCATTTACGATGCGGTGGTGGTCGACGAGCTGGCGGAGGTGGCGCGGTATTCCGGGGTGCCGGAGCTGACGCGGCGGGCTGCCTGCCATGTGCTCAATATGCGGGCGGTGTCCCGCAAGGTGGCCGAGAAGAGGGGCGGGAAGTTGGAGGATCTGAATATCGTGGTGACGCACATGGGCGGCGGCATCACGGCGGCGGTGATCAGCAAGGGGCGGATGATCGACGTCCTCACCGACGAGGAGGGGGCTTTTTCGCCGGAGCGGGCCGGCCGGGTGCCGTGCCGCCAGCTGGTGGACCTGTGCTACTCTGGCAAGCTGGAGCATAAGGCGGCGATCAGGCGCATGCGGGGCAACGGCGGCCTGATCGCCTATCTGGGAACGAACAGCGCGCTCGATGTCGAGGCGCGCATCAGGCAGGGCGACAAGGAAGCCGAAAGCGTTTATTACGCCATGGCCTACCAGACGGCCAAGGGCATCGGCGAGCTGGCGACGGTGGTCAACGGCGAGGTGGATGTGATTATCCTTACGGGGGCGATCGCTTATTCGCAGCTGTTTACCGACTGGGTCGCCGCCAGGGTGAATTTCATCGCGCCGGTGGAGATCGTGGCCGGCGAAAATGAGCTTGAGGCGTTGGCGCTTGGCGCGTTGCGCGTCCTGAAGGGCGAGGAGACGGCCAGGGAATTCAGCTTGGTTCCGCCCTCC
Organism: Selenomonadales bacterium; assembly: GCA_029976065.1. Lineage (GTDB taxonomy): Bacteria > Bacillota > Negativicutes > Sporomusales > UBA7701 > Anaeroselena. Next base: position 87,997 of record JARKNV010000069.1, read on the forward strand.
GTCTGACGTTTATTCCGGAGCGGCCGGGAATAGATAAAGGGGAGACTGTCACTCATGGTACTTACTTTGGGTCATTTTGTCGGCGTGGCTGCCACGCTTATTGTGATGATCGCGGTCGGCTTGTACGCCGGCAGCAAGGTAAAGTCGTCGTCCGATTTCGCCACCGGCGGGCGCCAGGCGGGGCAGTCGGTGGTCGCCGGGGCGATCATGGGCACGCTGGTAAGCGGCGCGTCCACGATCGGCACCGCCCAATTGGCCTTCCAATACGGCTTTTCGGCGTGGTGGTTCACGCTGGGGGCCGGGATCGCCTGCGCGGTGCTCGGTTTGGGAACGGCACGGCGCTTCTATGAGGGCTCGTGCGAGACAATCGCCCAGTATCTGGTCAAAACGTACGGGACGCCGATCGGGCCACTTTCCACCGTCTTCGGCGCATTAGGAATGTTCTTGAGCATGATCAGTCAGGTGCTGGCGTTCATCGCCCTGATGACGACGATGTTCCCCATCAGCCCGCTGACGGCGGCGGCGATCGGCATCGTGTTCGTGCTGTGTTATGTGCTGTTCGGCGGGGTGTGGGGCGTCGGCCTGGTCGGCGTGGCCAAGCTGATCCTGCTGTATGTGGCGATGATTTCCTGCGGGGCGATCGCGCTGGTCATGATGGGCGGGGTCGGGGGGCTGCAGGCGAGTTTCCCGGCGTTCCCGTGGTTTTCGCTGTTCGGCCGGGGGGTGGAGAAGGATCTTGCCGGCGGGGTCTCGCTGGTGGTGGGCGTGCTGTCGACCCAGACTTACGCCCAGGCGATCGCCGCCGGGCGGAGTTTTTCCGAGGCGCGCAAGGGGGCGCTGTGGTCGGCGCTGCTCATCCCGCCGATCGGCATCGGCGGGATCATGGTCGGACTGTTCATGCGGGCTAATTTCCCCGGCACGCCTTCGAGCGAGGTGCTGCCGACCTTCATCCTGGGGTATCTGCCGCCGGTGCTGTCCGGCGTCATCCTGGCGACCCTGCTGATCACGGCCGTGGGCGGCTGGGCGGGTTTGCTGTTCGGCATTTCGACGATGTTCACGCGCGATATCTATCAGCGGTTCATCAGGCAGCAGGCGCAGCAGGGCGAGGCGCTGCTGGTGCAGCGGACGGCGATCGTCGTCGTCGTGCTGCTGTCGGCGCTGGTGGCGACCGGCAACGCGGGGTCGCTGATCCTGGGCTGGAGCTTCCTGTCGATGGGCCTGCGGGGCTGCACCATCCTCTGCCCGCTGCTGGGGGCGATGTTCTTCCCGCGCTACCTGACCCCGGCGGCCGGCATAGCGGCGGCGTTTCTGGGGCCGGTGACGAACGTTGTATGGTTCCTGTGCTTCCCCAAAGGGGTCGATCCGCTTTATCCCGGGCTGCTCGCGAGCCTGGCGGCGCTGCTGGTCGTAAGCCTGTTCACGAGGAAGAAGGCGCGGCCGGCGGATTTGCCGGCGTAACGGGATGCATGAACAAAAAGAGGGCTACGGCCCTCTTTTTTGTTTGTATTTATATGCTACTTTTGGTCTGGGGGCGCAAATGATGGATGTCATTGAGCAGGGTGAGTATCGTCCTCTGGGGGTGGTATTCGAGGATGCTGACACAGGTGTTGTCGAGGCGGATGTCCCAGAGGTGGTTGAGGTGGATGCCGAGGGCGGCGCAGATGATGGTGCGGATGGTGCCGCCGTGGGAGACGACGGCGACGGTCTGGCCGCTATGGCGCTCGACGAGGCGGCCGATGGCGCCGGCGGCCCGTTCCTTGAGTTCGCGGAAGGTTTCGCCGCCGGGGATGCGCACTTCGTCGGTGCGGGTGAACAGCTGGCCGTATTCTTCCGGCCACTTGCCGCTGATGCCTTCGTAGGTGAGGCCTTCCCATTCGCCGAAGAGGATTTCGCGCAGGTCGGGCAGGCAGGTGACGGGCAGGCCGTGGCGGGCGGCGATGGTTTCGGCGGTGATGCAGGCGCGGCGGAGGTCGCTGGCGTAGACGGCGTCGAGCTTCTCGTTCGCGAGGCGGCCGGCGACGAGTTCGGCCTGGCGGAGCCCTTCGTCGGAAAGGTCGGTGTCGGTGTGGCCCTGATATTTGAGTTCTTTGTTCCAGACGGTTTCGCCGTGGCGGATGAGGATTATTTTCGTCATGGAGTACCACCCTTGAGGTTTTTGGCCAGCGCGGCCAACAAAACGGCGTTCTGCGCCGGCAGCTTTACGGCCAGGCGGATGTATGCGGGGGACAGCCCCGGATAGTTGCCGCAGTCGCGGATGAGGATGCCGTCCCGCAGCATGGCCTGGCGGAGCGCAGGGGCGGTCGTGGTTGCAAGGCGGGCGAGGATGAAGTTGGCGCAGGCCGGGAAGGGCCGGACGCCGGGGAGGGCGGCGAGGCCGCTGGCAAGTTCCCCGCGGGCGGCGGCGACGGCGGCGACGCTGGCTTCCCGGTAGGCGTCGTCGGCGAGGGCGGCGACGCCGGCGGCCTGGGCGAGGGTGTTGACGTTCCAGGGGTCTTTGGCCCGGTCGAGACTGTCGCCTACGGCCCGGTCGGCTAGCAGGAAGCCGAGGCGCAGGCCGGGGACGGCGTAGAATTTGGTGAGCGACTGGAGGACGATGAGATTGGAATAAGCGCCGAGCAGCGGCCGGCAGGTATAGTCGGCGGCGGCGGGCAGGAAGTCGAGGAAGGATTCGTCGACGACAACCCAGGCGCCCCGGCGGGCGGCGGCGGCGGCGACGGTTTCGACGGCGGCGCGGCTTAGCAGGCCGCCGGTGGGGTTGTTGGGGTTGCAGAGGAAGGCGAGGTCGACACCGGCAAGGCGGGCGGCGAAGGCCTCGGGGTCGAGGCCGAAGCCGTCCTCCTCCGGGAGGGGGAAATATTCTACGGCGGCGCCGGCGGCCCGGGCGGCCCGCTCGTATTCGCTGAAGGTAGGGGCGGCGAGCAGGACGCGGCGCGGACGGCGCACCTGGCAGAGGACATAGAGGAGTTCGGCGGCGCCGTTGCCGCAGGTGACGAGGGCGGGGTCGACGCCGTAGCGCTTGCCGATGGCGGTTTTGAGGGCGGACGCGGCGGCGTCGGGGTAGTGGACGACGCTGTCGAGGGCGGCCTGGACGGCAGCCCGGACGGCGGGAGACAGCCCGAGGGGGTTGATGTTGGCGCTGTAGTCCAGGAGGTCGCCGAGCGCGGCGCCGGTAAGACGGGCGGCGGCGTAGACGTTGCCGCCGTGTTCGAATTCACGGGGGGTGTTCATCGGCTTCCCTCCTTTAGCACGGTGAGCCCGCCGGAGATGAGTCGGGCCGTCCGCAGGAACTGGAGCGCGGGGCAGGCCCGCACGATCTCCGTGTGGCAGGCGGCGGCCGCGGCGGCCGAAGGTTCGCCGGGGAAAAGGACGCCGAGGACGGTGCCGCTGTGGGCGGTATTGACGCCGACCGCGCCGTGACGGCGGGCGACGGCGATGACTTCCTCGAGCGAAGGCTTGGCGAGGATGGCCTGGTTGGCAAGGGCGCTGACGGTGGCGGCCCGGCCGATGAGGGCGCAGTCGCCGGCGGCGAGGCCGCGACTGACGAGGTCGACGGCCAGGCGGACTTCCTTTTCCTTGGCGGCGTTGAGGGCGGCCAGGTCGGTGCGCCGGTTGAATTCGAGGGTGTCGATGCGGCCGCCGGCGTCGAAGATGAGGACGCTCATCGGCGGCGGGGCGCCAAGGGGCCGCCGGATAAGGCCGCGGACATGGTCGAACATGACGATGCCGGGGAAGAAGATGCCGTCAGTCGGCTCGATGGCCAGGGCGATGTCGGCGATTTCGTCGGCGGCGAGGCGGCGGCCGGCGGCGAGGGCGGCGGCCTGACAGGCGGCGGCGATGTCGGCGCTGGAGGAGGCCATGCCTTTGCCCTGGGGCAAAGCCGAGGCGACGGCGACGGTGAAGGGCCGGCCGGCAAGGCCGAGGCGGTCCCAGGTCAGGCGGACGGCGGCGACGGTCTTGTCGCCGGCGGCCGACGGGCCGGCGCTGGGGATGACGGTGACCTCGCTGTAGAGGTCGACCGGGCAGGTTATGAGGAAGTTGCCGCCGTCCAGGGTGCCCTGGACGAGTTCGCCGCACGAGCCGGGTGCGCGGACGGTTGCTGTCATCATATAATTATTCCCCTGTTGCGTACGCTGCGACTCGGCCGCGCGCGAATTTTATCGCCAGAAATAACTATTCCATTCCCAGGCGAGGACGAAAATAAAGAGAACGACTATTTCGCTGAGTTCGGTGACGGCGCCGTAGGTGTCGCCGGTGAGGCCGCCGAGCGCACGGGAGGCGTAGCGGCAGAAGGCGATGGCGAATAGGACGGCGGCAGCGAGGGCGACGAGGGCGACGAGGCCGAGGGGGGCGACGAGGATGAGGGCGGTGGCGGCGGCTATATAAAGCGCCGGCCGGCCGGCGAAGTCGGCGAAGGCTTTGCCGATGCCTTCCGGCCGGGCGTATGGGTATTGCGTGATGGCGACGACCATCGCCAAACGCCCCAGCACCGGCATGGCGAACAGGGCGGCGAGAGGGTTATAGGGCAGGAGGTCGAGGAGCAGCGACCACTTGGCGAGGGCGAGAAGGACAAAGGCCGTGACGCCGTGGGCGCCCACCCGGCTGTCTTTCATTATTTCCAGCATCCGCTCGCGGGGCCGGCCGGACAGGAGGCCGTCGGCGCTGTCCATGAGGCCGTCGCAGTGCAGGCCGCCGGTGAGGAAGAATTCGAGGGCGAGGAGGGCGGCGGCAAGGGTGTGGATAGGCAGATAGGGGTCGGCGAAGTGGAAGGCGCCGGCCAGGAGGGCGCCGATGACCGCCCCGACGAGGGGGAACCAGCGGACGCAGGCCCCGAAGGCTTCCGGCGCGACGGCGTCCTGGCGGGCAAGGCGGATGCGGGTAAGGAACTGCAGGGCGGTGAGAAAGTTGGCCATTATGCTGCGTCCGGCGGAAGCGCCGGTCTCCTCTCCCCTTTATCGTACGATGAGTACGGTTATCAGCGCGGCGAACAGGGCGGTGGCGGTGTACATTATCCTGATGGTGGCGGCGATGTCGCCGGGGACGAGCTGGCGGCCGGGGTCGCCCAGGGTGGCCCGCAGCGAAGGCACGCCGCCGTAGTAGTTGAGGCCGCCGAGCCGCACGCCGAGGGCGCCGGCGACGCCGGCCTCGGGGATGCCGCTGTTGGGGCTGGGGTGCCGGGCGGCGTCGCGCCAGATGGCGCGGGCGGCGCCGCGGGCGCTGCGGCCGGTCAGGAAGGCGGCGGCAACGACGAGCAGGCCGGTGATGCGGGCGGGAATGTAGTTGAACGCGTCGTCGGTCCTGGCGGCGACCAGGCCGAAGTCGCGATATTTGTCGTTTTTGTAGCCCACCATCGAGTCGAGGGTGTTGACGGCGCGGTAGAGGACGGCGAGGGGCGCGCCGCCGAGGGCGGCGTAGAAGAGCGGGGCGATGATGCCGTCGGTGATATTTTCGGCGACCGTTTCGACGGTGGCGCGGGTGATCTCGGCGCTGTCGAGGGCGGCGGTGTCGCGGCCGACGATCCAGCCGACCTTGCGCCGGGCTGCGGCGAGGTCGCCGGCTTCGAGGAGGGCCTGGATCTCGCGCCCGGCCTCGGCGAGGCTGCGGGGGGTGATGGCGAAGGCCAGCAGGAGGGCGCCGCCGCCGAGGGCGGCGAGGGGATGCAGGGCGGCGAGGGCGGCGACGATGAGCCAGGAGGCGGCGAAGGCGGCGATGAGGACGGCGAGGACGAGCACGAGGCCGGCCAGGCGTTTGGCGGCCGGCGCGGCGGCCGGCTTGAGGAGCCGCTTTTCGAGGGCGGCGATGAGGTTGCCGATGAGGACGACGGGATGCCAGCCCGTCCGCGGGTCGCCGATGAGGGTGTCGAGGACGAGGGCCAGGCCGGGCAGGTATTTGGCGGTGCTCAGCATGGCGCACTCAGGATGCGGTAGACGAGGTCCATGTCGAGGTGGGCGCGGACGTGGGCGGCAAGGCGGTCGTAGCTGCGCTCTTTCTGGCTGCGGGTGTCGGTGCCGGCTGCCAGGGGGGCGAGGCCTTTGCGGGCGCGGAGGGCGCCGACGACCGCCCGGCGGAAGGCGTCGTTGTCGAAGATGCCGTGGAGGTAGGTGCCGAGAACGAGGCCGTCGCCGCGGACGGCTCCGTCGCGTTCGCTGACGGGATTGCCGGAGCGGCCGGTGATGGTGAAGGCGGGGGAAACGGGGGCAAAGAATTCGGTGCGGCCCATGTGGATTTCGTAGCCGGTGAGGCCGCCGGCGGTGAAGGCCAGGCCGAGGAAGGGGTTGGCCTCGCAGCTGGCGGTGGCCTGGTGGGTTATTTTGTCGGCGGCGAAGGTGGTGACGGCGTCAAGCAGGCCGAGGCCGTCGACGCGGTCGAAGGCCGATTCGGTGTGGTCGGGGTCGCGGACTTCGCGGCCGAGCATCTGGTAGCCGCCGCAGATGCCGACGACGGGGGTGCCGGCGGCGGCGAGGGCGGCGATGTCGCGGTCGAAGCCCTGGGCACGCAGCCACAGCAGATCTTCGGTGGTGTTTTTGCTGCCGGGCAGGATGACGAGGTCGGGGGCGCCGAGCCGCTGTCCGGCGGCGACGTAGCGGACGGCTACGCCCGGTTCGGCGGCGAGGGCGGCGAAGTCGGTGAAATTGGAGATTTTCGGCAGGCGGAGGACGGCGATGTCGATGTCGGCCGCCCCTCTCCCCTCCCCTGCCCCGCCCCGCTTGTCGTCGAGGGAGACGGAGTCCTCGTCGTCGATGCCGAGGTCGTCGAGGTGGGGAATCACGCCGACGACGGGCTTGCCGGTCCTGGCCTCGAGGAAGTCGACCGCCGGCCGGAGAAGGGCGATGTCGCCGCGGAATTTGTTGATGATGATGCCTTTGACGAGGTCGCGCTCGTCAGGCTCGAGCAGTTCGAGGGTGCCGACGACGGAGGCCAGCGCGCCGCCGCGGTCGATGTCGGCGATGAGCAGCACGGGGGCGGGAGCCAGTTTGGCGATGCGCATGTTGACGATGTCGTTGGCTTTGAGGTTGACTTCGGCCGGGCTGCCGGCGCCTTCGATGACGACGACGTCGTAGGCGGCCTGGAGGGCGCGCAACGAGGTTTCGACGACGGCGAGGAGCTCGCGGCTGTGGCCGGCGTGGTACTGGACAGCCGACATGTTGCCGATGGGGCGGCCGAGGACGACGACTTGGGAGGAGGCGTTGCCGGTGGGTTTGAGGAGAACGGGATTCATCTCGACGGCGGGCTCGATGCCGGCGGCTTCGGCCTGGGCGACCTGGGCGCGGCCCATTTCGCCGCCGCTTTTGGTGACATAGGAGTTGAGGGCCATGTTTTGGGCTTTGAAGGGCGCGACGGAGCGGCCGTCCTGGCGGAATATCCGGCAGAGGGCGGTGGCGAGGATGGATTTGCCGACATGTGAGGAGGTGCCCTGGAGCATGATTGCTTTTGCCATTTATTTGCGCCTCGTTCTGTGCGACCGCCTTTTCAGACGGTCGGGATTTTCGCTGCCAGTTGTTTTATATTTACGGGGATGCCGCTGACGACCAAATAAACCTCGTCGGCGACGGCGGCGAGCTGCTGGTTGGCCAGGCCGGCCAGGTCGCGGTATTCGCGGGCGAGGGCATTTTCGGGGACGATGCCGGCGCCGACTTCGTTGGTGACGAAAACGACGGTGGCGGCGGCAGCCCGGGCGGCGGCGGCCAGTTTGGCGATTTCGCCGGCGATGCGGTTGTGCCGCTCCGCCGGGATGGCGGGGGCCGCGGGGTCGAGCAGGAGGTTGGCTACATAGACGGTGATGCAGTCGAACAGGATTGCTTCTGCGGATTCGGCCGCGCGGGCGAGGGCCTCGGGGGCGGCCCGGGGGGCTTCGATCGTTTGCCAGGAGGCCGGCCGCCGGGAGCGGTGGAGGGCGACGCGGGCCGCCATTTCGGCGTCAAGCGTTTCGGCGGTGGCGATGTAGGCGACGGGGCCGCCGAGGGCGGCGGCGTATTTTTCGGCGAAGGCGGATTTGCCGCTGCGGGCGCCGCCGGTGACAAGGACGATTTTGCCGTTCATCGCTGCTCCCCTTTCGCGGCCCGGAACGCGCGGCATCGGGCGATGAAGCCGGCGGCGGCGGCGCGGTTGCCGGCAAAGTGCATGTGGAGGTACGCGGCCAGGAGGCTGCCGGCGGCGAAGCCGCCGAGGTAGACGTTGCCTGTGCGCATTTTGCGGAACTGGAAGGCCCAGTCGAAATCGTCGGCCGGGCAGGTGAGTTCCATGCGGGAGAAGTGGAATTCGTGGCCGCGGAGAATTTCGCCGGCGCGGCAGAGGACGTTGTCGCCGAGGGCGGTGGCTTCGACATAGCCGACGGTTTGCAGGCGGCTCTCCATGCGGCAGACGGCGGGCACGAGGCCGACCATCGGGAAGGCGCGGCCGTCGAAGGCCGCGATTTCCTTCGCCAGGTACATGAGGCCGCCGCATTCGGCGTAGGCGGGCAGGCCGCCGCGGACGGCGCCGCGAATGGCTTCGAGCATCGGCGTGTTGGCTGACAGGCGGTGGAGGAACATTTCGGGAAAACCGCCGCCGATGATGAGGCCGTCGACGGCGGGCAGGCCGCGGTCGTTGAGCGGGCTGAAGGGGACGAGCTCCGCCCCGAGTTCTTCGAGGACGGCGAGGCTTTCCGGATAATAGAAGGTGAAGGCTTCGTCGCGGGCGACGCCGATGCGCACGATTTTGGCGGCGGCGGCGGCCGGCGGCGGCACCCGGAGCGGCGGAGCGGCGGCGGCGACGCGGATGAGTTCGTCTACGTTGAGGTCGCGGTCGACGGCGGCGCGCATCAGGTCGACGCGCAGGGCGGCCTCCGATTGCTCGGTGACGGGGGTGAGGCCGAGATGACGCTCGCCGACGCCGAGGCTGTCGTTGCGCTGCAGGCAGCCGAAAACAGGCAGGCCGAGGCGGCCGAGGGCTTCGGCGACGATGGCCCGGTGGGTTTCGGAGCCGAGGCGGTTGACGATGAAGCCGGCGACGGTGAGCCCGGGGTCGTAGGTGGCGAAGCCGAGGGCGGTGGCGGCAACGCTTTCGCCGGCCGAGCGGGCGTCGAGGACGACGACCACCGGGGCGCCGAGCGCCCGGGCGATGGCGGCGGTGCTGCTGATGCCGCCCCGGCCGCCGTCGAACAGGCCCATGACGCCTTCGATGACGGCGATGTCGGCCCCGGCGGCGGTTTTGGCGAACAGGGGCACAAGTTCGCCTTCCGGCACGAGCCAGGTGTCGAGGTTGTGGGCGGCTACGCCGCTGGCCAGGCGATGGTAGCCGGGGTCGATGTAGTCGGGGCCGATCTTGTAGGACTGCACGCGGATGCCCCGCTGCCTGAGGACGGCGAGCAGGCCGGCGACGATGGTGGTTTTGCCGACGCCGCTACTTGTACCGGCTATTACTATTCTCGGAATCTGCAACTGCTCCATGCAAAAAACCCCTTCGGGAACCTTTTGGAATGCCGCGGCCGTTCAAAAGTGCCCAGATGCAAGGCGCCCCGGAAAAGCGCGCCGCGTACTCGGAATGTACGCAAGCAAGCGCTTTGAGGAGCAAGTGCGCAAGTTCTTAGCGCTTTAGTGCTTAGAACTGCGGCCTGCCCCTTGCGGGTACGCCGCAGATGGGCGCTTATCAACGGCCGACTCCGTTTTCAATACTCAATGCCGCGGCGGGCGTCGATGCTTAAGTCCTTCATCGGATGTTTGACGGCTTTGCATATAGTGACACTATCGGCAATCTGTATCAGTTCGTCTGGCATGTGGCGGCCGGTTAGGACGATGGTTGTTTCCGGCGGCCGCGATTTTACGAGGGCGGTTACCTTCCCGAGGCTTATATGGCCGCGCCGCAGGGCGTGGCTGATTTCGTCGAGGACTAATACGGCGGGCCGCTCGTCCCTTAGGACCTGGGCGGCGTATGCGAGCGCCTGGGCGGCGTAAGGGTTGCCCGGCTTTCTATTTTCGCGGAAGCATTCGCCGCATTTGCGGCAGACGGCTTCGCCGCTTTTGATGCGGGCGGCGAGGGCGCAGCCGTGCCCGAACTGGCGGATGGTGATGGCCGGCAGGTGGAGCTGGGCGAAGAGTTCGCCGCTGTAGCCGCCGCCCTTCTGGAACTGGACGACGACCGCCCGGCGGCCGCCGGCCGCGGCGGTTACCGCCAGCCCGAGGGCCGCGGTGGTCTTGCCTTTGCCGTCGCCGGTGTAGATGATGAGCGGGGCAGGTACGGTGCTCATGGCGCTCAGTCCTGCAGGTAGAGGATGGCGTTGGCGGCGGCGGCGGCGATGGGGCTGCCGCCTTTGGTGCCGGCAACGGTGATGTAGGGCGCGGGGACGGTGGCGGCCAGCAGTTCCTTCGATTCGGCGGCACCGACGAAGCCGACGGGCACGCCGATGATGGCCGCCGGCCGGATGCCGGTGTCGGCGATCATTTTCAGCAGCTCGAACAGCGCGGTGGGGGCGTTGCCGATGGCGACGACCGCTCCGTGGAGGCGGGGGCCGAAGGCTCTCATCGCGGCCATGGCGCGGGTGATGCCGGCGTTCTTGGCGGCAGCCGCGATTGCCGGGTCGGCGATCAGGCAGTGCACGCTGCCGCCGAGTTCGCCGAGACGGCGCTTGTTGATGCCGGTGCGCACCATCTCGACGTCGCAGAAGATGTCGCAGCCGGCTTTGAGGGCCCGGCTCGCGGCCTCGATGGCGAGGGGATGGATGCGGATGTGGTTGGCGTAGTCGACGTCGCCGGCGGCGTGAATGATGCGGGAGTATATTTTGGCCGCGGCGGGCGTGAGGTTGAGGCCGGCGAGATGAGAAGCGATAATCGCCATGCTCCGCTCCTCGATGAGGCCGGGGTCGGTGATGAAGTCCACTTAATCAGCCTCCCGGATGCGGTCGATGAGAATGTCGGCGATGCGGGGGTCGGGGCCGATATGGTCGGCCATGGTGACGGCGACGTCGGGGAAACGCTCCTTGAGAGCGGCGATTTCTGCGGGAATGTCGTGCTGGATGTGCATGCCGTTGGCGAAGAACATCGGCACAACGACGATTTTGTCCGCGCCGCGGGCGGCGAGACTGGCGACGGCGTCCTCAATGGTGGCGAGCTCAGATTTGCGGTTCATGATGGCTGTTTCCACCAGGTCGCTGCCGAGGCGCTCTTTGATGATGTCGCTGATGCGGAAGACGACCTGGTTGGCCTCGCCGACGCTGGCGCGGCTGCCGTGGCCGAGGACTACGACTCCCTGTTTCATTTCAAGACCTCCTTGACAAAGTCGCTTACGGAGTCGATATCGGCGGCGATGCGGCTGTACTCGATCGCCGGCCGGTCGATTACGATGAGGGGCAGGCCGAGTTCCACGGCGGCGCTGAATTTGCTGTCGGCGCCGCCGACTAGGCCGCTGTTCTTGGTGACGATGACGTCGGCGGCGTATTCGCGGAAAAGGGCGAGGTTGAGCTGGTGGGAGAACGGTCCCTGCAGGGCGATGATGTCGGCGGGAGCGAAGCCGAGGCGCCGGCAGACGGTGAGGACCTCGGGTTCGGGCAGGACACGGGCGATAAGGCGCCGGCCGGCCAGCAGGGGTTCGTTCTTGAAGGCTGCCAGGGTGCGGCTGCCGGTGGCCAGGAAGATGACTTTCCCCAGATCGGCCGCCAGGCGTGCCGCCTGGACGGCATCGGCGGCACGGTGGAGTTTGTCGTAGGCCGGCAGCGGGGCCGGCGGACGCTCGTAGCGCAGGTAGGGCAGGTCGAGGGCTTCGCAGGCCGCCTGGGCGTTGCGGGAGGCGGTGGCGGCGTAGGGGTGGCTGGCGTCTATCAAGGCCCGGGCGCCTTCGCTCCTGAGCAGGGCGACGAAGCCGACGGTGTCGCGGCCGCCGGTGTGGACGGTTAGCCCGTCCTGGGCGGCAAGCTTGCGGCCGTAGTCGGAGACGACGGCAATGCTGACGGGCCAGCCCTGCCGGGCGAGAAAGGCCGCGAGCTCCCTCCCGTCCCTGGTGCCGGCCAGCACGACGATCACAGCGAATACCCCCGCGGGGTTATCATCCGCCCGGCGGCGGTGTATGTGCGGCTGTTGCCGATGATGACGAGGGAGAACATGTCGATGTGCTCGCGGGTGAAGTTTTCCAGGTCGGAGATGACCATGCTTTCGTTTGGCCGGCTGGCGTGACGGACGATGCCCACCGGCGTGGCCGCCGGCCGGTGCTTGAGGACGATTTCCCGCACCTGCTCGATCTGGGTGACCCGGCGGGTGCTCTTGGGGTTATAAAGGGCGATGACGAAGTCGCCGGCGGCGGCCATTTCCGCCCGCTTGACGATCGTGTCCCAGGGGGTGAGCAGGTCGCTGAGGCTGATGACGGCAAAGTCGTGCATGATGGGCGCGCCGAGGAGAGCCGCGGCGGCGCCGATGGCGCTGATGCCGGGAATGATGTCGACTTCGGGCTGGACCGCCGGCGGGTACTTGAAGACGAGTTCGAGCACCAGCCCGGCCATGCCGTAGATGCCGGGGTCGCCGCTGGAAACGACGGCGACCCGCCTGCCGGCCATGGCTTCCTCTACGGCCGCCTGGCAGCGGTCGATTTCCTGGGTCATGCCGGTGCCGATTATCTTTTTGCCTGGCAAAAGGTCGTTTATGAGCGCGAGATAGGTGTCGTAGCCGACGACCGTTTCGGCGGCGGCGATGGCGTCCAGCGCCCGCCGGCTCATGTCGGCGAGGCGGCCGGGGCCTAGACCGACGACGGCGATTTGACCTCGGCGATGGCCACCGATATTTTGTCGTAGCTCGTTTTGCCCAGCAGGAGCTTGTCTGTTCCCGCCGCTAAGAGCGCCGCCGCTTCGCATACATTCCCCACTCCAATCTGTTCTTGGACGAATTCCGAGGTTTCGAGTCCATATTGTTCGATGCATTGTTGCAGTTGCTCGTTGGTGTATGTCCGGAAGGGCACGGCCATCTGTTCCACCATGGCCAGCAGGCCGATTTCGTCGTCCTTGACGGCGGTTGTGGCAATCGTGCCGACACTCTTGACACTGCGGCCGATTTTCCTGCAGGCGTCGGTGATGGCGGTGTAAAGGGCGGCGCTGGGCACGCCCCGCCGGCAGCCCACGCCGACGGCGATGGTGGCCGGCCGCAGGAAGACATGGGGCTTGACCATGTACATTTCTTTGTCGGAGATGACGACGGCGGCGTCGTAGCGGTCGGTGTGGACGAGGTCTTCGCTGGTGACGAGCATGATGCACTGTTCGGCCGCCAGTTTTACGTAGTGCTCGTAATCGGGCAGGGAGCAGTCGATGAAGAAGATGACCCGCTTGCCGGCGACGAGGGCGGCGCTGATGTGCTTGAGCTGGTCGAAGGGCTCGATCTCTAGCCCGATGCGGGCGGCGAGCACGTCGGGGGCGGGTTTGTGCTGGATGTCGGTGGCGGTGGTGATGACCGGTGTGGCGCCCGCCGCTTCGGCGATGACGCGGGTCAGTTCGTTGGCGCCGCCGATGTGGCCGGCGAGCAGGCTGATGGCGTGGCGGCCGGCCTCGTCCATGACGACGACGGCCGGGTCGTAGCGCTTGTCGCGGATATGGGGGGCGATGACGCGGACGACGATGCCGGTGGCCATAATGAAGACCAGACCGTTGTATTTGTGGTAGATGTCGGCGACGAGTCCGCTGAGGCTCTCGTAAGTCCGGACGTCGGTCCCCCCCTCCCTGCCGGCCTTGGCGTAGAGGTCGATTTTGCAGGTGAGCTTGGCGGCCATGGCGGCCGCGAGGCGAGCCCCGTTATCGGTTATGGATATTACTGCGGTTTTCATTTTGCCTCCCTGAACATGTGGCCGAATTCCGGGGAATAAAGCCTGGACAGCGCGTAGCCGCCGTCCAGACAGCGGCCGACGACGATCATGGCCGTGCGGTCGACGCCCGCCGCTTGGACGGTGCGGGCGATGGTGGCGAGAGTGCCGCGGTAGATTTTTTCGTCCGGCCAGGAAGCCTTCTGGACAACGGCGATGGGCGTGTCTTCGGGATAGCCGCCGGCAGTGAGCTCGCCGACGACGCTGTCGAGCATGTGGACGCTGAGGAAGATGCACATCGTGGCCCGGTGGCTGGCCAGTGCCGCCAGTTTCTCCCGCTCCGGCACCGGGGTGCGGCCTTCGAGGCGGGTGACGATGACGGTCTGGCTGACTTCCGGCAGGGTGTATTCACAACGGAGGGCCGCCGCGGCCGCGAGGAAGGAGCTGACGCCGGGAACGACTTCGTAGCCGATGCCGCGGGCGTCGAGGACGTCCATCTGCTCCTTTATGGCGCCGTAGATGCTGGGGTCGCCGGTGTGGAGCCTGACGACCAGTTTTTCTTCCCCGACGGCCCGGACGATGGCGGCGATGACTTCGTCGAGGGTCATGGAGGCGCTGTTCATGATTTCGGCGTTCTGTTTGGCGAGTCTGAGGAGGGCCGGGTTGACGAGCGAGCCGGCGTAGATGATGGTGTCGGCGATGGTCAGCAGGTGCTGGCCTTTGACGGTTATGAGTTCGGGATCGCCGGGGCCGGCGCCGACGAAATAGACATTCATCCCAGTCCCCCCTTTTTGATCAGAATGAGCGACAGGTAGTCGCGTTTTTTGCCGATGAGGCTGTCGAGGTCGCGGGTGACGAATTGGTCGGGATAACCGAGCCTGCTGACGAAGACGGCTTTGTCCTTGAGGCCGAGGTCGCCGAGAACGGCGACGATTTCGTCGTATTTGCCGGCGACTTTCATGAGCACGGCGTTGTCGAAGGCGGCCAGCAGCGGCCGCAGGGCTTCGGGGTCGTCGACGGCCGGGAGGACGGCGAGTTTTTCCGTGCCTTCGGCGAGGGGAATGTCGAGGTGGGCGGCGGCGGCGGCGAACGAGGTGACGCCGGGGACGCTCTCGACTTCGACGGCCGGCAGGAGGGCGCGGACGCGCTTGAGGAGGTAGGTGTAGGTGCTGAAAAGCATGGCGTCGCCGATGGTTATGAAGGCAACGTTTTTGCCGGCGGCGAGGCAGGCGGCGATTTTTTCGGCGCCGCGGCGCCATTCGGCTTCGAGCAGGGCCTTGTCGCGGGTCATGGGGGTGGGCACTTCGATTATTTCCGCGGCGGCGCTGATGTATGTGCCGGCCACTTTGCGGGCGACGCTTTCGTTGTCGACGGCCGAGCGGGGCAGGCAGACGACATCGGCGGTTTTGAGGAGGGCGGCGGCGCGGAGGGTGAGCAGGTCGGGGTCGCCCGGCCCGACGCCGATGCCGTAGAATTTGCCGTTCATTGGGGTCCTCCCTTGGTGCAGGCTATGATGTAAACGGGGTTGCCGGCCTGGAACATGTGCTTGCCGCCGGCCTTGCGCAGACGGGTGACGTGTACGCCGACGGCCTCGGTGCCGTAGCCGGGACGGTCATCGAGGGCGGCGAGGGCCTGATGGAGCGTTTCGACGGTGACGGCGGCGAGGATGAGGCGGCCGCCGGGTTTGAGCAAGCGGTCGGCGGCGGCGAGGATCCCGCCCAGGCGGCCGCCGCTGCCGCCGATGAAGATGGCGTCGGCGGCGGGAAGTCCCTCAAGGGCTTCGGGGGCCGCGCCGGCGACGATTTCGAGGTTGGCGGCGCCGAATTTGGCGGCGTTGGCGCGGATAAGGGCAACGCCTGCGGGTTCTTTTTCGATGGCGTAAACGCGGCCGCGGGGCGCGAGCAGGGCGGCCTCGATACTGAACGAGCCGGTGCCGGCGCCGATGTCGAGGACGGTGTCGGCTTCGCCGATCCTGGCCTTGACAAGGGCGAGGATGCGGATTTCCTGCTTGGTCATGGGGATGTCGCCGCGGATGAATTCGTTGTCGGGTATGCCGGGAACGGCGGGTGTCATGCCATCACCACCATCACGCAGTGTTCGAAGCCCCGGCCGGCCGCGACGGCGGCGAGGTCGGCAGCGAAGATTTTTTCTTCGGGGTAGGAGAGGTCGGCGCACAGCCAGGCGGCGGTATCGGGTGGCCAGCCGCGGGCGAGGAGGTCGCCGGCGACGGCGTGGGGAGCGTTGACGGCGTCGGTGAGGAGGGCGAGTTTTTTGCCGGGGATGTAGTCGAGGGCGCCGGCGGCGGGGGCGCGGCCGTGGAGGCTGACGAGAACGGCGTCCTGCCAGGGGCAGGCGAGGCGGGCGAAGGCGAGCTGGACGGAGCTGACGCCGGGGATGACTTCGAGCCGTCCGGGGCCGAATTCGCGGCGGAGGGCGACGAGGAGGCTGTGGAAGCCGGGATCGCCGGAGACGAGGACGGCAACGTCGCTGTCCTCAAGGCGCCGGCCGATGAAGGCGAGGACGGCGGCGATGTCCCGGCCGATGGCGAAGGTTTCGCTGCCGGCGGGGGCGAAGGCGGCCAGGGCGCGGCTGCCGCCGACGACGACTTTCGCGGCGGCGATGGCGCGGACGGCGATGGGGGGCAGGTAGTCTGGCGAGCCGGGGCCGATGCCGATTACGACGATTTTATGGTCCATGCGAGGCTGCCTCCGATTTTCGCGGCCTGGTCGTCGAGGCCGAGGATGTCGCCTTTGAGGGTGACGATGACGGTGCCGACGGCCAGCCGGCCGTGGACGAAGCGTTCGGCGCGGACGCTGGCCCGGGCGGCCAGGCGACGCCAGACGCCGCCGACCGGGTAGCGGCCGATGACTTCGACCGCGGCTTCGGTGGTGACGCAGGCGAGGATTTCCTCGACCGCCTCGCGGGGTGCGCCTTCGGCGGCGGCGTAGGCGGCGAGCGTTTCGAGCCGGGCGTCGGCCATGCGGCTGTGGGTGTGGAAGATGCCGGCGGCGACTTTGACGATTTTTCCGAGGTGGCCGAAGAGGAGGATCTGCTTCAGGCCCTGGTCGGCGGCGGATGTGAGCATGTGGCCGATGAAGTTCGAGGTCTGGACGACCCGGTCGGCGGGCAGCCCGCACAGGTTTATGGCAATGTCCTGGCCGATTTTGCCGGGGACGAAGACGGCGGTGT
Source organism: Selenomonadales bacterium (assembly GCA_029976065.1). Lineage (GTDB taxonomy): Bacteria > Bacillota > Negativicutes > Sporomusales > UBA7701 > Anaeroselena. The sequence goes on from JARKNV010000069.1 coordinate 104,932, forward strand.
CGTAGCCGAGGGCTTTGACGACGCTTATCTGCGGGGTAAGGGAGGTTTTCCACGCCTCCTCGGACATGGGCTCGACGATGCCGGTGGTGCCGATGACGGACAGGCCGCCTTCGATGCCGAGGACGGGATTGAGGGTTCGGGCGGCGAGTTCGCGGCCGCCGGGGATGGCGACGGTGACCAGGGCGCCTTGACCCGCGGGGAGAACTTCCCGGAGGGCGGTTTCGATCATCCGGCGGGGGCCGGGGTTGACGGCCGGCTGGCCGACCGGCACCGCCAGGCCGGGTTTGGTGACCGTGCCGACGCCTTCGCCGGCGCGGATGAGAATTTCCGGGTTTTCGGTTATGGCGACGTCAACGGTGATAGTGACGCCGTCGGTAACGTCGGGGTCGTCGCCGGCGTCCTTGACCACTGCGGCGGCCCCGCCCGCGCCGGTGGCGCGGCTGTCGGCGATTTTGACGCTGAGGAGCCTGCCCTGCGGGGTTGCCACGTCGACGGTCACGGACGGGCGGCCGAGAGCGGCGAGGACGGCCGCTTTGGCGGCGGCGGCGGCGCAGGTGCCGGTGGTGATGCCCCGGCGGAGGGGCTGGCTGGACATCGAAAATACCCCCTGAAAACAGGGGGTATAAATAATAACAATATAAAAATTGTTATACCTATCTACCCACCTGCCTATCTTCCGTAGGTCGTAACGGCGCGTGTTAGAACAGGCAGGTCTCCTGGCTTTGGTTCATCGCTTTCCCACGCCTTCCCGGTTGCCCAGTGGCCTAGTGTGGTTGGCTCGCCAATACAGTGGCGGGACCGCGCCGGATTGTACCGGCTTCCCTATTAAGCAAAGCACCTGTTCCCTAGCTATTAAATTACATTACGACGGTGTGGAGATATTATGTGCTTATATTCGGCCAGTATTACGGCGATTCCTGCTATTTACGGCAAAAAAGACAAATATTTAGCTTGGCATTGGGTATAAGGGTTTTCTTTATGTCCATCGGAAAAGTGTTCCCTTACATGTAAGAAAATTTAGTATTTTTCCTTAATTTACTGGAGGATTTCCCCCGGCGCGACCAGAATATAAGCATGAACTGGTCAGTCCACCATACCGTGTGCAGGGAGTGATAGAATGAAAAAGGTGTGCGAGAACTGGGAGCAGGCTCTCCCGACCGGCAGTTTCGGCCCGCACCTGTTCTCCGAGTTCGAAACCCGCGCCCAGAACGTGTCGGCCGAGGTCTTCCGGGTAGCCACCGCTGCCGAAGCTCAGGCGGTGCTTGTCGAGCTCGCCAAAAGCCTCGGAGCCAAGAAGGTCGTGGTTGTCGACTGTCCTCTGTCGAAAGCCGCCGGCGCCAGCGAGGCGCTGAAGAACGCCGGGCTGGAGGTTCATACCGCGGCCGCCGATATCGCCGCCCACGCCGATACCGCCGATCTTGGCGTTTCCGGGGTGGAGTTCGGCGTAGCCGAAACAGGCAGCGTCCTTCAGGATGCGTTGGCGATCGAAAGCCGCCTGGTATCCACTTTGCCGCCCGTCCACGCCGTTTTCCTGAACAGCGCCAATATCGTCCCGGCGATGACGGACGCTATCGGCGTCGTTGCCAAGGTGTTCGACCACGGCTATATTTCTTTCATCACCGGCCCCAGCCGCACGGCCGACATCGAACGGGTGCTCACTATCGGCGTTCACGGTCCCGGCAGGTTTATCATCATTGCCGTCGATGAGACGGCCGGGGGAGGTGCCGCGTAATGGCCACGAGGGAGCGCAATATCAAGCAGGAAATAAGCCAGAAGCTGAAGGACGATGTGCTGCGCGGCGCTTTGGGCAAGTTCGGCGAAGCGTACCCCATCTCGCGGGCCAAGGCGTATGAGAACATCGCGGATATCGAGGCGCTGCGCGACGAGCTGAAGGCGATGAAAGTGGCGGCGGTGGCCGATATCGAGGCGATCGCCGACAAGTTCGAAGCCGAGGCGAGCAAGCGGGGCGCCAAGGTTTTCCGCGCCAAGGACGGCCCGGCGCTGAAGAAGTACCTGCTCGACCTTTGCCAGGCAAAAGGCGTGAAGCAGATCGTCAAGTCCAAGTCGATGGCGTCGGAGGAGATCCACCTCAACCACGCCCTTGAGGAGGCCGGCATCAAGGTGAAGGAGACCGACCTCGGCGAGTGGATCATCGCCATTGCCGGCCATACGCCTTCGCATATGGTAATGCCGGCGATCCACCTCAACAGGCAGCAGTGCGCGGAGTATTTCTCCAAGGAACTGCACGAGGACATTCCTCCCGATATCCCCTTCATGGTGCAGACGGCCCGCAAGTCGCTGCGCGAAAAATTCCTGCAGGCCGATTTGGGTATTACGGGCGCGAATTTCGGCATCGCCGAGAACGGCGCCATCGGCCTGGTGACCAATGAGGGCAACGCCCGCTTGACCACGACCCTGCCCCGCATTCATGTGGTGATTATCGGTTACGAGAAGCTTATCCCGACGGTCAAGGATACCATTCCCATCCTCCGTTCGCTGGCGCGCAGCGCCACCGCCCAGTTGGCGACCAGCTACGTAAGCATGATCTCCGGCCCGGTGCCGGCGATGGTGAAGGAGGACGGCCAGTGGGTGGAGCAGGATAAGGAGCTCCATATCATCCTGTTCAACAACGGCCGCCTGAAGGCCGCCAAGGACGAGAAATTCAAGGAGATCTACCAGTGCATCCGCTGCGCCTCGTGCCTGAACGTCTGTCCGGTCTACCAGCTGGTGGGCGGCCATGTCTACGGCCTCATTTACGCCGGCGGCATCGGCGCGATCCTGACGGCGTTCTTCAACAGCATGGGCGATTTCGAGAAGATAAACGAGTTGTGCATCGGCTGCCGCAAGTGCACGACGGTGTGCCCCGGCAGGATCAACATCCCCGGCCTGATCGAGGAGCTTAGGATCAGGGGGGTCAAGGACCACGGCCTGCCGTTCTCGCTGAAGCTGCTGTTCGAGAACGTCATTGCCAACCGCCGCCTGTTCCACAGCTTGCTGCGAACAGCAGCGATCGGCCAGAAGCCGGTACAGTCGGGCCGCTTCATCCGCCACCTGCCGCTGTTTATGGCCGGTCTGACCGAGGGGCGCAGCCTGCCGGCGATCGCCGATACGCCGCTCAGGGACCGGATCAACAAGATAACGAAGCGCCTGGCCGCCCCGGCGAAGAAGGTGGCGTTCTTCAGCGGCTGCAACATGGACTTCGTCTTCCCCGAGACGGGCGAATCGGTGTTCAAGGTGCTGCAGGACCTCAATATCGCGGTGGTCTTCCCTGACGACCAGAATTGCTGCGGCAAGCCGGTGGTCGGGTTCGGCGACGTGGAAACGACCAAGAAGATCGCCAAGCGCAACATCGAGGCTTTCGAGCAGGCCAATGCGGACTACATCGTCGCCGCCTGTCCGAGCTGCACCGAGACGCTGCGAATCACTTACCCGGAAATTCTCGCCGACGAGCCCGAGTGGGCGGGGCGGGCCAAGGCGTTCGCCGCCAAGGTCAAGGAGTTCTCCCAGTTCGTGTGCGCGGAGTACGAGCTGGCCGGCCGCCTGGCGAAGAAACCGGGCGCGACGAAGGTTACCTTCCACGATTCCTGCCATATGAAGCGGGTGCTGGGCATCCACGAGGAGCCGCGCAAGCTGCTGGAAAGCACCGGGGCGTGCGAGGTCGTGGAGATGAAGGACTGCGACAAGTGCTGCGGCATGGCGGGCGCCTTCGGCCTCAAGTACGCGGAGCTGTCGGCCCCGATTCTCAAGCAGAAGATCACCAACATCAAGGACAGCGGCGCCGAGGTTGTGGCGGTCGGTTGTCCGGCCTGCATGATGCAGATCGGCGGCGGCCTCGACAAGCAGGCAGCGGGGATAAAGGTGAAGCATGTGGCGGACATATTGGCCGCCCAGATTAAAGAGTAATGCGGTAATACGCAGAAGAGCCTCCCGGCCGGGAGGCTCTTGTTTTTCGACGCCGGCGAAGAAATACGCCGGACGAGGCGAGGCGCCGGGGTCATATCCGGCCGGTGCGGCATAGCCTATACTATCCTTCGCCGGGAGGTGGCCGGAATGAATCTACTGCCGGGTTTGAACGCGTCCCCCTTCAGTCTGCTGGTGCTGTGGGCCGTCCTTTTTATCATCCTGGCCGATGTCTGCTGCCCCGCCTTCTACGCGTATTACGCCTGCCCGTCCTGCTGCGGGCGGGGAAGATGAGGCGGCGAGGGCGCCAAACGGAAAAGCCGCGATCAGTTTCGCGGCTTTTCCATTCGTAGCGGGAAAGGAGCAGCCTGCTCAAAAGGTTCGCATGCCGGGCTGCTTCTTGTCGCTCAGCGTCCGGTCATAGTCTTCCAACTGGGCGTCGAGAGCGGCGCTGGCGGTGACGATTTCGCCGTCGGCGTACTGGGCGTCGGCCATAAGGGTGTGCAGCGTCTGCCGGAGGTCGGCGACCTGCTGGCGCACCCGGGCGAGGCCGGGCATTTGGGCGGCACTGCTCTGATTTTGGCCGGCCACGGGCTGGCCGGAGGTCACGAGGTTGGTTGCTTGCGTTGCGGCGGTGGTTGTAGTGTTATCGCTGGACGGCATTGTCTTCCCTCCCGGTTTGCTGGTACCGTTAGCATGCCAGGAAGGGGGGGCATTAATGCGTCGCCGCGCCGCACCGGCCGGCGCTTATTTCCCGGCCGGGAAAATTTTGAACAGATTCTTTTTCACGCCGCAGACGGGACAGAAGTCGGGCGCTTCGCCCTCGCCGGTATGGCCGCAGACGGGGCAGATGTATACGTCGCCGAGCACCATGTCTTTACTCTGCTTGGCCGCGTCCTGGGCGTCCTTGAACATCTTGGCGTGGATCTTTTCCGCTTCGAGGGCGTAGCGGAAGGCCCGTTCGGCGCCATTTTCCTGCTGGAACTGGGCGGCTTGCAGGTAGACGGGGTACATCTGCTCGACTTCGTGCAGTTCGCCGTCGATTGCTCCCTGGAGATTTTCCGCCACCGTGCCGAGGCCGAATACGGCTCCGGCCGTGACCGCCGCCCCGCCCGCCTGAGCGCCAAGCTCGCGGAAGTGGTTGGTGGCGTGGGCTTGCTCGGCGTAGGCGATGGCAGCAAACAGGCGGGCGATATTGGGCATCCCCTGTTTGGCGGCGTGGTCGCCCCAGATGTAGTAACGCATGCTGGCCATCGATTCGCCCCCATAGGCGGAGCGCAGGAAATCGGCGGTCATGTCGTTCTTTACGGACATAATATCACTCCTTTGCCGTTTGTGATATTATTCCTATTCGCGCCGTTTATCATATAAACCTGCTCATTTTTTCGCCAAACCGGGTACGAGTCAGTTGTCGTCGCGGGGATACATGGGCATTTTGGCGATGGCATCGTCGAAGATGCGGTTCATCATCGATTCGGGACCGGTGGGATCGTGGTCGTTGTTCCAGGCGAAGGAGTTGCGGGTGCGCTGGTCGGTGAACTGCCATACGTAGCGCCATGTCCGCGTGTCGAGGAGGGCGAGGCGGGCTTCGGCGCTGTCGAAAATGTTGTGATGGGCCGGGTGGTGGACGACGACGGTGCGCGGCACCTCCATCCAGCCGGAGTATTCCTTGCCGTCGGGGGTTTTGCCGCCGTACTCGACCCGCTCGTAGTGCGTTTCCGTGGAATAGTAGGCTTCCTGCCATTCGTAGAACCAGCCGAAGTCACGGATGTCCATGTAGAGCACGAGGTCGGCGTACTTGGGCATTTCGCGCTGCAGGAGGGCGGAAAATTCCCTGGGGTCTTCGGGGATGCTGCCGGCAAGGGCGGGGTCGGCTTTGACGCGGGCGGTGACGTAGGTGAGGGTGACGTACTGGAGGTTGGGTATTTTATTCTTGCGGACACTGAACAGGGCGGCGATTTTTTCCGCGGCATAGGGGTATTGTACGAATTTGTTGTTGCCGCTGACGTTGAAGCCGTCATAGGCGAAGGTGGAGTCCATGACCAGCACGGTTTTTACTTTGGCGAAGTCGTAGTTCGGGCTGACGGACTCGGTTTGTTTGGCGGCGGCCGGAGCCGTCAGGCAGAATAGAACGGACAGAACGGCGATGGTGTTCCGCATGTTTTCCCCCTCCTCGTTCGCGTTGCCCGCCCACGCGGGGTCACCGGAATTTTCCGGGGCAAATCAAGACTGACCGGTCGGTCATGTATCGGCGGAAGTGTTGTCCTTTCCGGGTCTTTGCTATGATTTTATCAGCAGAATATGACAAATGTGTGACGATTATCCAAGGGAATTATCAAAAAGAAAGCGAGCCTCCAAGCGGGGCCCGCCATGCTTTCAAGGTTAGGCTACAGTATTTCGTTGGAGGTGATTTGGACGATATATTCTCCCTTGGTATTACGCTTGATGGCGGCTTTCTTGCCGGCGCCGTCGTCGACGGTGATCGCCTGGAGGTCGTGGGCGAGAAGGAAATTGAGGACGTCCTGCTTGACGAACGCCTCCCAGCTCATTTTCTTTGCGCTGGCTTCGTTCCCGGTGATAACGTCTTGTGCCATTATATTGCAGCTCCTTTCGTGATATGTGCCTCTGGGGCCTCCTACATATTCGCCCTTTGCCAGGAAAACCCTTGCGAGGGAAAAAATAAAAAGGCCGGCACGATATGCTAGCCATATATTAAACTACCAGAATAAATGTAGAAAGCCTCCCGGCTAAGGGAGGCTTTCTTGGCCATATCAGTTTCTCTCTCTGTCCGTCTCTATTTCTTTTCCCCGAGGCTGAAGCCGAGTTGGAGGGCCTTGGTGTTGACCTCTTCGGTGCCTTTGGGCACGCGGTCGAGGACGGCCTCGGTGACCGCCTTGCGGCTGACGATGCCGGTGCTGCTGACCAGGGCGCCGAGGGCGACGATGTTGGCGAACATGTCCTTTTTCAGATGGTCGCGGGCGGCTTTGGTGATGCCCACCGCTACGATGTCGGCGTCGATTTGGGGAATGGTGTCGACGTTGGTGGCGTCAACGATCATCTTGCCGCCTTTTTTGAGGATGCCGGCGTATTTGGTGCAGGCTTCCTGGCTCATGGCGAGCAGAATGTCGGCGGTGACGATTTTGGGGTAGTCGATTGCGTCGTCGGAGATGATTACTTCGGCTTTGCTGGCCCCGCCGCGGGCTTCCGGACCGTAGGACTGGGTCTGGATGGCCTGCTTGCCTTCGAGAATGGCGGCTTCGGCGAGGATGATGCCGGCGAGGATGATGCCCTGGCCGCCTGTACCGGTGAGGCTAATGCGCCATATCAATTTATTTTCCCCCCTTCTTTTCGACCCGGGCGATGAGTTTGTCGTATTCGGCGGTGTATTCGGGGGCTTCGCTGCGGTAGAGTTCGCCGACGACGAATTTGCCCTTAAGGTCTTCGGGACGCATTTTGGCTACGGCCTGGACCATGACGGCGCTGTCGCGCTGCCAGGCGAGCATGTCGGCGGCGGAGCCCATTTTGTTTTTGCGCCCGTAGGAGATGGGGCATTGGGTGATGGCGTCGATGACGGAGAAGCCTTTGTTTTCGATGCCTTTGACGACCAGATCGGTGAGGAGCTGGGCGTGGAAGGCGGTGCCGCGGGCTACGTAGGTGGCGCCGGCGGCGATGGCCAGGGCGGCGATGTCGAAGGACCGCTCGATGTGGCCGAAGGGGGCGGTGGTGGCTTTGGCGGCCATGGGGGTGAGGGGCGAGTACTGGCCGCCGGTCATGCCGTAGATGTTGTTGTTGAAGATGACGGTGGTGATGTCGACGTTGCGGCGGGCGGCGTGGATGAAGTGGTTGCCGCCGATGGCGGTGGAGTCGCCGTCGCCGGTGAGGACGATGACGTTGAGTTCGGGCTTGGCGAGCTTGATGCCGGTGGCGAAGGTGAGGGCGCGGCCATGGGCGGTGTGGACGGTGTTGAAGTTCATGTAGCCCGAGGCGCGCGACGAGCAGCCGATGCCGGAGACGATGACGGTTTTCTTCTGGTCGAGGCCGAGTTTGTCGACGGCCCGCAGGATGGCGGCGAGGAGGATGCCGTTGCCGCAGCCGGGGCACCAGATGTGAGGCAGCGCCGACTTGCGGAGATATTTTTCGATGCCGGCCATTATTTGCCACCTCCTGCCTTGATGATGGGATTGAGGATTTCTTCCGGCCGGAAGAGCTCACCGTCGTAGCGGGTGAGGGAGACGACTTTTTCGCGGGGGACGTAGCGTTCGATTTCGCCGACGAGTTGGCCGTAGTTGAGTTCGGGGACGATGACCGTTTTCGCTTGGGCGGCGGCCCGGGCGACGATTTCGGCCGGGAAGGGCCAGATGGTGACGAGGGAAAGGAGGCCGGCTTTGACGCCTTTGGCGCGGGCTTCCTTGACGGCGGCGATGGCCGCGCGGGTGGTGCCTCCGTAGGCGATGACGAGGACGTCGGCGTCGGCGGTGAAGTCTTCGTGGTAGATGGTTATTTCGTCTTTGGCCCGCTCGATTTTGGTGTGCAGGCGGTCGATGAGTTCGGTGGTGAGGGCGTTGTTCTGGGAGGGCATGCCTTTGTAGTCGTGGACGAGGCCGGTGACGTGGTAGTAGTAGCCTTCGCCGAAGTCGGCCATGGGCGCGACGCCGTCGGCGTCGGGCTTGAAGGCTTGGTATTCTTCGGGCGGCCCGGAGGGGCGCTTGCGGTCGATGACTTCGACTTCGCTCGATTCAGGCAGTTCGACGCGTTCGCGCATGTGGCCGATTACTTCGTCGAGGAGGAGGATTACGGGCATGCGGAATTTTTCGGCGAAGTTGAAGGCTTTGACGGTGATGTCGAAGCATTCGCGCACCGAGGTAGGGCTGAGGGCGATGACGCCGCGGTCGCCGTGGGTGCCCCAGCGGGCCTGCATGACGTCGCCCTGGGCGGGCGAGGTGGGTTTGCCGGTACTGGGACCGAGCCGCTGGACGTTGACGATGACGCAGGGGATTTCGGCCATGGCGGCGTAGCCGATGAGTTCCTGTTTGAGCGAGTAGCCGGGGCCGCTGGTGGCGGTGATGGCCTTGGCGCCGGTGAGGGAGGCGCCGCAGACGGCGCCCATGCTGGCGATTTCGTCTTCCATCTGGATGAATTTGCCGCCGAATTTGGGCAGCATTTCGGCGAGGATTTCGGCTATTTCCGTGCTGGGGGTGATGGGATAACCGGCGAAGAAGGTTACGCCGGCCGCCAGTGCGCCGACGGCGCAGGCCTGGTTGCCTTGCATGAGTTGTGCTTTAGCCATTGCTATCCCCCTTTCCGGGTTTGATTACTTTGATGGCAAAGTCCGGACAGCGCAGTTCGCACTGGCCGCAGGCGATGCATTTGTCGGGATCGGTGACGTAAATCTTGCCTTTGTCGTTGAGGGCGAGGATTTTCTTGGGGCAGAAGGCCACGCAGATGCCGCAACCTTTGCAGTATTTCTGGGTGATATCGAGCGCCACGTCAACACCTCCTGAATATTGGGCCACAAGCTGGTCTGATTGCCTTGTGCTTTACCATTAGCCTGTCTCGCCGGCGGCCGGTATTATTCCGGCGCCGCCGGGTCCGTCGGCGGCCTATGTTTTTCGGGGCAATGTATACAAAAAACATTGGTTCTATGGATACATGGCCCTAAGCACACCCATAGCCGGGCATCTCTACCCGGCTACGATCAGCAACGTTGCTGCGGCTTACAAGCATATTTATGGCTGTAACAGCTGTTTTCTCTATCGGAACAGATTTTCCTGCCAAGACTACATGAAAATTCCTTAACAGTCTAAAAACTACAATCCGGTTGTCAAACCGACACACATGCATTGTGAGTATTGTATACAAAGTACTTAGCTTGCAAGCCGGCTTTCCGCGGAAAGGCCATAGCCGGGCTACGACCCGGCTATGGCTTTAATTTGTGTTAAAATACCAGGCAGGTCAGGCGGAGGCTTTGGCCTTTTGCAGTTTCTTCCGTTTGAGGTACTGGAAGAACATCAGCGCGGCCAGGACGCCGGCGCCGATGGCGTCGGTGTATAGGCCGGGGTCGATGAGCATCAGGCCGCCGAAGAAGAACAGCAGCCGCATCGGCATGCTGGCGGGAGCCAGGAAGTAGCCGATCATTGCCGCGCTCAGGCCGACCATGCCGAAAAGCGCGGTGCAGGTGCTCCACAGCACGGTCAGGGGGGTGGCGTTGATCATCAGCAGGGTTGGGTTTAGTACGAAGATGTACGGTACGACGAAGGCGGCGATGGCGAGCTTCGAGGCGTTGATGCCGGTGCGCATCGGATCGCTGCCGGCGATGCCCGCCCCGGCGAAGGCCGCGAGGGCGACCGGCGGGGTGACGTCGGCGATGATGCCGAAGTAGAAAGCGAACATGTGGGCCGCCAGCACGGGCACGCCCATCTGGAGGAGCGCCGGGGCGGCGATGGTGGAGGTGATGACGTAGTTGGCGGTGGTGGGAACGCCCATGCCGAGGATGAGGGAGGTGATCATGGTGAAGAACATGGCGGGCAAGAGCTTGCCGCCGGCCAGATCGAGCAGCGCCGATGCGAGCTTAAGGCCGACGCCGGTTTTGGTGACGACGCCGATGATGATGCCGGCGGTAGCGCAGGCGATGAGGACGCCCAGCACCGCTTTGGCGCCTTTCTCGAGGCCGAGGACGACGTCTTTGGCGCTGATGCGGGTGGATTTGCGCAGGCAGGAGGCGCCGATGGCAAGGAAGATGGCCCACAGGGCGGCGCGCATCGGCGTGTAGCCGGCGACGAGCAGATAGACGATGACGATGAGCGGGATGGCCAGATGGCCGCGCTCGACCAAGAGTTCTTTAAATTTGGGCAGCTCGCTGCGGGGGATGCCCTGAAGGCCGTGTTTTTTCGCCTCAAGATGGACGCCGATCCAGACGCCGCTGTAATAAAGGAGCGCCGGGATGACGGCGGCGGTGACAACATTAATGTAGGGTATGCCGATGAATTCGGCCATGAGGAAGGCGGCGGCGCCCATGACGGGCGGCATAAGCTGACCGCCGGTGGAGGCGGTGGCTTCGACGGCGCCGGCGAATTCGGGCTTGTAGCCGAGCTTCTTCATCATGGGGATGGTGAAGCTGCCGGTGCCGACGACGTTGGCGACCGAACTGCCGGAGACGGTACCCATGAGGCCGCTGGACAGGACGGCTACCTTGGCCGGTCCGCCGCTGGCCCAGCCGGCGACGGCGTTGGCGATGTCGATGAAGAATTTGCCAAGGCCGGTGGTTTCAAGGTAAGAGCCGAACAGGATGAAGAGGAAGATGAAGGTGGACGAAACGCCGAGCGGGATGCCGAAGATGCCTTCGGTGGTGTAGAAGAGGTGGTCGATCAGTTCATCCATGCCGACGCCGCGGTGAGCCAGAATGGGCGGCATGTAGGGGCCGGCGAAGGCGTAGATGAGGAAGCCGGTGGCGACGATGACCATCGGCCAGCCTACCGCCCTTCTCGCGGCTTCCATTACCAGAAAGAGGCCGAGGACGCCGACGACGATGTCGAGGGTTGTGGGCATGGCAGCCCGGGTGACGAGTTCCTCGTAAAAGACGACGATGTACATCGGCGCCGCCCCCCCCACTATCGCCAGCAGGACGTCGAGCGGATGGACCTTGTCCCGGGGCCAGCTGCGCCGGGTCGGGTAGAGGAGGAAGATGAGCGTCAGGCCGAACCCGAGGTGGATGGCGCGCTGCAGCGCGGCGTCAAGTACCCCGAAGACTGCGGTATACAGTTGGAACAGCGAGAAGCAGATGGCGATGGCCATGACGATTTTCGCCATTAAGCCTTTCAGGGTCCTGGTGTCTGATTCGCGATCATATTTCGCCAGTACCTCTTCGGCGGTAAGGATTTTTTTCTCCAATTAAGCCGCCTCCTTTCACGGAATGAATGAGTCAGTCATTATGCAGCCACTTGTAGTAGTATGGCTTAACGCGGATGGTTACGAACGCTCCTCCCTCGTGAAGGGCGTAAAGGGGAATGGTTTGATTGTGCACTTCGAGAACAAGCCCCGCTATGGACCCGGCATGGACGGATAATTGGTCGAAGCGGCGGCCTATGCCGGTAAGGACGAAGTCGTTGCCCTGGCGGGCAAAATGGCCTTCGCCGGGCAGGAAAGGCAGCCCAACGCCATAAGTCTGATAGACTGTTGATTCGAGAACCAGTTCGTCGGCAGCCACAATGGAAAAAGTCTCCGCTACAGGCGTCTTTTGCACCGAGTGAGTGTATTTTAAGCTGAAGGTATCGCCTTTGCTGACAGGAATAGTCATACGTTTTCCCTGGTCTGTCGCGATGAATAGGCACAGCTTCATGGACAGAAACAGGCCGCCGATTATTAGCCCCACAGCCAGAAAGGCGATACCCAGCAAGGTTTTCGCCCTAACGCCGGTTGGCCAGCCTTTCACGCGATTGAACATTTTACAACTCCAGTCTTGCCAGAAAAAGCCGGGAATCGGCAGACCCGATCCCCGGCACGCTTACTATAAGGTTGACCCTACAAGACAAGGCTTATTTCTCTTTGAAGAATTTTTCCGCGCCAGCATGCAGCTTGATGGACATGCCGTCCTGCGCGGTAGCCTTGGTGATGCCCTTGCCTACGGCATGGGCGGCCTTGATGCGGTCAAGGTTGCCGTAAATGGCCTTGGTAATGGCGTAGACGGTGTCGGCGTCCATTTTGTCGGCGACGACGAGCATGGCCTGAACGGCAACGGCGTCGGCTTCGGCGGCCTGCCCCTGATAGGTGTTGGCGGGAATCTTAACCTTGGTGTAGAACGGGTATTTCTTGATCAGGGAGTCTGCTTGGGCGGCCTCGATGGGAACGAGGACGATCTTGTTCTGGACGGCGATATCCTGGATGGCGGCGGTGGGGTGGCCGGCGGTTACGAAGGCCACGTCGACGTTGCCGTCTTTCAGGCCGCTGGCGGCTTCACCGAAGGAGAGATACTGAACTTTGATGTCGTTGTAGGTGATGCCGTACTGTTCGAGAATCTGGCGGGCGTTGGCTTCGGTTCCGCTGCCGCGGGCACCGACGGCGACCCGCTTGCCTTTAAGGTCGGCAATCGATTTGATGCCGGCTTTTTCAAGCGCGACGATCTGGATGGTTTCCGGGTAGAGGGTGGCAATGCCTTTGAAGTTGTCGACTTTCTTGTCCTTGAACATTTCGGTGCCGTTGACGGCATAATAGGCGATGTCGTTCTGAATCAGCGCAAGGTCGACTTTACCGTCTTTCAACATGTTTACGTTGGCGACGGAGGCTCCGGTGCTCTGGGCACTGGCGTTGGCGCCGGGAACGTTCTTGTTGATTATTTCCGCCATGGCTCCGCCCAGCGGGAAGTAGGTGCCTGCCGTGCCACCGGTGGCGATGTTAATGAATTTTTGCGCAGCAGGTTTCGGTTGTTCTTTGGCGCCGCCGCCGCAACCGGCGATAAGACCGGCGACCATAACCACTACAACCAGGAACGCGAGAGTCTTTTTCATTCTTTCCCCTCCTCAGTAGATTTATGGATAACATTATTGTTTTTTCGCTGTTGATAAAGGTTTTCCTGCTTGCATGAACGTACAGACAGGCGAGAATTAGCCGCCACTACAAGAGGATACAAAATCCTTCAAAAAAAAACGTTAATCCTCAAAGGAAAAACATCTGTGAACAATAATCAGTTTTCCGAGGTGTCGGCAACGCGTTTACGGACATAGTACATGACCGCCAGCCAGAGGATAAATCCCGGTCCGGCGATCAACGGATTGATCAAGAGGCAAAAGATGAAGCCAATAATTACCGGCCAGATATATGAGTGCACGAGTTCCACGCTTTCACCTCCCCGCCCTTCTTCATTTCACTAGTATTATGGCCGGCGCATGGCGTCATTAAACGGTTGGTGGGCGCGGCGCGGGGAAAATGATATAATGGTCGTGTTACCGAGAGATGACGGAAAGGACGTGCTTCATGGATAATCCGGCCACTGGACTGAACATTAAACTTGCCCGCACGCTTTGGTTCAATACTTACCGCGCCATGGTCGAGGATTCCGCCGGCGAGTATCTGGCCTCACTGCGGCTTATCCCGGCGATTCCGTTGGACCGCGACAGCGTGCCCGCCGACGCGCCGGAGGCGGAACCGTATCTGCTGGTGCTGGTAGAGGACGCGGTGTTTTCCGAGGAGGAGCTGATCAATTTCGAGGGCGAAGTTGCCGGCCTGCTGCTGGAGCGGATGGCTCAGCCCGATTTCAACCCCGCTTTCTGCCAGTTTGCTTATCCCTCGGCGCCGCGAGGCGCGGGCCCGCAAGTGATGGAGCTGGGGAGCTAGCTATTATGGTAAACGAAAAGAGAGTGCCGCAAGGCACTCTCTTTTCGTTCTCTTTCTATTATTGAATTCCCGCGGCCGTTCAGAAGTCCCCGGATGCAAGGCGCACCGGATAAGCAGACACACAACGCTTTAGCGTTGATGTGATCGCTTATCCCCGACAGGGTGCGAGCGCTTGCTAGCGTACTTGGTTGCGTACGCTAGCAAGCGCTCTGAGGAGCAAGTGCGCAAGTTCTTAGCGCTTTAGTGCTTAGAACTGCGGCCTGCCCCTTGCGGGTACGACGCAGACGGGGGCTTATCAACGGCCGATTCCTTTTTTGTAAACGGCGTGGCGTTCGAATTCCGCAATTTTTTTGTACCCCGGCAGCGGCGCGCCGCCTTTGCCGACAAGCAGGTATACTTCGGGCCGGCCGGCGGTGCGGGCGGTAAAAGCGTCCACCGCTTCGGTGGGCATGGTGTATTTACCGGCCCATACTCCCTGGGGCGAGGCAACTGTTCCGACGAGTTGCGGGATGACGTAGCCGCTGTAAAAGACGGCGGAGGTGGCGTATTCGCCGATGATGGCGACGGTGGCGCCGGCGGGCGGCAGGGCGGCGGCGGCGTGCTTGGCGGAGCGTTCGGCGGCCATGGGGACAAGCACTTGGTGGATGAGCAGCAGGCTTACGACCAGGACAGCGGCGCCGGCGGCCAGCGGTTGACGAAAGGGTTCCCCCTTGTACCCCAGCCATAGCACGGCAGCCGCGCCGGTAACGGCAGCCAGTTGGAGAGGCCACCATGCGGCTTCCGGCAGCCATATGCCGCCGACGGCAAAAACGGCCAGCAACAGCGTCGCCGGCAGGGAGAGCCAGAGCAGGGGCTTGGGGCGGCCGGCCGACATTTTGTCGAGTTCGCCGGCCACGAGGACGGCGGCGGGGAACAGGGCGGGAAATACGTAGGTGAGGTATTTGGTGGCCATAAGGGTGTAAAAGGCGATGAATACGCCCGTCCATACGGCCAGGAAGGCGAAGTGCGGCCGCCGGCGCCCGGCAACGAGGGCGCGCAGGAAAACGCCCGTCCAGGGCAGGAGGCTGACGGGGAAGACGATGAGGTAGTAGTAGAAGACGTTGTCCTGGGGATGCTCGGAAACGGTGGCCCGCAGGTAGTTGTGGAGGCCGAGGAAGGTGTCGACGAAGTCGCGGCCGTGGACGGCGTACATGACGAGGTACCAGGGAGCGGCGACGGCGAGGAAGACGGCCGCGCCGGTAAAGAGGCGCAGGCGGCCGAGGAGTTCCCAGCGGCGGGTTATCGCGATGTAGGCGAACAGGACAAGGACGGGCATGACGAGGCCGACCGGACCCTTGGTGAGGACGGACAGGCCGGCGGCGGCGTAGGCGGGGATGAACCAGCCCCTCCCCTCCCCTTTCAGTCCGAGGTAGAAAGCGGCGAGGCTGACGCTGCCGAAAAAGAACAGGACGGCGTCGGTGATGACCATCCTGGCGATTACCCAGTATTCGAGCGAGGTGCCGAGGACAACGGCGGCCAGCACTCCGGCCGAGCCGCTGCCGTAAAGCCGGGCGGCGAACCAGGCGGCGAAGGCTACGCCGGCGGCGCTGAAGAGGGCGGCCGGGAAACGGGCCGCGAATTCGCCGATGCCGAAGATTTTGTAGCTGGCGGCGATCAGCCAGTAGATCATGGCCGGCTTGTCGTACCAGAACTGGCCATAGATTTGAGGGGACAGCCAGTCGCCGCTGAGGAACATTTCCTTGGCGGTAAGGGCGTAATTGGCTTCCACCGGGTCGGTTACGGGGATGAGGCCGTTAAAGGGCAGGAATACTGCCAGTGCGGCCAGGAAGATGAGCAGGGGCATTGTCCTGTCCTTTCGTCACTGCTTGACAAGCAGCAGTTTTTCGCCGACGGCGGCTAATACCTTGAACTTCTGTTTTTCGGTATTGTTCATCCAGTCCCAGTCGCCCGGACGGATGACGAAGTAGGCTTTGCCGGGAACGCCCCAGTGTTCGTAGGCCAGCTCGGTGCCGTATACGCCGGAGTAGAAGGCGAAACCGGGGCGAAGGAATTTGACGACATAGACGGGCGACTTGCCGTCGTAGTTAGCGGTGAAGGCCTGGGCGACGTCGCGGGCGTGAAAGGCCGGGGCGGCCGGTGGGAAAAGCAGCGACATGAGAACGACGACAAAGACGGCCATGCCGGCAATCTGCAGCCAGAAGGCCCGGCTTACATCCCGTTTGGCCACGAAGTACCAGGTGCCGAGGATCATGGCAATGAAGACGGCGGCGGTGAAGTAGGCGCCGGGGAGAAGGTCGGGCATGGCGTTATAGGCGCCGTAGACGGCCCCGGCGGCGAGCAGGCCGCCGAAAACGGTCAGCAGCAGCGGCCAGGCGAAAGGCCGGTCACCGCGCCGCCAGTCCATGATGCGGTCGAGGTACCAGCCGACGATTATGGCGAGCGGCGGATACATGGGCAGGATGTAGGAAACGAGCTTGGTCCGCGATGCGGTGAAGAACAGGAATATAAAGGCCGCCCAGATGGCGAGAAACACGAGGGGCCGGCGGTGCTGGGGGCGGCTGTCGGTCAGGGCCGCCCATACGGCCTGGAGCATTACGGCCGTCCAGGGAAGGAAGCCGAGGATGAGGACGGGGATGAAGTAGTACCACAGCACCCCTTCCGGATGCTCGGGGCTGGTGAAGCGGGTGACGTTGTGAAACCCGAGGAAGGTATCGACGAAGGCGTTGCCGTGGATGGCGTACATGGCGACGTACCAGGGCAGGCCGAACAGGGCGAAGAGAACGATCCCGGCGGGGATTTTCATTTCCTTGAGGAGGGAGAAGTTACGGGTCAGCAGCATGTACAGGAAGATGACGGCGCCGGGAAAGAGGAACCCCACCGGCCCCTTGGTGACGGTGGCGAGGCCGGCGCAGATGTAAAACAGGTAGTAACGCCGTTCGAGGAAGGCGAGCAGGGACACTGTCAGGAAAAAGGTGAGGGTGATGTCGGTGACCGCAGCTTTGCCGAGGTAGAAGTATTCGATGCTGGTGACGAGCACAAGCGCGCCTGCCAGGCCGGCGCGGGCGCCGAACAGGCGGGAGGCGGCGAAGTAAACGTAGAGGGCGCCGAGGATGGCGAGGAGGGCCGACGGCAGGCGGGCAGCGAATTCGCTGCTGCCGAGCAGTTTGAAGGAAGCCGCCACAAGCCAGTAGTACATGGGGGGTTTGTCGTACCAGTATTCGCCGTAGATGCGCGGCGATACGAAGTCCTGGTGGCTGAGCATTTCTTTGGCGGTTTCGGCATAGACGGGTTCGTCGGGATCGAGGAGCGGGATGCCGCCAAGATTATAGAACATGACGAAGGCGGCAATCAGGATCAGCAGGATCGTGCCGAAGGTGGACCTTTCCGTCATAGCTACCTCCCGTGTATTGATGGCGGGCTGCCAACCAGAGCGCGGTAGGTGGCGGCCAGGCCTTGGAGCAGGGTCGTCCGCGGCTGCCAGGGCAACGCCCGGACGGCGGCGCGGTTGTCGAGGCAGGAGCGGTAGATGTCGCCTTCCCTGGGAGGCTGGCGGCGGATGGCGGGTTCGCGTCCGGCCACTTTAGCCAGCAGGGCGGTCAGTTCGCTGACGCTGGTTTCTTCCTTGGTGCTTATATTATATACGGCGTTGGCGGCCGGCGATACGAGGGCCAGCCAGTTGGCCTCGGCCACGTCGCCGGCGTAAACGAAGTCCCGCGTCTGGCCGCCGTCGCCGAAGATGTCTAGGTGTTGGCCGGCGGCGAGGCGCCGGGCAAAGATGCTTACCACGCCGCCTTCGCCGGCGTCGCCCTGCCGTTCGCCGTAAACGTTGGCGTAGCGGAGGATGACGTAGTCGAGGGCGAAGATTTCCTTGTAGAGTCTGAGGTAGTTTTCGGCCGTCATTTTGCTGAGGCCGTAGAAGGATAGCGGCGCCAGGGGCGTATTTTCGGGGATGGGGACGGCTTCACTAGCGCCGTAGACGGCGGCGGTGGAGGCGAAAATGACCCTTTTTACGCCGCTGAGGCGGGAGGCTTCGAGTACGTTGACGGTGCCGAGAACGTTTACGGCGCAGTCGATATCCGGGGCGTCCAGCGATTTTGGCACCGCCGTTTGGGCGGCGAGGTGGATGACGTAGTCGAACCGCTCGGCGGCGAAAACGGGCCTGAGATCGTCGCGGGCGATGTCGAGCTTGATGAGCCGCGCGGCGGAGTTGACGTTGGCCGCCAGACCGGTGCTGAGGTCGTCGATGACGACGACGGCGCAATCTTTGGCAAGAAGCTTGTCTACGATGTGGGAGCCGATGAAGCCGGCCCCGCCGGTGACGAGTACTTTCACGGAAGCCCTCCTAAAAGGTTTATATTCTAAAATGAATTGCTGCTTTATACAAGGCCGTTCAAAAGTGCCCAGATGCTAGGCGGCTACGCCAGGTGCGCCGCGCCGCGTACTCGGAACGTACGCAAGCAAGCGCCTGGCGTAACAACAACGCAGATGGGCGCTTATCAACGGTCGGTTTTGCGAGGCTGATCGAATAGGAAATCCTGACCGAACACCTTGACCGTATAATAAAAGCCGATGGAAAAGGGCAGGTATTCGGCGGCGATCCGCCAGGCGACGGCAAGAATGCCGACCGTGCCGAGGGGGAGAAGCTCTCCGAACAGGAGGACGAAGCCGCCTTCGGCGATGCCGGAGCCGCCCGGCGTCGGCGCGAAGTAGAGCAGAATGTTAAGAAAGATCATTCGCCCCATGACCAAAGGCCAGTCTACGACCGCCCCCAGGCCGAGGAAAAGGACGGGAACGACGGCGTAAAGGGCGAGCAGGCTGGCGGCCGATTCGGCGAATACCCTGAGCATGCTGAGAGGCGCGGAGATCAGCAGGAAAACGGCGCCGCGGGTATCGCGGTAAAGGGAGAATATCTGGCGTCGGCGGCTACGGTCGACGCGGCGGGTAAACCGTCGCAGCACCCTGAGGGAGAGCGGCGAGCGCAGGAACCATACGCCGGCGGCGCTGGCGAGGACGATGGCGCCGCTGACGGCGATGAGGACCTGCGGCGGTATCCAGGGCAGCAGGCGGGGATCGTAGGCGAAGACCAGCGGCAGGCAAACGAAGAGGAACATGATGGACATGAGGGTGCGGATAAAGACGACGACGGTGGCGATGCCGGTGGGTACGCCGGCGCGCCGCAGAAACATGACCTGGGCGACCGCCCCGCCGGTAGCGCCCGGGGTGAGGAGGGCGGCGAAGTAGTTGCTGAATATAACCTGCACCGCCTGGATCAAGGTTATCCGCTGGCCGGCGATACCCACGAGATGGAGCAGCCGTGTCCCGTCGAAAAACATGCCGATGGCGATGAGCACGGCGACGGCGGCCAGCGACCAGGGCCGGAAGGCCCCCAGGTGGCTGAGGGTGTCGATGCCGACGGTGAAGTAGATTACGGCCGCGGATATGCCGCCGACGAGCAGGATGAGCAGGGCGAGACGCCGCTGGAATTTATTCATGGCCGAGTTCCCCGAAGGAGATGAGCTTGATTCCGTTGGCCGCGAGGCGCTGCCTGGTGAGGGGGCTGGTAAGGGCGGCAAGCTCCTCCTGCCAGTGGTAGCCCCAGCCGTAAAGCGCTCCCAGCGCGGCGTCGTCGTCGCCGGGGTGAACCATTATTTCGCTTGCGCCGTCCGGCAGGCGGTCGAGGATGGTGAGCAGGAATTGCTGGCGCATGTTGCCGCCGGCAAGCATGCCGAAGAAATGGTCGGGTACGGCAAAGCCGCGCCGTTTTGCTTTTATGCGGGCGAGCGACGCCAGCGACGACAGGCCGAAGCGGCCTACAAACCGGCCGGCGGTGCACGGGTAGCCGCCGAAGAAGAAGCGCGGCTCGGCGGGAATGCGCAGGGCTTTGATGCCGAACCGGGCAGCGAGGTCGAGGACGATGTCGATGATGCCGGGGAGGACGTGGAGGTGCTGATGGCTGTCGAGGTGGGTGATTTTTACGCCGGCGGCGGCGGCCCTGGCCACCTGGGCGGTGAGTTCGGTGCGTATTTCGTCCATACTGACGCGGCCGCGCAGGAAGCGGGCGAGAAAGGCGGGGTACTGTCCGGGAAAGCGGCCTGCGTCGTCGAGTAACGTGGGGATGGAGGCGGGGTCGGCGACGGGCCTCTCCCCCACCAGCGTTAGGTGAACGCCGGTGCCGAGGGACGGGTGGCGGCCAGCCTGGAGGACGGCGTCGGCAAAGGCGGCGGCGCCGGGCATGAGGGAGGTGCTGGTTATGCAGCCTCCGGTGTGACCGGCGATGACGGCCCTGTTTACCGCCGGGTGAAGGCCGAAGTCGTCGGCGTTTATGATGAGCAGTTTCATTGGCGGACCCTTTCTTGGCGCAGTGGCGGTACTAGTGTTTACCGACGGGCCGATATTCTTCCCGCCGTTTGCCCGGCAGGCCGTGTCTGCCCTAATTTTCCAGGTATTCCGCCTATAGGGCGGATAATACTAATCATGTCTCCAGTTTATTATGAGGAGGTTTCTCTGTGGACAAAAAGAATCAGCAGTCCAAGTCTCAATTCGGCACGCTGACAGCCAAACATGACGCCAATCAGGATTACACATCGTCCACCGCCGGCAGCATGTCTGGCACGAGCGGTACGATGGGGACGAGCGGCACTTCTGGGATGAGCGGCTCGATGAGCGGCAGCGCCAGCGGCGCCGGGACAATGACCGCCAAGTTCGACGCCAACAACGATTACGGCGGCAAAAGCGGCAGCCAGAGCGGCCAGTCGGGACAGCAAAAGGTCAAAACTTCGGATAAGAATATCAAGTAAGCATGACGTAAAGGGAGCCTGGCGAAGGCTCCCTTTTCCTTACAGAGAGACTTCGTATTGTGTCAGGCCGTTCAGAAAGTCCCAGATGCTAGGCGCACCGGATAAGCAGACACACAACGCTTCAGCGTTGATGTGCTCGCTTATACCCGAAAGAGTGCGAGCGCGCCGCGCCGCGTACTCAAAACGTACGCAAGCAAGCGCTCTGAGAAGCAACGACGCAGATGGGGCTTTATCAACGGCCTGAAAGGGAGCCTGGCGAAGGCTCCCTTTCTCCTTCTCGTTACACGTGCCGGGCCAGTAGTGCGCCCAAGCGGGCTATGCCGGCGGCGATTTCCTCTTCGCCGGTATTGGCGAAGCTGAGGCGGAAGGTGTTATGCCCGCCGCCGTCGGTGTGGAAGGGCGTGCCGGGCACATAGGCGACCTTGGCGTCGTCAATGGCCTTGGTCAGCAGTTCGCGGGCATCGAGGGCCGGCGGCAGGGTGACCCAGATGAACATGCCGCCTTCCGGCAGCGTCCAAGAGACGCCGGCGGGAAAGCTGGCGGCAAGGGCCGCGAGCATGGCGTCGCGCTGGCGGTGATAAAAGCCGGTGATGGTGGCGATGTGGGCGTCGAGGTCGTTGTCGACAAGGTAACGGTGGAGCGCCCGCTGGGTCAGGGAGTTGGTGAGGATGTCGTTGAGCTGTTTGGCGGCTGTTACTTTGTTCGCAATGTCGGGATGGGCGACGAACCACCCTACCCTGAGGCCGGGGGCGATGACTTTGGAGAAGGTGCCGGTGTACATGACCCAGTCGCTGTCAGCAATGCTTTTGATCGGGGGAATGTCGGGGCCGCCGAAGCGGAGTTCGCCGTAAGGATTGTCTTCGAGCAGCGGTATTTCGTGTTCGGCGGCCAGTTCGCCGAGGCGACGGCGCTTTTCGAGGCTGAGGGTTATGCCGGTGGGATTCTGGAAGTTGGGGTTGACGTAGATGAATTTGGGCCGCACTTTCTTGAGCTGGCGGGCCAAGGCGTCGACGTCCATGCCGTCGCTTTCCATGGGCACGGGCAGGAAGCTGGCCTGGTAGCTGCGGAAAGGCTGCAGGGCGGCCAGGTAGGCGGGGTTTTCGACGGCGATCAGGTCGCCGGGGTTGAGGAGCAGGCGGCCGATGAAATCAATGGCCTGCTGGGAGCCGCTGGTGATGACGATGTTTTCGGGACCGCAGGCGATGCCGGTGCGCTCCAGGCGCCGGACGAGCAGTTCGCGCAGCGGCGGGTAGCCTTCGGCAAGGCTGTACTGGAGGGCGGCCCCGGCCTGCTCGTTGAGCACGGCGGTATAGGCGGCCGCCAGGCGGCCGACGGGAAACGTCCTGGCCGACGGCAGTCCGCCGGCGAAGGAGGTGATGTCGGTGCGCTGGGTTATTTTGAGCATCATTTTGACGGCGGGATCTTCCATGGTGGCTACGCGGTCGGCCCAGGTGATGTTCATACGGATACCTCCCGGAATATAATCAGTGCGTAGGCCGGCGACGGCGTGACCGGCGGGCCGACAACTTGGCCTCGTAGTCTTCGACGAGGGCGATTTCGGCGGCGGAAAGGTCGTAAATTTTGTAAACCATCTGGTTGAAAAGGTCGTCCATGGCGGCGACACGGGCGGCGGCGCCGCTGTCGCCATCGCGGCGGCGGCGGACGACGGTGGTCATTATCCTGACGAGCTCGGGGGCGCGGGCGTTGGCTTCGGCATGGACCTTGACCGGCAGGAGTTCGAGGGTGTCGATGTCGGTCTGGGCCATCGACCGGCCGTATTCCATGGTAACGGCGTGATAGTAAAAGGACAGCAGCCGGGAGTTGAGAAGCAGCAGCAGGTAGTCGAGGGTGACGGCGCCGCTTCTGGCGACAAAGCTATGAAGATTGTTGAGGTGGTAATAGCCGTTGTCGTCGATGCAGGCGGTGAGGGTGAATCCCGTCTGGCGGACGAGGATTTTGCGGATGCCGACGATGGCCGGGTCCCAACCGCCTTTGTAGAGCCGGTCGGGGTCGATGTTGAGCCAGTGGCCCTCGTAGGTGAGGCCGTAGCGCTCGACCTGGCTGCCGGAGATAAGCCCGCGCCGCCAGGTGGGGCCGGCGCAGGCCGGGCCGATGATGTCGCTCTGCTTGGAGACGGAGCGGACGCCGGTGTGCCCGGATGCAAAATTTGCCAGGGGCTCATTGCTATTATCTATTTTATCAATCAGGTTTTTGACCGTCAAATCGGAAAACAGCCGGAACCGCTGATGGGGGAGCGCGGCGAAGTAGCTCTGGGAATAGGAGCACCCGGCCGCGCCGGCCTTGAGGTCGTCCTTGCTTTCAACCTGGCGGATGGTAACCGCCTGGCGGCTGCGGGCCGCAGGATCGCTTTCCCGCCGCAGGATGCTGATCGCCGACATGCCGACGGCGGCGTTTTTGAACACCGGCAAGGAAATGTGGGCCATGGTTTCGATGGCGGTGTGGTCCATTATGTAGCGGCGGATTTTCGAGTAGTAGCGGCCGAGCAGGAAACTGTCGGGGAGGATGAACCCCAGCCGCCCTCCTTCGACGAGCATTTCGATGCCGCGCTCGAGGAAGAGGACGTAATAGCTGAGTTTGTATTCGGCCGAGGCGCTGAAGGCGCTGCGCAGATAGGCTTCGTAGTCGCGGTCGAGGCGCCGGGCGCCCCGCAGGCCGAAGGACAGGTACGGCGGGTTGCCGACGACGAAATCGTACCGCGCCGACCAGAAGGCCCGGTCGCCGCCGGCGCCCTGCTCCGGCCGGCGAAGGCTGTCGCAGACGAGGATGTTGGGGCATAGGCCGCCACTGGCGGCCGGCCTTTTGAGCAGCAGCCCGGCGGCGGCGGTTTCGGCGGCGAGGCCGTCGATATCGGCGCCCCACAGGTTGCGGGTGAGGATATGCCGGTGGATGCCGTCGTCCGACCAGTCGCGATCCGGGAACCGGCGGGCGAGGACGGTACGGTCGGCGGTGAACCGGGCCCGGAGGAGGTCGTAGGCGCGGAGGAGAAAGTTGCCGCAGCCGCAGGCAGGGTCGAGAATTTTTATGTCCGGGTCGGCGATTACGTCGGCTTGGGCGACGGTGCCGGCGAGGATGAAATCGATTATCTGGGGGGCGGTATAGAAAAGGCCCTGGGCCCGGCGGCCGAGGGCGAGCTTTTCGTAAAGTTCGCCGAGGAGCCAGGCATCGCGGGGCAGGGTGCACAGCCAGCGGGAGATGATGGTGTGGATGCGGTCGGGTATTTCGGTGTCGCCGGCGCAAGGCGGCCCGCTGGCGGCAATGGACAGTGCCGGGGCTCTAGCCGCCTGGGCGGCGACGGCCTCGGCGGGCAGGCCGCCGCGCAGCACGGCGACGAGCACGGTCAGGAGGCCCCGTTCGGCCGCCAGGCCCTGAGCCGCCAGCCAGGTTTTCATTTCTTGGCATTCCGCCAGAAAGTGCTTCCAGTTCATGCCGCTACCCCGTACCGCTTCTTAATTCCGCTAAGTATATATGTAGATCGTCGTTGACGTATAACAGTCTGTGCGAGGTGGGTTAGAAAGTTCCAGATGCAAGGCGCACCGGAGGCTGACACCGGAAGCGTACACGAACGTACGCTGCACCCGTAAAGGGTAGGCCGCAGTTCTAAGCGCAAAAGCGCCAAGAACTTGCGCACAGGATGGCAGCCGAGGAGCAACGCCGCAGATGGGCTTTATAACCCACCTCCCCTGTTATCTGTCGACAGTCTCTACGTGGGAGGCGTAGGCGCTGTGGTTATGTATCGACTCATAATTCTCGCATTCGACCTCGAACCAGGCAACGCCGTCCAGGGCCCTGAACGCCAGGACCAGGTCGCGGAGGACGTCTTCGACGAATTTGGGGTTTTCGTAGGCGAGCTCGGTGACGTATTTCTCGTCCTCGCGCTTGAGGAGGGAAAATACGGGGGCGCTCCCCTGGGCTTCCATGATCGCGGCCAGGTCCTCGATCCAGATGAAGCGGCCGGGCTGGAACCTGACTTTGGCGCGCATGAGGCCGCGCTGGTTGTGAGCCCCGTAGGAGGAGATCTCCTTGCTGCAGGGACACAGGGAGGTGAAGGGGACGGTGAGGCCGAGGACGAAATCGAGGTGGCTGCCCTGCTGCAGACCGCCGGCGAACACGCAGTCGTAATCGAGCAGGCTTTTCAGGCCACTGGCGGGGGCGGTTTTTTCGATAAAATATTTGAAGGCGATGTCGATGTGGGCGCGCCGCGCATCCAGCCGGCCTGATAGGTCGGCGAGGATGGCTTCCATTTCCCGGTAGGATACAGGCTTCTGGCTCCAGTCGCTGAGCACTTCGATGAAGCGGCTCATATGGGTGCCCTTGTATTCTTTGGGGAGGTCGACGGTCAGTTTGATGTTGGCCAGCACAGATTGGAATGAGCCGCTTTTGCGTTTGATGAGGAAGGGCAGATGGACTTCGCTCACGCCGACTTTCTGGATGGCGATGCCCCGTTCGTCGGCCAGGCTTTGCACGTCTTTCATGAGTAATCCACTCCTAAGCGAAACCGTTCAATCTAAGGCCGGCCGCTGTATTTGACGGGGTCGGTCAATCCGGCTTCACTGAAGCCTTTGAGTCTCAGCAGGCAACTGTCGCATTGCCCGCAGGCCGCTTCGCCGCCAGCATAGCAGCTGGTGGTGAGGTGCAGGGGGGCGCCGAGCTTGGTGCCGAGGAGGACGATGTCTTTTTTGGACAGGTCGATGAGGGGCGTTTCCACGGCGATGCGGCGTCCGTCCTGGACGGCGGCTTTGGTGCTGTAATCGGCGAGCTGCTGGAAGAGGCGGATGAATTCGGGCCGGCAATCGGGGTAGCCGGAGTAGTCGAGGGCGTTGACGCCGATGTAGATGCGGTCGGCGCCGCTCTTTTCGGCGTAGCCGAGGGCGTAGCTGAGGAAGATGAGGTTGCGGGCCGGGACGTAGGTGGCGGGGATGTCGTGCCGGGTAACGTCGCCGGCGGGTACGGCGATGGCGGCGTCGGTGAGGGCGCTGCCGCCGATGGCGGCCATGTTGGTGGTAATGACGAGATGGTTTTCGACCCGGTAATATTCGGCGACCAGGCGGGCGCAGGCCAGTTCGCGGTTGTGCCGCTGCTGGTAGTCGAAGCTGATGGGGAGCAGCTCGCAGCCGGCGGCGGCAGCCACCGCCATGCAGACGGTGGAATCGAGCCCGCCGGAAAGTAGTACGACCGCTTTCATATCGGAAACACTCCTCTGGTTGTTGTAGGGTTATTATATGGCCGCCCCCGTACGGGCTATGCGACCGGTCCGGTTATAGACGAAGGGAGGCTGTTTATAAAACAGCCTCTGTAGCCGAGGGAATATATTTTTCGTAAAATGCTTCAGGTGCGAGTAACCTTGATTATGCTGAGGTCCTTTTTGCTCTCGAGGTCGATAAACTCCCCATTTTCGTCACGGACCACCGGCCGGGCGGAGATAAATTTGCCGAGATAGACGACTTCGGCTTCCCGTCCGTCGCTTAGCAGGACAACGTTGCCGATGAAATAGTCACGGACGTTATTGAGGAAGACGGTGCAGATGTTGGGGTCCAGCTTGTCGTACATGTCGCGCATCAAGGCTTCCACGGCCGCGAAGGGGGTTACTTTCTTGCTGTATACCTTGTCCGAGGTCATGGCGTCGTATATGTCGACGACGGCGACGACTTTGGCGAAGGGATGAATTTTGCTGCCGACGACCTGGATGGGGTAGCCGCTGCCGTCCTCGCGCTCGTGATGCTGGAGGATGGCGTACATGACCGAGGTGGGCAGGCCGAGTTCCTTGACGAGGTTATAGCCGCGGGTGGTATGGAGGCGCATTACCTCCATTTCGGCCGGGGTTAGTTTGCCCGGTTTCCGCAGTATCTCCAGGGGGATCTGGGTTTTGCCGATGTCGTGGAGGAGACCGGCCAGCACCAGGTCCTTCAGTTCGTCACCGCGGTAGCCCAGCCAGCGGCCGACGACGCCGCAGAGCACGGCTACGTCGATGGAATGGTAGAAGGTGTAGTCGTCCTGGCGCTGGACGACCTGCAGGTGGTTGAGGATACCGGAGGTGTTGATGAAGGGTTCAAGGGTGCTGTCGGCCAGTTCGCGCATTTCCTTGAGCGGTACCTGTTTGAAAAAACGGATGGTTTCGAAGGAGCGCTTCAGGGTGGTCACGGTATCGTTGTAGCCGCTGGAAACAGCCACTTGGGTTTCGGACAGGGGCGGCGGTTCTTTGTCGGCGCTGTCGACGACATGGCGGATGTCGACGACCCCCACCCCCCACCCTTTCAGGCGTTGGATGAGGTTCGGGGTGAGGACGGTGCCCTCGCCGAGAGCGAATTTGTCGTTGTCGGTGATTAAGCTGCCTGCCAGCTCCATGCCGGGCTTGACTTCGTCAATCCGGTACCGTTTGGTGATTACCCGGATCATTTATACTCCCCTTTTCGCAAATATAGCGAAAAACACTGGGTCGGCAAAACAGATACCCATATTTGTCAATTATTTAGACATTTTCCGCTGTTTTCCTGCATTAAGGGGCAAATAGATATATAGTTTTCACGGTTTTACGCATTTTTTTGCGATTTCTCGGGGCCATTATTGCCCGGCTGATTTATTCAGGGCTTCGCGGGCGAGCTTGTCGGCCATTTCGTTGCCGGCCACGCCCGCGTGCCCGGGCACTTTGTTGAAAGCCACCCACGGCAGATAGGGGCGGATGTACTTGGCGTACGCGAGGGTGAACGGGTTGTTTGTTTTCCATTCGCCCTCGGCCCAGGCCGCGATGCCGACGTAGTCGTGGTGGATGGTGACCGGTTTGGCGCTGTTGTCGTTGGCCCATTTTACCGCCCGCATGGTGGCGGACAGTTCACCGGCGACATTGCGAATGGCCGCCGCCGCTTCGTTTTCGCCGGCCCCGCTGTCGCTGTGGACGATTTCCCCGTCCCGGTATACGACGAAGGCCCAGCCGTATTTATTGTCTTCCTGGCGGAAGGTGCCGTCGACGTATATGTCCCAGCCGCCCCCGGTCGGCGCCGGCATTGCCTCTTCCGGGCCGCGGGCCGACGACAGGCCGGCGACAAAGTCGGCGGCTTCCTGTTCGGTGGGAAAGGCTTTGAACGCCGCCCCCGGATAACCATGGACCTGCGCCTGGCACTCGGCCCAGGTCCGATACACCCCCGGCTCCCGGCCGGACCTGACGGCGTAATATTTCACCTTCGGGGCCATTCAATCACCTCCGCTCCTTGCGTTTGCGCCATGTTACCGCTGCTCTCCTTCGTCCAGGCCGTAATGCTGCCAGGCGAGGGAAAGGGCTTTCTGCCAGACGATCTTGAGCGGCAGGCCGTGCTCGACGGCTAAAGCCCGGCAGTCTTCATACTCGGGGGCGACGTTGGCCACCCGGCCTTTGACCGCACTGACCTTGACCCGCACCTGCCCCCAGGGGGTGTCGACGGCGGTCATTTCACGTTCGGCCTCCAGGCGGCTGACGGCATGGTAGCGCATGCCGATGGTGGTCGTTTCGGCGAGGAGGACGGCGGCGACGGCGGGAAAGGCGGCGCTGTCGGTAAGGGCGGACAGTTGCACGGCCGAACGGCCTTTTTTCATGACGATGGGCGTCAGCCAGACGTCGCGGGCGCCGGCGGCGAAGAGCCTGTCCATGGTATGGGGGTAGAGCTGGGGATTGAGGTCGTCGATATTGGCCTCGACGACGAGGTATTCGGCCGGCTGCCGGTCGTCGGCCAGCCGGCCGAGGATGGCTCTGAGGACGTTGGGGGTTTCAAGGTCCCAGGAGCCAGCGCCGTAGCCGATGGCGTCGCTGATGAACCCGGCCGGGGGACCGGCGGCGGCGGCGGCGAAGGAGGCCACGAGGACGGCGCCGGTGGGGGTGACCAGTTCTTTGGCGATGTCGCCGTGTTCCCAGGGTATGCCGCAGAGAAGTTCGGCGGTTGCCGGGGCGGGGATGGGCATGCGGCCGTGGCTGCATTTGACGAAGCCGCTGCCTGTTCTGAGCTTGGAGGTGTAGACGCGCTCGACGCCCAGCCAGTGAAGGCCGAGGACGGTGCCGACGATGTCGACGATGGTGTCGACGGCGCCGACTTCATGGAAGTGGACTTTGTCGACGGTGGTGCCGTGAACTTTTGCTTCGGCTTCGGCCAGGCGCAGGAAGACTTTTTTGGCTTCGTCCTTGACGGCGGCGGGGAGACCGGAGTCGTCGATGAGGGTGTTGATGTCGGGCAGATGGCGGTGGCGGCGGCCGAAAAAGCCGGTCTTGACGTCGAGGTAGGTGGCGGCGATGCCTTGTTTCTCGACCTTTTTTATGATGAGATCGTAGCCGTCGACGGGCAGCTTGGCGAGTTCGCCGCGCAGGTAGTCTTCCGGCAGGCCGAGGTCGATGAGGGCGCCGAGAAGCATGTTGCCGCTGATGCCGCTGAAGCAGTCCAGATACAGGGTGCGCACGGTTTCACCTCATTTTGTTGATGATGCTGGCAAGGCGCCCGGCGCCGAAGCCGTTGTCGATGTTGACCACGGCGACGCCGGCGGCGCAGCTGTTGAGCATGGCAAGCAGGGCGGCGATGCCGCCGAAGTTGGCGCCGTAGCCGACGCTGGTGGGCACGGCGATGACGGGTTTGGCGACCAGGCCGCCGACGACGCTGGCGAGGGCGCCTTCCATGCCGGCGACGACGATTATGACGTTGGCTTGTTCGATGGTATGGTGCTGGGCGAGGAGGCGGTGGATGCCGGCGACGCCGACGTCGAAGACGCGCGTGACTTTGTTGCCCATGATTTCGGCGGTGAGGGCGGCTTCCTCGGCGACCGGAATGTCGCTGGTGCCGGCCGTCATAACAAGCACTACCCGGTCCTCGTCGACGGCGACTTCTTCCCGGCGGACGACGATCATGCGGGCCAGTTCATGGTAGCAGGCATCCGGCACGAGGGCGCGTGTCGCCTCGTACATTTCCGGGGTGGCCCGGCTGGCGATCACGTTGCCGTTGACTCTGGCCAGGCGCTCGACGATGGCGGCGACCTGCGCGGGGGTTTTTCCCTGCGAGAAGACGACTTCCGGGAAACCCTGGCGAAGCATGCGGTGGTGGTCTATTTTGGCGTAATTGAGGTCTTCGTAGGGAAGGTCCTTGAATTTTTCGAGGGCTTCCTCCATCGATAGCCGGCCGTCCCGGAATTCGCCGAGAATGGCGGCGACTGTTTTGTTGTCCATGTTACACCCCTTCGAGGATTTCATTCATGCTGCCGGTGCGGTAACCGGCCAAATCTAGGGCTATGTAGGCAAAGCCGAGGGCTTTGAGCGCGGCGACGAGGGCGGCGGCGTTGTCGGGACGGACGAGGTCGGCGAACGCCTCGGGAGCCACTTCGATGCGGGCCAGGTCGCCGTGATGGCGGACCCGCACCTGGCCGGAAACGAGGGCGCGCACGGCGAGCTCGGCGGCTTCCACCTGGCGGAGCCGTTCTTCGGTTACCGGCAGGCCGTAGGCGAGCCGGGAAACGAGGCAGGGTGCGCTGGGCTTGTCCCAGGTGGAAAGGCCCCAGCGACGGGATACGGCGCGGATTTCGTCTTTGCTCAGTCCGGCTTCGAGGAGCGGACTCCTGACGGCCGGCAGTTCGGCCACGGCGCGCATGCCGGGGCGATAGTCGCCGCGGTCGTCGGCGTTGGTGCCTTCCACGACCCAGGAGAAGCCGTGGTCCTTTGCCCAAGCCGCCAGGGCGGTAAAGCGGCCCTTTTTGCAGCAATAACAGCGGTCGCGGTCGTTGGCGACGAAAGCCGGGTCGGCGAGTTCGGCGCTGTCCAGCCAGACATGTCTGATGCCTAAAGCTGCGGCGGTGGCGGCCGCATCGGTCAGTTCCGCGGCCGAGGAGGTGGCCGAACGGGCGGTGACGAGCACTACCCTGTCACCCAGCGCCCTTTGCGCGGCCGCCGCCAGAAAGGTGCTGTCAACGCCGCCGGAAAAGGCGACCGCGACGCTGCCGAGAAGGCCAAGAATTTCTTCCATCCGGCTTAATTTTTCCTCAGTTGTCACGAAAAACCCTCCTGTATGTGCAATAAAAAAGACATAGATATTCCTTGCCGGAATGCTATGTCTTCATGACACGTTTTCGGATTATATTTTACCATATCCCGCCGGTTGGCTCAACTCCATTTGTTGCGGTG
Organism: Selenomonadales bacterium; assembly: GCA_029976065.1. Classification (GTDB taxonomy): domain Bacteria; phylum Bacillota; class Negativicutes; order Sporomusales; family UBA7701; genus Anaeroselena. The sequence continues at coordinate 136,096 of JARKNV010000069.1, forward strand.
AGTCAGTTCTGGAAGTTTTTTTGGCGGGACCCGACCAGCAGAGCTTCTAGGTTCTCCATTATTTTTAACTGATTTTCCTCCAGCAGGCTGATGCTCTGGTTGAGTAGCAGCACCTGCGGATTTATCCTGAGCTTGGGATTGCGGGCAATCAGTTCAAGGTGTCCGGCGGCCATCTCCAGCTGCTCGGCGGCAGCCAGCACTTGGCTGTCGAGGAGTTTTTCGAGGAGAACGTAATGGTAAACCTTTATGGAGTCGATGGCCTGGCTGAAGCCTTCACTGCTGGCCTGGTGCTGGGCGAAAGTATTGAAGTGGACACTGAATTCCTGAAACTCGCTGCTGGTGGCCACTGCCAGGTCATGGTTCAGCAAATAGATAAGTTTGTATATCTTATTAATATAGGAGTTCTGCAATTGTATCAGTGACAATACGTCGCTGAATTCGGCACCCTGGCAGGGCGCGAGGTGGAAATCCTGCAATTCCACTCTAGTACCACCTCCACTAAAGCGTAGTCGGTCACTATATCCTATTCATTGTTACGCGTTATGTTTACAATTTCGGACAGCCCGCCGGCGGCAGGGGCGAAAAAATCACCGGTAACGGCGTGCGGCGGCGGCAACTGGCCAAAAAATGAAACAACCGCCGGAGCGGTTATACTCCCGGCGGGCCTTTATACCACGGCAACGATCCGCAGATTCCGCTGGTGAAGAAGATTGACAATGCCCTCACGCGTCCAGACAACCGGTCTGGACGGCTCCTGGCTGTTAATCCGCACCACCGCGCCGGCTTGGCCGTTGTCGAATTTAACGGCGCTGCCGATATAGTAGGGAACGACGATTTTATTGACGGCGGCGACGACCTGGCTGTCGAACTGGGTGCCTGCGCCGGCGTTGATGATGGCGATGGCCTCGTGGGCGGAAATGCGGGGCCGGTAAACCCGGTCGGTGATAAGAGCGTCGTAGACGTCGGCTACGGCGACGATGCGGGCCAGCGGATGAATTTTATCGTCGGCGATGCCCCAGGGGTAGCCCCGTCCGTCGGGCCGCTCGTGGTGCTGGAGGGCCATCAGGGCAATGCGGCAGTCCACCTTGGTTTCGGCCCGCAGGGTGTTGTAGCCGAACGAGGTGTGTTTCTTGACCTGCTCGAATTCATCCGGTGTCAACGGGCCGTTTTTCTCAAGGATTTCGTTGGGGATGCTGTTTTTGCCGTAGTCGTGCAGCAGCCCGCCGATTCCCAGGATGTATATTTCGTCGCGCGAGAGGCCCATTGCCATGCCGAAGGCTACGGCGAAGACGCCGACGTCGACGCAATGCCCGTAGAGGTAATCGCTTTTCTGCCTGATATCGGACAGGTAGATCAAAAGGTTGCCGTGGGCCGACAGTTCCTCGATGACTCTGTGGATGCATTCGCGCAGGTACGGCAGGTGAGCGGCGATTCCGCCGCGGTTGCGATAGGCGTTCTGCATGGCCTGGATCATGCTGAGCCTGGTGGCCGCGCTGATGAGGTTGGGAACGGTGGACAGCTCTTTGTTGGGCTTTTCGGTTGCGTCGCGGACGCTGATGGAGTTGATGCCGTGCTTGCCGAGCAAGGCGATGATTTCCTGCCGGAGCGGCGTGCCGGCCGTTACGAGAACCTGGTTGTGCCCGTTGATGATATCATTGGCAAGTATCATGTCGCCGGTTGCCTGCTGGAGCGGTATCTGCCTAATGGCCGTCACCCCCGTTCGCACAAAATAATAGAACCCCGCCAAACCATTACAGTCCGGAGGGGTTCACTACTAGCTCAGTGTAAAATAAGTGACCACATAGTTTTTTACACGTCATCGCATTCCACTGTTTAACCGGTGTAAAGTTGTCGTACCTTGCATTATTTTCTAAATTTCGCTATAACACGGTTAATTCCTGCTTAGCCGGTGTCGAAACGGCAAGAAATTGACCATAATTTTTCACTATACGAAAATAAGGCCGGTTTGCCGCCGACCTCCGCCAAGATATTGTAGTGCTTCGTCCCCTCCTCCCCTGTCGTCAACTAAACCAGCCAAATGTAAATAATAGGAAAAGCAGATATGTCTTCACTCGTTATGTAGCCAACCCTCCTACATTTCGCAAAATGGGCATATAATATAACGGGGCAGGGAAAAGCCACGTTCATCGCGAATTATATTGCGGTAATCCCGCTTGCCGGCAGACTATCGATAAACGGAGGAATGCCAATGCTGACCATTAACCCCGATGCCGCCGCTTACATCCGCGAGCAGAATAAGCCCATTTATCTTGACATTCCGCCGGCCGTCGGGACCTGTTGCATCCACATGCGGGATTGCCCCGCCGTCCGCTTCGGCGAACCGCCGTATGACCGCGAGTACTACGAGAAGCGGGACATCGACGGCGTAACCGTGTTCGTGCCGTACGAACTGCCCGACCAGCCTCTCAGGGTAGTGCTTCACAGCTATTTCGGCTTCAAGAACCTCACTATTTCCGGCTGGCATTTGGCTTAAAAATGCAAAAAAAGCAGGCCTTCAACGGCCTGTTTTTTTTGCGCGCCGCCACTGGGTGGCGAGGGCTACGAACTTCGTCGCCCACTCCGGATTGGCCACGGCGTGGATGTGGTTGTAGGTGGCAAAGGTGTTTTTGTGGAGGATGCCGTCGCGGCGGCCGTCGATGCCGTGGCCGCGGACGACTTCGTAGGTGTAGCGCAGGCCGGGGTCGGCATCGGCGAGACGCGAGTGGTGGAATTCATGGCCCTTGACCTCGGCCCCCGGTGCGAAGTAGGGGTTGCCTGCGAGGCTGCGCATCAAGGTGTAGCCGTGGCCCTGCGGCCCTTTTTCGACGACGACGGAGAACGGCAGCACGCCGCACATCGGATAGCTGCGGCCGTCCCAGATTATTTCCCGGCCGAGGTACATGAGTCCGCCGCACTCGGCGTATATTGGCAGGCCTTCTTCGGCCACGCGGGCGATGGCCCGCCGGAGGCCGGTGTTGGCGGCGATGGCTTCGCCGAATACTTCGGGAAAGCCGCCGCCGATGTACAGGCCGTCGAGCTGCGGCAGTTCCCGGTCGGACATGCTGTTGATATATACCGGCTCAGCCCCGGCGGCAGCCAGGGCTTCTATATTTTCCGGGTAATAGAAGGTAAAGGACTGGTCGTGGATGATGCCGATCCTGGCCGCGACCTGCCGGCCGAGACGTCCGCCGGCGGCGACGGCCGCAAGGGCGGGAGCCTGGGAGGCGACGGCGAGAATGGCGGCAAGGTCGAGGTGGCGGGCGGCGACGGCGATGTTGCCGGCGACGGCTTCGCGGACGGCGCCGTGCTCGGCGGCCGGCACCAGGCCAAGGTGGCGCTCGGGAAAGACGCTGTAGGCGTTCTTGGGGACGGCTCCCAGCACGGGGATGCCGCAGTATTCCTTGATGGCCGCCCTGAGCATGCTTTCGTGGCGCGCCCGGGCGACTTTGTTGAAGATTACGCCGGCGATGGCGAGGTCGGGCTCGAAGTTCATGAAACCGAGCACCAGGGGAGCGATGCTGCGGGTGGTGCGGGTGACGTCGACGACGAGGATGACGGGCGATTTGGTGATGCGGGCGATTTGGGCGGTGCTGCCGGTGCCCTTGAGGTCGACGCCGTCGAACAGGCCCATGGCGCCTTCGATGAGGGCGATATCGGCCCCTTCCGTCCCCCGCTGGAGGGTTTCCCTTATCTGCGCGTCGTTCATCCAGTAGCAGTCGAGGTTGCGGCAAGGCCGGCCGGCGGCGTAGCCGAGCCAGCTGGGATCGATGTAATCGGGTCCTTTTTTGAAGGGCTGGACGGCACGGCCCTGCTCACGGAGGGCTCCCACCAGGCCGATGCTGATGGTGGTCTTGCCGGAATGGCCGTGCGGCGCGCCGATGACCACGCGGGGAACGTTCCAGGTTTGGATCATACTTGCCTCCTACTAACTACACAAGGCTAAGGCGGAATTAAAAGGCTCAGATGCAAGGCGCACCGGAAGGGCGCGCCGCGACGTGTACTCGAATGTACACTAGCAAGCGCCCTGAGGAGCAACGACGCAGATGAGTCTTTTAAACCGCCGGTATCAGAGTACGCCCCATTTGCGGGCGTATTCGAGGAGCACCTGAAATTCGGTGTCTGCGAACCCCTGGGAGATAAGGTAGCGTTTGGCTTCCTGGGCTTCCATCTCGTTGGAGTCGGCGAAGACGCGGTCTTTTTCGAATTTGAAGGTGAAGCCGCGGGCCGCGAGGGCCTCAATCATCGCCGCCACCCGGTCGGCGCGACGGGCAAGGCGTTCGCCGAAGCGGCGGACGTTGTCGGCTGTGGGGGGCTGGTCCGGGGAAGCTACGAGGTCGTAGGGTACCGGTTCTTCGATGAGTTTGAGGATGATGCGGGTGAGGTGGTTGACCACCGGCCGGTAGGTTTCGCTCATGTTATCGCCTCCGTTAAAAAGTATACCATAAAGGCGGAAAGGCTACCACGAAAAAGGCCCGGCAGTAAGACTGCCGGGCCTTTCCTGCAGCAAAATTATTTGACGTTGAGCCAGTAGTCTACGAACACGTGGTTGGACAGCCAGTAGCCCAGCGGCACGTTGATGAGCACGCCGATGGTGAAAGCGGCGAACGGCTTCCAGCCGAAGGAGGTCAGTTCGCGGAAGCGGGTGGTGAAGCCGATGGACAGGAAGGTCCAGGTGAAGGTCCAGCCGCGGAGGGTCTTGATCGGGCCGAGGGCGTCCTTGGAGTAGGCGGAGCCTACTTTGGGGGCGACGGAGGCGATGAGGATGGTGGTGAAGATGGAGGCTACGAAGAAGCCGATGACGAATTTGGGGAAGCGGCGCCAGATCTCGCCGATGTCAACGCGCTCGGAGCCGTTGCCGTTGCCTTCCTTCTTCTCCCAGACGGTGACGGACAGCCAGGCGACCAGGAGAGCCCAGATGCCTACGAACATGTCGCGGCCGACGACCTTCATGAGGGTGAAGGTCTTGATGGCGCGCTCGTCGCCGACGGTGGCGGCAGCGGCGAAGCCGGCGGCGTCGGCGAATTCGGAGGTGCCTATCCAGGCGCCGGCCGGCCCGGGGGCCATGCCGAGGGCTTTACACCAGATGGGCAGCAGGATGACCATGACGACCGCCCAGACGATAACCATGGAGATGGCGACCGAGACGTGCTCTTTCTCGGCCCGGCAGGCGCCGCCGATGGCGATCGAGCCGGACACGCCGCAGATCGAGCCGCCGGCGCCGAGGCAGGCGCCGAAGCGGGGGTCGAGGCCGAACAGCTTGGTGGCGGCCCAGAAGATGCTGAAGAAGGTGGTGGCCGCTACGATGGTGGCCTGGAGCATGGCCATGGGGCCGGCCTGCATGATGATGGTGAACGGCAGGGTGGCGCCCATGAGGACAATACCGGTCTTGACGTAGAACTCGGTTTTGAGGGCCGACTGGAACCACTTGGGCAGCGTCATGGTGTTGCTGATGAGCATGCCGAACAGCAGGGCCAGCAGCGGGGTCTCAAGCTGCCAGTATTTCAGGAAGCTGTTGGAGCCGAGCGCGGTGATGAAGACGGAGATGATGAACAGGACGGTGAAGCCGGCGAAGTAGTTGTTGAGGTTGATCTTCATCGTCTTGGCGGCGATGCCGAAGGCGATCATGAAGAACACATACAGGTAAATTATGCCGGCCGTACTCTTAGCGAGGCTGTCCCAGAGCTTGGCGGTCTTGCCGAAGTCCCAGCCGGCGATGCCGACGGCCATCGTTTTGAAGAAGCCGATGCCGCCAACGAAGAAGGTGATGGAAATGAGGAAAGTGAGGCCCAAACCGATAATGATTGCCCAGGTATCTTCCCGCTCGTACCAGGGAAGAGCCGATTGAGGAGCACCTGCCATGAATTATTCCTCCTTTGAATAAATCCTTCGTGTTCACGGGGTGGAACAGAAAATTGCGTCTTCTTTCGGCCTATCACCCCCATTTGAACGTCTTGGGCCGCTACAATCTTACCTTATATCACTTCGCCAGGAACATTGTGAATCCCCTAACGTGCACTGATAATAATATTTGATGATGATATAAAGAAGTGTTATAATTTGCCGGGAAAAGACCACGCCACTTGTGAGGAGTCACAAGCGGCGTGGCGGTTTTGGATTTTAGACGCAACCGGTAGGCTTGGGCAGACCGGCCAGCTTACAGGCGCCCTTGGCAGGGCCTGACGGGAACATGTCGTAGATCTGTTTGAGACTGAAGCCGGTGTCTTTGCAAAGCTTGCGGATCATCGGAGCGATGCCGAACTGCTTGTAGTAGTCGCGCAGGTAGTTGATGACCTTCCAGTGATCTTCGGTGAGTTCAGTGACGTCCTCAAGTTTGGCGAACGCTTCGACGATATCCTGATTCCAGACGTCGGGATCTACCAGGAAGCCGTCTTCGTCGACTTCGATCTGCTTGCCTTTTACGTCAATGTTTGACATGATTATACCTCCCTTTGATTTATATGTGAAAAGTGTTTCGATTTATGCCAGGACGATAGCCTTGCCGACAACGTCCATGACGCCGCCCATTTTGAGGTCTTCCATGCCGTAGTGCTTCATCACGTGAGGCAGTTGGGCCTTGCAGATGGAGCACGGCGTGGCGAAGTAGTCGAGGGGCAGGAGTTCTTTGACCTGTTCGGCCTTTTTTTTGCCAAGCTGCATGCGAATGTCCATCATTTCGTCCATCAGGATGCCGGACCCGCCGCCGCAGCAGAAGTTGCGCTCGCGGTTGGGGGTCATTTCGACGAATTCGGTGACACAGGCTTTGAGGATTTCCCGCGGCTGCTCGATGATGTCGCCGGCCCGTGCGTAATTGCAGGGGTCGTGGAGGGTGACCCGCCAGGGCAGTTTGTCGAGTTTGAGCTTGGACAGGTGCTGGTAGGTGTATTCGAGGATGTGGACGATGCCAAAAGGAGCGGGGCCGTTGGCGCCTTCGGTGTACATTTTGGCTGCCCGCCAGCCGTGGCCGCATTCGCCCTGAACGACGAGCTTGGCGCCCACCATTTTGGCGGCGTCGCGCATCCGCTGGTTCTGTTCCTTCATGGCGTCCATGCTGAAGAGGAGGCCGAAGTTGGCCGCCTCGAGGACGGTGGAGGGAATGGTCCAGTTGGCGCCGATGGCGTGGAAAAACTTCGCCACGCCGATCATGGTGTCGACGTTGGAGAAGAAGTCGGCCGAGGACGGGATGTAGAGAATATCCGAGTCGGGTTTGTCGACAGGTATCTTGATTTCGAGGCCCGTCTCTTCCTTCATCTCGTCTTCCATGAATTCGCAGCAGTCGATAGTGGCCGGCTTGGGGATGCCCATGTTGTTGCCGGTTTTTATCATATTGGCCGCGACGCCGGTCATGAAGCGGGGCACGACGCCAAGCGCCGTCATGATGCTGCGGGCGGCAATGGTGATTTCGGCGGTGTCGATGCCGAAGGGGCAGTATACGGCGCAGCGCCGGCATTCGTTGCACTGGTAGAAGTAGGTGACCCATTTGGCGAGCGTTTCGGCGTCGTAGTCCTCGGCGCCGATATAGCGGCCGATGGTTTTGCCCGTCCAGGTGAAGTAGCGTTTGTAGATTTTGCGGAAGAGGTCGGCCCGGGCGGCGGGGATGTTGTTGAAGTCGCCGGTGCCGAGGTAGCTGTGGCAGGCGTTGGCGCAGGCGCCGCATTTGGTGCAGGTCTCGAGCATGACCATGAGCGACCTGGCCCAGTGGCGGTATTCGTCGATGCCTTTCAGCAGGGCCTGCTGCTTTTCCTTTTCAGGTACGGCGGTGATGCCGGCCGATAAGAGATCCTTGTCTTTGGCAAGATGAAGCGGAACCTTCATGCCTGCACCCCCTTGGCTTGGCCGGAGTCGGCGACCGGAGCTTTGGCGCCTGCGAAGGGCGAGCGCAGTGGCGTGCCGGCCGGCGTGGGATAGACGGGCGCGGCTTCGGTAAGCATGGTCCGGTTGACGAGGAAGCCGGCGAAGTGGAGCATTTTGGAGAAGGGGAAGTAGCACAGGAAAAGCATGACGGTGATGAAGTGGGCGATAAAGATCGGTTCGTTGGGGATGGGGGTCGGACTGAACATTAGCAGGTTACCCATGTATGCCTTGATGGCCGCCAGGTCGACGTGGACTTCCGGCAGCCGCATGTGGTTGCCGGTCACGGCGATGGCGAGGATGAAGAGCAGGTCGATGAAATCGGCCGGGTCGGAAAGTTTCTTGACTTCGGGGTTGGCAAGACGGCGATAAAAGAGGACGATGAGGGCCACCAGAAGGGCAATCCCGGAGACGGTGCCGAGGAAGGCCGACAGGGCCTGGCTGGCGGACGGCGTAAGGCCGATGAGGGTAAACTGGTTCATGAGGAAGTAGATGCCGACGATATGACCGCCAATGACCATGGCCAGGGATACGTGCAGAATCCAGGCCCACAGCCAGAGGTTTTTGTCGTTTTTATAGAGGCTCTTGAAAAGGAGCAGTTCGGTTCCCACGGCCGCGACCCGGCCCGCGCCGCCAGAGGGCGCCGGGAAAAGGGTGAGCTGGAAGGGAACCGGCACTTTCAGCCAGCCCGCCACCCGGTAGGTTACGCCGATCAGGAAGATAGCGCCCGCGATGTAGGGGAGCACCTGTCCGACGAAGTAGAGCATACTTTTACCTCCAGCGGGGCCTGAGGCTGGCTAGAAAGTCCATCTGCGGCGTTGCTTCCTCAGAGCGCTTGCTAGCGTACATTCGAGTACGCGTCGCGGCGCGCTCTTCCGGTGCGCCTTGCATCTGGAGCTTTCTAGACAGCCTCGCCGCGCACATTTTAGAGTCTGAACTGACTGGTGGAACGGAAGGTAGTCGGCGAGAAGGTAAAGTCGTCGATGTGTTTTTCGGTGAAGGGGATGCCGGTAAGCTTGAAGAAACGCTCCCAGCCTACGCGGTCGATCCACTCGCCCATGCGTTCGCCGGCGCGGGCATTTTGAGCGTACACTTCAACCAGATGTTTGACGGCGTCGGTGACTTCCGGCCAGCGGGGCGGGTTGTTGGGCAGGAAGGGGATGGCGAGACGCGAGAATTTGGGGGCGGTGCGGGCGTTGGACACCTTGCCGCCGACCCAGATGGAGACGCCGTCGTTGACCGGGTCGGCGATTTCCATCGAGGGGCACATGGTGTAGCAGTTGCCGCAGAACATGCATTTTTCCTTGATGACTTCGACGCTCTTGAGTTTGGGGTTGGGACGGATGGCGCCGGTGGGGCAGGCGGCGATGACCGAGGGAATTTCGCAGGCTTTGGCGACGCCTTCGTGGTTGATGCGGGGGATGGCGCGGTGGATGCCGACGATGGCGATGTCGGAACAGTGGCAGGCGCCGCACATGTTGACGCAGCAGGCCACGGCCAGGCGTACCCGGGCGGGCAGCTTCATGGTGGTGAAGTAGCCGTGCAGTTCGTCCATCATGGACTTGACCAGGCCGGAGGCGTCGGTCGCCGGGGTGTGGCAGTGGATCCAGCCCTGGGTATGGACGACGTTGGAGATGGCGTTGCCGGTGCCGCCCACGAGGTAGCCGCGGCCTTTCAGGTCGGCGAGCAGGGGCTGGAGTTGTTTCTCGTCGGAGACGAGAAATTCGAGGTTATGGCGGGTGGTGAAGCGGACGTAGCCGCCGCAGTATTTGTCGGCGATGTCGCAGATTTCCTTGATCCAGTCGGTGCTGACCAGACGGGCCGAGGCCACGCGCACCGAGTAGAGGAGGTCGCCGGTTTCGCTGACGTGCTTGAGGACGCCGGGCTGGGGAATTTCGTGGTAGGACCATTTACCGTAGTTCTTGGCGATGACCGGCGGGATCATCGTCCGATAGTCGGGAGGGCCAAAATCGGTTTTAGCCATGCTTCACTACCTCCTCTTCCTGCCAGAAGATGTACGGATTGGCGCGCGGGGCGGAAACCATCTGCGGCTGGGGCGTCAGGCCGATGCCCTTGAGGAAGTTGCCCATGCCGATGCGGTAGATAAGTTCGCCGATCCGCTCGCGGGGTTTGGCGTGTTCGTCGAAGTATTCGGTGATTCTGGTGATCAGGTCGAAGATTTCGGTGTAGGGGGCGTCGACTTTCATGAACGGTACGAGCACCCAGCCGATGAAGGCCGATTTGACGACCGGAGCCTTGCCGCCGATGAGGATGGCCGCGCCGCGGTCTTTGCCGGTCTTGATGGCTTTGGGCATCATGTCGATGCAGTTCATACAGCGGACGCAGTTGTCGGCGTCGAATTTGAGCTCCTGTTTGGCGCTGTCGAATTCGAGGCATTTGGTCGGGCATTTGCCGACGACGAGCTGGTGGATGTCGAAGCCGCCTTTGACGTAGTCGCGGACCGCGTTCTGGTCGATTTTGAGGGTGTCGCGCCAGGTGCCGATGACGGCGAAGTCGGAACGCGCGGTGGCGGCGGCGCAGTCGTTGGCGCAGGCCGAGCATTTGATTTTGAATTTATACGGCCAGGCCGGACGATGGAGGGCGTCCTGGAAGTGACGGGTGACTTCCTGGATGAAGTCCATGCTGTCGATGCAGGCGAATTCGCAGCGGGCCATGCCCACACAGCCGCTCGGGGTACGGAGGCCGCCGCCGGAACCGCCGAGGTCCCAGCCCTTTTCGCTCAGTTCGTCAAAACAGGGCTGAAGATTCTCGGTGGTGGTGCCGAGGAGGATGACGTCGCCGGTGGAACCGTGCATGTTGGTAAGGCCGCTGCCGAATTTGTCCCAGGTTTCGCACAGGCCGCGCAGGGCTTTGGTGGTGTAGAAGAAACCGGGTACCATGTTGACGCGGATGGTGTGGAACTCCTTGACGTTCGGAAACTGGTCGGCCTTGGCGGAATAACGGCCGATAACACCGCCGCCGTAACCTTTTACGCCGACGATGCCGCCGTGTTTCCAGTAGCCGATCTTGTCTTTGTAGGACAATTCGAGCTGGTTAACAAGGTCTTGGGAATTGGCTTTCTTGGCGGCGGCCTTCTTCATTTCGGTTACGAAACTGGGCCATGCGCCTTTTTCGAGTTCATCCAATCGAGGGGTCTTGGATTCTGCCATACTCTTCACCTCCGCATTATTAGGGCCTTTAATACTCCTGGACGACGATAGCTTCTGCTGGGCAAATCATCATGCAACTCTGACAGCCCAAGCAATCCTCACCAGTCACTTCAGCTTTGCCGTCGACCAGCGACAGGATTTTGGCTGGACAAGTGGCGACACATTCGCTGCAGCCAACGCATTTGTCCTGGTCAATCGTTACTATGAACACGGTATCACCTCCCTCACAGAACCTGTCCGCCCAGGGGCTGCCGGTACACAAAAAAATGAGGCATCAGGCAAGGCTAATGCTTCATTCCTTGCTCATGATACTACGGGAAAATAGTACGTTACGATTTTTACAATTTAAGCGTAGCAGAATTTTGCGATAACGACAAGCCGCCAGCACATCACTTTTGCTTTGCCGGGTATAATAGTTTGTTTATGATCATTTTTGCCTAGTATTCTTGGACCGCCCGGTCTTTTCCTGCGGTCCGGGCCTTGGCCGCCGGCGGTAATAATAGCCAGGAGTGGCATTTTACTATTATGCCGGGGAAATGGAAAAAAGTACCGTAGGCGCGAGGGTCCGTCCGGGGAAA
>JARKNV010000077.1 GCA_029976065.1 Selenomonadales bacterium
ACGATCCGTCCCCACAGTTCTCTGGATAACAAAACACCGGCTGAATATGCTGCGACTTTAGCAGCTTCAGCCGATGCGCGTAACGCCTCATAAACGGATTTTCTCTCATTTCCCGTGGTACAGATAGCGGGGGCAGGTCAGAAACATATACCATCTTTTCCCACAGCCCTTGAAGCCTTGCTGTGCAAGGCTTCAAGGGTTGTGTTTTCTTTGCAGCCAAACTACCGACTCAATGTGGAAGGTCTGGGGGAACATATTCTCGCGCTACAGGATCACATGCCCCAAAGCCTTAAATTGATTATGCTAGAGGTGTGGCTGCTATTTCTCTTTGCCCCTAGTGCCCGCCGGACTTACCTTTTGGGCCGTTAGTCGGCTTGGCGGGGATTTTTCTCGTCAGAAAATCGTTGATCTTTTCTTTCGTCCAAAGTACTTTTACGAGAATCCCTCCTATCAGTCTCTGGCTTAGCGAATACCTCTTCGTCAGCTTGCGAAAAGTGCTCCATGACATCTTTACAATCTTGCATGAAATGCAAGTCCTGAGAGGCTTTTTTCATTTCTCCTCGGTATCCATTTTTGGACTCGTTCTTCGTTTCCGCGGACTCCGTATTCTCGCGACCTTGTTTTTTTCTACCTCGGACGTACTCACACTCATATATTTGCATTTTGACAACTTCTTGAGCTAGATCGATGTTGTTCGCTACAAAGGCCTTCTCTATAAAGTCCATATCCTTTTTTATTTCCACTATGGTTTTGAGGTAAGTATCTTGACTCTTATTCGAGTAGAACTCCAATTTCTCAGATAAGCGGATATATTCTTCGACGAGTACATCTTTTACAAAAGCCATACTATTCTCCCTTGATCAAACTCAAATGTTGAATGCTATTTTAGAGTTGCTAACTTAAAGTTTTGCATTTGAAAACTAGGTATAAAATTTGATCCGGGTGTTTCTCTTATCATGACAGTTTTATACGTTGCATTAAGGAGTTATACATTCGTTATCCCGATATGCATCCCCCTCACAAAATCACCATTTAGGTTTTGTAGAATTCTGCAAATCTATTCAATAGCCAATCGTTTGCTATCGAAAACCTGACAACCTGATGTAAAATGTCTTCCCGTAAAAGACACTTCAACAAGCGCGCCGCTTGATTTCTTTATACTTTTCTGTCGTAAGCAACCAATGTATAATAATTGTGTCGGTAAAAAACGACACAATTATTATAACGTTTAAAACTATTACTATATATTATTGGCCTAATATTATTGGCCTAATATGATATTGGCTCGTAATAGATTTCTGTCGCCAACCATTTGCTTAGAACAGTAACGCAGCCATTGGCCAGGGTACTGCGCGGCACTCCCCTCTTCAATGGCTGCGTTACTTAGACGTAATGATTGTTATGCGACTGACGCGGACGTTACCAGGCTCTGTTATTCTCAATTGCCCGGTGACTATTTTCCTCTCTCTTTCGCCAAAAATGAATATGACGGGAATTTGGCTAGGCCCAATCATACCACCCCCTTATAAAAAACGCCTTAAAACGCCTCCTAGAAGGCCATCTTCAATGGGCTTCTCCAGGCATCTAATTCGGAGAATAATTTGGGGCTTCAACCGAGGATTAATCGTCATCGAGAGCCAAATTGTTCCCGCCTTTGAACCGGTAATGGACAGCACCCCAACGGCGGCGCTCTATTTCATCATCTTCATTGAATGCCGAATACCAGCGCCTACGTTGATTGCCTTGTGGGAAACGCAGTCTGCAACATTCGCTCTTTGGGTATATCCTTTTCAACAGTTGTGGCGACGCTTGCCATCTTTTATCCTATTAATTGATAATATTTATCCATTAATAAATTGGTCGCAATTACTCTCGCCCCCGTCGCGGCTGATTCGCCGCTTTGATAAAGTACTTTTCGTCATTGTCTATTGCTTTTTGCACCTCGTAGCCGGCGACGGTCAGCATCGCGGCCACCGCCGCGCCTTCCGGCAGGCGGTCTTCGGTCACCACCCGGCTGCTTTTGTGGATGGCGTTGACGGCGGCCCGCGACATGTCGTGCATGATGATCAGCGACCCGCCGGCCCGCAGCAGGCTCCGCATCCTGGCCACGAACCGCGGCTTGTCGGCGGCATGGGGAAAGAAGTTGAAGCAAAAGACGGCGTCGTATACTGTTTCCGGCGCGAACGACCAGATATCGCCGGCAACGTAGGTAACGTTCTCGCGCTGGCCGATTTTCGCCCGCGCCTTGGCGACCATGTTTTCGGCAAAGTCGATGGCGGTCACGCTGCCCCTCTCGCCGACCGCAGCCAGCAGATGAGGCAGCAGCACCCCGGTGCCGCAGCCGATATCGAGAACGGCATCACCGGGTTGCAGTCCGGCCAGTCTGACAAGGCCGGCTATTTTATTGTCGTCGGCCGACCGCATATCGTCCCACCGCTCGGCCAGCCCGTTGAAGAACTCTTTTCCCCGTTCGCTCATGCTTTCCTCCGCTTATATCTTCTGATTATAGGCCACGCTGACCAGGCGGCCGGCCATGGGATAATTATACTGCTCCATATAGTTCTTGTCGAAGAGATTGTCGATATAGACGCCGATCGTCCTTTTGGCGTCAAGCTCGCGCACGAACGCCACGTTATGCACCACATAGCCGCCGATGACCAACGTCGGGCCGCTGTAGCCGTCGCTCTGCCGGCCGACGTAATTGACTGAGTAGCGGAACTGCCAGGGCTGCTTGTCGTACATATAGGTAAGCGACGCCTTGTGGCGCGGCCGGTAGTCAAGCTCGCCACCGAGACCGACGGTGTCGCCGGCGGCCGTGCCGACCTTTCGGGTGTGCTGGTTGGTATAACTGAATATCAGCCTGCTGGCGCCGTTCATCTTATAAGTATTTTCCCACTCGGCGCCCCAAACCTTCACCCGGTCAATGTTATAGCAGAAATAAGGGTAGACGTGCTGGAAGTTTATATAATCGTCGATGTCCTGGTAGTAGAAAATAATTTTGCTCGTATACCTGGCGTTGAAGCGATGCTCGGTACCCACCTCGTAGCTTGTGCCCTTTTCCGGCTTAAGTTGGGTCTGAAAGGACGGGTTGGCCTTGCCGCCAGCAACGGCGGAGGAAAAGTTCTGTCCCCACCAGTAATATTCGGCCATCGACGGCGCCCGCCAGATGCGGTTCAGTGCAATGAAGGTCGTCGTAGCGGCGTTGTTGCGGAAGGAGAAATTCAGTTTTGGCGACACCGCGCTGGCGTCGAAATCCCTCATTGCCGTCGCCCGGCTGTCGTCCCTGCGGCCTTCGAACCTGTCGAACCTGAGGCCTATGTAGGCTGACCAGCGGCGATCGAGCTGCCAGGTGTCGTCGATATAGGCGCCGAAGAGGTTGACCTTCTGGGACGGGTAGATGTCGGAAGCGCCGGCCGGCCGGTAGTCGTACCAGCCATAGCCGTAGCGCAACCGCTTGTATTCGGCCCCGTACCCATAGGTATGGCCCTTAGCCGTATACTGGCCGTTGAAGCCGAAATTGTCGGACCGGTCGCTTATCACCGTACGGTCGAGGGTGACGGCGCCGGTGCCGTTGACGTTGACCTCGCGCCGCTTCTCGTCGTTCTTCCAGTAGGTGATCTGCCAGAAGCCGCTTGCCAGGCGGTGCTTATAGCTGAAGTCGTAATAGGTATTGTACTTTTTCCAGTACGAGCCTGGCTGCGGGTAGGCCCAGGCCCCGCCGCCGGGCGACAGCACGTCTCCGTCGCTGACCGGGTAGGATGGGTCGTAGGCCACCCCGTAGGGGTTGCCGGGTTTGTTGGCCACGATGTAGCCCCGTTTGGCTTCGGTATTGTTCACGCCGAACTCGAAGGAATCGGCGCCGTTGGCCTTGTAGGCCAGCCTGACTCCGAGCTGGGTTGCGTCGTAGTCGTTGTTGCGCAGGAAGGCATCGGCACCGGTCTTGTTGGCCGCAACCTCAAAGTGCAGTTTTTTTGCCTTGCCGGCGTAGTTGAACAGATAATCGTAGCGGCCGTTCTGGCCGGTAAGGAGGTTCAGGTTGCCGCCCACGGCGTCCTCCCTGGTGACGATATTTATGACGCCGCCCAGCGTATTGCCGTGGCTGGCCAGTTTGGCGCCCTTGATGATCTGGATCTTTTCCACCGTATTGAGGGGAATGGTTGTCCAGTCGATGTACTGGCCGCCCATCACCCCGGCCGAATTGATCGGCCGGCCGTTGAGCATCACGGTGTAGCGCCGGGCGTCGAAGCCGCGCAGCTTGACCGTTCCATCCTGATTGTCACCGGCGATTGCCCGGCTCTGCACGTCGATGCCGGCGGACTGACGGAGTATTTCCGGAATGGTTGTCGCCTTGCCGGGGGTCACCAGTTTGACGTTGACCGTATCCTCGGCCACAGCGGGCCGGTAGGCGTCGGCCGTAATGATAATTTCCTCCATGTCATAGCTGGGAGCCACGGCCGCGTATGCCGGCAGACCGGTCATAGCCGCGGCAAGCAAAAGCCCTATCATCAACCAGATTTTTTTCATCATTATCACCCTTCGCTACTTATTCCGAAATGTTGCTTCCAGTCTTCGGACTAAGAGCGGCACCAGCATCAGCTGGACGGTTATGCCCGGCAGCCCGGTTAGCACCGCGCCGGTAATAAAAGCGAGCGGATTAATCTTTACGGCGAACAACCTGACCAGCGCGAAGGCGCTGATGGCGGCCGCCAGCCTGCCAGCCGTCATGGCTGCCAGCAGGGAAAGCCAGATGCCCTGTTTCCTGCTGCGGTAAAGCCAGCCACCGACCACCCCGTATATCGCCAGTTCGACAGCCATGACAGGCAGGACGGGAATAGGCGGCATGCCGGTCGTCAAGCCGCTGATCAGCGGCGCGAGCAGCCCGACGCAGAACCCGTAATATGGCCCGAGCAAAAGGCCGGCGAGCAGGGCGGGAATGTGCATCGGCAAAAAGATCGACCCTGCCGCCCCTGCCAGGTGGAAGGCCATCGGCAGCAGCACCCCCAACGCCACCAGGACGGAACTGGCAACCAGTTTAAACGTCTTCGTCACGGCATCACTCCTCGTCGAAAATAGAAGCCAGGCGGCCTTCTTTTCATAAGTAGAGCCTTCCTGGCTTAACGTCGTATATATATTAATTCTGGCTGACTAAGACTCGCGGGACGGGGCAGGCTTCATGCCCGCCAAACTATGTCCTCAGCCTGAAGACCACCGCTACCGTCGTGTAGCAGCTCACAGCCCGGCCGGTTTCCGTTTCCTGGGCGGGTACGAAGCGCCAGGACCTGACGGCCTCGACGGCCGCCGCATCGAACGACGCCCGGCCGGAAGAGCGGACAACGGCGATATCGCCCGGCTGCCCATTTTCCTTTATCTCTATCCTGACCGTCACCGTCCCCTCCGCCCCGGCCCGGCGGGCTTCCTCGGGGTATTGGGGGTCGGTCTTGGCCAGAAGGCGCGGGGCGGCGATTCTTTTTGGCGTGGCCGCCCCTCCCGCCGCTGTGGGCAGCGCCGGACCGGCCATAGCCGCGCCGCCGTTTCCGGCCGCCCCCGCCGCCGGCGGGGTAAAGCCTTCGGCAACCGCATCAGCCGCCATTTCGGCCACCACCGCCGACCTGTCGACACTTGCCGGCGGCTGGACGAAGGTCCTGACGGCGGCGGTCGGGCCGGTGGTCGGGGCGGCGGCGGCCGCGGCATCCTTCTGTTCGCTCCGTCCCGGGTCGCTGATAAGCTCCACCTCGATCACAGCGGGGACTTGCGCGGCTTTAAGCAGGCTGCCGCCCAGCCAGCCGGCGCCGGCCAGCAGCAGGCAATGGACGAGGCCGGAGATTGCCAGCGCTTTGCGCCACCTGTTCTGCGTCGCCATGGTTTTCACCTCTGGACGGCTTCGGTGGCCACGGCAATCCGCCGCACGCCAAGCGCTTTAAGCTCGTCGAGCACCGCCACCACCTTGCCGTATTCCGCCTGTTTGTCGGCTCGCAGGATAAACGCCGTGTCGGGCTGACGGGCCAACTGGGCCCGGATGCGCGGCCGCAGCAGTTCGGGCGGGATGACCTCCTGCTCGACCAGCACACGGCCGTCGCGGGTAACGGTGATGGCCGTATTTTTTTGCAGGTCGGCCTGGCTGGTGGTCGCCTGCGGCAGGCTGACCGGTATCGTCCGCTGCTCGACCATGTAGAGGGTGCTCATCATGAAAAACACCAGCAGAAAAAAGATTATATCTATCATCGGAATGATCATCAGCCTGGGCGAGCGCTTGATCCGCAGATTACGCAGTTTCATGCCGCTCACCCCGGCTGCAGGCATCGAGCAGATAGGTGCAGCCGCGCTCCATCCCGGTAACCATTCCGTCGAGCCGATGGACGAAATAGCTGTGAACAGCCAACGCCAGCACGGCCACGCACAGGCCCGCCGCTGTTGCTACCAGCGCTTCGCCTACGCCGCCGGTTATCGCTTGCGGCTGGCCGGTACGGATATTCAGCACGCTGAAAGAGGAAATCATCCCGATGACGGTGCCCAGAAGCCCCAGCAAGGGCGCCAGGGTGACGATGGTGTCGAGAAAACCAAGGCGTTCCCGTAGCGCCGCCGCCGCCAACGATGCGGCGCCGGATAAGGCATTTTCCATGCTCCGGCTGTCGGCGTGCGGCCTTTTCAACCCCGCCGCGAGAATCGCGGCCGCCAGTCCGTGGGCGTTCCGGCATTCTTCGAAAGCTTTCATCCGGTCGCCCTGCGCGAGCAGCGGCTCAATCCGGGCCAGCAGCCCGTCAATATCGGTTTCCGCGGCCCGGTAAAACAGGAAGCGCTCGACGGCGATGGCGACGACCGCCAGCGAACACGCCGCCAGCGGATACATCACCAGCCCGCCCTTATGAAACAAAGCAACTGCGTTGGCTAAAAGCTCCATTGTAAGCCTCCGTATCTTAAAAACAGATTCTGCGGCAATAAAAAACCATGAAAAGCCTGCCCTTCGTGGGGAAAGCCCTTCATGGCGCATGTCGAAAAATTCGCTTGTCGTTGACCGGGGGCGACCTTCAGGCGATAGCGGCAGGCATCGTGCTTGCCATTAATTCCAGAGTTTGTCTTTTATTATTCTACTTTAAACCCCTACCCCTGTCAACATGCGCCAAATACTATTCAGCTTCAATTGTATTGTCCCGGCCGCGGGAATATTACCGGGATCCGGCCTTTTCCCACATCCACAGCCGATAACCGCCGATAATCGAGCCGTCGTCCAGCTGCAACGGTGCTTCTATGCCGGCCACCAACCGTTCGTCGGGGCTTATGGCGACCGCCGCGCACGGGCCGGCGGTCGCCAGTTTTTCCACCGCCGCCGCGTTCGGCATATCGAGCACATATATCCCATGAACGCCGGCGTCCTTGGTCTTGGTGTTGCGGCCGACCGCCACCGCGATTCGCCGGGGCGTCGCGAACGCTATCTCCTCGATGCCGCCGCCGGCCCGCCACTTGGCGACGAACTCCCCGGCAGCGCTGAAAACGAACACGCTGTTGCTGCCGGGGTGCTCCACCGGCGTCGGCAGCTGCCAGTTGGCGTTGTTATAGGTATTTATCGTGGTGAAGACGGCATAATCGCCGAGCATGTAAGCGTCCCGGCCGACGGCGTTCAGATAAATCTCGTCGAGCTTTTTCGGCGCGCTGAGGTGCCGGCGCCACAGCTCCCGCCCGCGGGCATCGTACAGGAAGGCCCGGCCGTCGCTGGCCATGGCGGCCACATGCTGGCCGTCGGCGGCCAGGTTGGGGCTGCCGCGCAGGATGGTCCGCTGGAAAGGCGGCGTCGGTTCGAGGACGGCGCTCCACGCCTCGGCGCCGCTGCCGGCGTCGAGGCAATAGACGTTTTTGTCGTAGCGGTAGCGCCTGTCGGTATCGAAATTGGCGGTCCCGAACACGAGCCGCCGGCCGTGCGTGTCGGCGCCCATCCAGTTAACCCAGGCGTCCATGGCTTCCGCGGCGGGAAAGCGCCATAACTCTGTGCCGGCCGAATCCAGGCAGAAGATCTGGCCGCGGTAGACACTCTCGCCGCTCGCCGTGCGGTCGTAGCGCTGCGTCAGGGCGAAGATCCGGCCGGATTGGTCGGTGAGCAGCCTGATGACGCCGGGGTGGCTCTTGCGCCTGAGATCGACGCCCAGTCCGGCCGCCAGGTCGCTCCTCCACCGTTCCCGCCCGCTGGCGGCATCCAGGCAGTACAGGCTGCCGGCGGCGCTGGTTTCGCCCACATACAGGCAGGCGCCGTCGGGGGAAAACTCCAGCGCGGTGACCTTGCCCAGGCCGGCCGGCCGCCGCCACAGCACCTCCCCCTCCCCGGACAGCATGATAACCTGGCCATTTTCCGTTCCCACGGCCAGCCGGCCGCTGTCGGGTGAAAACCGCAGGATGCCCCGGGTGAAACCCATCCGCTGATAGTTTTTTACTTCGACCTGCCCGAGGGAAAGCTGGGCGACCTGCCGGTAAGACCCGCCGTCCGCTTCCCGCCCCGCCGTCCGCCAGGCCGCCGAATCGGCCCCAAACACGTAGCAGCCCAGGGCGGCCAGGCTGGCCGTCAAGGCAAGCACCACAAGCCAGCGCCATAAATCATTTGCTTTCATCAGCCGTCCCTCACAACCATTGCCGGGTGAAATCATAGACCAGCCGGCAGCCGGCGAAATGCGCCCAACCGTTAAACTGAAAAACATACAGCAGTTTGGCGGCGCCCGCCAGCACGACGGCGGCGAGGCACCCGGCCAGCGCCGCCCTGCCACCCGGCGTCAGCGGCGGCATCGCGGCCAGCCGCCAGTCGCTGCCGAACCCCCGGCTTTCCACTGACATCGCCAGGGTCACCGCCCGCCTGATCGACCGCGCCAGCACCGGCCACAGCGTCTGGAAGGCCGTCCTGATCGTCCCGAAAGGCGACATGGCCCGGCGGGCGGCAGAGCCCCGCAGCCGCTGGGCCGTGATCACCGTCGCCGTCTCGCCGAGGACCACCGGCAGAAAGCGCAGACCGGTGACAGCCATGAAGGACAGCTCGTACGGCAGCCGCCAGAACACCAGGCTGCGCAGCAACTCCCGCGGGTCGGTCGTCCAGCACAGGAGGAACCCGTAAGCCAGCATGGTGCACGACCGCATCGCCTGCACCGCCCCGTAGGCCAAGCCTTCCTGGTAGATGTAGACGCCGTCGGTCAGCCGCCCGAGGATCGGGGTCGCCGGGGCGATAAGGCAAATGATCGGATTGCGCGGTTCCTGGTTGTAAAACATCGCCTGGCTGATCATCGAGCCCCAGATGGCGACCAGCAGGAACAATGATAGCAGCGCCCAGCGGCGCAGCGAAGTTTTCGCCGCCAAGTGCCCCGCCAGCGTCGCCGCCAGCAGCAAAAACAGCGTCCGCGGGCTGTCGATCAAGATGACGCCCGTGCCGAGAACGGCCAGCAGCATCAGCTTAATCCGGCCGTCGAGCCGGTGAACCGGCGTGCGGCCCGCCTCCGCTTCCCACAGTTGCCTGTTGAACATATGCTATCACCTCCGCAGCCGAAAGCGTCGTTTTGGCCAGCAGCGCCTCGCCGATGACCGCCGCCGGCGGCGGCCTCACGCCGGCGGTCGCCAGCAGGCCGCCCTGGGCGAAAACCTGGCGCGGCCCGCCGTCCAGCAGCAGCCGGCCGTCTTTCATGACAAGGATCCTGGTTGCGCACCCGGCGGCGATTTCCGCGTCGTGGGTGCAGAACATCACCGCGCCGCCGGCGGCGGCGAAGTCGCCGGCCAGCCCGGCGATCGCGCCGATATGGGCGTAGTCCTGGCCGGTGGTCGGCTCGTCCAGCAGCAGCACCGCCGGCCGGCAGGCCAACACGGCGGCCAGCGCCACCCTCAGCCGCTGCCCGCGGCTGAGGGCCAGCGGAAACTCCCCGGCCAGAGCTTCTAACCCCAGTTTTGCCAGCAGGTCGGCGACGACCCGTCGGTCGGCGGCCCCGAAGGATATTTCGGCTTCGACCGTGGGGCAGAACAACATGAGATCAGGGTTTTGCATCACCTGCCCCACCCTGCCCCGACCGGCCCGGGGGCGGCCGCCGAACACCCGGATTTCGCCGGATTGCGGGGCAAGCAGGCCGTTGAGCAGTTGGAGCAGCGTGCTCTTGCCAGCCCCGTTCGCACCCATGACGGCCACGATTTCGCCCTGGCGGACGGTGAGTGAAACTCCGGCGAGCACGTCGGCACCCTGTTCGCTGTAGCGGAAATGCACGTCCCTCAGGCTTATCAGCTCTTCGCCGTCCCGCTGCTGCCCGGCGGACGCCGGTTCGGCGATTGCCGCCGGATACAGCCGGGGCATGGCCGCCCGTATCCTGGCGATCGCGCCCTTGGTCGACGTCGCCGGCGGCAAAAGGTTCAGGCCCAGGCAGACCGCCACCGGCTGGGGCAGGCGCAGCCCCTTGTCCAGCAATAACTGCGGCGTACTGAAGAGGTCGGCCGCCGCCCCGTCCCAGACAACCCGGCCGGCTTCCATCAGGACTATCCGCCGGCAGACGGCGGCCACCTCCTGCAGCCGGTGCTCGACGATAACGACCGTGATTCCCTTCTCCCGGTTGAGGCGCACCAGCAGATGGAGCAAGTCGGACGCCCCTTGGGGATCGACTTGGCTGATCGGCTCGTCCAGCACAATCGCCCGCGGCCTGGCCGCCAGCACGGCCGCCAGCGCCAGCCGCTGCTTCTGCCCGCCGGACAGGGTATGAACGCTGTCGTTCTCCTTGCCGGCCAGGCCGACGTCCCGCAAGGTTTCCGCCACCCGGGCAGCGACTGTCCCGGGGTCCAGGCCGGCGTTCTCCAGCACGAAGGCCACTTCGTCATAAACCCTGGTGGCGAAGATCTGATCCTCGGGGTTCTGGAACACCAGGCCCACCGACCGGCTCAGTTCCCGCACCGTCAGTTCCCGGGTGTCCCGGCCGTCCACGCGGACGCAGCCTGTCATCGTGCCGCCGCTTTCATGGGGAATCAGCCCGTTGAGGGCTTTGAGCAGCGTGCTCTTGCCGCAGCCGGTCCGGCCGGTTATAAGGACGAACTCGCCTTCGTCCGCCGTCAGCTTTATGCCGGCGATGGTGGGGGAACTACGGCTGCCATAGGTGAAGGTCAGGTTGTCGATTTCGATCAGCGGCGCCATCAGTCGCTCCCCACCGTCCGCAGTTTTTTGCCGAGCACCACGCCGCAAAAGCCGCCGATGCCCGAATACAAGACGCCGTTCACGGCCACGGCGGCATAGATGTACCAGTCCGCGTAAAAAACCCGGTACAGGAATGACAGGGCGTGCAGGTTGAAATAGGTGCTTATCCCGTCGGCGGCGCTGCAGACAAGCGCCACCTGCAGGCAGCGGCGCCGGCTCCCTGCCGCTTCACCTCCGGCCCCACCGGCCGTTATCCCGGTCAAATACAAAAAGCTCTCCAGCAGCACGGCCTGACTGCCGCAGAGCAGCAGCGCCACCGGCGACGCATGGCCGAAGGCCAGCAGCCCCAGGAGCATCCGCACCGCGAACAACAGGGCTACCACCCCCGGCCGGGGAATGAGGACCACCAGGGCGGCCACCAGCATATAAAGGACGGCGCCGTGAAACATGCCGGTGGCCAGAAAAGCCAGCGGCCCCAGAAGCACGTGCAGCACTTCGCCCAGAAGGGTAGCCGGCACGTTGACCGCCGCGAAGCAGACGGCGCCAAACAACGTGATCGTTATCAGCCAGCGGGTTTTCAGGCTAGCGAACAGCCTGCGCCGGCAACGGGCGGCGACGGCCAGTCCGCATAGCACCACAATGGCGGCCGCCAGCGTGATGGCCGCCGCCTTGCCGTCGCGGGCGATCACCGTGACTTCTCGCTCGTCCACGGCCACTGGCCGGCCGGCTTCCCGCGCCTCGACGCGGAGGACATACCGGCCGCCTGTCAGCAGGTTCTCGTCGATATAGACAGGCAGCCTCACCGTTTGCTTGACCTCGCCGGACAGGGCAATAAACGCCGTCGTTCCCTCCTCCCTGCTGCCGGCAAAGCCGCCCATCTCCCGGTCGTCCATGCTGGCCGCCGGCGTGAACATGCCCGCCACCGGGCGGCCCTCGCGGTCGCACAGGCGCGAAACGACGGTCAGCAGCTTCTCCTCGCCGTCAGGGTTAACAAACTCGACGTTCATGCTTGTCAGCGGATGAACCGCCTCGGCCGCTTCGCTGTACGCACCCCTGCCCCTGAGGACGCTTTTGTAGTAGTCCAGTGCCTTGTCCCGCAGAACGAGCGTATCGGGGCTCATGCGTTCGTCGAGATTGCCGGCGTGGTCCACCGGCAGGACGACCCTGGCAATCGACAGCCCCTGGCCGCTTGCCGCGGCTTTTTGTCCGATCGCCACCTTCCTGGTTACGGTCCGCCGCCAATCCCCGGAAGAAAACGTAACCGACACTGCATGCTCGCCGGTCGCCAGCCGGCCGGTGTCGAACGTCAGCAGATCGAACCATTGCCCGTACCCTCCCGGCAGGCGGATATCGCCGCTTAAGAATCCCGTCTCCGCCCGCCAGCCGGCCGGGAGTCTGGCCGGCGCCAGCCCGGCCGGCAAGGCCATCGCGATATGCACAGCCTTTTCGGCCGGCCCGGTATTTTCCACGGAAACAAGCGCCTTCAGCAGCGAACCGCCGTGGCTGTCGCCGGCTGCGGCCGCGAATTTGTAAGGTATATCGACAGTCGGCGTTATGTCGTCCTGGTGTGCCTGCGCCGGGCCGTGGCAAAGGACGACCAGCCCGATGACGAGGGCGGCTGCGTATCTTATCATGGCCGGTTCCTTTCTCGCGGCGGCAAACCGGTTCAAAACTTGCTGGTAACTCCGAAGTAATACGACCGCGGCAGCGCCCAGTAGAAGGACGATCCGTTGGAAACGACATCATGGCGGTCGAGGACATTTTCCATCCGCAGCTTGAACTCGGTATCCTTCGTCGCCTTATACCTTATCTCGGCGTTCACCGGCAGGGTCGGCCTGAGGTCGTCCTTGCGGTCCCCCAGATAAGACGCGCTGACGTTGACCGCCCATTTTTCGCACCGGTACTGGACGCCGCCGGTCACCTGCAGCCTGGCCAGGGACAGCGTCCAATCCCCGCCCTGGGGTCTCTCCTCGGGATTGCTCACGCTTATCCCCGCGCTATATGTCCAGCGGTCGCTCAGTTTATGCTCATAGCCGGCCTCCACGCCCAAGTTGCGGAATTCCGTGTTGTACGGATACCAGGTGCCGGAACCTTTGCTCGTTTCCTTCCACACGATGTAATTGGTGAAATCCATCTTGTATACGGCCACCTTCAGCGAATCGGCCCCCCGCACCCGTTTCCAGCCGATCTCGTAGTTGTAGCCGTACTCGGGCTCCAGGCTGGAGTTGGCCTGCTTCCGCCATGTCGAGCCGTACATGTCCGACAGCGTCGGCATACGGAAGGCCCGGCCCATATTTATGTACCACGATTGCTCGGGGTTGATCGCCGTAACGAGCTGGAGTTGGGGACAGAACTCGCTGTAGTTGTTGGCTCCGTAGCCCTGTCTGATAAACTCCTGCCGGCCGCCGACAATCAGGTTGGTCTTGGCCGACAACGGGTGGTTGACCTGGGCGAACAGCGAATAAGCGTCGCGCTCCCGGTAGGGTACATAGGCCGTCGACGAAGACGTCGGCGGGTTCAGGTAGTCATCCGCCCTGAACCAGTCCCGCAGCCACGCCACTCCGGCCACGTACTGGCCGTACGGCGTCGACCAGTTGCGCTGGCTGTCCAGGCCGTATGCCCCGTACTTCGTGACCGTGTCGGCGGTCTTGGCCCCGGAGGAACCATGCTTGAGATAGTCGCGGGTCAGCCAGTTGCTGTACAGCTTGTTGACCCATTGGCCGCGCTTCACCTCCAGCACTGCCGAATCCTTGCGTTCCTTCTGGTCGATGCGCTCATCCAGCGTATTGGCCGGGAATTTTAACCGGTCCACGTCGAAATCGTCCTCATCGTGCTGGTGGGTGAACGTTATACTGTCGCTGATCGCCCACTTCCAGCGGACGAAATCGCGCTTGTCGCCCCGGTACGCCGTAAACTTTCGGCTGGTGCCGGTGGCCGGATACGGATCGCTTATCTGCCCTACATCGCCTGTTTCGCTATGGCCGAGCGACAGCGCCACCTTGCCTAATTGGAGGGACAGCGCCTGGCGGCTGGTACCGAAGCTGCCCTGCTCCAGGGAAATGCTGTTGTCGATCTTCTTCTTGGTGATGATGTTGATCACCCCGCCCATCGCCGCCGTGCCGTACAGCACCGACGACGCTCCCTTGACGACCTCGACCCGCTCGATATTGTCGAGCGGGATGTGCTCCAGGGCGTAATAGCCGGACAGGTTTGTCGGCACGCCGTCCAGCAGCACCACGGTGCCCCGGTCCATGCCGCGGATGACCGCTTTGGCGGTCATCGTACTGTAGAGGTGGCCCTGAATCCCGTAGCCGTCGTACGTTATCCCCTCGGTGAACTTCAATGCGTCCAGCAGGTTTGTTGCCCCGGTGGCCTTAAGCTTTTCCTGGTCATAGACATTGACATACGCGGGCGTTTTCAAGTCGGTGGACTCTTCCCGCATTGCCGTGACGATTATCGGGTCGAGCTTATACTCGCTCTGCTCCTGGGCCAAGGCCGAAGTCACCACCGACAAAATCAAGACAATGGCAAAAACCGAACCGACCGCTTGACGCATTCCCTTCCCTTGTACCACGGAAATCACTCCTTCGTTACTTTTCCATCGATCATAGCCGGTCTCTCGCAAGCAAATGCATCACCCCTGTCGGCAAGTGTTCTATATGCAAAAATCTTTTTAAAAAGGGGGCCCCTGTCAACAGGGGCGGCGTCGCGCTGCCCAGGCGCAACAAAATATATCAATGGCAAACGAATGTTGGCCAGAAGGCCCATAATAAAAGAGAGCCTCCCCAAGCATGGAAGGCTCTCGTAGAAACCGGTACAACTGTATCCGACAAAAAACCCGGCAAAAATGCCGGGAAGGATTCAGCGCAAAGGTTGCGTCGAGAATCTCCTCCCCATCGCTCGTGGGTAATAACGGTGATTGTCAGATAGGCAGTTCTCCTGGCTCTGGATCATCGCTCCCCCGAACCTTCCCAAGACTTCCGTCCCAGTGGTATACACTCGGGTTTGCTCTCCAATACAGTGGCGGGACCGCGCCGGCATTACACCGGACTTCCCTATTAAGCCCTTGCGGGCACCCATCCCGGTATGAAATTGTCAAACAAACTCGGATTACGTTTTGAATAGTAGCACAGGTTTTTCGGGCTGTCAACAAAACAATTCTTCTTTTCTCATCGCCGCACAACGCAGTTTCTTGACTTTCCAGTCAACGCCCATTATAGTTTTGTATAGCGGGATGCACCGCAAACTCTGCTGAAGCAGGGATAATGAAACGGGATCCAAGTCATGAAGGCTTGACGGTTTCCAAAAGGATCCGTTATTTTCATGACTTTTTTTGTGCGCATAATT
>JARKNV010000001.1 GCA_029976065.1 Selenomonadales bacterium
GACCCATGACGACGAGGGAGAAGCCTTCGTCGATGACCATGTCGACGAGTTGCTTGCCGGGCGGCCCGTACTCCAGGCGGCTCGTCACCTTGCCGGCGAAGCCCGTGAAGACTTCCTCGGTTTTGGTGAGGATCAGTTTGCCGGTGGTCTCCAGGTCCTGCAGGACTGACAGGGGGACGGCGACGGTGTCCGGCATGCTGAAGGCGGGCAGGGTGTAGTAGTTCTGGACGACATGGACGAGCGTGACGTCGCTGCCGAACTTTTCCGCCAGTTCCCGCGCCACCTTGGCGGCCTGCAGGGCCATGTCCGAACCGTCGGTGGGGATGAGGATACGTTTGAACATATCGGCTACCTCCTCAGGGCAGACCGTTGATAAAGCCCCATCTGCGTTGTTGTTCCTGCGGCGCTCGCTCGCCGTACGTCACGCAGTACTGTCTTCGCTCGCGTCCTCGGAGCCGCCTAGCATCTGGGGCTTTCTGAACGGTCTACTATTTCAGGCTTTTAAAAATCGGCTGTTTATAAAGAATTTCGTTATCGCCGGCGGGATATCCTGCTGAATATCCGGCCGGCGGCTTTTGCCATACTAGGGATGGAAGGAGGCGTGTCAATGAGAAAAAGATGGTTTATCGTTTTCGCGGTGCTGTTGGCGGCCGCGCTGGCGGCCAGCGGCTGTTCGCTGTTCAAGGGGCCGCAGCAGAAACCGCAGGCCCCCCAACAGAAGGCGGTCCAGGGGACCGAGCCGACAATCACGGTGTACATGCATGAAACGGGCGAGAAGAAGCAGATGAAGATGGAGGACTATATCGCCGGGGTGGTGGCCGGGGAGATGAAGTCGGATTGGCCGGTGGAGGCTTTGGCCGCGCAGGCGATCGTCGCCCGGACGTTTACGCTGGAGGAGATCGAGACCAAGGGGGGCGTGCCGGACCGCGGCACGCAGGCGTCGACGGATATCAAGGAGTTTCAGGCGTATAGCGCCAAGGATGTGAACGATAATGTGAAGAAGGCGGTGGATATGACCAGGGGGATGGTGGCCGTTTATCAGGGCAAGCCGATCCGCACCTGGTTCCACGCTTCGGCCGGCGGGATAACGGCCACCGCCAAGGAGGGGCTGAATTTCCGCGAGGCCGAGCCGCCCTATATCCAGTCGGTGCAGTCGCCCGACGATCTTGCGCCGGCGGATGTGAAGAACTGGACGGCGTCCTTCGGCAAGGCGGAGGTTATGGCGGCTTTAAGCAAGATGGGCCAGAAGGTGACGACGGTCGACAGCGTGGATATCGCCCAGAAGGGGCCGTCGGGCCGGGCGACCAGCCTGGTGTTCAATAAGACGGTGCAGGTTTCCGCCCCCGATTTCCGGGTGGCGATCGGCAGCACCGAGCTGAAGTCGATGCTGTTGGATAAGGTGGCCGTGGAGGGCGACCGGGTGACGTTCAGCGGCAAGGGCTACGGCCACGGGGTGGGCATGTCGCAGTGGGGGGCCCATAAGATGGCCAAGGACGGCAAGAAG
This sequence comes from Selenomonadales bacterium, assembly GCA_029976065.1. Classification (GTDB taxonomy): domain Bacteria; phylum Bacillota; class Negativicutes; order Sporomusales; family UBA7701; genus Anaeroselena. The sequence continues at coordinate 1,505 of JARKNV010000001.1, forward strand.
CCCGAGGAGATCGTGGGCCATTACTTCAAGGGGATTACGATCGAGAAAAGGTGGCAGTGATTTTCGCGGAGGCCGGAGCAATCCGGCCTCTTTGTTTGCGTGCAGCTGTATAGGCGTCCGAGGGGCTTGGCAGAATAACTCTTGTACGCAAGGAGGCGGCAATGGTGCGATCAGGCAATGGGTAGTAGGAAACGGCGGGTCGGGGCGATTCTCCGGCTTTCGGCCAGGTTCGCTCCGGCTTCGCTTGAGGCGGCGGCCGGGCAGCTGCGCGGTCTGAAGAGGATGCTGGCGGAGAGCCAGCAGATCGTGGACACGCTGGCGGATTTGGCCGACCGGCTGAGGAAGGTGGCGGCGCCGGGGGACGAGCCGTTCATTTTCACGAGCGTGCTGGCGGATAACGAGCAACTGTTGCGGCAGGTGTTCCAGGATTGCGACGATGTGAAGTTCAGAAAATTTTCCGCCGCCGGCAGGGCCGGCTTGCTCGTTTATCTGGACGGGATGACCGATGTCGGTCTCTTGGAACAACAGGTGCTCGAACCGCTGCTGCTGGCGGCCGAGCCGGCGCGGCTGGCGGATATGGCCGCTGTCGCCGCGCGGGTGCTGACGGCGGCGTCGGTGACGGTGATAACGAAGGCCGGCGACGGCCTGGAGGAGGTGCTGACCGGCAACGCGCTGCTGCTGCTTGACGGCAGCGCGGCGGGCGCGGTCATCGGCGCGATCAAGCATGTGAAGCGCGGCATCCAGGAGGCGAGGACGGAGTCGGTGGCCCGCGGCCCGCACGATGCTTTTACCGAGACGCTGAGCGACAATATCGTGCTTATCCGGCGGCGGGCCAGGGATGCGAGTATCAAGGTGCGGATCGTTCAGGTCGGCGAGCGTACCCAGACGGCGCTGGCTCTCGTTTATGCCGCGAATCTGGTGAAGCCGGGCCTGGTGGCGGAGGTGGAACGCCGCCTGAGCAGGATAAGGGTCGATCAGCTGATGCTTGCGGCCCAGGTGGAGGAGTTCATCATCGACCACCCGTGGTCGCCTTTCCCGCAGACGTACGTGACCGAGCGGCCGGATACGTTCGTGATTTCCATTTACGAGGGCCGGGTCGGCCTGATTCTGGATAATTCGCCGAACGCGATTATCGTTCCCTGTACGCTGCCGTCGCTTCTGCAAAGCACCGAGGATTTCACCGTCCAGCCGCCGGTCGCCAGCCTGATCCGCCTGACCCGCTATATCGCGGCGGCGCTGGGGATTTTCCTGCCGGCGATGTATGTGGCGATCGTGTCTTATAATCCGGGGATGCTGCCGACGTCGTTGGCGATCACCATCGCCGAGCTGAGGGCGCGGACGCCGTATCCGGCGTTCATGGAGGTCATCATCATGGAGGTCATCCTGGAGGTTTTCCAGGAGGCCGTCCTCCGCCTGCCGCAGAAGATCGCGCCGGCAGCCAGCATCGTCGGCGGTTTCGTCATCGGCACGACCATCGTCCAGGCCGGCCTGGTGAACGCGCTGCTGGTGGTGGCCACCGCCGGCACGGCGATCGCCTCGTACACGATGCCTTCCTACAACCTGGGGCTGGCCCTGCGGTGGCTGCGGATGCCGACGATCGTCGCGGCGGCGGTGCTGGGCTTTTACGGGCTGGTGCTGGCTTATCTGGCGATAGTCATCCACATGTGCAGCCTGCGCAGTTTCGGCGAGTCGTTCCTGGGCGGGGTGTTCGAGGTGACGCTGGCTGAGGATATGCAGGACAAGCTGGTGAGGATGCCGGTGCCGCGGATGGGGTCGCGGCCGAAGGTTTTCGGCTCCCAGGACCGGTCGAGGGTGGGGGATTGATGTGGCCAATCTCGAAGTGAAGACTCGGATGTCGCCGCTGCATTTGACGATTGTGACGACATCGCTGATGGTGGGCATATCCGGCCGGGTGACCGAGCCGGTCTTAGAGGCGAGCGGCCATGGGGCCTGGCTGGCGGTGCTGACGGGGGCGGCGCTTTTCTACGGCGCTGCCTGGCTGATGGTGAAGCTGGGGGAGCTGTTTCCGGACGAGAGCTTCGCCGAGTACCTGCCGCGCCTGTTTGGCCGCTGGCCGGGCGGGGCGTTGGTGTGGCTGTTCGTGCTGGCGTTTTTTATGGAGACTGCTATCGTGCTGCAGGGGGCCAGCCGGGAGATCACGTTCTTCATGTTCGACCGCACGCCGTTCGAGGTGGTCGAGGCCAGTATGCTGCTGGTGTGCGTGTATTGCTGCCTCCAGGACTGGGGGACGATCATGCGGGTGATTCAGTTCGTTTTTTTCACCGCGGTGCCGCTGTGGCTGTTTCTGATAGTAATCAGCCTGGTCGGTTTCCGGTTTATCAACTTTCTGCCGGTATGGCCGGAGAACGCGGCCGGGGTGGTAACAGGGGCGCTGTATTCGTGGAATTTTTTCCAGGGGTACGAAGGGGTGCTCCTGCTGCTGCCGCTCGTCCACAAGGGCAACATCAGGCCGGCGCGGGCGATGGCCTGGGCCTTCCTGCTGACGGCCGGCATATTTTTGTTGCGGATAACGCTCGAAATCGGCGTACTGACGCTGGATGGGGCCAGGAACGCGCCTTTCCCGCTGCTGACGGTGGTGCGCACCGTGGAGATCCCGGGCACTTTTCTGGAACGGTTGGATACTTATTTTCTGATTTTCTGGATACAGGGGATTTTCGCCAGCGTGGCGCTGGCGTTGTATTTCATGGCCCAGTCGCTCGCCAAGCTGTACCGCTACGAGGACCACCGGCCGCTGGTGCTGGCGCTGGTGCCGCCGCTGTTTCTCCTCGGCGACGCCACCCACCATATCAGGGTGTTCGAGGGGCTGCGGACGGCGTTGGGGTGGACGGGAGTGGCGTTTTCGCTTGTCGTGATGCCGACAGTGTACGGTTGGGCGTGGTGGAGGAGGCGACGGGGCCGCGATGCGGGACAGGGCAAGGGGATGTAGTGCGGGGCGGCGGACGGCGCTGTGCGTCGCGCTGCTGGCGACGTGCCTGCTGACGGCCGGCTGCTGGGACCGGGTGGAGATCCAGGACCGGGCGTTCGTGCTGGCGGTGGCGGTGGACGTGGTCGAGGCGGGGAGGGACAAGGAGCCCGGCAAGTCAAGGATGGAGAGCTATGCTCATCCCGTCCCGGCCGACCGCTACCGGGTGACGTTCCAGGTGCTGCGGTTCGCGGAGGTGAAGGGCGGACAGGAGAGGCCGGGCGGAGCCAGCAAGACCTTCCTGGTGACGGGACGGGGGCCGACGATGCTGGACGCGGTGCGCGACGCGCTGGGCGAGAGCAGCAAGGGGCTGTGGTTCGAGAATCTCCAGGTGATCGTGTTCAGCCAGGCGGCGGCCGAACGCTACGGCCTGTCGCCGCTGGTGGATTTCTTCCGCCGCGACGCCGAGATGCGGGGCAGGGCGCAGATTTACATCACCCCCGGTGAGGCCGGCAAGCTGCTGCAGATCGCGCCGCCGTCCGGGGAACCGGGGGGCGTTTTCCTGGCCAGCGTGGCCAGGAGGCAGGGCAAGGACGTCCACCTGGCCACGTCCCGCACGGACGTAGGTTTCACCTCCCAGGCCCTGGACGCCGGGGCGGACATATTAATCCCCGTGCTGGAGGCGGCGGGCGAGACGATGAAGGTCAAGGGGGCGGCAATATTCAAGGGGGCGAGGCTTCTCGGCTATATCGACGAGTACACCATCCGCGGCCTGAGGATTATCCGGGGGGTCGAGAAGTCGGCCGCCATCAGCTTTGAGTGTCCGCTCCACCCCGGGAACGCGGTGACCTTCGAGCTCTTCCGCCACCAGACCGAACTGACGACGTCCGTGGAGGGGGACATGGTGCGGTTCAAGCTCGATGTCGCCATGAGGGGCAACCTGGACGAGGTCCAGTGCGGCTGCCAGCACGACACGCTGGACACGGAATACCTCGATACCGCCCAAAAGCTGGTGGCGGCCGAGGTGGAGCGCAATATCAGGCATTCGCTGGCGGTCGGCCAGCGGGAGGGCTGGGAGCTTTTTTATTTCCAGCGGAGCCTGCAGGCTTACAAGCCGAAGGATTGGGAACGGTTGAAGGACCGCTGGGAGACGATTTACCCGACGATGCCGGTGGACGTGAAGGTGAGGGTGTCGATAATAAACGTCGGCGAGCACAAGTGACGCCGGCTGTTGATGAGCCGGGTCATACGGGGCGCCGCGCTCAGGAAAGCAGGAAGCGGGCGAGGATGAGGAAAGCCAGCAGGCCGGCGTAGGCGGCGGCGACGCGGCGGGCCAGCCTGGCTTCGCGCGCCCTGGCGTTGTGCTTGTCGAGGATGCGGGCAAGGCCGTAAGCGGCGGCGGCGGTGCCGAGCAGGACGAGCGGCAGTTCGAAAACGGTGACGTGGGTGAGGAGGAAGGCGGTTTTTTCCCAGACGGCGGCAAAGTCCACAGGCAGGCCTCCCGGCGGCGTTTTGCATAGTATGGCCATTTTCGGGGACTGTCAACGGCTCAAAAATAAAAGGCCGTTCACTTATGTCCGCAGGGCGAAGCAGCTTAGAACTGCGGCCTGCCCCTTGCGGGTACGCCGCAGATGGGGGCTTTCCCGCGCCAGGGCGCGGATAGCTCAACTAAGGCGCGGGCTAATCGCCACGCGCCAAGTTGCGCTTATCGACGGCCGTTGTTGTACTTATTTTTCCGGGGCCCGCATATACATAACCGAATCACGCGCAGGGGGGGGAGATAGATGCCGCTGGAGGATAAAACGCCGCGCTGGCGCCATCAGTTCACGCTCACCGACCGGGAGGATATGTCGGTGGAGGGGGTTGTGAGCCTGGGCAGTTTCGACGAGAAGGAGATCGTGATGGAGACCGAGCAGGGGATGCTGACCGTGCGGGGGGAAGGCCTGAACATCAAGCAGCTCAACCTTGAGAAGGGCAATATCCTGGTGGAGGGCACGGTCAGGTCGGTGGCTTACGACGACGAGGTGCGGCAGAAGAAAGGCCTCCTGGAGAGGCTGTTGCGATAGGGCGGGTGCAGGCTGAGACTGCGGGCCGGGAGGATATTGTGGTGGTACCTGCTGCTGGCGTTGCTGGCGGCGGAGGGCGCGCTGTATTTCGCCGCCGGCTGGGCGGCCGAGGGCTGCCGGCGTGAGGCGCGGCGGGATTTCAACGCCGCGGCGGCCCGCTGGCTGGAGGTAGACAAGGTTCCCTACGCCGGGCTTATCAACCGCTACGCCCGCCAGGAGGGGGTAAGCGCGGCGGTGGTGGCCGCCATCATCCGGTCGGAGAGTTCCTTCCAGCCGCGGGCGGTATCCCGCACCGGGGCGGCGGGGCTGATGCAGGTCATTCCCGGGACGTGGCGGGAGGTAAACGCGCGCGCCGGGATTTGCGCCGGCCGGCACGGCGGCGACTGCGGCCCGGAGTGTTATTTCGATCCGGAGCTCAACATCCGCGTGGGCACGGCGTATTTCGCCGCCCTGACCCGCCAGTACCACGGCGATCTCGTGCTGGCGCTGGCGGCGTATAACGCCGGGCCGGGGGCGGTGGACAAGAGCGGCGGTGTGCCGCCTTTTCCCGAGACGGAGGAGTATGTCGGGCGGGTCATGGCTTACTGGCACGCCTTCGCCGGCCGGCCGGTGCCGGCCGGCGGGCTTGACGGGGAACGCTGGGAGGAGGCGCGGCGGGCGGCGGCCAAGGCGGCTGCGGGCACGCTGGTGGTGGCCGTTTTCGCGGCCGCCGGGCTGCGGCGGCGCCATCGTTCCTGGCGGTGGCGCTGAGGCGGAGGGGGGAACGATGAACGTCAACGGACAGATCGATACGTTTGTGATCACGGTGGCGACCGGGGCTTTCCTGGGGCTGCTTTTCGATTTTTACCGCGTGCTGCGGGCTTTGTACCGGCCGCGCTGGCTGCTGACCTCCCTGGCCGATCTGCTGTACTGGCTGGCGGCCACCGGGCTGGTGTTCGTGGCGCTGCTGTTCGGCAACTGGGGCGAGCTCAGGCTGTATGTGTTTATCGGCCTGGCGCTCGGCGCGTTCGGCTATTACCGCCTGCTGAGCCGCCAGGCCGTCCGCCTGATGATCGGTCTGCTGCGCGCGCTGGCGTGGACGGCAAGGACGGCGGGGAGGATAATTTCCTTCCTGTTCGTCAGGCCGGCGGGGTTTCTGGCGCGGCTGGCGGCGCGGCCGCTGCGCCGCCTGGGGGGGATGATCGCCGCCCGGCGGCGGCCGCCGCCGGGCGGCGTCCCGCCGTTGTGAGAAAATGTTCCAGAATAGAGGAATGTTTACATAGTGCGGCGAATATATTTAATTCAGCATAATGCGCCTTGTTGGGGGTGGTGGTATGGCGGCGACGCAGAAGCGCCCGGTGAAATATCGCATCCGCTGGTTCCGGGTGACGGTGCTGGCTGTCGTCGGCTATTGCCTTTATGTCCTGGCCGGGCAGCAGATGGAGATGAACGCGCTCAACCGCGAGGCCGAGGCCACCCGTATCCGCCTGGAGCAGCTGCGCCAGTCGAACCAGTCGCTGGCCGACGAGAAGGGCAAGCTTACGACGCCCGCGTATGTGGAGAAGCTGGCCCGCGAGGAGCTCGGCCTGGTGAAGCCCGGCGAGGTGCCGTATATTCCGGTGGAAAAAAATTAATCACCGGCGCTTTCCTTGACACCTTTTCAGCGCCAAGAGTATAATATGGTTGCAAAACATAGTATTTATAGTAATTAAGGAGGAAATTTGAGCAGCATGTCCATTCAGGTTGGCAGTGTGGTCGAAGGAGTCGTGACCGGTATAACCAACTTCGGCGCCTTTGTAGAGCTGCCGGGAGGAAAGGTGGGCCTCATCCATATTTCCGAGGTTGCCGATGTTTATGTCCGCGATGTGAAGGATTTTCTCAAGGAAAAAGACAAGGTAAAGGTGAAAGTCCTGTCGGTGGATGAGCGCGGCAAGATCGGCCTATCGATCAAGCAGCTCCAGGAACCCAGCACCAGAAAGCCTCCTGCCAACGAGGGCCGACGCCCGGGACGCTTCATGCCGCCGGCGTCGTTCGAAGACAAGCTGAACAAGTTCCTCAAGGATAGTGACGAGCGTCTGACGGACCTTAAGCGCAATACCGAGTCGAAGCGCGGCGGTCGCGGCGCCCGCCGGGCGGAGTAGCCTGATGCCAGCAGGGAGCATCCCATAGGGGGTGCTCTTTTTTGTCGGCGGGCGCCTGGGCCGAAAAGCAGGAATCGTGAATAAGTGCCGGGAATTACCAGTAACCTAAGCGTATGGAGCGCGCTTCCGGGCGCAGGGGAGGAAAAATGCGGATAGGTGCGCGAGTTATAAAAACGGGCATAGCGGTGGCGATAACGATGTTTATCTGCCGGCTGCTGGGGCTGGAGCCGGCTTTTTTCGGGGCGGTCTCGGCGGTTATCAACATTCAGCCGTCGATTTTTCTGTCGCTGAAGGAGGCGCGGAACCAGGTGCTGGTCCATGTCCTCGGGGTTTCGGCGGGGTTCTTTTTCGGCTTTTTCCTGGGGGTGAACCCGCTGTCGGCGGGGTTGATCGTGATTCTGCTCATACCGCTGCTGAGCAAGCTGCGGCTCAACAACGGGATAACGATGGGGATAGTGGCCGCGCTGTTCGTGCTGAGTTCGAGCGCGGAGGAGTTCCTGGTGCATGCTTTGGCGAGGACGGGGGTTATTTTCGTGGGCCTCGGCGCGGCGATGCTTGTCAATGTGTTCTTGTGGCCGCCCCGCTATACGGAGCAGCTGCGGGAAAAGCTGCGGCAGAGCAACGAGGCGGCGGTCCTGTATTTCTGCTATGCCGTGCATGAGTATGTCGGCCTGGACGGCCGGGAGTATCACGCCGATACGGCCCGGCGGGAGAGGGTGGAAAAGCTCAATAAGGAGGCGCGCCGGCTGCTGGAGCTGCTGAGCAGGGAGCGGACGGTGACCGCCGAGGCGGCGGGGGCGGCCGGGTGGCTTGCCTTGGCGGAGAAGCTGATCGATTACAACGAGTCGATCACCCATAAGAGCAACCGCATTATCGATCTTTTGCCGGGCAGGCTGGAGCGGCGGCTCAGTTCCGGCGACCCGCCGATCAGCGACGAGTTCAGGGCCATCCTGGAGCTGCTGGCGGGCGGCTGTATGACGGTCGTCAGGCTGAACGGCAAGATAAGGTCGGTAATTGTCGACGGGGGCACGGCCGCGCCGGAGGAAATCAGCGAGGATTATTGGGAGACGCTTACGAAGGCGATCGAGCAGTGGCAGCCGAGGCTCGCCGGCAGTTATTATCTGCACGCGCTCCTCGAGGTTGCGGTGACGGCGAACGAGATCAAATGGGCCTCGCGGCAGGCGAAGCTGCTGCTGGCGGAGGGCCTGGAGGCGAGAAAGGAATAGCGCGTTTCGGGCCGAAGCATCCCGGACTGCCGCAGGGCGGGCCGGGGTATTTCTTTGTCTGCAGTTATTGTCGGATTTTTTTTCGCTGCGGCGACGCGGTTAGACAAACTGACAGGTGGGAAATTATGTAAAATAGTAGCGTGACGGGATAGACTGCCGGGAGTGGGATGCTGATGCCTAAAGGGACGGTTGTGACGATAGCGGACGGGACGGCGGCGGCCGAAACGACCCGCAGGCCGGGCGGAACGGGCTGGGCCGGCCTGCTTGCCTGGCTGCTGGCGTCGCTGGTGCGGCCGGCCGACTTGCCGTTCAATATTATGGCGTTTTTGCTCGGCCGGGTGTCGATTGTGGGGGAACTGGCGCCGTTCGGCCTGGCGTTTTGCGCGGCGGTGGCGATGACGTCGCGGGGCCGGGCGCCGGCGGCGGCGCTGGCCGCGCTGGCGGGGATGCTGTCGGCGGGGCGCGCTCTGGAGGCGGGGCTGTATCTGCTGGCGATGCTGGTGTATGCGAAGTTGGCGGACAGGCTGACGCGCCAGCACCACAAGCTGCAGGCGGTGCCGCTGTATGTGTTCGCGGCGGCGGTTTTCGGCGGCGGGCTCGTGATGTTGTGGCACCAGGCGCCGCTCTACGGCCTGCTGCTGGTGGTTTTCGACGCGGCGCTGTGCGTGGTGCTGACCTATATTTTCGCGGCGGCCCTGCCGCTTGTCGGCGGGTCGCCCGCGGAGCGGGGCGCGGGCAGCGAGGCGGTGATGTGCCTGGTGGTGCTGCTGGCGGCGGCGGCGGCCGGCTTGGGCGGGCTGTCGGTGGCGGGGCTGAGCCTCCGCGGCGTTGCGGCCAGCCTGATCGTGCTGCTGCTGGCGTTTGCCGGCGGCGCCGGGCTGGGGGCGGCGGCGGGCGTGGCGGTCGGGGTCGTGGCGGGGCTGGACGACGGCGGCGCGGCTTTGACGATCGGCCTGTACGGGGTGGCCGGCCTGCTGGCGGCGGCGTTGCGGTCGCTGGGGAAGCTGGCGGTGATGGCCGGTTTTCTGCTGGGCGGCGCGATCGCGGTGCTGGAGTTTACGATGCCGGTCCAGCTGACGAGGGTGCTGGCCGAGGGGGCCGTGGCGGCGGCGGTGTTCGCCGCCGTGCCGGTGGAGCGGTTGCGGGGCTGGAGCCGCGGCCTGAAGGAGAGGGCGGGCGAGGAGCGGGCCGGTCAGCCGGCACAGGAGGCGGCGGCCAAGCTGGCGCAGGTGGCGGAGATTTTCGCCGGCCTGGCGGCGGTGTTGGGCCGGAAGGCGGCCCAGAACGGGGCGCAGGTCCGCAGCGAGGAGATGAACCGCCTGCTGGCGGCGGTCGGGGACAAGGTGTGCGGGCCGTGCCGCCGCCGCCCGGCCTGCTGGGAGCGGGAGCGGCAGCCTACCGTCGAGGCGCTGGCGGCGGCGCTGGCGTCCGCGGACAAGGCGCGGCTTACGAGCGCGTCACTGCCGGAGGCGTTGCGGGAGAAGTGCGAGCACGGCCGCGAGCTGGCCGAGACGGTCAACGCGACCGCGGAGCGCAACCGGATGCTGACCTTTTGGGACCGGAAGGCGGCTGAGGCCCGGCTGCTGGCGGCCGAGCAGCTGCGGGCGGTGGGGGCGGTGATCCGCAATCTGGCCGGGGAGGTGACCCGGACCGGTCCGGCTTCGCCGGCGGCGGCGACGCTGCGGGAGCGGCCGGCCGGCCGCTTCCGGGTGACGACGGGGCTGGCCTATGCCGCGAAGGAGAAGGTTTGCGGCGATACGGCGGCGGTGCTGCCCCTGCCGGGCGGCCGGGTGGCGCTGGTGCTGAGCGACGGCATGGGCACAGGCAGCCGGGCGGCGGGCGACAGCGCGGCGACGGTGCGGTTTCTGGAACGGCTGCTGACCGCCGGCTTTGCCGTGGATGTGGCGGTGAAGACGGTCAATTCGCTGTTGCTGCTGAAGCTGCCGGAGGAGAGTTTTACGACGGTGGATATGGCGGTTGTCGATACCGCCGCCGGCGAGGCGGAGTTCCTGAAGGTAGGGGCCGCGCCGAGTTTCGTGAAAAGGGTGCGCGAGGTGGCGACGGTGAAGTCGGCGTCGCTGCCGGTGGGGATAATGCAGCAGGTGGAGATCGAGCCGGTGAAGTGGCTGCTGGCGGCCGGGGATATTATCGTGCTGGTGAGCGACGGGGTGGTGGAGGTGCCGGGCCGCGGGCTGGAACGGGAGGCGTGGCTGGCCAATTTCCTGCGGCGGCTGCCGGAGGGCGACCCCCAGGAGCTGGCGGAGCGTGTTCTCGCCCAGGCGATGGAGCTGGCCGGGCCGGGACGGCGCGACGATATGACGGTGCTGGTGGCGCGGGTGACGGAACAGCCGGGGCCGGAGCAGTAGGTCCGGCTTTTATATAGGGACCGTGGCCGGGGGCAGGCTTCCGGGCTGCGGTCTCTTGACGTTTGTGGCCGGCCGTGGTTTGCGGGGAGAATAAACGGGGGCAGCGGGCGGCGATTTTGGGCGGCCGGGCCGGAAAACCTGCCGCCCGCGGCTTTTCCGCCCGCATAGGGGTTTTTGGCGCGGCCGATACTATGGAATGTAGGGGACGGGCCGACGGCAGGCGGCAAAAGCAGGAAATCGGCGGGCGGCGGGAGAATGTAGCCAAGGCAAACAGTCGGAAGGGCGTGAACCGGTTGGAGGGCGTGCCGCTCGAGGATATCGTCAGGCTGGCGGTGCTGGCCGGCGAGATTATGCTGCGCAACGGGGCCGAGACGTCGCGGGTGGAGGAGACGATGGATCATATCGCCCGCGCGTGCGGCGCCGCCGCTGCGGAGTGCTTCGTCATTCCGACGGGGGTTTTTCTTACCGTGGCCGACGCTTCCGGCCGGCCGCTGACGACGATGCGGCGGATCACCGGTCGGACGATCAATCTGGACCGCATCGCCAAGGTTAACGAGTTGTCGCGCCGCCTGGCGGAGAGCCGCCTGGAATACGGCGAGGCGCTGGCGCTCTTGAACCGCATCGCGAAGGAGCGGACGGGGTTTTCGCTGTTGCCGTCGATGGCGGCTTCCGGCCTGGTGGGCGGCGCTTTCGCCCTGCTGCAGGACGGCGGCGCCGGCGAGGCGGCGGCCGCGCTGCTGGCGGCGATGACGGTGCGCTATATCGCCCATGTGGTGTCCCGCCTCCACGGGGTGCAGTTTACGTTCGAGTTTTTCGGGGCGCTGGCGGCGGCCATTTTCGGCAGCGTGGCGCATTATCTATGGCCATGGCTGAGCCGCGATATCGTGGTGGTGGGCGGCATCATCCCGCTGGTGCCGGGGATGGCGATTACGACCGCCATCCGCGACGTGATCGCCGGCGATTTGCTGAGCGGCTTGTCGCGCGGCCTGGAGGCGGCGCTGACGTCGGTGGCGGTGGCGATGGGCGTGGTTATCGTGCTGGCGGTGATGTGAGGTGACGGCGATGGTGGCGAAGATTGCGGCGGTGTTCGTGATGGGGACGGCGGTGGGCATTATGTACCGCATCCCCCGCAAGGTGCTGCTGTACGGCGCCTTGAACGCCACGCTCGGCTGGGTGGTTACGGCGCTGCTGATAAGCGCCGGCACGAATGCGGTGGCGGCGAACTTTTTCGGCAGCGTGGCTCTGGGGGCGGCGTCCGAGGCTTTGGCCCGCCTGCTGCGCACGCCGGCGATCGTGTTCGTGATTCCGGGCTTTTTCCCGCTCGTTCCCGGGCGGGAGGCGTATACGACGATGCGTTATCTGGTGGAGGGCCGGTACGGCCCGGCCCTGGAGATGGCGGTGCTGACGATGCTGACGGCGGGGGCGATCGCTTTCGGGATTTTCGTGAGCATCACCGTTTACCGGCTGGCGCTGACTTATTGCCTCAACAGGGGGGCGGACCGATGCTGACCGCGGTGCGGGAGTGGATTGCCCGCCACGGCCTGCCGGCCGCGGGCGACAGGGTGCTGGCCGCTTGTTCGGGGGGGCCGGATTCGCTGGCCCTCGTTCATCTGCTTAATATTGTCAGGGACGAGTACGGTTTTTCCCTGGCAGTGGCCCATGTCAATCACGGGTTGCGGGGGGCGGAGGCCGCCGCCGACGCGGCGTTCGTGCGCGCGTTCGCGGCCGGACTGGGGCTGCCCTGCTACGATACGGCGGTGGATGCGGCCGCGCTGGCCGCCGCCGAGGGCCGTTCGCTGGAGGAGGCGGCCCGGCTGCTGCGCTACGGCTACCTGCGACAGGTGGCGGCGGAGCTGGGCGGGGCGCTGATCGCGACCGGCCATCACCGCGGCGATCAGGCCGAGACGGTGCTGCTGAATCTTTTCCGCGGGGCGGGCGGCGCCGGACTGGCCGGCATGAAGCCGGCGGCGGACGGGGTGATAAGGCCGCTGCTGGCCTGCGGGCGCGACGCGATCGAGGCGTACTGCCGCGAGCAGGGGCTGGCGCCGCGGACGGACAGCACGAATTTTTGCACCGATTTTCAGCGCAATTATGTCCGCCTGGAGCTTATGCCCAAGCTGGCGGCGGCGTTCAACGCCAATATCGCCGCCACTCTTTGCCGCACGGCCGAGGTGGTGGGCGACGAGCACGATTTCGTGGCTGCGGCGGCCGCGGCGGCGTGGCCGGGGGCGGTCGCCGGGGAGGAGGACGCCCCGGCGGTGGACTGCGCGGCGCTGGCAAGGCTGCATGTGGCGGTGCGCCGCGAGCTCGTCCGCCAAGTGGTGGCAAAAAAACGCGGTGATTTAAGAGGAATAAGCTTTTTCCATGTGGAAAAATTATTAGAATTAGCTTTTAAGGGTTCCACCGGCGGCGCCGTCGAGCTGCCGGGCGGACTGACCGTCCGCAAGGAGTACGGCTCGCTGGTGTTCGCGGCCGCGCCTGTGCCGCCGGGGGCGATCGGCCCGCCGGGGGTGGAGCTCGCGGTGCCGGGGACGACGCCGCTGCCTGCTTTGGGCCTGACGGTGACGGCGAGGCTGTCGGCGGAGCGGCCGGAGCCAGGCGGTCCGCACCGGGCGGTGTTCGCCTGGGAGGAGCTGACGCCGCCGATCCGCGTGCGTTCGCGCCTGGCGGGAGACCGTTTCCGGCCGGGCGGCAAGCGGGCGAAGGAATACATCATCGACGCCAAGGTGCCGCGGCACCGGCGGGACGGAGTGCCTGTCTTCACCGACGGCCGGGGGATCATCTGGCTGGGCGGGGTGCGGCCGGGCAGGCGCGGCCGGCCGGGCGCGGCGACCGGAACATTTCTGGAACTCATCATCGAAAAACGGGAGGATTGACGTGAACCAGGATATCAGAGAGGTGCTGGTGAGCACCGAGGCCCTGGCGACCAGAATCAAGGAATTGGGCGAGGAGATCAGCGCCGATTACGCCGGCAAGGATATTCTCATGATCGGCGTGCTGCGCGGCGCGGTGATCTTCATGGCCGACCTGGCCCGGGCCATCAGCCGTCCGGTGACGATCGACTTCATGGCCGTGTCCAGCTACGGGGCTTCGACCAGCTCCAGCGGCGTGGTGCGGATTATCAAGGACCTGGACGAGGATGTGGCCGGCCGGCACCTGCTGATCGTGGAGGATATCATCGATTCCGGGCTGACGCTGAAGTATTTGTACGAGAACCTGCTGTCCCGCAGGCCGGCGAGCGTGAGGATCTGCACGCTGCTGAGCAAGCCGTCCCGCCGCAAGGTGGATGTGCCGGTGGACTACAACGGTTTCACCATTCCCGACGATTTCGTGGTGGGCTACGGTCTCGATTACGCGGAGAAGTACCGCAACCTGCCGTATGTGGGCGTGCTGAAGCCCGAGGCCTATGGCGGCTAGAAGGCGCATAGGATATAAACGGCGGCAGGCGCCGGAAGCGGGGGCCTGATTGTCACTGGAGTATATTTGTGATATAATTATCTCCTATGGATAATTCAGCTTTTTTCGCTTCAGCTCCAGTGAAAGGGGGGTAAGTTTTTGAACAAGTTTTTCCGGAACGTAAGCTTCTATCTGCTCATAATCATCATCGCCATATCGATAATCGACTATTATTCCTCGAGCACCACCACCAAGACCGAAATCAGCTACACCCAGTTCCTCCACAGCGTCGAAGAACAAAAGGTGGAACGCGTGACGATAGTGGATAATACCATCCGCGGCAAACTCAAAGACGGTACGGAGTTTACCACGGTTACTCCCAACGACCCGACGCTGATCGGCGCCCTCAGGGAGAAGAATGTCGATATCAAGGCCGAGCAGCCGCCGCAGCCGCCGTGGTGGACGACGATTTTCTCCTCCGTCCTGCCGATGCTGCTGCTGATCGGGGTATGGTTTTTCATCATGCAGCAGACCCAAGGCGGCGGCAACCGGGTGATGTCGTTCGGCAAGAGCCGCGCCAAGCTGCACGGCGAGGATAAGGTGAAGGTGACCTTCACCGACGTCGCCGGCGCCGACGAGGCCAAGCAGGAGCTCGAGGAAGTGGTCGAGTTCCTGAAGCATCCCAAGAAATTCAACGACCTGGGCGCGCGCATCCCCAAAGGGGTGCTGCTGTTCGGGCCTCCCGGGACGGGCAAGACGCTGCTGGCCCGCGCGGTGGCCGGCGAGGCCGGGGTGCCCTTTTTCAGCATCAGCGGCTCCGACTTCGTGGAGATGTTCGTCGGCGTCGGCGCCTCGCGGGTGCGTGACCTGTTCGAGCAGGCGAAGAAGAATGCGCCGTGCATCGTGTTCATCGACGAGATCGACGCCGTCGGCCGGCAGCGGGGCGCAGGCCTCGGCGGCGGCCACGACGAGCGCGAGCAGACGCTGAACCAGTTGCTTGTGGAAATGGACGGTTTCGGGGTGAACGAGGGGATCATCATCATCGCCGCCACCAACCGCCCGGATATCCTCGACCCGGCGCTGCTCAGGCCGGGACGGTTCGACCGCCAGGTGGTGGTGG
Organism: Selenomonadales bacterium; assembly: GCA_029976065.1. Lineage (GTDB taxonomy): Bacteria > Bacillota > Negativicutes > Sporomusales > UBA7701 > Anaeroselena. The sequence continues at coordinate 16,722 of JARKNV010000001.1, forward strand.
ACCGGCCGGACGTGAAGGGCCGCCAGGAGATTCTCAAGGTCCATACGAAGGGCAAACCGCTGGCCAAGGACGTCAATCTCGACGTGCTGGCCCGCCGGACGCCGGGCTTCACCGGCGCCGACCTCAGCAACCTCGTGAACGAGGCCGCCCTCCTCGCAGCCCGGCGCAACAAGAAGCGCATCGATATGCCGGAGCTCGAGGAGTCGGTGGAGCGGGTGGTCGCCGGACCGGAACGCAAGAGCAAGGTCATCAGCGACAAGGAGAAGAAGCTCACCGCCTTCCACGAGGCGGGGCACGCCCTGGTCGGCATGATGCTCACCAATACGGACCCGGTGCACAAGGTGTCGATCATCCCCCGCGGGCGGGCGGGCGGCTACACGCTCATGCTCCCCAAGGAGGACCGCTACTACGCGACGAAGTCCGAACTGCTCGATCAGCTTAAAACGCTGCTGGGCGGCCGGGTGGCCGAAGAGCTGGTGCTGAACGAGATCAGCACCGGGGCCCAGAACGACCTGGAGCGGGCCACCGACCTTGTCCGCAAGATGATCACCGAATATGGCATGAGCGAGGTGCTGGGGCCGATCACCTTTGGGCGGCGCCAGGACCAGCAGGTTTTCCTCGGCCGCGACATCGCCCGCGACCGCAATTACAGCGAAGAGGTGGCCTATTCGATCGACAAGGAGGTCCGCCGCCTGATCGAGGACGCCCACGCCAAGACGGAAGAGATGCTCAAGAACAATCTCGATAAGCTCCACATCATCGCCGAGGCGCTCATCGAGCGCGAGACGCTGGAGGGCGAAGAACTCCAGCAGCTCCTGGACAACGGCAAGATTGCCGACAAGGAGCCGCCGGCCGAAGAACCGCAGCCGGCGCCGACGAACGCCATCCCGACCCCTGCCGACGAGCCGGGGCCGAAGGTCGTGTACACTTTCCGCCGGGGGGATGACGAGGTATGGGGAACGCGCTGACCGCCGGGGCGACCGGTGAGGCGACCGTGGCCGTAACGGCCGACACCACCGCCGAACGGTTCGGCAACAAGGGAGCGGCCGTGTTCGCCACGCCGCTGCTGGTGGCGCTGATGGAGCAGGCCGCCATCGCCGCGATCAGGCCTTATCTGGCCGCGGGCGAGGGCTCGGTCGGCACGCGGGTGGAGATCTCGCACTTGGCGGCAACGCCGGTGGGGATGACCGTCCGCGCCACGGCGGAGCTGGTGGAGGTCGCCGGCAAGAAACTGACGTTTGCCGTGGAGGCTTTCGACGACCGGGAGAAGGTCGGCGAGGGACGCCACGAGCGGTATATCATCGACAACGCAAAATTTCTGGCCAGGGTGGCCGCGAAGAAATGAATTCGCCGGGAAAGCTCGGAAGCCGCAGGGGCGGCGCCGAGCTTTCCGCAATTTGGAGGTGATAGCGTATGCCCCGCCGCTGGATTCCGAATGTCCTGACGGTGACGAACCTTGGCGCCGGCCTGGTGGCCATTCTCCTTTCCCTCGTCGAGCAGTGGGCGCTCGCCGTCGCCCTGGTGTTCGGCGCGGCCCTGTTCGACAGCCTGGACGGCCGGGTGGCCCGGCGGCTGAACATTGCCAGCGAGTTCGGCAAGCAGCTCGATTCGCTGGCCGACCTCGTTTCGTTCGGCGTGGCGCCGGCCCTCATCGCCTATCAGCTCATTTTCGCCGGCATCGGCTGGAGCGGCTATGTGCTGGCGACCGTTTTCCCGATCTGCGGCGCGCTCCGCCTGGCCCGTTTCAATGTTTCCGCCGTGAAGGGCCACTTCGTCGGCCTGCCGATAACGGTGGCCGGGCCGGCCCTCGCGGCGAGCGCGTACTTTCTGCCGATGCTGCCGGTGACGGCCCAGGCGTTTGTGCTGTTGATATTGTCATGGCTGATGGTATCCACTATTCGGGTGCCGAAACTTTAGGGGCGACCGTTGATAGGCCCCATCTGCGGCGTTGCGTTTTCGCCTGTCATCCTCAGCGTACGTTCGTGTACGCTTCCGGTGCCAGTCTCAACGCGCCTTGCATCTGGGACCTCTGAACGGCCGCGCGTATTCCGGGGAACGAGAGCGACGGAAGGAACCGCCGTTACAAACAAGAAAAGCCGTTGCACACGGAGCAACGGCTTTTTCTTTATGCGGTTTTATTTTTCGATTCTCTTGTGGACGAAGCGGTGATGGCCGTCGCGGCCGAAGGCCTGGCCGAGTTTCTGCATATCCTGCTTGAAGGTTTCGTCGCTGACGCCCAGGGTGCGGGCGACGTCACGCCAGGTGTTGTTGATCTTTTTCAGCTCCAGGACGCTGGCCGGGGTTTTGGCGGTGTTTTCGGCGAGCAGGCCGGCCACGGCGATGTCGCGGACTTTGTAGCCCTCGTCCATGAGGCCGAGGACGGTGTCGCGGTCAAAGCCGAGCTTGGCGTTCAGCCTGTCGGCCGCCAGCGCGTTGAAGGTGGCTTTCGTCTGTTCCTTGGTCACGCCCAGGGTTTGGGCGACGTCTTTCCAGGTGTTGTCGCTCTTCTTGAGGGCGAGCACTTCGTCGAAGGCTTTGCCGCTGGCCTTGGCGAGGAAGGCGGCGCGGTTGATGTCGCGGATGCTGGTGCCGTCTTTTACGCGGGCGAGGACGGTGTCCTTGCTGATGCCGTAAGTTTCGGACAGGCGCTGGGCGGCTTTGTCCGGATCGAGTTGGCGCTTCTCCATCGCCGGGCGGGCCTTTTCGGGCTGGGCGGCCTGGGCGATGAAGGGTACGGCGGCGCCGGCGATAAGGAACGCGCCGAGCACGAAAGCGGCTACGGTCTTGTTACTGACTAGTCTCATGTGTCATTCCTCCCGTATCTTATCTAAATCAGCCGAACTTGGCTGCTAGAGATAGTATAGGACGGGAATATGACAAATCAATGACAAACTACGGGCGCCTAGAAAGTCCAGCTGCGGCGTCGGGTCTGCGCTTGCATGCTCGGGCCGCCTTGCAGCTGGAGTTTTCTAGACGCCCTAAGGCAGAACAATATTTTAGGCGACCGGCAGGGTAAACGTGAATTTCGCGCCTTTGCCGACCGTGCTTTCCAGGGTGATTTCGCCGTCCATGGCCTGGACGAGGCGCTTGACGATGGCCAGGCCGAGGCCGGTGCCGCCGCCGCTGCGGGCCCGCGATTTGTCGACCCGGTAGAAACGGTCCCAGATGTGGGGCTGGTCCTCGGGCGGGATGCCGGGGCCGGAGTCGCTGACGGCGATGACGATTTTGCCGGCGACGGGGCGGGCGGTGATGTCGATGGCGGCGTCGGCGGGCGAGTGGCGGACGGCGTTGGAGACGAGGTTGTCGATGACCTGGGCGAGACGGCCGCCGTCGGCCAGGACGGGCGGGAGGTTTTCCGGGACGTCGATGCGGAGGGAGAGGTTCTTTTCGGTGAGCAGGTGGCTGTATTTGGCGGTTTCGCGATGCAGGAAGGCGGCGAGGTCGGTTTTTTCGGGGACGACGGTCAGTTCGCCGGCTTCCAGCTGGGAGAGGTCGAGGAGGTCGCGGATGAGGCGGTCGATGCGCTGGCTTTCGCCGACAATGGTGGCCAGGTAGCGCTGCTGGTGCTCGGGCCGCGACGCGACGCCGTCGGCGAGGGCTTCGGCGAGGGCCTGGATGGAGGCGATGGGGGTTTTGAGCTCGTGGGAGACGTTGGCGAGGAATTCGCGCCGGTTGTTTTCCACTTTGGCGAGCGAGTCGGCCATGGCGTTGAAGGTCTGGCCGAGGCTGCCGATTTCGTCGCCGCCGGTGGCGGCGGTGCGGCTGGTATAGTCGCCGAGGGCGAAGCGGCGGGCGGCGCGGCTGATGTCGGCGATCGGGCTGGTGAGGCCGCGGGAGACGAAGAAGCCGAGGATGGTGGCGGCGACGGTGCCGACGAGGAGGGAGAGGAGGAGGAGGCGGTCGATGGCGCCGATGGCCTGGTTGACGCCGGTGATGGGGGTGTAGAGGAAGACGGCGGCCGGCGATGGCGAGGTGATGGGGACGGCGACGATGATCGAGGGGTCGGCTTGGCCGCGTCTGGCGCGGACCCAGGACTGCGGCGCGCCTTCGAACAGGGCGTCGATGCGCGGCGAGTTTTCGGGGAACGGCCGGCCCCAGCGGGGCGGCGGGCTGCCGGCGAGGATGTTGCCCCGCTTGTCGGCAACCCAGATTTGGGCGCCGAGGAGTTCACCCATGATCTCGAGGCGGTCGGGCAGGCGGCCGCTGTTTAAGGCGCGGCTTATGACGATGGCCACGGCCTGGCTTTTGGAGAGCAGTTCGATCCGCTTGGTCTCGATGACGTGTTCGCGGACGAGGTAGGACATGAGGGCGCCGAGGGTGACGGTGGTGAGGAGGATGACGACGATATAGGAGATGAAGAGGCGGCCGAAGATCGAACGGATCATTTCGCGTTCACCTCGAATTTGTAGCCGGTGCCCCAGACGGTGTGGATGAAGGCGTTGCCGGGACCGGCGATTTTCTGGCGCAGCCTTTTGACGGTGGCGTCGACGGTGCGGTCGTCGCCTTCGAAGCCGTAGCCCCACACGTTGGTGAGCAGCTGCTCGCGGGAGAATACGATGCGGGGATGGCGGGCCAGAAAGAGGAGCAGGTCGAATTCCTTGGGGGAAAGGGAGATGGAGCGGCCGTTTTTCACCACGGCCTGGGTGGCGGGGAGGATGGCGAGGCCGGGGAAGGACAGTTCTTCGCCCTCGGCGAAGATGAGGCCGCTGCGCCTGAGCACGGCTTTGACCCTGGCGACCAGCTCGCGGGGGCTGAAGGGTTTGGTGACATAGTCGTCGGCGCCGAGGGAGAAGCCGGTTATTTTGTCGGCTTCGGTGCTTTTGGCGGTGAGGAAGATGACGGGCACGCGGCGGGTCAGCGCCCGGCAGATTTCCCAGCCGCTGCGGCCGGGCAGCATGATGTCGAGGATGAGGAGGTCGGGCTGCGTTTCGGCCTCGAGCTCGAGGGCGGCGTCGCCGTCGGCGGCGGTGTGGACGGTGTAGCCTTCCCGTTCGAGGTAGAGTTGTACGACTTCGCGGATGCTGGCTTCGTCGTCGGCCACCAGTATTTTTACGGTCATTTTCTTTTCCTCCGCTTGTATATACGAATAAAAGGTGCTATTATATTCGTGGTTAAGTTATCCTGTCGCTATGGGCGGCATCCCCCACGGGAGCCGTACCGCAGTTCAACCGCATACATAGCTTGGGTTTGGACCGCTTGGATCCGCAGGACTGAGACGGCGAGGACCGGAGTAAGGTGATTTTCTGCCTTCCCGTCGTCGTGCGCCGGGAAGTTTTTATTTGCGTGGGGAGGGTGTTTTGATGAAGATCGTCACCGGGATTGCCGAGGTGCGGGCGCTTGTGCGCCAGGCCAGGCAGGAGGGGAAAACGGTCGGGCTTGTGCCGACGATGGGCTTTCTGCACGAGGGGCATCTGACGCTGATGCGGACGGCGCGGGCCGCCCACGGCCTGGTCGTGGCCAGTATTTTCGTCAATCCGCTGCAGTTCGGTCCCCGCGAGGATTACGCCGTTTATCCGCGCGACCTGGACCGGGATGCGAGCCTGGCGGCTTCGGCCGGGGTGGACGTGGTTTTCGCGCCGCCGGTGGAGGAGATGTATCCGCAGGGGCCGGCGAACGTGCTCACCGCCGTGGAGGTGAGGGATATCACCGAGCGCCTGTGCGGGGCGCAGCGGCCGGGACATTTCCGCGGCGTGGCGACGGTGGTGGCCAAGCTGTTCAACATTGTCACGCCCGATGTGGCCTATTTCGGCGAGAAGGATGCCCAGCAGGTCGTGGTCATCAAACGGATGACGGCCGAGCTGAGCATGGACGTGGCCATCGCCACCGTGCCGATCGTGCGGGAAGCCGACGGATTGGCTCTTTCTTCGCGCAATGTGTTCCTAAATCCTGCCGAGCGGCAGGCGGCTCTCGTCCTCAGCCGCTCCATCCGGCTGGCGAGAGAGCGGCTGGAGGCCGGCGAACGGAACGCGGCGGCCATCCGCAAAGTCATAAAGGAATTAATTGGCAGCGAACCGCTGGCCGCCAGTGACTATATTTCCGTGTGCGATCCCGCCACCCTGCGGGAGCTGGAGGCGATCGAGGGTCCGGCGCTGGTGGCGCTGGCCGTGAGGATCGGCAAAACGCGGCTGATCGATAATATGACGTGGGAGGGATAATCATGTTCCGCACCGTATTCAAGTCCAAGCTGCACCGGGCGACCGTAACCGAAGCCAATCTCAACTACGTGGGCAGCATAACCATCGACGAGGATCTGCTGGATGCCGCCGATATCTGCGTCAACGAGAAGGTCCAGGTGGTGAACAACAACAACGGCGCGCGCCTGGAGACGTACGCCATTCCGGGGCCGCGGGGCTCGGGGGTCGTGTGCCTGAACGGGGCTGCGGCGAGGCTGGTTCAGCCCGGCGATAAGGTTATTATTATCACCTACGCGGTGATTGATGACCGGGAAGCGCGGGCTTTCAAGCCGACGGTGGTGTTCCTCGACGACGCCAACCGCATCGCCGCAGTGAAGGACGCCGAGAAGCACGGCGAGATCCGCTGATGGTATAACGGCTCCGATATATGCTTGTGGCATTCCCCGGCATTGGGTTCGCCCCCCGCTGCGACGTCGGTCTTACTCGTAGGGCAACGACTCACGCGAAAGTAAACTTTCGGTTCGCTGTTGCCCTGCATAGCGGCTCGCACAAAACGCCGGCGTTTTGGCTCGCTGCCAGGCTCGTCGCCGACAGCACCGCTCCACCGTCCGAATCGCATCCGGCTAAGCGGGCGGTTCTCGCCGCCGTCCATGGCGGCTCGTACCCGCAAGGGGTAGGCCGCCCCTCTAACCGCGGAAGCGCTAAGAGTGGCGCACCGCGGTGCTGTTCCCGGCTCTCTCGCCAAGTAGCGGCCGTCGTCTCGCTTGAAGGGGGCAAACCCAGTACCGGGAGCACCGTCTATTTCGTTATTGATATTTGACAAATTGTTAACTTTTTCTTATCATTAAGATAACAATTGGTTTGGATAGTATAATCCCGGGAGGTGGGTGTGGTGCGCGGCGAGATCCTGCAGATGCTCCGCGAGGAAGCGGGCCGCTATGTGTCGGGCGAGGAGGCTTCCCGCCGGCTGAACGTGTCGCGGACAGCCATCTGGAAGCATATCCGGGCCCTCAGGCAGGACGGCTACGATATCGAGGCCCATCCCCGCCTGGGGTACCGCCTGTGCCGGGCGCCCGACCTGCTGCTGCCGGCCGAGATCAAGGCCCGGCTGACGACCAAGAAAATGGGGCGGGCAATCGCCTATTTCCGCCGGGTGGAGTCGACCAACAACGAGGCCAAGGCGCTGGCGGCGGCCGGCTGCCCGGAAGGCCAGATCGTGGTGGCCGAGGAGCAGTCGGTGGGCCGGGGCAGGTTGTCGCGGGGCTGGTTTTCGCCGTTCGCCCGCGGGGTGTGGTTTACGATCGTGTTGCGGCCGCCTTTCAGCCCCCAGGAGGCACCCAAGTGCACGCTGCTGGCCGCGGTGGCCGTGTGCCGGGCCATCCGCCGCGCGACCGGCGTGGCCTGCGGCATCAAGTGGCCGAACGATATCCTTTATGACGGCCGGAAGCTGGTGGGCATCCTTACCGAGATGTCGGCGGAGATGGACGCCATCAATCATATCGTCATCGGCATCGGCATCAACGTCAATATCGGCGCCGACGATTTTCCCCCCGAGCTGCGCGGCCTCGCCACGTCGCTGTCCCTGGCCGCCGGCCGCCCTTTTTCCCGCCTGGAGCTCTTCCTGGCCGTCCTCGCGGAGCTGGAGCGGGTGTACGGGCAGGCGGTGACGGACGGGTTCGCCACCGTGCTGGACGAGTGGCGGGGTGAGTCGGTGACGCTCGGCCGGACGGTGGATGTGATCGGCCCCGGCCGCCGTTTTTCCGGAAAGGCGCTCGACATCGACGCTGACGGGGCGCTGCTGGTGCAGACCGACGGCGGGATGGAGCGGGTGCTGGCCGGCGATGTTTCGATACGGACCCCCGAGAGAGGAGCAAAATAAGATGCCTATCCGCAATATGATTCTCGCCGGACTGTTCGCCGCCCTGATCGCTATCGGTTCGCAGATTTCCATCGTTTTGCCCCCCAGTCCCGTACCCCACACCATGCAGACGCCGGTCGTGCTGCTCGCCGCGCTGGTGCTCGGCGGCCGCTGGGGCTTCGTCAGCGTCCTGGTATGGGTGCTGCTCGGCGTATTCGGTCTGCCGGTGTTCGCCCAGGGGAAGGCGGGGGCGGCCCACTTGCTCGGGCCGACCGGCGGTTTTCTCGTGGGGTACATGGTGTGCGCTTATGTGGTCGGCCGCCTGACCGAGCGCGCCGCCGACGGTTTCGGCCGGACGTTCGCCTTCTTCCTGCCGGGACTGGTGGCTCTTTATGGCCTGGGGCTGCTCGGGTTCATGGCCAGCTTCGCTTTTCTTCTTCACAAACCGATGACGTGGAGCAGCGCCGCGCTGATGACGGTGGCCCCGTTCCTGCCGTACGACATCGCCAAGACCCTGGTCGCCGCTTATGTCGGCGCGCGGGTGAAGCGGGCGCTGGCCCGGGCGGGGTATATTATGACGCCGGAACACAAAAGCCGTTAGGCTACGGCCGTTGATAGCTTATAGCTAGATAGCAAGGGGAGAATATACATGCTGTTAGTCTTTGACGTAGGCAATACGAATATCGTCCTCGGCGTTTACGACGGCGACGACCTGCTCCAGCACTGGCGGATCTCGACCGACCGCCTGAAGACGGCCGACGAGTACGGCGTGCTGGTCAAGAGCCTGTTCGATCACCGCGGCCTTAGTCTCAGCGACATCGACGCGGCGATCATTTCGTCCGTCGTGCCGCCGCTGATGGCGCCGTTGACCCGCATGACGCAGCGCTATTTCGGCGTCGATCCCCTGGTGGTCGGCCCCGGCATCAAGACAGGCATGGTGATTAAATACGAGAATCCGCGCGAGGTGGGCGCCGACCGCATCGTCAACGCCATCGCCGCGTTCGAGAAGTACGGCGGCCCGGTGATTATCGTGGATTTCGGCACCGCCACCACCTTCTGCGTCGTGGACCGGAACGGCGATTACCTGGGCGGCGCCATCGCCCCCGGCATCGGCATTTCGACCGAGGCGCTTTTCCAGCGGGCCGCCAAGCTGCCGAGGATCGAGCTCGCCAAGCCGCGGACGGTCATCTGCCGCAACACGGTGTCCAGCATGCAGTCGGGGATCATTTACGGCTTTGTCGGCCAGGTGGACGAGATCTGCCGCCGGATGGAGGTCGAGCTGAGCGAGAAGGTGGAGGTCGTCGCCACCGGCGGGCTGGCCAACCTGATCGCCCAGGAATCGTCGACGATCAAGCATGTCGATCATTTCCTGACGCTGGAGGGGTTGAGGATCATCTACAACCGCAATTCGGTCGTCGGCCGCCCATAAGCGCGGCGGAGCCGCCTAGCGTCTGGGCGCTTCTGAACGGCCTCTAATCTGAGGCTTTCCCGTCCCCCGTCCTCCGGCGGGGGCTTTTGCGTGCCGCGGAGGAATTAGGTTTGCTTGCTGCGAATTGTGTTAATAATAGCGGTGTTCCCAGGGAACGCGAACAGGAGTGATTTCATGCTGATCGGCGCGGTTGTCGTCGCCGAGCCGGCGGTGGCGCTGGCCCCCATGGCCGGCGTTACCGACCTGCCTTTCAGGCTGCTGGCGAAGGAGCTGGGCTGCAGCCTGCTGTATTCGGAGATGGTCAGCGACAAGGGGCTGCTGCACAATAATTGCCATACCCTCGATATGCTGCGGATCGACGACCGGGAGCGGCCGGTGGCGGTGCAGATATTCGGGTCGGAGCCGGCCCCGATGGCGGCTGCGGCCCGTATTGTGGCGCGCGCGGGCGCCGATATCGTCGATATCAATATGGGCTGTCCGACGCCGAAGATCGTGAAGAACGGCGAGGGCTCGGCCCTCATGCGCCGCCAGGAGCTGGCCCGCGCTATCATCGCGGCGGTGGCCGAGGCGGTGACGGTGCCGGTGACGGTGAAGATCCGCAAGGGCTGGGACGAGGCGTCGGTGAACGCGGTGGAGATCGCCGCGCTCGCCGAGCAGGCCGGGGCGGCGGCCATCGCCGTCCACGGGCGGACCCGCGAGCAGTTTTACGCCGGCCAGGCCGACTGGGATATCATCCGCCGCGTCAAGGAGCGGGTGAGCATCCCGGTGATCGGCAACGGCGATGTCCGCACCCCGGAGGATGCCGCCCGCCTGCTGGCTTATACCGGTTGCGACGCGGTGATGGTGGGACGGGCCGCCCAGGGCAACCCGTGGATTTTCCGCCAGATCGGCCAGTACCTGGCGAACGGCCGGACGCCGCCGCCGCCGTCGCTGGCCGAGCGCCTGGAGGTGCTGGCCCGCCATCTGGACATGCTGATCGCGCATAAGGGCGAGCATATCGCCATCATGGAGATGCGCCGCCACGCGGCGTGGTATACGAAGGGCCTGCCGCACGCGGCCGAGATCCGTTTGCGGCTGAACCAGGCGGAGAGCCGCGGGGATTTCGCCCGTATTCTGGCGGCGCTGAGCGACCGCCGGGAGAGGGGGAGCGAAGAATGATGATGCCGATTTTGCCGGTAGCCAACGGGATTATGCCGCGGCCGGGAGGGGGGCGCATCACCGGCGTGTTTGTGGCCGGGCAGGGGGCCGCGCCGCTGGCCGGCGCGGGCACCGGGCTGGATGTGCTGGTGTGCCCGTGGGTGGCCGAGGACGGCGGGCTTTATCCCGTCGGAGTGGCGGCCAGGCTGGTGAACGTCACCGCCCAGACGGCCGTAGACGCCGCCGGGGAAGAGCTGCCTGTCATGACGGCTGTGCTGGAGGGCCGCGGGCACGCCCGCTGGCATACCCTGACGGCGGCCGGCGGGCTGGTCGCGTCGCCGGATGTGGAGGCTATCGGTCTGAGGGCGATGCGCCGCGAGTATCCGGCCATATCGGGGGCGGGGTGGCTGCCGGCCGGCGGGTTCACCGAGTTCCGCGACCCGACCGATATTCCGGTGACGATTTATGGTGCCGATATCGAGACAGGCAAGCAGGTGACGATAACCGCCAACCTCGGCGGCCTGGTGAGCCAGGAGCAGGCGCATACCATCGAGCATGGCGTCATCCGCGCCCTGCGCACGTACGGGCTGTGCACGCCCCGCACGCTGCTTGACTCGATCGCCCGCGAGACGGCCGAGCTGAAGCAGTCGGTCGAGCTCGGCCTGCGGTTCGCGCTGCCGGAGATTCTCGGCCGCACCGGCACCGGCGCCTGCGGCAATCAGATGACCAATCTCGCCCAGTTCTATCTGGCGCGCGAGTTCGTCGACAACGTGGCCGCCGGCAAATCGCTGGACCGTTCGCTCCACGACGCGCGCCGGCGGACGATGTCCCAATTGACCGGGGAGCTGGGGATTACGATGCAGCGCGACTTCAGGGCGCTGCAGGGGCTGAAAAAGGGCATGAGCCATGACGATACGCGGCTGCGGGTGGAAACAGGCAAACGGGTCATCGGCCGGTTCCCGGCGGATCCGTGGAATTAAATGGCATTAATTGGAAATAAATACTTGTTGTCGGCCAAAAAAAATGCTAAAATAAGTATGTACACAATGTTGTATACATATAATATGGGGGAGCGAATTGTATGCTCCGGCGCATCGGCGACAAGATCATCAACCCGCAGAAAATCCATAAGATCATCGATGAGATTCTCGAAATGCGCGGCCGCGGCATGTCGCAGCAGGATATCGCCAACAAGGTGGGGCTCGACCGCACGGTGATTTCCCGCCTGGAGACGTACGGCGAGGTCCGCAAGGGCGGCCGCATCGCGCTTATCGGTTTTCCGATCAAGAATTGCGACGAACTGGCGGCGATGGCCCGGCAGGAAGGGGTGGACTATTGCCTGCTGCTGACCGAGAAGGAGCGTTGGGATTTCGTCGAGAGCAAGAGCGGCCTGGAGCTTTTCAACACCATCATGGAGATCATCGGCACCCTCCGTTCGTACGACATGGTGATAATAATCTGTTCCAACATGCGGATCAAGCTTATCGAAGCGCTGCTGGACAAAGATGTCATCGGCGTGCAGCTCGGCGAATCGCCGATCAACGAGGATAAGTACGTCAAGGCCGAATCGATCCGGGAAATTATTCGCCAGCTGCATTTTTAGCCAGGAGGCCCGCCATGAAAAGGATCGTCAGCATCAGCCTGGGCTCCGCCAAGCGCGACCACCAGGTGGTAAAGGAGTTTGGCGGTCAGAGTTTTTTGATCGAACGGATCGGCACGGACGGCGACAAGGGCAGGGCCATTGCCCTTATTCATGCTCTGGACGGCAAGGTTGACGCCTTCGGCCTGGGCGGGACCGACCTGTATATTTATGCCGGTTCGCGGCGCTATACCTTCCGCGACACGGCCCGCATCGCCGCCGCCGCCCGCGTGACGCCCGTGGTCGACGGCAGCGGCATAAAAAATACCCTGGAGCGGCGCGTCATCCGTTTCCTGGAGAGCCGGCAGGCGATGAGTTTCGCCGGCCGCAAGGTGCTGGTGGTGTGCGCGGTGGACCGTTTCGGCCTGGCCGAGGCGCTGGCGGAGGCCGGCGCGCAGACGGTGTTCGGCGACCTGATATACGGCCTGGGGCTGCCGTTTCCCCTGCGGTCGCTCAAATCTCTCGACCGGCTGGCCCGCATCGTCGCTCCGCTGATTACCCGTTTCCCGACAAGCGTCTTCTATCCCACCGGCGAACGGCAGAACGAGACCCGGCCCCGGTATGGCAGCTATTTCCGTGAAGCTGAAGTGGTGGCCGGCGATTTTCACTTCATCCGGCGCTATATGCCTCCCGACCTGACCGGCAAGACGATTATCACCAATACGGTGACCCAGGCTGACGAGGAGCTTCTGCGGGACCACGGGATCGCGACCCTGGTTACGACTACTCCGGAGATGGGCGGCCGCTCGTTCGGCACGAATGTGCTTGAAGCGGTGCTGATCGCCCTCGCCGGCAAGCGCCCCGAGGAGATGACCGCCGAGCAGTACGGCCGCATGCTCGAGGAGATGAATATCGAGCCGCGGATCAAAGCGTTGAACGAGTAGAGGGGGTATTTAGCAATGGAAAAGTTCGCGTTTGTCGTTCATCCGATTACTGCCAGCGATGTTAGCCGCAAATTCCCCTTCACGAAGAACTGGTCGGACGGCTTCGTCGAGTCGCTGATCAAATTTATCCCGCCATTCAAGGTTTCCCATGTCAGCGGCATCGTTTCGCCCCACAACGAGAGCGAGGGCTGGTTCGTCGGCTGCCCGCTGACTTCGCGGCAGATGGTCGAGATGCCGGAACAGTATGTGATAAAGAAGATCATCAAGGCCGGCAAAATCGCGGAAAGGCTGGGCGCGAAGATTCTCGGCCTGGGGGCGTTTACTTCGGTGGTCGGCGACGCCGGCATCACCATCGCCAAGAACCTGAATATCGCCGTGACTTCCGGCAATAGCTACACGGTGGCTACGGCGCTGGAGGGAACCCGTCAGGCGGCCAAGATGCTCGGCCTCAATATGGAGCGGGCCAATGTCGTGGTGCTGGGGGCCACCGGCTCGGTCGGCGCCGCCTGCGCGCAGATACTGGCGCGCGAGGTCCGTTACCTGACGCTGGTTGCCCGCAGCGAGGCCAAGCTGGAAAAAGTTGCCGGGCAGATTTTGCGGTCGACAGGATTAGCGGTGAAAGTTACGGCGAATACTAAGGGGGCACTTAAGGCGGCCGATATTGTCATCGCCGTGACGAGCGCAATCGATACCCTTATCGAGCCCGAGGATCTCAAGATAGGCGCGATCGTCTGCGACGTCGCCCGGCCGCGTAATGTCTCCCGCCGCGTGGTCGAGGCGCGCGACGACGTGTTGGTTATCGAGGGCGGCGTGGTCGAGATTCCCGGTGATGTGGATTTTGGCATCAATTTCGGTTTTCCGCCGCGGACGGCTTATGCCTGTATGGCGGAAACGATGATTCTCGCCCTGGAAAAACGGTACGAAAACTTTTCCCTGGGGCGCGACCTGACGGTGAAGCAGATCGAGACGATCGAGAAGCTGGCGGCCAAGCACGGTTTCCGCCTGGCGGGCTTCCGCAGCTTCGAACGGGCTGTGACCGCCGCGGAGATCGAAAGCGTCAAAGAGAAGATCAGGGCAAAGATCGCCCTGCCTAAGGAGGGAATCTGCTAGAAGGCGTTGACAAACGATGGTTTTCCGCCTATAATAAATGCCAATGAGGGGGTAACATCCTTATAGAAACAAGTGTCAAGTCGTTGCTTGACACTATTTATATTGCCTAGCTCACCCGGGGTGCAACATCGCGGCTACACGAATAGTATAATTACAGGTTGGGGACCAATTCCACGGATAAGAAGGGGAGCAAAAGAATGCCGGAAAAGCAGATCATCCTCACCGCTGAAGGGCTGAAAAAGATAGAGCAGAAATTGGACCACCTTAAGTCGGTACGTCGCCGGGAAGTCGCGGAAAGGATCAAGCAGGCCATCGAGTTCGGCGATATCAGCGAAAACTCCGAATACGAGGACGCCAAGAACGAGCAGGCGTTCATCGAGGGCGAGATCCTCACGCTGGAGAAGATGCTCCGCAACGCCAAGCTTATCGACGAAGACGAGATCAGCGCCGATGTTGTGACCATCGGTTCCACCGTGGTGCTCAAGGATCTCGAGTTCGGCGACGAGCTCGAATACACCATCGTCGGTTCGGCCGAGGCCGACCCGACCGAAAGCAGGATTTCCAACGAATCGCCGGTGGGCGAAGCCATCCTCGGCCGCAAGGTCGGCAGCATCGTGGAAGTGAACGTGCCTGCCGGGTCGCTGAAGTACGAGATTGTCGACATCAAAGGGGCTTAGGGGTTCCTGCCGGAGGGGAAACGGGTTATGACTGACAACCGCGAGCCGGCCGCCATGGCCGGCGAAGAACTAAATGAATTGCTGCGCGTACGGCGCGAAAAATTGGCGGCCATCGCGGCTCGGGGTATCGAGCCTTTTGGCCGCAAATATAATTTTACTCACCATGCAAGCGAAATCATCGCCGGCTTCGACCAACTGGAGGGGCAGACCGCCCGCCTGGCCGGGAGAGTCGTGGCCATCCGCGGCCACGGCAAGGCGAGCTTTGCCCATCTGATGGACATGTCCGGGCGCATCCAGCTATATTTCCGTCAGGATACGGTCGGCGACGCGGCGTACGAGAACTTCGGCCTCCTCGATATCGGCGACATCATCGGCGTCGAAGGCGAGGTCTTCCGCACCCAGAAGGGCGAAATCAGCATCAAGGTGACGAGCTTCGATATTCTCGCCAAGTCGCTCAGGCCGCTGCCGGAAAAGTGGCACGGCCTCAAGGACGTGGAAACCCGCTACCGCCAGCGCTACCTCGACCTGATCGTCAACCCCGAGGTGCGCGACACCTTTGTCGCCCGCAGCCGGGTCATCCAGGCGCTGCGCAATTATTTCAACGCCCAGGGGTATCTCGAAGTCGAAACCCCGATGATGCATCCCATTGCCGGCGGCGCGGCGGCGCGGCCCTTCGTCACCCACCACAACGCGCTCGATATGCGCCTCTACATGCGGATCGCCCCCGAGCTCTACCTCAAGCGCCTCATCGTCGGCGGCTTCGAGCGGGTCTACGAGATCAACCGCGTATTCCGCAACGAGGGTATTTCCATCAAGCACAACCCCGAATTTACCCTGCTCGAATCCTATCAGGCCTATGCCGACTACAACGACATCATGGCTCTCACCGAGCAGGTGATCGCCTATGTCGCCCAAGAGGTGCTGGGCACGACCAAGATTACATACCAAGGCCAGGAAATCGACCTCACCCCGCCGTGGCCGCGGGTATCGATGACCGAGGCTATCAAAAAATACGCCGGCGTGGATTTCGCCGCCGTCAAGACGGTGGCCGAGGCACGGGCGATCGCCGACAAGCTGGGAGTCAAGTACGAAGCCAAGCAGGGCATCGGCGCCATCCTCAACAACGTGTTCGAGGCAGTGGCCGAAGAGCACCTCGTGCAGCCGATCTTCATCACCGGCCATCCCACCGAGATTTCGCCCCTCGCCAAGCGCAACAAGGACAACCCTGACATTACCGACCGCTTCGAGGCCTTCATCTTCGCCCGCGAGATCGCCAACGGCTTCTCCGAGCTCAACGACCCCATCGACCAGAAGGAGCGCTTTCTCGGTCAGGTCGCCCAGCGCGAGTCAGGCGACGACGAGGCCCACATGATGGACGAGGATTATGTCACCGCGCTGGAGTTCGGCATGCCGCCGACCGGCGGCTTAGGGATAGGCGTCGACCGGCTGGTGATGTTCTTCACCGACAACTACTCCATCCGCGACGTCATCCTCTTCCCCCATATGCGTCCCCAGCGGGATTAATTTTACCGTCGACGAAGCAGACCGCAGGGTCTGCTTCTTTTGTTTTATTTTCTTCATTAAAAGGAGACAGCGTGGAGACCGTATTCGCCTTCATCCACGGCTTCGTCCTGGCGCTGGGGCTCATCTTGCCCCTCGGCGTGCAGAACGTCTTCATCTTCAACCAGGGAGCCTGCCAGGCGAAGCTGAGCGGCACGCTGCCGGCCGTCGTCACGGCGTCGGCCTGCGACACGCTCCTCATCCTCCTGGCGGTCTTCGGCGTGTCGGTGGCCGTGCTCAGCTTCGTGTGGCTCAAGCTCGCGCTGCTCGGCAGCGGCGTCGTGTTCCTCGTCTACATGGGCTGGGTGACGTGGACGAGCGCCGCCGCCGTCGAGACCGCCGCCGGCAGCGAAAATTGGCCGGTCAGGCGGCAGGTGCTGTTTGCCCTGTCGGTGTCGCTTCTCAATCCCCACGCCATCCTCGACACCATCGGCGTCATCGGCACAAGCTCCCTGGCTTACGGCGGCAGCGCCCTGGCCGCGTTCATCCTCGCCTGCGTGTTGGTGTCGTGGCTGTGGTTCGCGCTGTTGGCGATCGCCGGCCGGGCGATACGGGCGCTCGACGGCTCCGGTGACGTTTTGCGGCTTCTGAACAAGGCGTCGGCCGTCATCATGTGGCTAAGCGGCCTGTATCTTCTCCATAGCTTCGGCGCCGCTCTGTGAGCGTTGACAACCGGCCGCGGCTATGATAATATATGTCCTGCGCCGCATATGTAATTGCGGCGGTTTTTACCGGAAAATACCTATTGACACGAGGCTTGAAGCCGTGTTAATATAACAAAGTCGCCGCAAGCGGAACTGGAGTAAAAGGCCAGAGAAGGCAGAGGGCGGCAGGGATGGAAAAAAGAAGTTGTTGACAGAGCCGAGAGGTTATGTTA
>JARKNV010000020.1 GCA_029976065.1 Selenomonadales bacterium
CCATCTGCGGCGTTGTTCCTCAAAGCGCTTGCTTGCGTACATCACGAGTACGCGGCGCGCTTTTCCGGTACGCCTTGCATCTGGGGGCTTCTGAACGGCCGCTTGCCAATTCTAAAGAAAACGAAAAACGCCGCTAATCATCGTTAGCGGCGTTAACCTTACCTATATAGTACCTGCAAGCGCGAAATCCCGGCTTATTCCCGGCATCCCCGGCTTCCAGCCCGCCGGCACACCTTCGCCGGTCGCCTCGCCGTACTGGATGCCCGCCAGCGTGCGCACGATCTCCCGCACGTTGCGGCCCACCTCGCGCGGATAAACCGAAAAATAGCGGATGCGCCCCTTGGGGTCGATGATGAACGACGCCCGGAAGGCCGCGCCCGTCTCCGCCCCCCACACCCCGTAGGAGCGGGCGATCGCCCCCGAGCGGTCGGACAGCAGCGGGTACTGCACCCGGCTCGCGTGGGGGGAAATATCGTGAAAGACCTTATGGGAATACACGCTGTCAGTGCTGATCGCGATCGCCGTCGCGTCCAGCTCCCGCAGGCAGGGGTAAATGTCGGCAACTGCCGCCAGCTCGGTCGGTCAGACGAACGTGAAATCGCTCGAATAGAAAAACAGCAGCAGCCACCCGCCGCGGAAATCGCTCAGCTTCACCTCGATCTCCCGCCCCCGGAAATAGGCTGGGGCGCGGAAATCGGGCGCCGCATCCTCCGGGCGGAAGCATTGGCGGGCCGGCGGTGCCGGCTTGCTCTCCTCCATAATAGCGCCTCCTTAGACTTTTTCTATATCCTATGCCGGTCCTACTAGTTATGTAACCTCTTTGCCCACCCGCCGCCGCCGCTCCGGGTGCTGAATTATTTTCCTTCCTCTTTAACAGATTTAACAGACCTCGCCGCAGTCCGGCGATTTGCCCAGGAGGATCGACAAAATTAACCAAAAACTAACAGAGGCTTAACATTGGCGGCCGTTTTAGGGCAGGAGAAAACGGCCTGCGGGAGTAAGGTATTCATAGAAGCAGGTGCTGATGATGGCGGCTTGGCAGTTTGCCAGCTGCCGGTTTTTTCCGGACTCCGCATGACTTTCGGGACTCTCCAATTGTCGGCAGAGGATGATTACAATGCTGATAAATAAGTGGTTCCGCTTTATTACCGCGGCCATAGCCTGCTTCGCCCTGACGACGGCGGTAGTGGCATTTTTCGCGGCGGAACGGATGTTCCAGCGTGATATCGAAACGCGCTTGGCCCAGGTTAACGCCGAAAACACCAACCTCGCCCGGGCGCTGGAGGAATTCGTCGACAGCAGGTTCCGCGAGGCGGACAATGTCCTCATGTTCATGAAGGTCGAGCACGATGCGCACAGCTCCCTGCGGCCCGAGACATTGGCGTTGCTTCGGACCTTTAGCGCGGATAGACTCATAAATCAGATTGCCTTGGCCGATCCGGCGGGGAATCTGCAGTTCAGCGCCAGGCCATTGAAGGCCAATATCAATATCAGTCACCGCGAGCACTTCCGCGCCCAACTCAGCTCCGCCAGCGCGGGGCTTCACGTCGCTCTGCCGGTGATTGCCCAGTCCACGGACAGCGACACGATCTTCCTCAGCCGCAAACTCGACGGCAATACCGGCGGCTTTGCCGGGGTGGTGTCGATTGGTTTGAACCCCGAATATTTCTCGCGATTTTTCAGCCAAATGGCTATGGGCAGCGGCAACAGTATCCTCATTATGCGGCAGGACGGGGCCGTGCTGGCCTCGACTACGCGCCAGAATATCCTGCTGGACACGACTGTCCATCAGCATGAAATCTTTGACCGGATTAGGCGCGGCGAACGATTCGGGGTGTTCGAATCGCCGGGTTTCTTCTCCACGGTCACTAACCTCGGCGCTTACCGCGTCCTGGACTCATTCCCCCTCGTCGTAGCTGTTGCCGCCATCAAGAGCGATGCTCTCGGCGACGTCTACGCGCGGCGGGTCAATTATTATCTTTCCGCCCTTGCCGTGACCATTTTGGCGGTTATACTGTCCTACGCCCTTTGGCGACAGTTTCGCAGCGTCTATTTGGCGGAAGCTTCGCTGCGCGCGACCGAAAGGGATTACACAAATCTCATGGAGAATATGGTCGACGGCTTTTTCCGCACCGACGACAAGGGGGCTGTCGTGCTTGTCAACTCAGCCCTGGTCCGGATGCTCGGGTACCTGTCGGCCGGGGAAATTGTCGGCTCCCCGGCGCACTCCCTGTGGGACAATCGCCGGGATTGGGCCAGCTATTCGCACAAGCTGCTGCAAAACGGCCATGTCGCCGACTTTTCAGGGGTGCTGCGCAAGAAAACGGGGGACGGTTTGCCGGTTTCGGTGAGCAGCCATCCGTATTTCGACGAATACGGAATCATGGGCACGGAAGGCATTATCCGCGACATCTCGGAACGGCGGGAAGCAGAAGAGAATCTGCGCTACCAAAGCTTCCACGACGGCCTGACCGATCTGTACAACCGCTTTTATTTCAACAATTGCCTAAAGAGCCTGGCGAACGACGATGTCCAGGCGCTGGGCCTGGTTGTCGTCGACGTGGACGGGCTGAAGGTCGTCAACGATACTCTCGGCCATGAAGCCGGTGACGCTATGCTCAAAACAACGGCCGATGTGCTGCGTCATGTCTTTCCCAACCAGGTGGTGGCGAGGATCGGCGGCGATGAATTCGCCGCCGTGCTGCCTGATGTCAGCGAGCAAGAGCTAACTGAGGCGATCGCCCGCCTGAAGAAAGCCGTGAAGGCCAAGAACCCCCGCCGCAAATCTGCGCGGCTGCCGCTGCAAGTGTCGGCCGGCTATGCATTGGCCAAAGGGCCGAATTATGATATGCACGAGTTGCTGAAGCAGGCCGACCGGTTCATGTACAGGGAAAAGCTTCGCCAGGCCGTCGGTCGCCAGGGGACACTGCTGAACACGCTGAAAGACATGCTGGCGGCCAGGGACTACATCACCGAAGGCCATGCCAGCCGGATGCAGACGCTGGTCCTGGCGCTGGCCGAAAAGGCGGACATCAAGATCACGAGCCTCCTTGACATCGGGCTGTTCGCCCAGTTTCACGACATCGGCAAAGTGGGCATCCCTGATGCGATTCTCAACAAGAAAGGCCCGCTTGACCGCGAGGAATGGCTGACGATGCAGCTCCACGCCGAAATCGGCCATCGGATCGCGAAAGGCTCGGACGAGCTCGCGCCGATCGCCGACTGGATCTTGAAGCATCACGAGCGGTGGGACGGCAAGGGCTATCCTTTGGGCCTGTCCGGCGAGGATATTCCGGTCGAATGCCGTATTCTCGCCATCGTCGACGCCTACGACGCCATGACGAACGACCGTCCGTACCGCAAGGCGATGACCCCGGAGGAGGCCATGGCCGAACTGAGGAAGTGCGCCGGCAGTCAGTTTGACCCCCGGCTGCTGGAGTTGTTTTTCGCGGTGCTGGAAGACACCCGGGCGGCGTGAAGATCGCCTGCCCCGGCATTTTCCACAGATGTTAACGAAAACATCAACATATCTTAACACATCTTTCTTGCCGATAAGTTACACTTAAAGCAAATCTGCAATCAAAGCCATAGACTTTGGCCATTCGTGGTAACGGCCCGGTCAAACTTTTCAGCTCCAGAGGTGGTTGGCAAGTGGTTACTGCCGAAAAACGCGGCTTCATCCGGGTAGCCGTCGATTTGTTGGTGACGATCGAAACTTGTGACAGCAAGTCTGCGGGTCGATGGACGGCCAAGGCGGTCAACGTCAGCCTTGACGGCGTACTTCTCGGCAGCCTGGCCGATGTGCCTGCGAACACGCCGTTACTGCTGCGGTTTCCCGCGGAATGGGACAATATAGCCGTGCAAGTGGCGCCCGTATGGCGGGAAGGGGCATTTTACGGGTGCAAGTTCCTCGAGGCCACCCCGGAAACCCGGGCTGTCTTGGATCGGACGATCTACCAGCATTGGCGCCGCAGCATCCGTGAAGGGTCTTTGCCTATCTCGTCCGGCAGTGTCCCTGCCAAAAGCTGAGGGCGTTGACATCTGCGGCATGCATTCAGGCCGGGCGAAAGCTTGGCTTTATATATCCGAACGCGGTGAAAAGAGGGATGAAGATGGCAAAGGAAGACTTTTCTCAATTGACGCTCAACCACTGGCCTGAATTGGCGGAGGCCTGCCAGGACAAGGATCAAACCGTACAGAAGCCAAGCGAGAGGTGAAAGCAGATGGCGATAATTAACTGTAAAGACTGCGGAAAAGTTTGCGTCGCTAACCTGAGCGAACAATGCGCCGAATGCCGCCAAAAAACGTGGCAGGCGGAGGTGAAAGTGGCCGAATACCTTGAGGCCCACCAGAACTCTACTCTGGAGGAAATCCACCAAGCTACCGGCGTTCAGCGGCACATCATCATGCAAATGATCCGCACGGGCCATATTTCGGAAGGCTCGGTCAGCTACCCCTGCGCTAATTGCCAGGCCCCTATCAGCGAAGGCCGGCTATGCGCAAAATGTGTCGGCCAGGTCCTGAAGCATTTTGAACCGCGCGAGCAGGCTGCGCCCGAAGCAGAGCGCCGCTCAGGAGAAATGTACACCAGGCAGATTGTGATGAATAAAGTGTAATAGTCTCAGGAGCTCGTTATATAAAGGAATGGCCGTCCCGGATGCTGTTTTCCGGTCCGACCATTCCGAGAAAAGAACCGGCGGTTGCCGGTCATTTTGTATTATAGGGGATTATTCCGTTGGGAACATCATTCGCCGACAGCCTTATCAGCCGCTTTCTTGCCCGCCTTCAGGCCGTCTTTCTTGCGGCTCTTGCCACCGTCGCCCTTTCTTTCCTTGGGCGACTTTGTCTTTTTTTTGTTCGCTCTTGCCGCCGTCTCGTTGTACTCGTGAATGATTCTTTTGGCGCCGACATAGTCGGCAATGACCTTCCGGGCCACCAAGGCAAAATTGTCGTCAAGGCCGGTCTTCGAAGCTATCAGCAGGGCGAGCGGTTCGACGGTTTTCTTATCGATCGTATTGTCCATGATCCAACCTCTCATTTCTTTTTTTCTGTTCGACATTACCGCGTTTATATTTAAAGCCGTTCCGCCGGCGGCTATGACAGCAGCACATCTAGCTGGCCGAAGGACAGCCCTATCGAGACGCGATACCCCGTTTTGGCGTCCCCGTCCGCAGCTTGGTCGATCTGCTGCGGCTGCAGATCGACCGCGATGCCCAGCTCTGACAGGTTACCGCCGAATACGCCGTTATGGACGTTAAGAAATTCGGCGACACTGTCGATGGCCAGTTCGTCAACCTGTCGCAAAAGCTCGCCGCTGAAGCGGGAAGCCACCTCCAGCAGCACAGACTCAGCCATCGCCAGACCGGTAGAAATGCTGACATCACCGGCCATGGCCTGCCTTACTACCCAGTTTTGGGGATTGCTATCATTCGCCGGCAACGGCCAAATGATTACCGGGTTGTCGTCAAGGAAACGGACGATGTTCCGGAAGAGAAGCGAGATATAGTCGTAATAGATTTCCGCCATATCGCCCGCGGCAGGAAAATCGAGCAGCAGCCTGATTATCTTATCGGTATCCACCGGCTGGCTCGTCTTCCACTCTTCTTCGGTCAATTCATTGTCGCGCCGAAAAGCCGCCAGGTGTTCCGCCAATTGCGCCAGTGAAAGGTACCCCTTATCCACCACAGCCTGCATAACCGGCAGATGTCCTCTCCCCTGCGTTTCCAGCAGGCTGGTCAGCTGCCCGTTGCTCAGAAAACCTTTTTCGACGGCCAACGCCCCGAACTGCTTGTCCTGGATGCGCTGCAGGTGGTGCACCTCCTCAACCTGTGCAGCCGTCATGAGGCCGGCGTTCATCGCCAGCAAACCCAGCTTGACCCGCGCCGACCGTTCGTGTTTGAGCACCTCATACACCTGCTCGTTGGTGAGGGTTCCCTTGTTAAGAAGGTAGTGGATGAAATATTGGTCAAGCATGCCTCTTCTCCTTTGCTTCGCCGACTTAATGATTGGCCCTTGCCAAGGCCGCCAACCCCGCGTTTTTTTGCGCCGCCTATGTTTAGGCGGGGGTTGAAGAACCGCGGGAGTGCGCCAAAACCATATTGACAACCGACAACAATTTCTCTTCGGTCACCGGCTTAAGAATGTAATTCTTCGCTCCGTGCTGAAGGGCCTCGAACACGGTGCGTTTTTGCCCCAGGGCACTGACAATAACAAGATTGGCCGCCGGATCGATTTCCTTAAGCCGCTTGATTACCTCGAGACCGTTCATGCCTGGCATGGTAATGTCGAGGGTGACCAAATCCGGGCGATGGCTGGTATAGCACAATATCGCCTGTTCGCCGTTGGCGGCTTCGGCTTCGACCGTGTGGCCCGCCCGCTGGAGGATGGTCCGGAGCGTTTTCCGCATCATTATCGAGTCGTCGACAATCAAGATTCGCGCCATTGTTGTCATCCTTTCGTTCTTTTAATATAGCAGACTTATATTAATCCGCCCTGAGCCGGCTCCGAGCGTCCACGTCAGCGCGGCCGCTTGCGGATACTTGGCCGAAGCGTCCTCCGCCAGAATGGTAACCAACGCCTCCGCTTTTACGGCGTCATCCCAGCGCGGCACCCGGGCCAGGGCTTCTTTGACTATTTCACCCGACGCTTGGGCGAGCAGACTTTCCAGCCACTTATCCTCCGGCTGCGGGGGAACGCCGCCGGAGGCCAGCCGCCTTACGACCGGCTCGTCGGCGCTGACCACCAGTTTGCCGCTTACAACACCCTTGATATCTACGAAGGTCGTAACCTTGCGCAGCGGCAGCTTGCCTTCCGGAGCGCCGCCGGTATTCGTCCATTCCCCGACCGGCAGGCC
Source organism: Selenomonadales bacterium (assembly GCA_029976065.1). GTDB lineage: Bacteria > Bacillota > Negativicutes > Sporomusales > UBA7701 > Anaeroselena. Next base: position 6,854 of record JARKNV010000020.1, read on the forward strand.
GATGTTCTTCAAAAGATAATCCCTGGCTGCGTTCAGAAGCGGTTTGGCCGCTTCCAGCAAGGTATCCGATTCAGGGAGTTCCCGGGCCGGCAAGGGCAGGAAGAAGCGGAATTCCGTGCCGTTTCCCACCGCAGTGTCCACCTCTAAGGACCCGCCAAACTTTGCAAGCTCGGACTTTACCGCCGACAGGCCCACCCCGCGCCCGGCAAGCTCGTCGACCGCATCCGCCCCGGAAAAGCCGTCGGCAAAAATGAGTTCGATGGCCGCCGCGTCCGAGAGAGCAGCGGCCGCCTGTTCGTCGCATATTCCCTTGTTCACGGCGATCTCCCGTACACGATTCGGGTCTATGCCCTGCCCATCGTCGGCGATTATCACCAGCAGTCCCCCCGCCTGTTCGGTGATGCGGCAGCGTACGCTCCCGCTTTCACCCTTGCCGGCCGCCAGCCGCTCGTCAGGGCTTTCCAGGCCGTGGGTCACGGCATTGCGGAATACATGCCCCAACGCCTTGGCAAAGTGGCTGTACTTAATGGGGTCGACCGGCGTTTCGCCGCCGTCGATGACGACTTGTTTAAGCATCTTGCCGTTTTTGTCGGCCAAAGTCATTACATACTCGGGATACGACTGCAGCAGTTCCCTGACCGGCTTATACCTCAGGCTCCGCAGCGCCGGAATAAGCTGCCGGCACTCGGCGGGGGCCAGGAGGCGCTCGATCTTCTCCTCGATATCCAGCAGCTTGGCGCCGTCGACGACCAAGGTGTCCTCCTGGGCGAAAAAGGCCTCGCCGAGGGTTTCTTTCAAGATGGTCATATCTTTATCCAGCCAACCGAGCATCCGCGCCGGGGGATACGGGTCAAACCGTTTTGAGAAGCCGTCCTCTTCGCCAACGGCGGTTCCTTCGGCCCGGAGCCTGGTCAGGAAACCTTCCATTTCATGCAGCTCCTTCACAGCGTTGCGCAGCCCCAGCTGGCCGAAGGCTCCTTTGAAAGTGTGCACGATGCGGAAGACGGTAGCCAGCTTGTCCTCGGCCGGACCGGTGCCGTTTAGCAGGCACGGCAATTCCTCCAGGCAAAAAGCCGAATACTGGTGAACGGTGGTGAAGAAATCTCCGGCATGGGTCACTACCCGCACAATCATTGCCAGGATGTCCTTCTCCTCCTGCATCTCGGCTTCCAACGCCTTTTGCCGCGTCCTGTCGGTCAGGATAAGCATGATTTCCTTCTGACCAGGAACAGCAGGATTGTCGATAAACTTATAGGCGACGCCGATGTAACTGCCGTCGATGATTAATTCATCCGGCAGCAAGGTAAAATACGTATCCCGTAAAAGCGGGTCCTCCTCGGTGAAAATCTTCCGCAGCAGTGCTTCCAAAAACATCCCCTGGGTGCTGTCCTCCGGATAAAACAGCTCCGCCACCGCCGCTCCCGAAATCTCCCGCCGGAAAATCGCCGCGCACTCGGCGCTGTATTCGCCGGCAACCCGCAGCTTGTCGCCAAACGAGAGAAAGCCCTGGCCGGCGTGGTCGAGCAGGTTCCGCAGCGACGCGGTTCTCGCCGCCACCTTCATTTCGAGCTCCTGATTCCAGATCTCCAGGCGGTCCCGGGATTGCCGCACTTCTTCGTACATCGTTTCCAACGCCTGCAGCATGCTATTGATAGACCGCGTCAAAGCCCCCATCTCGTCTTGCGAATGGATGATGCCCCTGGCGGCCAGATTCCCTTTGGCGGCCGAATCCATCAAGGTATTGAGCTGATATACCCCTTTGCGCACCGACGTATCGAAGGCCAGAAACAGATAGCACACCAGCAGCAGCACACCGACGGTAAAGCCGGTGACGATGTTCCGGTCGCGCGAAAAGCGGGCGACGCGCACATCGATTAACTGCTCGATGGCGTTCAGCTCTTCGGTGTATAAGGCCAGGGCGCTGACCATTGCCCGCTTGCCGGCGCTTGTCAGAAGTTGCCGCGGGATGTTCTGTCCCTGCGTCCCGTCGGCCTTTTGCTCGAAATTCCAGACATAAATGGGCACAGAGTCGTTCACCGTGTCATTGAGCGCCTTTAGCCGGGCTTTGACCCCCTCATTGCGCCGGAAAACGGTTTGCGCGTTCTGGTCGGCCTGCTGCAAGGTGGCGCGGATGAGTCCGGCTACCGCCAGAAACCTGTCTTTATCGGCAGGCGCGGCATTCCCGCCATCGGGCAACAGGGCGACCAGACCCTCGGCCTGGCCCAGTGCATCGATAAGCAGCGGCAGTTTGCGCAGCACCGAATCGCTGAGATAGGCGGTATCCAAGTCGGCGTCCAGGGCCAGATTTGACGAATAACCGGCATGCTGCATCAGCGCGGTTATCTGGTTGAGCCAGCGGGTATGAAGCTCGAAAGCGACGTTGGCGCGGTCCGGCCCGAATTGCGCCGTCTCCTGTTTAAGGGCCTCCCAATCGCCGCGCAGCACCTGCAGCTTCCACGTCGTATCAAGCTCCGCGCCCACGAGCCGGTCCGCGGCCGCGACCCCCTCCAGCGCCGCATCCACTCGCGCCTGTTGTTCCCGCAGGGCCTCCCCGGCCGGCCGGCTCTCCATCGCGGCGGAATACTGCAGGCTGCGATAGCTCTGCGCTTCGTCCAGCAGGACGACAAGCGCCCGGTTGTACACCAGACCGAGCCGCTCCCGGGCGGCAAAATCGATGTTCTTGTTCAGCTCCGCGACAAGCAGATAAATAAGCACCGCCGCCTGCATAACGATCAGAAACCCGATGAGGGCAAACTTGTATACATACTTCAGCCGGTTCATCACCCGGACCGCGGGCTCGCACAATATGCGCATCCTGTCACCTGCGAAATGTCGAAATTGGTTGATTATGGTTCGATTATAGGAAATCGTGGTAGAAAATAACAGGGTTATAAGATTAAGGACAGGTTAATTTTTTATTAAGCCCGGCCGCGCCGCAAGTTTTGCCGACGGCCGACGGACGGTATCGATATCGCGCGACTGCTTTTGCCGGCCGCAGCAAATTTCGCACCAAGTCTGTCTGCGGGGCATAGAATAGAGCATTAAACAGCAGGTGGGGATAGAGGATGGTTGTCGTTTACGGACTGATAATAACCGGCGTCGTCACGCTCGGTTTGCTTATTTACATGTACGCCTATCTTCCCAGGCGCCACTAGGCGGATAAACAGCCGGCAGCAAGGCAGCCCTTGCACGAAGGACAACGGCACCCGTTAACGGGTGCCGTTATTGCTGATTTTGGGCGGGCCGGCCAAGAAATGTTAAATTTTGCTTAATATTATGTTAATTAGAAGGGGAGGGGTCAGAAGGGAAAGAAATACGTATCTGGTGGTACATAAAACTAATGGGGGCGAGAACTTGGCCACTTGATTTCACGGCGGCAGGAGGATCCGGCCAAACGGGAATATGGACAGCGGCCGAACAGCTTTGGGCAAATAGTCTACGCCGGGAGCTTTCCAAAAAGAAGGGGGATCTATTCTGAACAAGTACTTCGTGCTTGATACGAATGTTCTGCTGTATTCTCCACAGGCTATCTTCGCTTTTAATGAACACACGGTAATTATTCCCGAAGTGGTTCTGGAAGAACTTGACCGGTTCAAGTCCGAGTCGTCCGAGCGCGGCGCCCACAGCCGCCAGGTAAGCAGGATAATCGACGACCTGCGGACACAGGGCGACCTCCTTGCCGGAGTGCCGCTCAATGACCAGGGCGGGATGCTGCAAATCGAATGCAACTGTCTGGAAACCGTCATGCCCCCTCACTGGGACCGGGCCAAGGCCGATAACCGCATTCTCCAGGTTTGCAAAGGACTTACCGAGGAAAAAGGGCATACGGTGCTGGTGAGCCGTGATACCAACATGAGGGTCAAAGCGGTCATTCTCGGCGTCCAGGCCGAGGACTTCCGCAACGACAAGGTGGCGTCCATCGAGCAGCAATATACCGGGCGGACGATCGTTTACGCTTCCTCCGAGGTAATCGACAAATTCCACCTTGACGACACACAGGCCATCGATCCTGCTTCCCTGAGCGAATATGACGAAGATACGCACAGCCTGCGTCCGGCAAGTTTCATCACCAATCAGTTCATGCTTATCCGGTCGACCGACAACGACCGCCATACCGCCCTCGGCCGGTTCGACGGCGAGAAGGTCGTTCACCTCATATACCGCAACCGGAATCCTTTCGGCGTTTCACCCCGCAACATCGGTCAGGTTTTCATGCAAGAGTGCCTGCTGATGAGCGCGGATGAAGCGCCGCTCGTAATTATAAAAGGTCCGGCCGGCACGGCGAAAACCTTCTATTCGCTGGCCGTCGGCCTTTACAAGCACCTGGACTGCCGGCCGCGGGACTACCACCACCTGCTCATCTGCCGGCCCAACATCCCGATGGACGAAGATATCGGCTTTTTGCCCGGGTCGGAAAATGAGAAAATCAGCCCCTATATGCGGGGCGTCCGGGACAATTTGTTCACAATCATGTCCGGGCATATGATGACCGAGGCGAAGGAAATCTCCCAGGTGGAAGACACGGTGCAGATGCTGTTCGACAAGCGGGTTATTCAGACCGAGGCGCTGGCCTATCAGCGGGGCCGCTCGCTGTATAAATACTGGATGATCCTCGATGAGATGCAGAACGCCACCCCCCGCCAAGCCAAAGGGGTCATTACCCGGCCAGGTATCGGCACCAAGATAATCCTGCTGGGCGACCCTGAGCAGATCGACAACCCCTTCCTCGACAGCCGGTCCAACGGTCTCAGCTACGCGAGCGAGAAGATGCGCGGCTCCAAATTGTGCTTCCAGGTGACGCTGCTGCATGACGAGTGCGAGCGGTCGCCGCTGGCGGCCGAGGCTGCCTTGAGGCTCTGACAGTAACTTTTCAGGAGGATGATATATGCAGAAAACCAGTGCCGGCATGCTGATGTACCGCCTCACCGCTGAAGGCTGCCAGGTGCTGCTCGGCCATCCGGGTGGCCCGCTGTACGCAACCAAGGACGACGGCTACTGGAGTATCCCCAAAGGCCAGGTCGAGGCCGGCGAAACCATATTTGCGGCGGCCAACCGCGAGTTCTGCGAGGAAACGGGCCTGGCGCTGGCCGTCAGGCAGCCGGTCCTCCTCGGCAGCGCGCCCGTATACGGCCGGACGGTCTATATCTGGGCCGTAAAGGGCGACTGCGATACCTCTGTTCCGCCCCGGAGCAACCTTTTCCAGCTGGAATGGCCCCGAGGGTCGGGTATATTGCAGGAGTATCCGGAATTCGACCGCATTGCCTTCTTTGCTATCGACTGCGCCAGAAGCAAGATAGAACCTGCCCAAGCCGTTTTTTTGGACCGCCTCGCCGCCCGCCTTTTGTTCGCCGGCCGCCGCTATATATCCGCATAACCTGAACGGCCGGACAAAAACCCAATCCCAACCGGGACTTGGGTTTTTTTGTTCCCTGCGAACCGGGCGGCCTGGCGGTTTCGCAAACATATTTTAACAGTAATTTAACCGTAATTTAACCGCGAGGTAACGCTAAAATACCGATGATTTGCTATGATGAGCGTGAAAAGTCGCTGCGGCTTTCATCACCCGCTCCGCGGGAACCAATAGGTGAGGTGTCGGCAAGTGTCGCAGATCAGGTTCAGAGATGTCTTGGGATTGCTGCTGCAGTCGCTGGTTGTCGGCGCACTGTTGACGATGATGTTCTGGCCCCAATGACTGCCGCCTGCTCAATCAATTTTCCACCGGCTGAACTCTTGCCGGAAATTTTACAATTGCTTTACCGTAGCTTAACCATACTTGGGCCGGAAGGTTATATGATAGTATCGAGAGGTTGCCAAGGATGGAGACAAAATATCATGACCTGTTTAAAGGTAGCGGCTGCCGACCGGGAACCGCCAAAAGCGTCGCTGTTCCATACTTCGCCGGCGATATTTCCGCCGCCGGGGGAGGACCGCCGGGAGGCCGGAGTATGCGACCTGGTCGATGAATGCCAAATGATTATCCGGCATCGCATCGACACTTTTTTCGCCGCCTGCCTGGCGAAAGTCGCCCCCTGGGTTGACAACCTCCTGGACTGTAGGCGGGCGGCCGGCCAAACGCCATTCTGCGATGCTATTCTGCCGCAGCGGGCGTTGGACGCGCTTGTCGAGGAACTGCGGCTGGTAATTAAGAGCAAGGCTGAAGGCTACTTCGGCGTGACGCCGCTGGCAGGGATCGCCAAAATCGATTTGGCGCTCCGCAGGGACGTACAGCTTCTTCAGGGCCTGTTCGCAGAATACCGGCGAACCTTGCTGGTCATGCACCTGGCGGCGGCCATAAGCAATCGCGCCTGTGAGCAAAGCATAAACGGGCTGAAAGCATCCTTCCTGCTCGAAACAGTGCTGGACGAGCTGGAGCTAGGGTCAAAAGTCCTGGATTTGGCAAAATGCTGCCCCCGGAAAAACCGGCCGAATTACCGGCAGGTCATGATGCTCCAGGTGAGCGGCATGCTTCAAACGCTAAGAAGGCAGCTGGCTAAAGACGCGTGCTATCAGGCGGCCGCCTGCTTCTACGAGTTGTACGACCGGACGGGAGGGCAGCGGCCCGGGCTGAAACGCCGCCAGGCTGCGAAAGCGGCGGCCTTCCGGGCGGTAGCGCCCCAGGACGCCGCAAGAGCGCTCGCATAAGCAGCTTTAGATAACGTTCCGTGCCGTTGTTGCCGCCCTGAAGTTCCCGGCAACCGGCGGCGCGACAGCCCCTCTTTTCCCCCCTTCGGCAATAGGGGCTTTTTTTGTTTTTTCGTGCGAAGGGGTATAGCGGCCGCGAACGGAACCCCATACTATTCTCGTTGGTCGGCTGGCCGCCGTATGCGGCCTGCTTACAGAACGCATCCGGTGCAGCGGGAGGGTACAGGTATTGGCGGAAGTCAATGCTGTCAAGGGATATCACTTGTTGCCGGGCAGACTGCGGATAGCCGCGGAGGGACTGCGGCGCAATCCGGAGTATGCACGGTATCTGGCCTGGCGCCTGCGCCAGGTCGAAGGCATCAGGGAAGTGAGCGCCAATCCGCTCACCGGCAGGGCACTCATCCTTTTTTCGCCGGCAATTCTCGGCTTGGCCGCTATCCAGCGGGAACTGGGCAGGTGCCGCGACGATTACGTTAAAGCCAGAGCCGCCGCCCTGGCCGCGGCAGCCGTGCCGGCAGCCGGACGCGCCGGAAGGGAGGTAGCCGCGGCGGCTCATTCCGAAGCGCCGGTCGCGGAAGCGCGGCAGCCGGCGACATTGCCGCTGCTGTACACCGCCGCCACCGGCGGCGTTCTGGCGGCCATTCTGGCAAAACGGCTGCTCGTGGGGCGGTCGCCGTTGGCGGCCTCGCCGCGAGTCTTCAACCTGGCGGCAATAACGGCGCTGGTTTCCGGCTATCCGATCCTGCGGGACGGGTTCGACCAACTGACGAGAAAAAAGAAACTGAACGCCGATCTGTTGATATTTGTCGCCACCATCATCTTGCTGGCCATGCGCGAAAGCATCGCCGGCCTATCGGTATTGTGGATCGTCCATCTGAGCAACCTCTATCGCCATGTGATGCAGGCCCACACCCGCAAGGCCATCAAACGCATGCTGCTGGAGGAATATGGACACGCCGCGCGTCTGACGGACGGGCGGCAGGAGCGGGTGCCGCTGCGGTCGCTGGCGGCCGGGGACGTTATCGTCGTCGGCAGGGAGGCATTTGTCCCCGTCAGCGGCACGGTCGCCGACGGCGAGGCGGTAATCGGCGGCACGGCTTGCGGCGGGACGGCTACGTCCATTGTCGGCAAGGGTGAGCGCGTGGCGGCGGGGAGCTTCGTCCACAGCGGGCAGTTAAGCATCCGGGTGGAAGAAGTCTGCGCCGCTGTTTTGGACGCCGGTATCGACAGGTTTGTCGCCAAGGCCGACAAAAAAATCAGGCCGCTGGTGCGCACGAGCGATTATTACGCCGATAAATTGGTCCCCTGGAGCATCGGCGTCGCCGCCCTGACCTTCGTCGTTACCCGCGATCCTGCGCGCAGCCTGGCGGTTCTGCTTGCCGGCACCCCGGTCGCCATAGCGCTGTCGCGGCATGCCGCGCTGGGCTCGGCCTTGGGGGTGGCCCTGCGGGACGGAATCTACGTGAAGGATGCCCGCCACTTTGAAGCCGTAAGCCAGGCAGATGCGGTGCTGTTTGACAATGCCGGCACTCTGCCCGCGGCGGTGCCGAAAGTAACGGAAGTAGCGGTGATAGAAAAGGCGTACACTGCCGAGGAAGTGGTCGGGTTGGCTGCGTCGGCCGTAGCGGCCGCCCGGCATCCGCTCGCCGCCATGCTGATAAACTACGCCCGTCGGCAGAAAGTGGAAATCCTGCCTGTCGAGAAACGGACGGTTTTCGACTGCGGCGTCGCGGCCGTGGTTAACGGCGACACGGTAGCCGTCGGCGACGAACTCTTCATGGCGCAGGAGAAAGTATATACCAAGCGGGCGAATTCCCGGGTGCGGCGGATGCACCACCTGGGGCTGGCCGTGGTGTTCGTCGGCGTCAACGGGAAGGTTGCCGGCGTGATAGGCTATACCGAGGAGGTGACGGCGGAAAGCGTCGAGGCGGTCGGGCAATTGCGCACCCTGGGGATTTCCCGCATCGGGCTGGTTAAAAGCGACCCGCGGGTATCGGCCCAAACCGTCAAAGACTCCTTGGGGATAACCGAGCAGTGGGGCGCAACGCTGCCGGACGACAAGCAGGCCATCGTCAAACGCCTGCACAGAGACAAGCATCGCGTAATCATGGTGGGGGACGGGATAAACGACGGCCAGGCCCTAGCGGCCGCCGACGTCGGTATAGCCCTCGGCTGCGGCGGCAGTCGGGCGTCCGCCCGGGCGGCCGATATCATCGTCAAGGGCGACGACCCGCGGAAAATCGCCAATCTGGTCCATTTAAGCAAGTACACCGGCGAGGTCATCCGGCAGAATATCGCTTTATCCACCGGCCTCAGCATAGCCGGCGTGGCCCTGGCCGCCGGCCGCCTGCTGTCGCCGGTCGCCGCGATGCTGCTCCTGAACGTGAGCACGGCTGCGGTATTGCTGAACTCGGCGCGGGTTCTGAAGCATCGGGCCGCCGCCAGCCGACCGGCGCTCGATTTGCAGCGGTTCAGCAGCGGCGATATATATCCGGGGCCTGAGGGAGCCGCCGATATGGCGATGCCGGCATCAGGCCGTCAGGTCAAAGCCGACGCCCTGCTCGCCCTCCCGCCTGCCAACGCCTGCGAACTGCTTGGCACATCGGCGCAAGCCGGCCTCACCGTCGACCAGGTATCCCGGCGTCGGGCGCAACATGGCCCCAACCTGTTGGCAAAAGGGGTGAAACCCGGCTTCTGGCAGCTTTTCCGGAGCCAATTCAGGGACTTCATGGTTCAGGTCCTGCTGGGGGCAGCCGGCCTGTCTTTTGCCCTCGGCCGCAGCAAAGACGCCCTGCTGACGCTGGCCGTAGTCGTCGGCAACGCCGTCCTCGGCGTCATTCAGGAACAAAAGGCCGAGAAATCGCTGGACGCCCTGCAGAGCATGGCTGCTCCGCAGGCCCGGGCTATCCGGGACGGCCGGCCGCAAAAGGTAGCGGCCCAAGAACTGGTGCCCGGCGACGTGATTATCCTGGAAGCCGGCGACCAGGTGCCGGCCGACGCCCGTCTGCTGACCACCTGGCGGTTCGAAGTCGAAGAGGCGTCCCTGACCGGCGAAACCGTAGCGGCCAGCAAGGAAGCGATGTTCACCGCCCACGGGGAATTGCCGCTGGGGGACCGGAAAAACATGGTTTACATGGGAACGTCGGTCACCAGGGGACGGGCGACGGCGGTGGTGGTGGCGACCGGCATGGCTACCGAAATGGGCAAGCTTGCCCGGCTCATCCAGGACGGCGACGAGCATGTCACGCCGCTGCAGCGCCGCCTCGAGGAATTGGGCAAATTTCTGGTATGCGGATGCCTGGCGGTATCGGGCTTAGTCTTCCTGATCGGACTGCTCAGAGGGCAACCGGCCCTATACATGCTGCAGACCGGCGCCAGCCTGGCGGTTGCCGCCATTCCCGAGGGCCTGACGGCCATTATCATCATCGCGCTCGCCATGGGCGTACAGCGCATGAGCAAGCGAAACATCATCGTGCGCAAGCTGTCTTCCCTCGAAACCTTGGGATGCGCCACCGTAATTTGTTCCGACAAGACGGGCACGCTGACCAAAAACGAAATGACCGTACGGGAAGTATACACATACGGCCGTGTCTGGAAAGTCGGCGGCGAGGGCTACTCGCCGGCAGGCGATTTCCAGTGCGACAACCGGATTGCCGACCCGCGGACCGACGCGGCCCTATGGCAGACGCTGCTGACAGGCGCCCTGTGCAATAACTCCAGGCTGGTTCATGACCGTCAACCCTCCGGCGAAAAGATCGTTTCGCTGGAAGAGCATCGCGCCACCGGCTGGCGGGTGGACGGCGATCCCACCGAAGGCGCCTTGTTGGTGGCGGCCGCGAAAGCGGGCCTTCGCCGCCAGGAGTTGGATACCGCTCACATCCGACTGTTCGAAAATCCGTTTGAAGCGGAGCGCCGGATGATGTCCGTTTTTTACGCCAACCACGGCAGCAAGCACCTTTACTCCAAGGGCTCGCCGGACAAGATACTGTCGGCCTGCAAATACCTTATTAAAGACGGCCAGGTAAGCGAACTGGACGACAAGGCGCGGGAGGAAATCCTGGCCGCCAACGACCGCATGGCAGGCGAGGCTTTGCGGGTTTTGGCCTTTGCCTACCGCCAGCTGGACGAAAGCGAAAGTGGCGGGGACCAGGATGATTGTGAACGCAATCTGGTTTTTTGCGGCCTGATCGGGATGATCGATCCCCCCCGGCCGGAGGTGCCCGCCGCTATCGCCAAATGCCGGAAGGCCGGGGTGAAAGTGGTGATGATCACCGGCGATCATCCCAGCACCGCCTTGGCCGTCGCCAGGGAAATCAGGCTGCTGTCGTCGCCCGATCAGCTTATGACCGGCGCCGGCCTCGACGCGCTGAGCGACAGGCAGTTGGCCGAAGTTGTCGACAAAGTGGCTGTATACGCACGGACATCACCGCACCAGAAACTGCGCATCATCAAAGCGCTTAAAGCCAAAGGCTACATCGTGGCCATGACCGGCGACGGCGTGAACGACGCTCCGGCGGTGAAAGCCGCCGACATCGGCATCGCCATGGGCCTGATGGGCACGGACGTCACCAAGGAGGCCGCCAGCCTGACGCTCACCGACGACAATTTCGCCACGATCGTGAAGGCCATGGAAGAAGGCCGCTCCATCTACGCCAACATCCGCAAAGCCATCCGCTATCTGGTGGCGACGAACATCGGCGAAGTAATCCTGATGCTGCTGGCTGTAGCGCTCGGGTTGCCGCTGCCGCTCATTCCCCTCCAGTTGCTGTGGATCAATCTGGTGGGCGACGGACTGCCGGCCGTCGCTTTGGTCAATGACCCGCCGGCCCGCAACATCATGCACCACTCGCCCCGCAGCGCCGACGACAGTGTTTTCGCCGGCGACCTGGGTAAAAAAATCCTCAGCCGCGGTTTGGCGATCGGCTTGACCAGCCTCGCCCTCTATGCGTGGACCTTGAAGAAAAGCGGCAATCTGCTGTGGGCCAGGACGATGACCCTGGTCCAGTTGGCCATCAGCCAGTTCATTCATATCTTCGACTGCCGGTGGGAAAAACAGTCCGGCAAGGTCGGCCTGTTCAGCAACCCCTGGCTGGTCGGCTCGGTAATCATATCCATGGCGATGATCGCAGGGATTGTCTATATCCCCGGATTGCGGCCAATCTTCGGCACAACGGCGCTGACACCCGGCAACTGGCTGTTTGCCGCCGGCGTGGCCGTTATCTCGGCGCTGCTGGATTTCGGGCTCGCCAGAATACTGAAGAGAATAGACGTCAAGCTGCCCGTCCCGGGAAATAGTCTTGTCCCGGTCCGCTAGGCTGAATATGGCGGCAGGCAGCTTGCCATACTATTACTGATTTTCAAAAAATAGGGGGCGTATCTATGATATTACGGTGGGGCTCGCGAATGCTGCGGGGCGCGTCGCCGCTTACACTGGTAATCGGCGGAGCGGCGGCGGCCATGATGATCCCGGGTATCCGCAGAGGGGTGAGAGCGATGACCGTCAGCGCCGCGGCCAGTGCCCTGACCGTCATCGACGGTATAAGGCATGCCGGCGACACCATGCACCAAGAAATGCAAAGCATAGTGTCTAAAGCCAAATCCTCGCGGCTACCCGACGGACTTGAGGCTACGACGGTGGACATCGGGCCGGACGCCCGTTAAGCGTAACCGCCCCACCATTCGCGGGGCGGTTACGTGTTTGTTAGCTTTAATTTAACCTGGAATTAACAGCATATTAATTGCAATGCTTCCATAACCAAGATAGAATGAACATGCATCCACCGCCGGACAACCGGAGTCACGGTCTGCCGCGACGGATTATCTTACCCGTTTCGCGCATGGACAATCCGGGCCGGCCGGGATGCTGACGGCTAATTCGGAAGCTAACCCCTTTCCCTTCCTAACCCCTCCTTTGAGGGGTCATTTTTTTTGGCGGCAATTGATTATTAGGCAACAGCCGTAAAAGCCAACCTGCCGGTTATTCCTGGGTAAATTCAGTTATCCTAAATATGGGGCAACATATAGCAGCAAGAAGACCCTTAGCGGATTATACTATCATGGTACAAGATTTGACACAAGCTTAGCAATTATTGTAAACTGTAAACGCCATCCCTGACGTGCGAAAGGAGCACCCCATGACCATCTTTCACGCCTGCGACATCCGCGGCATCGCCGGCCGCGACCTCACCGACGCCGCCGCCCGCAAAATCGGCCTCGCCGTCGGCCTCAAGCTCGCCGGCCGGCAGGTCGTCGTCGGCGGCGACATCCGCCTCTCCACCCCGGCCCTCCAGGCCGTCGTCATCGAAGCCCTCGTCGAATCCGGCTGCCACGTCCTCGACATCGGCACCGTTTCCACCCCGGCCTTCTCCTTCGCCCTGCAGAAAACAGCGGCCGCGGGCGGCGTAATGGTAACCGCCTCCCACAACCCCGCCTCCTATAACGGCTTCAAACTCGTCCTCGGCCCCGACCCCGTCAGCGAAGCCGACATCGCCGGCATCGCCGCCCTCGTCGCCGCCGGCGGCCGCACCGACGGACAGGGCAGCCTCACCGCCCTGCCCGTCGCCGCCGACTACCTTGCCTTCACCGCCGCCCGGGCTGCGCGCGGCCGCCTCAGAATCGTCCTCGACGCCGGCAACGGCGCCACCTCGCGCTTCGCCCCCGCGCTCTTCCGCAGCCTCGGCTACGAAGTAACGGAACTCTTCTGCCAGCCCGACGGCCGCTTCCCCAACCGGCCCCCCAACCCCGCCCTCGCCGAAAACCTCGCCGCCCTCGGCGACGCAGTCCGCCGCACCGGCGCCGCCCTCGGCGCCGCCTTCGACGGCGACGGCGACCGCGTCGGTTTTGTCGACGAAGCCGGCCGGCCCCTCGACAACGACGACATCATCGTCCTCCTCGCCAGACACTACCTCGCCGGCGGCCCCGGCGCCGTCGTCTACGACGCCAAATGCTCCATGGTCGTCGCCGAGGAAATCGCCAAAGCCGGCGGCCGCGCCGTCATGGCCCGCGCCGGCCACACCTTCAGCAAACAAGCCTTCCGGCGCGAAAACGCCCTCTTCGCCGGCGAAATCAGCGGCCACTTCATCTTCCGCGAACTCGGCTACGACG
>JARKNV010000045.1 GCA_029976065.1 Selenomonadales bacterium
AACGACACCATCGACGGCGGGGCCGGCTTCGACAGCCTTGTCGGCGGTTCGGGGAACGACACCTACATCTACGGCAAAAACTACGACTGCGACTTCATCGAAAATTGGCCGGGCGCCGAACCGGACGATTACGACGTCGTCCGGTTCACCGACGGCTACAGGAGCGGCGACTTCGACTTCCGGCGGATGGGCGACAGCCTCATGGCCTTCACCGGCGACGTTCTGCCCACCTACCTGCGGATTGACAACTGGTTCGCCGGCGGCCAATACCAGGTCGACGAGTTCCGTTTCAGCGACGGTACGACGCTGACCGCCACCCAGGTCACCGCCCTCACCACCGGCAAGGACGTCCTCACCGGCCCCGGCGACCTCACCGGCGGCGCCGGCAACGACTACATCTCCGGCAGCGACGCCGACAGCCAGATCCTCAGGGGCGAGGCCGGCAACGACGTCTACATGTGGTTCGGGTCGGGCAGCGGCGACGACACCATCGTCAACTCCGCCACCGGCGGCAACATGGGCAACGACAGGGCGTATATCGGCGCCGCCCTGTATGACTGCTCCTGGAGCGAAGCGGGCAACAATCTCCTGCTGACCGTCGGCACGGCCACCCTGACCTTCCAGAACTGGCTGCTCGGCACCGCCTACCAGGTCGACACCGTCGCCTTCGGCGACGGCACGACGGTGACCAACGCCAATATCAACGCGGTTTTGAGCGATCTCGCCGCCCTGGGCGGCAGCATGGGGTTCGTCGATACCCCCATCGGCAAGTTCCTCACGGATGACGTGGCGGAAAACCTGCTGGCCGCCGACCCGTTCAGCGACGAGAAAGTCGGCTAGCTTTCCCCTCTGCAAGGGGTCCACCTCCCGGTGGACCCTTTCCGTTTTTCCGGTGCATTCCGCCCAGAGATTAGCCGTTCGGCGATAAAAACTGGCAGGAGAAGACCGGCCGAACGCGAAATATTTTCCTGTGAACTGGATATAATTGAATATCGTTGGGAGGGGATACAATGATCAAATTCGGCACCGACGGCTGGCGGGGCATAATCAGCGAAGACTACACCTTCGGCAACGTGCGGCTCGTGGCCCACGCCATCGCCGACTACATTCTCGGCCGCGGCGAAGCGGCCAAGGGCATCGTCGTCGGCTACGACGCCCGCTTTCTTTCCCGCCGCTACGCCGAAGACTGCGCCGCTGCTTTAGCCGACCGCGGCGTAACCGTCTGGCTCAGCGACGGCATCCTGCCGACCCCGGCCCTCACCTGGCAGGTCAAGGACCGCCAGGCCGCCGGCGGCGTCATGATCACGGCCAGCCATAACCCCGGCGAATACAACGGCCTGAAATTCAAAGCCTCCTATGGCGGCTCGGCCTCGCCCGAAATAATCGCCGGCATCGAACAATATGTCCAGCGCCGCGAAGCCGCCGGCCAGCCCTACCCCAAAATCGCCATCCCGCCCGGCGTCGCCGCCTTCGCGCCCCACGAACCCTATCTCGACCACGTCGACGCCGTGCTTGACCGTCAAACCCTGGCCGCCAGCAAAGGCAAAATCCTCTTCGACGTCATGCACGGCTCGGCCAGCGGTTACCCTGCCAGGCTCGCCGCTCGCCACGGCCTCGACCTCACCGAAATACGGAGCGACTTCAACCCCTCCTTCGGCGGCATCAACCCCGAACCCATCGATAAAAACCTCGCCGCCCTCCGCGCCGCCATGGCTGAGCACAAAGCCGCCGTCGGCCTCGCCACCGACGGGGACGGCGACCGCATCGGCGCCATCGACGCCGACGGCCGCTTCATAAACGCCCACCAGATCATGGCCCTGCTCACCAAATACCTCCACGAGAAACGCGGCTGGTCGGGCGGCGTCGCCCAGACTCTCACCGTCTCCGAACTCGTCAAACGCGTCGCCGGCAAATACGGCCTCAAACTCTACGAAACCCCGGTCGGGTTCAAATACATCGCCAACCTCATGCTCAGCGAGGACATCCTCATCGGCGGCGAAGAATCCGGCGGCATCGGCATCAAAAACTACATCCCCGAGCGCGACGGCGTCCTCCTCGGCTTCCTGCTCATCGAGGTCGCCGCCGCCTACGGCAAAACCCTCGGCCAGCTTCTCGACGAAATGATGCTTGAGCTCGGCCACTTCTACTACGGGCGCGAAGACCTGCACTTGGGCGACGCGCAGAAAAACCGCCTGATGAAAGTCCTCGTCCCCGCGCCGCCCGGCGCTTTAGGCAGCCTCAGGCCTTTGAAGTCCGACTGCACCGACGGCTGCAAGCTTTACGTCGACGGCGGCTGGCTCATGTTCCGCGCCTCCGGCACCGAACCCATCGTCAGGGTCTACGCCGAGGCCGGCAGCCCCGAACGCCTGCAAACCATCCTGTCCGAGGCGGTGAATTATGCCAGAAATGCGTAAAATCAGGAAAGCCGTCATCCCCGCCGCTGGGCTCGGCACCCGCTTCCTGCCGGCCACCAAAGCCCAACCCAAGGAAATGCTCCCCATCGTCGACAAACCCGCCATCCAGTACATAATCGAAGAAGCCATCCAGTCCGGCATCGAAGAAATCCTCATCATCACCGGCCGCAACAAACGGGCCATCGAAGACCACTTCGACCGCGCCGTCGAACTCGAGCTCACCCTAAAGGCCCAGGGCAAATACGACCTCCTCGGTCTCATCGAGGAAATCTCCAACGTCACCATCCACTACGTCCGCCAGAAAGAACCGCGCGGCCTCGGCCACGCTGTTCTCTGCGCCAAGCAGTTCGTCGGCCCCGAGCCGTTCGCCGTCCTCCTCGGCGACGACATCATCGACGCCGCCGTCCCCTGCCTCAAGCAACTGCTCGAAGTCTATGAGGACCACCCCGGCACCATCCTCGGCGTTCAAGAAGTCCCGCAGGCCAAAGTCTCCAGCTACGGCATCGTCAAACCCGTTCCCGTCGGCGAAAACCTCTGGAAAGCCGCCGACCTCGTCGAAAAACCGCCCCAGGCCGAGGCCCCTTCACGCCTGGCCGTTCTCGGCCGCTACATCATCGAACCCGAAGTCTTCGAAATCCTCGAAACCACCCCGCCAGGACGCGGCGGCGAAATCCAGCTCACCGACGCCCTGCGAGTCATGGCCGCCCGCCGGCCGGTATACGCCTACCACTTCGACGGCCGCCGCTACGACGTCGGCGACAAACAGGGCTACCTCGAAGCCACGATCGAATTCGCCCTCAAACGTCCCGACCTCCGCGACCAATTCCTCCAGTATCTGATAAAAACCGTCAAACCGCTCATCGGCGGCCAGGAAGCCGCCGCATGCGCCCCTCGGCCGGGCAAACGCGGGGAATAGGGGAGGCACCGTATGACACCCAAAGCCGCCGTAATCGGTACAATCTTCATGGACTGCAAAGGCTTCGCCAAACAAAAATACAACCCCGCCGGCCGCAACCTCGGCAGCGTCAAATTCGTCCACGGCGGCGTCGGCCGCAACGTCGCCGAAAACCTCGCCAACCTCGGCATCGACACCTCCTTCGCCGCCAGCGTCGACCGCAGCGCCATCGGCCGGGAAATCACCGCTCGCCTCGCCGCCGCAAAAGTCGGCACCGAATACCTCATCGAAACCGAGGCCCGCGGCATGGGCCTGTGGCTGGTCGTCATCGCCGACAGCGGCGACCTGGCCGGCTCCATCTCCCAGATGCCCGACCTCTACCACCTCGAAAACTACATCGGCAAAAGCGGCGCCGACATCGTCAGCCGCAGCAGCCACATCGTCCTCGAGCTCGACCTCAACGAACACATCACTAAAAAAGTCCTCAGCCTCGCCGCCGAGCATAACCGCCCCGTCTACGGCATCCCCGGCAACCTCTCCGTCATAATGGCCCACAGGGAAATCCTCGGCCAGCTCGACTGCTTCATCTGCAACAACGTCGAAGCCGAGCGGCTCATCGGCGTCCCCCTGCCGGTCGACAACATCGCCGCCCTCGAATGGGAACTGGCCCGCTTCGTCGGCGCCCACGGCCTCGGCGGCATGGTCGTCACCCTCGGCGGCGACGGCTGCGTCTACTACGACGCCAAAGAAGGCCTAGCCGGCCACCAGCCCATCTTCCCCGTCACCGTCATCGACACCTCCGGCGCGGGCGATGCCTTCTTCTCCGGCACCGTCATGGGCCTCATGCGCGGCCTGCCCCTCAAGCAAGCCGTCGTCTGCGGCACCAAAGTCGCCAGCTGGACCGTCCAATCCGACGAAAACACCTGTCCCGAGCTGCACGCCAAAATGGACGCCGACCCAATCCTCACGAAACTCCTCGCCGGGTAACCCGGCGCCCTATACGAAGGAGGCGCCTGACATGCTCAAGCTCCCCTCGGGCTTCGCGTTCGACTACGCCAACCTCTCCGGCCCGGGCAAAGTAACCGACGCGGACATTGCCGGCGTCGCCGGCCGCATTTCCGCCGCCCACGCCGCCGTCCAGCACATGCGGGCCAGCGGCGAAGTGCGCGGCCATCTCTCCAAGGACGGCACCCCCGAAAAAGTCCTTTTCAGCCAGCTGCCCTACGTCGCCGCCGGCAACCTCAACAGCCCGCAGTCCATCCAAAGGCTCAAGGACTTCGGCGCCACCCTCCGCCATCACACCGACGCCGTCATCCACTTCGGCATCGGCGGCTCCTACCTGGGCAACCGGGTCCTTTTCGACGCCCACGGCGGCGAATTCTGGAACAGCCGCTCCTCCGCAGACCGCGACGGCTACCCCGAGCTTTATTTCAGCGGCAACAACATCGACCCCCAGCGGACGAGCGACCTCATCAGCCACATCCTCGCCGCCGCCAAAGCAAAAGCTCCTTACCGCCTCCTGCTTGTCGTCGTTTCCAAATCAGGCGGCACCCTCGACACCATGGCAAACTTCATGGTCGTCTACGATGCCCTGCGGCGGGTTCCGGGCCTAGAGATCTCCGTCGTCGCCGTTACCGACCCCGCCGAAGGCGACAAAGCCACCCTCCTCAAAAAACTCGCCCGCGAAAACGGCTGGCGCACCTTCGCCGTTCCCGACGGCGTCGGCGGCCGTTTCAGCGTCTTCTCCGAAGTCGGCCTCGTCACCGCCGCCTGCATCGGCTTCGACATCGACGCCTTCCTGGCCGGCGCGCGGGCCATGGACCAGGCCTGCGCCGGCGGCGACCCGTGGGCCAACCCCGCCCTCCTGAACGCCGTCCTCAAATACCTGTCCGCCGCCAACCACGGCCGTAACATCGAAATATTCATGCCCTACGCCGACCGCCTCAAAGCCGTCGCCGAGTGGTACATCCAGCTCCTCGCCGAATCCCTCGGCAAACGCGCCGACCGGCAGGGGAGGGAGGTCTTCTACGGCCGCACCCCCGTCGTCGCCGTCGGCACCACCGACATGCACGCCCAGACTCAGCAGCACCAGGACGGTCCCCGCGACAAGGTCGTCCAGTTCGTCCGCGTCGGCTTCTGGCAGCCGGACCCCGTAATTCCCGCCGCCTTCCCGGCCGTCCGCGAACTGGCCAAATTCGCCTCCCTGCGCATGAGCCAGGCCCTCGACGCCGCGCTGGCCGCCAACGCCGAGGCCCTCAGCCGCGACGGCCGCTACAGCGCCGTTTTCACCCTCCCCAAACTCGATGCCTTCCACCTCGGCGAACTCCTCTACCTTCTCGCCCTCTCCGTCGCCTACGAAGGCGAACTCGCCGACGTCGACGCCTTCGACCAGCCTGGTGTCGAAGCCTACAAGCGCATAATGGCGCCCAAACTCGAAGCGTTGAAAAAGGGCCAGTGACTTAAAAAAAACAGGAACGCGACCGCGTTCCTGTTTTTCGTTTACATGCTCTGCGTCACATCGACCACGATCCGGCGCGCGTGACGTAATGCGCGCTGCCCTTCGGGCGGCGGCGTCATATAATCGCCGAATTTTTCCCGCAGATAATCATGATAATTACACGGGGCAAAGAATTCATAGCCTTCAAAATCCAGCTCCGTCAGCGGGAAAACATCCGCGGCATTATGCAACGGCTTGGCATGAAACTCCACGCCGCGCGACAAAAAGGCGTGTCCCGGCTTGTTGCACAGCGTGTCGCGGAACCGCCTCGCCGCCCACCCGGCCGCGTACGCGGCGAGAACGAGCGGCAGGCCGGCCGTATACAGCCCGGCGATATACGCCGTTCTGGGGAGCGACCCCTTGGGAAAACGCTTCCGGTACATGCGCAGACGGTGTTTCAGGGACAAAAGGTATATAACCGCCTTATTCGGAAACGAATCGTAGGGGAAGATATCCATAAAAATCCCCTGGCAGTAAGGCGCGTTCTCCATATCCTCCACCAGCACGCTCTTCCTGTCCCGCACCTTCGGGAGCACATAATAGTACTTGGCGTCGGTCGCCGTCGTCTGGAAGAACAGGTCTTCAGGCAGCTCCTGCGGCGCCAGCGCCGCGAACCGTTCGAAATCCTCGCGCCGCATCGCGATATCCAAGTCGTCGTCCCAGGGAATGAACCCCTTGTGACGGACCGCCCCCAGCAGCGTCCCGGCCTCCAGCCAATACGGGATGCCGTGCTTCCGGCAGATGTGGTCGACGATCCTGAGTATCCGCAGCATCACCCGCTGCGCCTGGCGCAGGGTCGTCTCCCCTGAAAGGCGGTCATCGGGAAACAGCGTCGCCAGGTCTTCCTTTGCCATCCTATCACCTCCGGCGCCAAGAATCGGACGGAAACAGGGAACGCATCGCGTTCCCTGTTTCCGTCCTGTTGCCTAATCTTCGGTTGTTTCGCTGCTCTTCGCGTCCTTGATGATCTTCAGCAGCCCTGAACCCGGAGCCTGGTCGGCCGGAGCCGTCACCGGAACGGCCTCCTCCTTCTTGACCGATGTCTCCTGGCTCTTCTTGCCGCCCGTCCGCCAGGTTATGCCGACGCGGCCCATCTTCTCGCTGCCGCTGATCGAGAACCCGGCGTTCAGCATGACGTCCTTCTTGGTGTAGTGATAGATGCCGATCGCGACCGCCTGCTGGCCGCTGTACGTGCCGCCGGCCACCGAGATCTGGGTCGGCTGCTCGGGATCGTAATCCAGCGGGGCCAGACCCGACAGGGCCGCCGCCGAGGCGCCCACGCGGTCTATGCGGCTGTCGAGTTTCTTCAGTTGGCGGACATTGACGGCGTCGAAATCGTGGATGCCGTCGTTCACGTTCGTGATCCGCCGCTCGTTACCGGCCGAACCCACCGACACCGTATTGGCCTCGTTGGCCACCGAGCCTGCGCCGAGGGCCACGCTGTTCGGAGCGACGGCGACAGCCCCTGCGCCGAACGCGCTGGTGTTGGGGCCGAACGCGCCGGCGTTGGCGCCGACCGCGGTCGAATTCGGGCCCCATGCCTGGCTGTCGGCACCGTTGGCGGTGCTGTGCGGTCCGAGCGCGCTGCTGCCGGCGCCGGTCGCCGTGGCTTCATGCCCGATCGCGGTGCTGCCTGCGCCGAACGCCGAAGCCTGGTCGCCCATCGCGAAGCTTTGCGCGCCGGTCGCCGTGGTGTCGGTGCCCCACGCGAAGCTGTCCGCGCCGGTCGCCGTGGCGTGCGTGCCCCACGCCCGGCTGTCGGCGCCGGTCGCGGTCGCTTCGAAGCCGAACGCGCTGCTGCGGGAGCCGGTAACCGTCGTCTTGTCGCCCATCGCGAAGCTCTGCGCGCCGGTCACGGTGGCGTTCTCGCCGAACGAGAAGCTGTTGGCGCCGGTCACCGTGCTGTAATCCGAAAACGCCTTCGCGTTGTAACCGGTCACGGTATCCATATACCCGGCCTGCGTGAAAGCGCCGGTCGCCGTGCCCGTTGCGCTTGCCTGACTGAGGACACCGGTAGCGGTGCCGGCGATACCGGCCTGGCTGCCGGCGCCTGTGGCAGTACCTGCTATATCGGCTTGACTGAGAACACCGGAAGCGGTGCCGGCGATACCGGCCTGGCTGCCGGCTCCAGTGGCAGTACCTGCTATATCAGCCTGACTGAGAACACCGGAAGCGGTGCCGGCGATGCCGGCCTGACTGCCGGCGCCTGTGGCAGTACCTGCTATATCGGCTTGACTGAGCACCCCGGTAGCGGTGCCGGCGATGCCGGCCTGACTGCCGGCGCCTGTGGCAGTACCTGCTATATCAGCCTGACTGAGCACCCCGGTAGCCGTCCCGGCGATACCGGCCTGGCTGCCGGCGCCAGTGGCAGTACCGAGAGCACCAGCATTGCTGAGGACACCGGTAGCGGTGCCGGCGATACCGGCCTGGCTGCCGGCGCCTGTGGCAGTACCTGCTATATCGGCTTGACTGAGAACACCGGAAGCGGTGCCGGCGATGCCGGCCTGACTGCCGGCGCCTGTGGCAGTACCTGCTATATCAGCCTGACTGAGCACCCCGGTAGCCGTCCCGGCTACGCCGGCATTGCTGCCGGCCCCGGTGGCGGTGCCGAAATCAGCCGCATTGCTGAGCACCCCGGTGGCCGTCCCGGCTACGCCGGCATTGCTGCCGGCCCCGGTGGCGGTGCCGAAATCAGCCGCATTGCTGAGCACCCCGGTGGCCGTGCCGGCCGTACCGGCTGTGCTGCCGGCCCCGGTGGCGGTGCCGAAATCAGCCGCGTTGCTGAGCACCCCGGTGGCCGTCCCGGCCGTACCGGCTGTGCTGCCGGCCCCGGTGGCGGTGCCATAATCAGCCGCGTTGCTGAGCACCCCGGTG
>JARKNV010000073.1 GCA_029976065.1 Selenomonadales bacterium
TCGCCACCCGGAAATCGGGGCCGGAAACCTGCACGTTCTTATTGAACACCAGACTCGTCGCCCGCCCCGACGGCCCCTTCTGGCCGATCTCCACGCTGTCGATGGTCGACACGGTCTGGCCGCTCTTGCTCAGAGCAGCCATAACCGCCTGCTTGCTGAACGACGCCGTCCAGTTCTGGACATCGGCCGGCGCCAGGTCGTCGGGCGACTGCACCGACTGAACGTAAGGCGGCTCGGCCTCCCTGAAGTTCAGCCCCTCCTTGGCGGTGGCGGTGATGCCGCCGGCCGAGGCGTGGAACCAGGTGCGGATCGGCTTGCCCTGGTAAGTGGCCACCATGCCGCGGGTCATATCCACCGCCTTTTTCACATTGTCGTTGACGTCCTTGGCGTTATAGGCCTGAAACTCCTTGATGTCGGTCGACGCCTGCGTGCCGCGGTCCGGCACGCCGCCCTTGGTCTCGATCTCCTCCAGGGTAAAGGTGCGGGCGACGATCGCCTGGGCGGCCAGCGCCGTCACCGGCCAGTCGGGCTTCATCTCCCCCGCCACCACCCCGGCGATATACTCCTCCATCTTCATCGTCTTCTTCTCGCCGGTCTCGTGCATATACACCGTGATCTGCGGCTCTGCTCCCTGCACTGCCTGCTGGGGAGTGAGAGGCTTCTGCTGCGGCGCCTTGAACATCGAACAGCCGCCGGCCACCAGGGCCGCCGCCAACAGCACCGTCAGGATGACAAACAATTGTTTCCGCATCGCAATGCCTCCTTCCGTTTCCCTTAGTATGTCAGCCCCCGACGGCATACTATACCAGCAGGATATCGGCGTGGCCGCACCGAATACTCACCTAACAATCGACTAGGAGGTAAGGACATGTTCAAAAACATCCTCGTCCCCACCGACGGTTCGGACATGGCCCTGCACGCTGCCAAGATCGCGCGGGCGATCGCCGAAAAATTCGGCAGCAACGTCACCCTCGTCCATATCGTCCAAAACTATTACGCCCTCCCGGCCTTCAGCATGCCGGACACGGTGGCAATACCCCTGTCGGTAATGCAGGACCTCGAAACCACCGGCAAAGCCATCCTCGCCAAAACCGAAGAAATCTTCGCCGGCTTCCCCGGCAACCTCACCACCAAGCTCGAATACGGCCCGCCCGGCAAACAGCTCGTCGACCTCGTCATCGAAGACGGCTACTCCCTCGTCATCATGGGCCGCCGCGGCCTCAGCGGCGTCACCGGCCTGCTCCTCGGCAGCGTCAGCAACCACCTCGTCCATTATGCCCCGTGCCCGGTGCTCATCATCAAAGGCAACGAAAAACTAGACTAGTTCGGGCGTTTAGAAGCCCCATCTGCGGCGTTGCTCCTCAAAGCGCTTGCTAGTGTACATACGAGTACACGTCGCGGCGCGCTTTTCCGGTGCGCCTTGCATCTGGGGACTTCTAAACGTCCTCACGTCGGTGAAACGGAGTTAAACATCATCCGCAATAACAAAAGGCTTCGCGTTAAAACGCGAAGCCTTTTCTTCGTCTGCTCAAATCCCCGCCGTTGCCCCCAGGCGGCGGCCGATAATGCCGGCGGCCGCGCTCGCCGCCCCCGGCTGGCCCAGGCTGCGGGCCCGCCGGCGCATCTCCTCAAAGGCTGCGGGCCTGTCCAGCAGCCCGGCCACCAGCTCGCCCGCCTTCCCGGCGTCAGGCAGCAGCACCGCCGCCCCCCGGGCCGTAAGATACGCCGCGTTGTCCTCCTCCTGCCCGGGCAGCGGCTCCACCAGCACCAGCGGCAAGCCCGCCGACAGCGCCTCGCTCACCGTAAGCGCCCCCGGCTTGGTTATCAGCAGATCGGCGGCCGCCATCAGCTCCCTCACCCTGCGGGTATACCCCAGCACCGTCACCGGCTGGCGGGACACCCTGGCGAGCGCCTGCAGCCGGCGCCGCAGCCCGGCGTTCCGGCCGGCCACCACGACAAGCTGCAGCCCCCGGCCGATCGCATCCAGGCTGCGGACCGCCTCCGCCACCGGGCCGATCCCCAGGCCGCCGCCCATAATCAGCACCGTCGGCTGCCGGGCCGACAGCCCCAGCCGCCGCGTCGCGGCATAGCGGTCGAGCAAACGGCCGAACCCGGCGTCGATCGGAATGCCGGTCGGAAAAACCCGCTCGCCCGCCGCGCCCTGCTCAATCAGTTCGGCCCTCGTCTCGCGGGCGGCGACGAAATACAAATCCACCTCATCGTACACCCACAGCGGGTGGGCGCTGAAATCGGTAACCACCCCCACCAGCGGCGCATCCAGCTTTCCCGTGCGGCGCAGATAAGCCGCCGCCCCGCACGGGAAAGGATGGGTAAAAACAAGCAGATCGGGGCGATAGCGCAGATAAAGGCGCAGCATGCTGCGCTTCATCGCCCGCGCCAGCAGGCTCTGCACCCCCGGCAGCTGGCGGGCCTGCGACCAGCGGTACAGCAAATCGTACACCTGCGGCGACAGGCTGAGCATCTTCAGGTAAGTATCCTTCAGCAACGCATTCAGATGGGAGTTCTCCTCCCCCATGAAATCGGCGATAACCACGCGGGCGGCGGGGTAGCGCCGCTCCAGCTCGGCGCCGATCGCCTGCGCGGCCTGATTGTGCCCGGCTCCCACCGAAGCCGTCACAATCAGCACGTTCCTGAACGGAACCGGCATATCACCATCACCTCGGCAGCATGACTTTAACTCTTATATTACCACAACTATATTACCACGACGCCGGCCGTCCTTGCAGCGGCGGCCCGCCCCCATAAACGGCGAAACACGCCGTGCCGCCGGAAAATAGCGGGAATTCCTCCGCGCCAGGCCATATACCATAGTATCGGACCATCCCGCCTCATTTATCATTCCCGGATCAAAGCCCCTGCAAAATGAAAAAACCGGGGGCCGACCCCGGTTTTCCCTCTATTATTGCTTTATTTCTTGTTTACGCTGTCTTTCAGGCCTTTGCCAGCTTTGAAGACCGGAGTTTTGGAAGCAGGAATGGTGATTTCCTTACCGGTCTGCGGGTTGCGGCCCTTCCTAGCGCCACGAGCTTTCACTTCGAAAGTGCCAAAACCGATGACCTGAACTTTGTCCTTCTTGGCGAGAGCTTCTTCAACACTGGCGAACAGAGCGTTGATAGCTTTCTCAGCGTCCTTCTTCGTCATCGCGGCTTTCTCGGCAACGCTAGCAACCAATTCAGTTTTATTCACAATCTCTTCCTCCTTGTCAATATTGGTTACTTTTAGCATTATTCGCTACAGCTCTATTTATTCCTCCTCTCTTTAAAAAGATTTGTCAAAAATTACTTATTTTTCTTCGATTTTAAGCCTTTTTGCTTCATCCCATAGCAAATCCAACTCCATAATTGTCAAATCTTTCCATTTTAGGCCCCGTTTCTTCACCGAAGCCTCTACATAAGCGAACCGGCGGACGAATTTACTGTTGGTCGCGTTAAGGGCCGTCTCGGGATCGATGTCGAAAAAGCGCGCCAGGTTGACCACGCTGAACAGCACATCGCCCAGCTCCCCCTCCATCGCCTCCTTCGAACCGCCGGCGGCCGCCTCGCGGAGTTCGTCCAGCTCTTCAGATATCTTGTCCCACACCGGGGCGGCGCTATTCCAGTCGAAGCCCACTTTCGCCGCTTTCGACTGCAGTTTGAACGCCTTCAGCAAGCTCGGCAGGCCGCCGGGCACCCCGTCGAGCACGCTCGGCCGCTCGCCGGGATGCTCGCGGCGCTTGATCTTCTCCCAATTCACGATCACCTCGGCGGCGTCGCGGACGGAAATATCGCCGAACACATGGGGATGGCGGCGGATCATCTTCTCCGTCACCGTATCGACAACGTCCTGCATCGAAAACTCGCCGCACTCCTCGGCGATGCGGGCGTGGAACACGATCTGCAGCAGCAGGTCGCCCAGTTCCTCGCACAGCTTGTCCCCGTCGGCGAGGTCGATCGCCTCCAGCACCTCGTACACTTCCTCCACGATGTAGCGCCTGAGCGAAGGGTGGCTCTGCTCCAGATCCCACACGCACCCCCCCGGGGACCGCAGCCTCGCCATGACATCCACCAGCGGGTCGAGGCTGAAAGCGGCGGCCCGCCGCGGCGGCGGCGGCACATACACGCTCGTCAGATGGTCGATCGCCGGCAGGCGGTCCAACTCATACAGCGGAACCGTCCGGAGCTCCTCGTCGGCCAGGCCGAGCTTGCGGGCCACCGTCACCGCAAAATCGTCGGGGTAAATCTCCATCAGGCTCAGCTTGGCCTCCGAAGCCACCCGCCGGTCGTACACCTGGGTAACCACCAGCGCCGTGCCGAGATCGGGCGGCAGCTTGACGATATCGGCGGCGTCCGTCACCGTCAGCCCGTTCACCGGGTCCAGCCCCAGGCGGGCGTACAAAAGCTCGAGAAAACTCATCGCCGGCATGACCGTGACCTTCAGCCCGGCCGCCCCCGCCGCCTCGCGGACAAGGGCCACCGACCGCTCCGCCACCGCCGGGCTGCCCGGCACGGCGTACACCAGCCGGCCCGTCTCCCGTGCCCGGGCGACGACCTCGGCGGCAATCGCCGCATACACAGCCTCGAAAGTAGGCTGCTCCTCATAAAGGTAATCGAAACTCGCGAACGGAATGCCCCGTTCCGTGAGCCCGGCCACCGCCGGATGGCGGGCGGTGCGGAGGCAGAGCGGCGGCCGCTCCTCCAGGAGCGCCAGCGTCTCCCCCGTTATCAAGCCGAAATCCCCCGGCCCGAGACCGATAATGACGACTTCTCCCATCTTAACTCCTCAGCAGCCGCAGCGACCGCAGTATTTTCACCAGCAACGCACCCACCCGCGGCACCCGTTGGATATCGCGCTCGGTCACGCTGCCGGTAACCAGCAGCACCAGTCCGTAAACGCCGCCGCCGACACAGACCGCCGTCAGCGTGGCGAGCGTATTGTTGGTCAGCACCGCCATCACCTCGTGATACGTGAGCAGCACCGCGCCGCCCATCACCGCCGCCGCGAACGACGTCCGCAGCGTATCCTTAATATCGATGGCAAACCCTACGTGGCGATAAACAAAATACATATTGAGCAGCGCCGCGATGCCGAAATCGGCGTTCGTCGCCCAGGCCGCGCCCTTGATGCCCAAAACCGGCATCGCCGTCAGCACCCAGCTCAGCACCACCTTGACAACGGCCGAAATCATCATATTGATCAGCGGTATCGCCGTGCGGCCCAGCCCCTGCAGCACCCCGGTCGTCACCTGGTGGATGCCGAGGAGGAAAATCCCCACCGCCAGGATGGCGATCGACGAATCGGCGTTGGGCGTGCCGTACAGCATCAGCGAAATCGGCCTGGCCAGCAGCAGCATCCCCACGAAGGCCGGAATGGTGATGAGATTGGAAATCCGCATCGCCGTCGCCGTCCGCTGGTAAACATGGTGGAAATTGCGGAGCGTGAACGCCTCCGATACCGCCGGCACCAAGCTGGCCGCCAGCGACGCCGTAAGGATGGTCGCCATATTCACCAGCGGCACCGCCATCCCCGTCAGATAACCGAACAGCTCGGTCGACTGCGCGACCGTATAGCCGGCCACCTCCAGCCGCGGCGGCACGATCAGCAAATCCAGCGTCGCCGTCACCGGCAGCATGATATTGGCCAGCGACACCGGCAGCGCCAGGCGGACGATGCGGGTTATAATGCTCGTGCCCGGCTCCTGCCTTATGGCCGGCTGGCTGTTGATGTGCTGCTGAAGCCCCGGCCGGTGCCGCCAGTAAAAGACCAGCAGAATCAGCAGCCCGGCCACCGCCCCCGGGCACGCCCCGAAGCTCGCGCCGGCGGCCGCGTACTCGATGCCGCTCGGCAGCAGCAGATAAGCAAGCAAAATCATCGTGACAACCCGGAACAACTGCTCCATGATCTGCGAAATCGCCGTCGGCGTCATCAGCTGCAGGCCCTGGAAATAACCGCGGTAGCTCGACAGCACCGTCACGAAGAAAATCGCCGGCGCCAGCGCGGCGATCGCGTAATAAGCCCGCGGGTCGCGGACGAAACCGTGCTCTATCAGCCAGGGAGCCCCGAACCACAGCAGCAGGGTAAAAGCGGCCCCCGTCGCCGCCAGCATCGCGAGGGAAACGCGGAACACGCGGTTCGCGCCCCGCCAGTCGCCGAGCGCGACCTTCTCGGCCACGATAATCGAAATCGCCACCGGAATGCCGGCCGAGGAAACGCTAAGCGCCAGCAGATAAATCGGGTAAGCCATCTGGTAAAGGCCGATACCCTCACCGCCCAAAAGGCGCGACAAAAGAATCCGGTTCACCGATCCGATCAGCTTGACCACGATGCCGGCCACGGTCAATATCAATGCGCCCTTCAGGAAGGTATCCTTGCTCAAAAGCTTCATCCTCTCGCTTCCCGCCGCCCTCCGGGGAGGCTCGGCAAGTGCACATTATATTATAACAAAATATGCTAGGAGTTAAAACACTTTCCAGCAAGATTGGCTTATCCACCCAAATAAGAAAAGTAGCGAACAGTGTCCGCTACTTTGAAGTACTCATCCGATCATTGCGACATCTGCTTGGCCAGGAAACCGGCCGCAGTCTCCGCAAGCTTCTGCTCCATATCGCCCATCTGGACGCCCTGTTCCTTGGAACAGATGATCACCGCGCCGATCGCGTCGCCTTCGACGATAATCGGTGAAATCACCTCGGCGGTGAACTTGCAAACCTCATCCTCGTCGCAGTCGGTCACGCAGCCCTTGCAGTGCTTGTATTCCCCCGGATTGTTTATCAGAGCCGTCTTCCTTTCCTCCATCACCTTCTCCACCGCCGGCCCCAATGGCTTACTGAGAAACTCCTTCTTTGACGCCCCAGCGACTGCCACGACATTGTCCCGGTCCGCGATCAGAATTATATGCCCGATAGCGTCAAACAGCGAGTCAGCGTACTCCTTGGCAAAATCCCCGAGCTCTCCGACCGGGGAGTACTTCTTCAGAATCACTTCACCTTCGCGATCGACATATATTTCGAGCGGGTCGCCTTCGCGAATTCGCAAGGTACGCCGAATCTCTTTCGGAATCACTACTCTGCCCAGATCATCAATCCTTCTGACTATACCAGTCGCCTTCACCATTATCCCCCCTTTTCTACAGTATTTGACATTTCGTTCAGTGATAGTATATATCCGTCCCCCGGCTTTTATTCATTACCCGCCGCCGGGAAAAAGAAATCTGCTAACGTCCTTCGCTCGCCAATTCGCCGAGCACCTTGGCCAGCCAATCCAGCACCGGCACGGCCAGCTTGCCCGTCCGCAGGCGGATCGTTTCCGGCGGGCCGGGCAAAATCTTCAGGCGGGTGGGATACCTTTCCTTGACTGCCATGATATTTTCCACCGCCACCTGCGGCTGGTCGCCGAAAGTAATCTCCACCCGGTCGGCGTACTCCACCACCGCCCGGGCGCCGATCCTGCGGGCCATATTCTTCAGCCGGGCCACCGCCAGCAGATTCATAACCGGCCTGGTCGGCTCGCCGAAGCGGTCGACCAGCTCGTCGACAATCTCGCCGATATCGGCCTCGCTCCTGATCGCCGCAATGCGCTGATACACTTCAATCTTATGCATTGCATCGCCGATATAGTCGCCGTCCAGATACGCATCGACATTAAATTCCAGCACCGGCTCGGGCGGCGGCTCAACCGCCCGCCCCTCGCGGAGCTCCGCCACCGCCTCGTCCAGCAGCCGGCAATACATCTCGAACCCGACGCTCACGATATGCCCGTGCTGCTGGGAGCCCAGCAGATTGCCGGCCCCGCGGATCTCCAGGTCGCGCATCGCGATTTTGAAGCCCGCCCCCAGCTCGGCGAACTCCTTGATCGCCTGCAGGCGCTTCTCCGCCACCTCGGTCAGCACCTTCTCGCGGCGGTAAGTGAAATAAGCGTAGGCCAGCCGGGGCGACCGGCCCACCCGGCCGCGCATCTGGTAAAGCTGCGACAGCCCGAAGCGGTCGCCGTCGTACACGATGATCGTATTGGCGTTCGGCACATCCAGCCCGTTCTCGATAATGCTCGTACACACGAGCACATCGTAACGCCCCTCGTAAAACTCCAGCATCACCTGCTCCAAAAGCTCCTCCGCCATCTGGCCGTGAGCCACCTTGATCCGCGCGTCCGGCAGCATCTCGGCCAGCCGCTCCGCTATGCGGTCGATGCTCTGCACGCGGTTATAAACGAAATAAACCTGCCCGCCGCGCTTCAGCTCGCGCCTGACGGCGTCGCGGATTATCTCCTCGTCGTACTCCACCACATACGTCTGCACCGGCAGCCGGTCCTCGGGCGGCGTCTCGATGATGCTCATATCCCGCACCCCCACCAGCGACATATGGAGCGTGCGGGGAATGGGCGTGGCGGTCAGCGTCAGCACATCCACGTTCGTCCGCCACCTCTTCAGCTTCTCCTTCTGGGCCACGCCGAAGCGCTGCTCCTCGTCCACGATTAAGAGCCCCAGATCCTTGAACGTCACGTCCCCCTGCAGAATGCGGTGGGTGCCGATCAGCACGTCGACCCGGCCCTCGGCCGTGCGGGCGGCCACCTCGCGCTGCTCCCGCGGGCTGCGGAAGCGGCTGATAACCTCCACCACCGGCCCGAAACCGGCGAAGCGGGCGCTGAACGTCTGGTAATGCTGCTGCGCCAGTACCGTCGTAGGCACAAGCACCGCCACCTGCTTGCCGCTCACCACCGCCTTGAAAGCCGCCCGCAGCGCCACCTCCGTCTTGCCGAACCCCACGTCGCCGCACAGCAGGCGGTCCATGGGCGTCCCGCTCTCCATATCCTTCTTGATCTCGGCCAGGGCCGTCAGTTGATCCGGCGTCTCCTCGAACGGGAACGCCTCCTCGAACTCGCCCTGCCAGGGCGTATCCGCCTCGAACGCAACCCCCGCGCTCACCTGGCGCTCGGCATACAGCGCCAGCAGCTCCTTCGCCAGGTCGGTCGCGGCCGACTTCGCCCTCGTCTTGGCCTTCAGCCAGTCGCTGCCCCCCATGCGGGTAAGGCGCGGCGCCTCGCCCTCCGAACCGATATACTTCTGCAGCAGATGCACCTGGTCGGTCGGCACGAACAGCTTATCCTCGCCCGCGTAGCGGACCAGGAAATAATCCTTGTGCACGCCGCCGACCTCCAGCGTCTCCACCCCGGCGTACTTGCCGATGCCGTGATTCACGTGCACCACATAATCGCCCACGTTGATATCGCGGAAATAGGCGATCTGCCTGTCCTTCGCCACCCGCGGCAGGCGGCGCTTCTTCTGCCGCCCGAAAATATCCAGCTCCGTCACCGCCGCCAGGCCGGCGTGGGGCAGCTCGAACCCCGCCGCCAGCGTAAGCGTCGTCACCAGCACCGTCCCGCCAACCAGCGTCGCGGGGTTTGCGGCGTACATCGCCCTCACCCCCTCGGCCGCCAAGCTCTTCTGCAGCGCCATCGCCTTCTCGGCCCCCGCCATGAAAATCACCGTGCTCCGGTCGCGGGCCTGCCAGCCCTTCAGCTCGTCCACCAGCATATCCATCTGGCGGTGGAACGGCGGCACCCCCTTCGCGGTGATGCTGATGATCTCGGCCGGCTCGGCGTGCGGCACCCGCTGCAGCATCAGCGAAACATACAGCACATTATGGGCCTTCGCCGCCGCCGTCAGATCGCCCCAGGCAAACACCTGCTTCCTGATCTCCGGGTTCTCCTTCGTCAGGCGGCTGATCTGCTCCCGGACGCGGGTCGGCTCGTCGAACACCACGCTCGTCCCGGCCGCCAGGTACGACAGAAAAGACGCCGACCGCGCCGCGTGCTCCGGCTCCGCCAACGGCAGCACGTCCGCCAGCGGCAGATTGCCCTGCGACCGCTGCGTCGCCGGGTCGAACTCCCGGAGCGAATCGATCTCGTCGCCCCACAGCTCCAGCCGCAGCGGCGCCTCGCGGTTCACGGGGAAAACATCCACGATCCCGCCGCGCACGCTGAACTGGCCGCGGCTGTCCACCCGGTCGGCCCGCTCGTAGCCGAACCGCACCAGCGCCGCCAGCAGATCGTCGCGCCCCAGCGTAGCCCCCGGCGCCAGCGTAAGCCGTCCGGCGAGGAAATCCTCCTTGGGCAGCACCTTCTGCATCGCCGCCTCCGCGCCCGCCAGCACGATCACCCGCTCGCCCCGGGCCAGGCGGCCGAGCACGTCCATGCGTACGGCCGCCAGCTCGATACTGCGGGCGGCGGCGGTAAAAGTCACGATATCCAGCGGCGGCAGCTCCAGCACCGGCGTATCCGGCAGCAGCGCCCCCAAATCGGCGGCCAGCTCCCCCACCGCCTCGCGGCCGGCGGTCACGATCACCGTCGGCCGGGGATGGGCGCGGAAACACGCGGCCAGCACCGCCGTCTTGGCCGTTCCCGTCACCCCGTACACCAAACTCTGGCGGGCGGAAGCGACGAACGCATCCACCGTCCTCGCCACCATCTGATCCTTGCGCATTGCCTGTAAAAAAAAGTCCATCAAGCACCTCGCATGCCGAAAAGAGGCTTTGCGAACGCAAAGCCCCGTTAATACTCATTCTAACACAAAGTATTAGCCGGCGAAACCAAATATTACAACATATTTCGCACAAACGCGGGTGCCCCGTCCCACCGGACCGCATCCGGAGGCCGCTTTCAGTGCAGCAGGCCCGGCCCCGGGCCGGCCGGCGGCGCGCTGCCGGCCGCCAGGCCCATCGCCTCGATGCACGCGTCGCACAGCGACTGCACATAAAGAGTGCCGCTCGCCTCGTCGTACCTGATAATCTCCTGCCGCTCCTCGCCGGTCAGGCAGTCGAAGCCGAACCGCTCCTCATCGAGCGCGGCCACCTCGATCGTATCGATCGGCTCGCCGCAATTGTCGCAGCTGTAATGGATTCTCATGGCGTCTCCCTTTCCGGTCCGAATGCTATGCGCTCATGCGGACCAAAGCCGCATTCCAGGCGATATGGGCCGCCGCCGCCGCCCCCAGGGCGAGCGCGAGGCTGCCGGTCACATACAGCGTCCCCACCGTCAGGCCGCCGAACAGGCTGTGCCCCGCCACGCTCAAAAGCGCCGCCGCCGGGCCGTTTCCCGGGCTCGTGCGCCAGTCGTAGCCCGCCTCGATAATCCCGAACAGCGCATGCGTCAGCAAGATGTCCGCCCCCAGATAAAAAGCCGGCACCGTCTTCGCCGCCTCCTCGATCGCCGGCCCCCAGCCGATGATCGCCTTCGGGCCGGCGTACCGGAGCGCCGCGCGGTTAAGCAGGAAACTCAGCGCCGCCATCAGGACGGCGAGAACATAGGCCAAATCTTGTCCCTCCGGCGGAAATTTTTGCTAACCCTATTATTGCCGCCGTCCCTGCGCCATATACAAACAAAGCGGCGGAAACAACCTTCCCGCCGCTCGTAATTGCCCTATAGCAGAAAACGCAGTCTCTGGGTGCGCCGTACCTAACTGCACAAGCCAGAGGCCGTTCAGAAGTGCCCAGATGCAAGGCACACCGGAGGATGGCCCACGACGGCGTACTTGGTTGCGTACGTCGAGTGGGCCATCCGAGGAGCAAGTGCGCCCCTCTTAGCGCTTCAGCGGTTAGAGGGGCGGCCTACCCCTTGCGGGTACGCCGCAGATGGGTGCTACTGGGCGGCCGACACTACGGCAGGAACTGGAGCGGATTCACCGGCTGCCCGTTCACCCTCACCTCGAAATGCAGGTGCGCCCCGAACGAATAGCCCGTATCCCCCACATAGCCGAGCCGCTGGCCGGCCGCCACATGCTGGCCGCCCTCCACCACGTAATCGTCCAGGTGGGCGTACAGCGTCGCGATCCCCTGGCCGTGCTCGATCATCACCGTATACCCATAGCCGCCGTACCAGCCGGCGAACGCCACCCGCCCGGCCCTGGCCGCCCGCACCGGCGAACCCGCCTCGGCGGCGATGTCGATCCCCGCATGGTGGCGGCCCCAACGGTAGCCGAACGGCGAAGTGATCTCGCCCGCCGCCGGCCACGCGAACCGCTGGCCGTACGCGCGGGACACCGCCTCGCCGCGGGGCCGGCCGCCGGGAATGAACAACCTCTCGCCCACCGCCAGCGCGTCGCCCTCGCGCCCGTTGGCCGCCTGAATCGCGGCCACGCCGACGCCGTACGCCCGCGACAGCGCCCACAGCGTGTCGCCGGCCGCCACCACGTGCAGCGCCCCCTTCTGCGGCAGCACGACAAGCTCGTCCCCCGGATGGATGAGCTCGTCCGCCTCCGGATTGGCGCCCAGCAAAGTATCGACATCGATGGCGTACCGGGCGGCGATCGCGCTGAGGCTCTCACCCGCCGCCACCGTATGCACCCTCACCGCCGGCCTGGCCGTCGGCGCCGCCTCCCGGGCGACTGGCGCCGCCGCCGGGCCCGGCGCCTGCACAGCCGCTGCCGGCGTCCCGGCCGGTCCGGCCGCCGGCATGGCCAGGTGCCCGAACAGCACCACCGCGGCCGCCAGCGCAAACGCAACCAGTACCTGCATCAGCATCACCCCGCTTTTGGACTACCCTTACTATCATAAGCGGGGGGTTGCTGTTTTATGCATGTTATGGTTCCGGCTCCCTCCAATGGAAAGGGCGACCGTTGATAAGCCCCCATCTGCTGTGTTATCCCTGCGGGCGCTTGCTAGCGTACGCACCGAGTACGCGTCGCTTCGCGTCCTCGGGATGCCTTGCATCTGGGGGCTTCTGAACGGTCGCGGCCTATTCACCGCGAAAAAAAAAAGCCGCCGGCGCGGAACGCGCCGGCGGCTTGTCGTATTCTCAATTGTCAACGGCGGTGCGAGCGGCGGCCGGGGCCGATCTCGATCGTCGCGAACGCCTTGACTGCCTCCAGGTCCTCCTCCGTCTTGGCGGCGATAACCCGCCGGCCGTTGCAGTGCACACACACCAACTCGATCGAATCGGGCTGCACGTCGGCCTCGATGATATTGCCGCCGCACCGGCAGTACACCCCGCCGCGTTCGGCGATATCATGGACCTTGTTCAACACCTCGAACATCACCTGCGGATTATCGACATACTCCTCGCTCGTCATATCGCGAACCATGCTGTCGAATTCCCGCTGCTGGACGGCGATGGCCTGCTCGATGGCCCGCCGCTCGCCGCTGAAGCCAAGCTCGAGATTGGCGGCCGCACAGTAAATCTTATTCACGCGGCCCTGCCAGAAATCCTTGACATCCACGCATACGATATGGCTCGTCTCGCAGACCACGCACGGTATATCGAGAAGGTACTGGTCGTGGCCCACCCCGGACACGGTCGCCAAACGCTGGCCGCAGCCGCAGGTGAGCTCGCTCCCCACCGAACTCTTCAAAGTAAAGCGGGATATGTCATGCATCTCGATCTTGCCGCAGCGCGAACAATACAGCGCCAGCGTGGAAACCGTATTGATGAGCATTTAAATCCCCCCTCCCCTCTAGGTACTTCGCCGGTAAGGAAAAATCTCCTGCCGCCGGCGAAGAATTGGCCGTGAACACAACGCCCCCGGCCGGGGAAAAAGCCGCGCCGAACAAAACCCGGGGCTCGTCAGCCCCGGATGCCGGGCATGCCGCGGCCGTAAAAGGCCGCGGCCCGTCCCGCCGAAACTAGCCGATCGCCAGCCGCTCCGGCTGGCCGGCAGCCAGATTGCGGCTGATCATTTCGCACAGGGCCAGAATATCGAACGGTTTGGTGATATAATCGGCGGCGCCGATCTCCTTGGCCTCGGTGACGAGATCGAGCTCGCCGTAAGCCGTCATCATGATAACCCGCTCGCCGATGCCGAGGCGGCGGAGCTCGCGCAACGTCTCGATGCCGTCCATGCCGGGCATCTTCATATCCATGAGAATAAGCGCCGGCCGGTTGTCGCGGGCCTTCTGCAGGCCGTCGTAACCGTTGGCCGCCTCCAGCACCGCGTAGCCCTCTTCCTGCAGAACCTCCGTCAGCAGTCGCCGGATGCCCGGCTGATCGTCGATTACAAGCACCATAGGCCTTTTCGCTGCCATACTTGAAACCTCCCGCCGACTAAACTGTATCCTCTCTATTCCCCACCCGCCGACAATTCTCCTCCTAGAAATTGGAAAAAAATCACCATTTTCAAAAATTTTTTCACCGACCGTCAGCCCCGCAGCAGCCTCGTCCGCACGAAATGCCACAGGGACAGCAGTCTGCCGGCCGTTTCGTTGTGGTAAATCTCCAGAGAATATTGGGCGTTCCTGTCGTCGACGGTGAAAACAATGTCGTTCTCCGGCGTCGGCAGGCCCCAAGTGCTGTACACCGGCCGGCCGTTCTTCAGCACGCTGATCCGGAAAGCCGACTCGCGCAGATAAAGCGGATACTTCACCGCCACCGTATGGGTGTGGGCGGCATCCACCGGAATATCCCGGCCCAGCAGCACCAGCGGGTACTCGCTCTTCAGCCAGCCGTCCCCGCTGCGCGGCCCGTACAGCGCCACCAGGGCCGGCGAATAATAATCCAGATACGCCCTCACCAGCTCGCCGGCCGTGCCGAAAGCCAGCAGCCCCTTGTCGGCGTAACGCCCCTTCAAATAAGCCAAGTGGCCGTCCAGGGCCGCGAACTGGCCCCCCTCCGTACTCTGCCAGCCGCCCTCGCCCAGCATGAACATCACGTGCGTGAAACCGGCGATCGCGTGCACCCCGGGGTTCACCCGGCCGCCGGGAGCATAAACCGCCATCCCCGCGTCGACCCTGGCGTTCATCGCCGCCGCGCTCTGGCTGTCGTACTGGATGAACTCCCGCGGCGTCGGCCGGAACTCCACCAGCCCGGTATTCTTCAAATCCGTAGCCCGGGCGTTGATATCGTCCGGCTTCGCCAGGTAAATCGCCTCGCCCCAGTCGCCGGCCGTAATGCCGCCGCGGTTGCCGTCCGCGTCGCTCCCGGCCTTCAGGCCGATCCGGCGGTACACCCGCGTGCTCATCGCCTCGGACGCCTCGCCGCTGCCGAAATCGAACGACCCCACCCGGGCGGTAATCAGCTGCCCGAGCGGCGAAGCCGCCTCAAGCTCGTCCAGCTTCCGCTGGTACGCATACAGGAACCCCGTGCGGCTCGTGCGGTCGCGGTAGCCGCCCTCGCTGCCCAGCGAATGGGCCCAGCCGTGGCGCAGATGATTCGCCCACAGCCCGTCCGTCGCCGGGTTGTAAGAAAGCACGTTGCCAGGCAAAAACGGATCGTAATCGGAATGAAGATGAATGCCGTACTCATGGCCGCGGGCCGACTGGCTCCGCACCGACCCGGCGATCGCCGCCGCCGCCTTCCGCCACTCGCCCGTGGCCGACTGCCCGTCCGCCCACTCGGCGGCGTTCACCAGCGGCCAGGCGATATAATGCGTCCACCGCGCGCCGTACTTCTCGGCGATCGCGTTCACCCGCTCCGCCTTGGCCACCATCTGCACCGTCAGCTCCTCAGGCTGCAGCCAGCCGTCGGCGTTGCCCCACGCCACCGGATACCCGGCGCCGTCGATCGCCTCCAGATCCTCAGTCATCACATAAAAGACCTTCCCGGGGCGCGGATCGGCCACCGCCACCCGCACCTCGGCCGCCGCCGTCCCGTTCACCGTGAACGCCAGCGGCCACGGCTTGCCGAAATTGACGCCGTCGGGGCGCTGGGCCTTCACCTGCCAGGTCAGCCGCCGCTTCTCGCCCGGCGCCAGCCCGGCCACCTTCTGCACCTTCTCGCCCTCCGCCACCAGGCCGAACCCGAACGGCTCCACCAGCGCCACCGCCGCCTCGGCCACCGGCCGGGCCGACGCATTCTCCACCTCGGCCGCCACCGTCACCGCCTGTCCCAGCGTCGCCGCCAGCGCCGCCGCCGCCGTCGTCACGCGCACCGTCCGCGCGCCCGCCGTCTCCAGCCCCAGCGCCGTAATCAGCACATGCTGGCCCTGGCCCGCCTCCACGCCCAGCCGGAACCGCGCCGCCTGCGCGGCCGCCTCCGGGCGGTGGGCCGCAAACAGTTCGGCCACATCATAATCAAAGGCAAGCCAGTCGCCCACATAATTGGCGTTATAGCGGACATCGACCCACTTCGTCACCCCGTCGGCCGGCGGCAGCGGCCCGGTGTAAACCCAGCCCACCGCGGCCAGCGGACGGCCGCCGTCGTCAAGAGCCGTCAGCTTCACCCGGCCCGTCCCCTGGGTCGACAAAAACTGCACCCGGCCCCGGCCGGCCAGCCCGCCGGCCGGCGCCTCGCGGAAATACTCCAGCGACCCCTGCCCGCCGGCCGCCAGCTCCAGCGCCGCCTCGGCCGACAAAAAGGCCCCCTTCACCACCCGGCAACTGTTGCCTGTCCCCTGCTGCACGAGACTGGCCGGCACGCCCCACGCCGCCAGCGCCTCCGCCGGCTGCGGCGCAAGGCCGGCCGTCGTCGCCGGCCTTCCCAGCCCGCACCCGGCCAGCAAAAAGGCGGCTGCCGCCGCTAAAACGAACCATCTGCCCATAGCAATCACCCCAGCAGCGGCCACACGGCCGCCCCGATAAATACCGCCGCCGCAAACGCCGCCAGCCCCAGCGCCAGCAGCGGCGTCAGCAGCACCAGCACCGCCTTGGCGGCGCTCAAACCGTGGACGCCCTCGATGGCCACCACCGTCAGCGCCAGCACCCAAAGCACCAGCGCCAGGCCGCCCGTGGCCAGCGCCAGCGGCGCCGCCCCCGCCGGCAGCAGCATCGCCGCCACCGCCAGCGGCACCATGAAAATCAACGGCACATGCGCGAAACCGATTGCCGCGAACAGCCCCAGCGCCGAACCGCGGCCGCCGAAAAACTCGGCGATCAGGTGCAGGACGGCCGACCCCACGAACCACATAATCAACCGCAGGCACACCCCCACGGCGAAAAACGCCCCCGCCCATTTGCCGGCCACCGTCGACTGTACTGCGAAATAAATCGCCATCGCCGG
Organism: Selenomonadales bacterium; assembly: GCA_029976065.1. Lineage (GTDB taxonomy): Bacteria > Bacillota > Negativicutes > Sporomusales > UBA7701 > Anaeroselena. The sequence goes on from JARKNV010000073.1 coordinate 16,915, forward strand.
AATGACGATACTCAGCAGAAACGCGGCCACCGCCTGGCCCACCGGCCGCCGGACCGCGATCTGCCGCATCGCCGCCGCCGGGCTGAACAACACGTCATAGAGCAGCTCGAGAAACGGACCCATGCCCCTCACCTACCATTTTTCCGGAATCGCCAGCGGCGCGGTCAGCGGCGCCTCCTGCCTCATCTGGCGCAGGAACAGCCGCTCCAGGCTCAGCTCGTCGTGGCCGCCGAACAGCACGCTCCACATGCTGACCTTGCCGTACTCCTTCAGCGCCGGCTTGCCGGCAATGCCGGCCAGCGACGCCGCCCCGTCGATCGCGTCGTACATCGTTCCCAGTTCGTCCACCAGCCCCAGCTCCTTCGCCTGGCTGCCGGTGTAAATCCGCCCGTCGGCCAGCTGCCGCACCCGGGCGGGGTCCATCTTCCGCCCCTCCGCCACCACGGCCACGAACTGGCCGTAAAGCTCATCCACCATCACCTGGATGATGGCCCGCTCCTCGGCCGTCATCGGCCGCTCGGGGGACAGGATATCCTTGTGCGGCCCGCTCTTGATCTTCTCCGAACGGATGCCGAGCTTATTATACAGCTCCTGCCAATTGGCGTACGGGATATACACCCCGATGCTGCCCGTCAGTGTCGCCGGATTCGCGTAAATGCGGTCCGTCACCGCCGCCAGCCAGTAGCCGCCCGACGCGGCCACGTCGCCCATCGACGCCACCACCGGCTTGCCCGTCGCGCGGATCTTCTTGATCTCCGTCCCCACCTCCTGGGAAGCGGGCGCGCTGCCGCCGGGGCTGTTGATCCTCAGCACGATCGCCTTCACCGTCGCATCGTCGCGGGCCTGGTGAAGCTGCTTGATGATCGCGTCCGTGCCGCCGGTCTCGCCCATCAGCCCGGCCTGGCCGCGGCCGCCCACGATCACCCCGTCCACATAAACGATCGCCACCGCGCTCTTCTCGCCGCCCGACCGCCGGCTCTTCATCCCCGGCACGACAAAAGCGGCCGCCGCCAGCGACACGATCACCACGCCGGCGATCAGAAGCACCACAGACCGTTTGAACACGGGCATCACTGCCTTTCATCCCAGTAGTTGCGCGGCTCAACCCCGCATAGGAAAAAGAAACTGTTGAGCAAACCCAACAGTCTGATGTAAAAAGTATATGTTCCGGCCGGGCCGGTCATGTATCGAGATTAGCGCCCCGTCCGCTTCGCCAGCGCCGCCTGCACGAAATCGCGGAACAGCGGGTGCGGCCTCGTCGGCCGGGATTTGAACTCGGGATGGAACTGGGTGCCCACGAACCAGGGGTGATCGGCCAGCTCGATAACCTCCACCAGCCGGCCGCTCGGCAGCATGCCGGCGATGACCATCCCCGCCGCCGCGAACTGCTGGCGGTAAGCGTTGTTGAACTCGAACCGGTGGCGGTGGCGCTCGTAAACCAGCTCGTCCTGATACGCCGCGAACGTATGAGTCCCCTCCGTCACCTTGCAGGGATACACGCCCAGGCGCATCGTCCCGCCCTTATCCTCCACGTTCACCTGCTCGGGCATCAGATCGATGACCGGATAAAGCGTCTCCGCGTTGAACTCCGTGCTGTTGGCGCCCTTCAGCTTGCACACGTTGCGGGCGAACTCGATCACCGCGCACTGCATCCCCAGGCACAGCCCGAAATAAGGGATCTTGTTCTCGCGGGCGTAGCGGATCGCCTTGATCTTGCCCTCGATGCCCCGGTCGCCGAAGCCGCCGGGCACCAGGATGCCGTCCACGCCTTCGAACACGACGGCCAGATCGACCTTGGACGGCTCGATCTCCTCGGCGTTCACCCACTTGATATTGATGGCCGTATCGTTGGCGATGCCGCCGTGGCGCAACGCCTCCGACACGCTCATATACGCATCCTGCAGCGCCACGTACTTGCCGACGATCGCGATGCACACGCTCTCCGCCGGATGCAGGATCCTCCTCACCATCGCCTTCCACTCGCTCATATCCGGCCGGCCGTTCTTCAGGCCCAGCTTCTCGAGGATGATCTTGTCCAGGCCCTCCTCCTCAAGCATCAGCGGCACCTGGTAAATGGACGCCACATTCTTGTTCTGGATGACCGCGTTCAGATCGATGTCGCAGAACAGCGCCAGCTTCTCGCGCATATCGGCCGAAATCTCGTGCTCCGTCCGGCAGACGATCACATCGGGATGGATACCGATGCTCCTCAGTTCCTTCACGCTGTGCTGGGTCGGCTTGGTCTTCAACTCGCCGGCCGCCGATATATAAGGCACCAGCGTGACGTGCACATACGCCACGTCGTCGCGGCCCACTTCCTTACGCACCTGGCGGATGGCCTCCAGGAAGGGCAGGCTCTCGATATCGCCCACCGTGCCACCGATCTCGGCAATCACGATATCGGCGTTGTCCTCCTTGGCGATCCGGTACAGACGCTCCTTGATCTCGTTGGTTATATGGGGGATGACCTGGACGGTGCTGCCCAGGTAATCGCCCTTGCGCTCCTTGGTGATGACCGACCAGTAAATCTTGCCGGTCGTGACGTTCGAACTCTTCGTCAGATTAATGTCGATAAACCGTTCATAATGGCCGAGATCGAGGTCGGTTTCGCCGCCGTCCTCGGTCACGAAAACCTCGCCGTGCTGATAAGGGCTCATGGTGCCGGGGTCCACGTTGATGTAGGGGTCGAACTTCTGAATGGTCACCTTGTAGCCGCGGCTCGTGAGGAGGCGCCCCAGCGACGCGGCGGTGATGCCCTTGCCGAGCGACGATACGACCCCCCCGGTTATGAAGATGAACTTTGCCATAAACCTTCCTCCCGCAAACCGGCCTCACGCTGTATTATCCCTAGCATGGCCGTAATCATATACACTGCTTATTCGCCTTCCTCCGCCTCCAGGCCGGGGGCGGGAAAATCCTGCTGGATCTCCGCCAGCAGCTTCTCCCGGCGCATGTTGGCGTCCGAAGAAACGGTGGCCGCCGTCTCCTCGACGGCCCGGCTGCCGCGCTGGGGCAGCCACTCGGTCAGCCCCCACGTGCCCTTGCCCACGTGGACGAAACGGCTGTCCATATTGATCTGGGTATGAACCTCGGCAATGGCGTGCGCAACAGAAACGACTGGTCTACCCTTGCCTTCGAGCACCTTGCCGATCAGGTCGCGGAAATACATCGGCGAGCCCTTTTCGGCCAAAACCTGGTAAGCCAAATCAACATCTGACAATTGTTTCTGCAATTCGCCCATGATTCGGTCCCCTCCGCTGCGTCGTTCAAAATTACATGGTAATATTCACCGCGGGGGGATAAAATCCTCCTTTTGCCGACGGACGGCAAACCCTTATTCTGCCTGGGTCCGTGCCGGTTCCGGCCAAAAAAAGCGGACAAATTAGCCAATTTTATTGCCTTTTTCACGCAAACTTCCGCCCAAAACGGCAAGAATCGGGCGGAAGCGGCGTTTTTCTGTCACATTTTGTCAGGAGCGTCGACTCCCAGGATGGCCAAAGCGGCGCGGAGCGTATTCTGCACCGCCGTCACCAGCGTCAGGCGGGCGGCCTGAACATCGGGCGGAGCGCCGATAACCCGGCACTGGTTGTAGAACGAATGGAACAGCGCGGCAACCTCGTGGGCATAGCGGGCGATATGGTGCGGAGCCCGCTCGCGCGCCGCCGACGACACCTCGTCCGGGAACTCGCCCAGCTTCTTGATCAGATCAATCTCCCACTCGCTCGCCAAAGCCGCCAGCGGTGCCTCGCCCGGCGCGGGCACGGCCAGCCCGGCCTCCTCGGCCTGGCGGAAAATGCTGGCGATGCGGGCGTGGGCGTACTGGATATAAAACACCGGATTCTCGTTGGTGCGCGACTTCGCCAGATCGAGATCGAAATCCAACTGGCTGTCGGTCGAACGCATGATGAAAAAGAAGCGGGCGGCGTCGCGGCCGACCTCCTCGATCAGCTCGGACAGCGTCACACCCTGGCCGGTGCGCTTCGACATCTTGACAAGCTCGCCGTGCTGGTACAGGTTGACCATCTGCAGGATCAACACCTCCAGATGCTCCGGATCGTACCCCAGCGCAGCCACCGCCGCCTTCACCCGGCTGATGTAGCCGTGATGGTCGGCGCCCCAGATATTAATCACCCGGTCGAAGCCGCGGGCGAACTTGTCGCGGTGGTAGGCGATATCGGCCGCCAGATACGTCGGCACGCCGTTGTCGCGGATAACCACCCGGTCCTTATCGTCCCCGTAAACGGTCGACTTCAGCCACAGCGCCCCGTCCTTCTCGTACATATGGCCGCTTGCCTGCAACACGCGGCAGGTATCCGCGATCGCCCCGGCCTCATGCAGCGTCCGCTCGCTGAACCACACGTCGAACGTCACCCCGAACGCCTCCAGGTCCTCGCGCAGCAGGGCCAGCTTCTCCTCGCGGGCCAACTCCTTGAACACCTTCAGCCGTTCGGCGGGATCGATCAGCAGATAGCGCGTCCCCGCCTGCTCGACGATCCGCCGGGCGGTCTCGACGATATCCGCGCCGTGATACCCGTCCTCGGGAAACGCCACCTGCTGGCCCAGCAGCTCGCGGTAGCGGGCATCCACCGACGCCGCCAGATTGTCGATCTGATTGCCGGCATCGTTGATATAAAACTCCGTCGCCACGTCGTAGCCCGCGGCCCGCAGCAGATTGGCGAGCGCGCTGCCCACCGCCGCCCCGCGGCCGTGGCCCACGTGCAGCGGCCCGGTCGGATTGGCGCTCACGAACTCCACCTGGACCCTCTCGCCGCCGCCGCTCGCCGTGCGCCCCCAGTCCGTCCCCGCCGCCGCGATGTCGGCCAGCAGGGCGTACAGCCAGTCGGGCCTGAGATAAAAGTTTATGAACCCCGGTCCCGCCACCCGCGCCTCGGCCAGCCAGGGCAGCGCCGCCGGCGCCTGCCTGTCCAGCGCGGCCCGCTCGTTCAGCCGGGCGGCGAGCGCGTCCGCCAGCGCCCGCGGATTCTGGCGGGCCGGGCGGGCGAGCTGCATGGCGAAATTCGTGGCGAAATCGCCGAACTCCTTCTGGGGCGGCACCTCCAGCATCACCGCCGGCAGCTCCTTGCCGGCCAGGGCCTCCAGGCCGGCCGCCGCCTCGGTTATCGCCCCGGCGAGCAGCTCTTTCACGTTCATCTATTCTTCCTCCCGTATCTCCACCGATAACGTATTGTAACTCTGCCAGCGGCCGTCGATCTCCAGGTCGTAACCGGCCGTCACCGCCGCGGTCGTCATGTCCAGGTGGCGGGTCGACACCGCCATCTTCAGGCTGCCGTACGGCGTAATATAAGTGCCGTGGCTCTTGAGGCCGGGAGCGAACTCCTGCTTCAGCTCCACCGCTCCCATGCGCACCAGGGTCAGCCGGCCGGGATAAAGCTTCAGCAGCGTCGTCGTACCCTCCATGCCGGTAATCTCGCTCTCGCGGTACGTTATGTAACTAACGCCGTCCCTGTCCTGGCGGGAACCGACGGTCACGAACTCGATGCGGCTCTCCTCGCCGGCGGCGTCGGTCTGCGTGCCGACCACCGTTACGACAACCTTACGCATATATTCTCTCCTAACCACATTCATATATTATAACCGATAATGGACACGCTTGCCAACAAAAACCGTAGCGCCGCCTCCGGATTACCCGAAGGCGGCGCCTCTCATGGGGAGGCGTGGCGACCGCCGGCCTCTCCGCTATTAATCTATGCCCCCCGGGCCGCAAACTTTCCGCCGCCCGTTTATTTGCTACTCTTATCCTAAGCTTATTGCGGAAAACGCAAGCTACCGCACCGGAGCTGCGGCCGAACGCGCCGTAAGCAGGCACACGCCGCTTTAGCGGCGATGTGATCGCTTATGCCTGTAGGGCGAAGGCTCGGGCCGACACAGCCGTACCGTCGCCAACTGTCATCCGTGACAGGTGGCTCCTCGCCCGTCCGTCCATGGACGGGCGTACGTTGTGTACCCGCAGCCGCCCCTCTAACCGCTAAAGCGCTAAGAGTGGCGTTCTTACCGGCCTCCATCGCCAACGGCACGTAACGGCCTCCGCAACGGCGCATACGCCTGCGTTCTCCGCCGCCTCCGGCGCGGCGTTCCCGGTTTTGGGCGCCGCCCCCTTCAAGCGAGACGGCGGCCGCTACTTGGCGAGAGAGCCCCAACGACACCGCACGAGCCGCCATGGACGGCGGCGAGAACCGCCCGCTAAGCCGGATGCGATTCGGGCGGTGGTGCGGTGGGAGTCGGCGACGAGCTTAGCAGCGAGCCAAAACGCCGCGTGAAAACGCTGGCGTTTTGTGCGAGTCGCTATGCGGGGAACAGCGAACCAAAAGTTTGCTGTTCCCCGCATAGTAAGGCCGCTGGCGCAACGGAGGGCAAGCCCAAAGCCGGGATAAGCCGCAGTTTCTGCACCAGCCCGCTTCAATAGCCGATTATCACCACGCTGTCCAGCGGCGAAAAAACCTTCTCGATCGCCCCCAGCCGCCGGAGCGTGTTCTGGTAAAACTCGCTGCTCGTCGTCTGCCCCTGGCGGACCACCGGCACCAGGATAACCCCGTGGGTGATGACCGGCGACTCCACGAACTTGCAGATATTCTTCCAGATATTGCTGACCTCGCCCTTCTCGACCTCCACCGCCACCTGGAAATCGGGATGGTAGAAATCCACCTCGAAATTCAGCCCCCTGGCAAACAGCGGCCCATACTTGCGGTTGGTCACCGAATGCCAGAAGCCCAGCTCCTGCATCGCGCCCAGCAGCACGCGCTCCGCCTCCACGCTCTTGCGGAAAGGAGTGGCCGCGATCGCGGCCAGCTCCGCCCGGCGGGCGCTCACCACCTCGCAGAGGCTCTCCAGGTACACGTTCGACCGGCGGCGGCAAAGATAACGCCAGGGCGGGTACCCGGGCGAACATAGCTCCTCTATTCCCAAATCTTCTTGACCTCGGCGCCTACATAATAATGACGGACGATATCCTCGGCCTTCCAGCCGTCCATCGCGTACGTATAAGCGCCCCACTGGCACAGGCCGACGCCGTTGCCCCAGCCCCGCCCCTTGAAGGTGAACGACCCCTTGTCGTAGTTCATCTCGTCCACCAGCGTCGACTTGAGCCGGTCGAAGCCCACCGCCTTGCGGAACTCGGCCCCGTATACCTTCTTGTCGCCCGCGCCGATCCACAGGATGCGGCCCGAGGGCCCCTTCTCGAGAATCATTATGTCGCCCGGGTTGCCGGCATAACCCGCCGCCCTGGCCACCTCCGCCCCGGGGATGGTCACCGTCCAGTACTGGAGATGGGGCGGCGTATACTTGTAACTGTTGTCGGTCACCGGCTGAAAATAAGGCGTCGGCTCGGGAATCTCCTTCGGGAAACTCTCCTCGCGGGTCGCGGCGATCTGGCCGTTGCTCGAACTGTAAATGGCGTTGATCAGGCTTCCGGCGTACAGCAGCAGTTGGCCGCGCGTCGAGCGCACCGCCTCGCGGACCCGGTCGTTGACCCTCTCGGGCGCGAACGCCTGCAGCTCCTCCTTGGACGTGCTCACGTCGGCGTCATGCAGCCGCCGGATGGTCCCCGCCTCGATGGCGTGCACCGTCAGCGTGCGGGACACGATCGCCTGCGCCCGCAGGGCCTCGGGCGGCCAGTCCGGCTCCATCTCGCGGGCGATAACCCCTTCGAGGTACCGCTCCAGCGGCATCCTTTCCCGGCTGCCGCGGTCGGCCCGCCAGACGGTTATCACCGGCTCGGTCTTGTACTTGGCCGCGTCGAACTGCGGCACGCCGGGAATCGGCTGCGGCGCCTGCTCCAGGGGCGCCGGCGCCGGCGCGCCCGGCTGTTTGGCGGCGGGAGGGCGTAAGAGCGAATAGGCTCCCGCGAATACTGCTAAAGCGACGACTACGACGGCTGCGATAATGAAATACGAATTTTTACGCATCCTCCCACCTCGCAGATAGTATGGACGGGCCGCCGCCTTCCTATGCGCCTCCGCCCAGGGAGAAAATATCGACCGTCAATTTTCTCCCCGCCACCAGCGCCCGCAGCACCAGGGTGCCGCGGGTGGTGTTGACGAACCGCAGGTCCTTGTCCGTATACGTGGTGGCGTCCTGCCCCGGCGGCACATAGCTCACCGGCTGGGAATGGGGGTGGCGCTCCGTCACCTTCAGGCCGGCCGCCAGCGCCGCGTTATACAGCGTGCTCGACACCTGGCACATCCCGCCCCCCAGCTCCTCCTCGTGGCGCCCGTCCACAAACACCGTCGCCGGGCGGAAGCCCCGCTCGCGCGTCGGCTCGCCGGTGCGGCGGTTGAAGGAAAACTCGTCGCCGGCGGGGATCGCGGCGTTGTTCAGCAGCGCCGCCGTCAGGACGATATTCTCCCGCCGGCCGGGGCTGTTGTCGAGGATCGGCGTCGTATACGAGCCGGCCAGCCGCGCGCCGGTCAGCGCCTCGGCGCTCACGGCCGCCCTCAGCGGCGCGTACAAGGCCGCCAGCTCGCTGCCGGCGGGCGCGGCCAGCGCCGCCTCCACCGTCGCCGGCACATCCACCATCAGGCCGTCCCTGTCCGCCGTCACCGCCCCGTCCCCGGCGGCGAAGGCGGCGTCCACCGACGGCACGTACCGGGCCGCCGCCAGTCCCTGCAGCGCCGCCGCCGCCTCGCCCCGCGTCATCCCGCCCACCGCCGTCCCCTCCACCGTCACCCCCGGCGCCGCCCGGGGCTCCGGCTTGGCCGCCGGCGGCCCCGCGCAGGCCGTCACAAGCACTCCGGCCATCAGCAGCAGAGCCAGCGCACATCTCATCATATCCCCTCCCGCAAGCTGCTGCTGATAGTATCCGGCGGAAGAACGCTTTTAATCACCCACCGCCTGCGGCCGCCATAAAATATAGTGATTTCGGCCGTTTTAGGGGGTTAAAACGTGAAAGAAACCGCTGCCCTGCTCGCCGCGGCGACCGGCATAACCTGCGACTCGCGCCAGGTATCGCCCGGCTTCGTCTTCGTCGCCATCCGCGGCCATTGCGCCGACGGCAATACATACGCGGCCGACGCCGACGCCCGCGGCGCGCTCGCCGTCGTCAGCGACGCCCCCGCCTCCCTGCCGCCCCTCGCCGTGCCCGTCGTCGCCGTCCCCGACGCCCGCCGGGCCCTCGGCGAACTCGCCGCCGCCTTCCACCGCCACCCCTCCCGCGACCTGGCCCTCGTCGGCGTCACCGGCACCAACGGCAAAACCACCGTCGCCTGCATGCTCGAGCACATCTTCCGCCAGGCCGGCCATCCCGCCGGCCTCATCGGCACCGTCGGCGTGAAAACAGGCGGCGCCGCCTGCCCCAGCACCCTCACCACCCCCGACGCCGCCAGCCTCCAGGCGTACCTCGCGGCGATGCGCGACAACGGCGTCACCCACGCCGCCATGGAAGTCTCCGCCCAGGGCATCGACCAGGGGCGGGTGGACGGCGTCGCCTTCTCCTGCGGGGTCGTCACCAATATCAGCCCCGACCACCTCGACTTCCCCGGCGGCTTCGACGCCTATTGCGCCGCCAAGCGGGACTTCCCCCGCCTGCTCGGCCCGGCCGCGCCGCTCGTCGTCAACGCCGCCGACCCCATCTGCCTCGCCATGGCCGCCGCCGCCCCCGGCCCCGTCGTTTCCTGCGCCGTCGACGCCCCCGCCGACGTCACCGCCCGCGTCGCCGCCCTCTCCAGCCACGGCGGCACCTTCGCCCTCGCCTGGCCCCGGCCCCTGCCCGCCGGCCTCCCGGTCCCCGGCCGGGTGACGGTCGACCTGCGCCTGCCCGGCCGCCACAACGTCGAAAACGCCCTGCTGGCCGCAGCCGCGGCCCTCCTGCACGGCGTCCCCCCAAAAACCTGCGCCGCCGCCCTCGCCTCCTTCCGGGGCGTGCCGCGCCGCTTCGCCGTCGCCCGCCTCGCCGGCCTCACCGTCGTCGACGACACCGCCCTCAACCCCGGCAGCATCGACGCCGTCTTCCGCGCCCTGGCCGCCTTCCGGCGCCGCCGCCTCATCGTCGCCTTCGCCATCCGCGGGCAGCGCGGCCCGGACATCAACGCCGCCTGCGCCGCCACGCTCGCCCGCTGGCGGCGCGCAATCCCCTTCGCCCTCATCGTCACCGCCGCCGCCGGCAGCGTCGCCGCCGCCGACACCGTCGCCGCCAACGAAAAAAGCGCCTTCTGCGAGGCGCTCGACCAAGCGAAAATCCGTTATCGTTTCCACACAGCGCTGGACGAAGCCATGGCAATCGTCGCCGCAGCCGCCGGCCCCGGCGACCTCGTCGCCCTGCTCGGCGCCCAGGGCATGGACGACGGCTGCCGGTTGCTGCGCTCCCGGCTTGCGGCCCCGTCCGCGCCGTCCGTTTCCCTGCCGGATCAGGGCGATTTCGGCGGCCGCGGCTTGGGCTCCTTCTGGACGTAGCCGGTGAACATGGCCTGGAGCTTCGCCGGCTCCTCGGTGAACACCAGGTAAAGGTGAAAGGGAACGGAGGCGGCGAAAAAAGCGGCGACAAGGAAATGGACGCTGCGGATGGCGTTCAGGCCGCCCAGCAGCCGCTGCAGCCCGGTCGTGTCGCCGGGGAACAGCAGCGCCGCCCCGGTGACCGCCGCCACGATCACCGCCAGCCCCCAGGAAGTGAACAGCGCCTTCTGGCCCGGGTTATAGCGGCCGTAGTTGGGGTGATGGGCGGTGATGAACAGGTAATAGCGCAGGAAACTGCGCACATTGGCCCAATCCCCGGGCAGCAGGAGAATCTCCGTGTGCTTGCCTGTGCGGGCGTAGTAGTAAATGTGCAGGGCCATGTTGACGACAAGCGCGGCCGCGGCCATCCCGTGCAGCTCGCGCATCAGGCTCACCGGCAGGCGCAGCCACGCCGGCGGGTCGTGAATATACAGCCCGGTCGCCAGCAGCGTCATCACCGCCGCGAACATCACCCAGTGGAAAATGCGGACAGGCAGGGGATGGAGCAGGAGCTTCATCGCAGGAACTTGATCGTCAGATCGGGCAAATGTTTAAGCATCGCGGGAAACGGATCGGCCATGATCGCCGCCTCGTCGCCGAGAATCCTCTCCAGGCTGCCGCGCTCGATCACCAGATAAGGCTTAATCGTGCCCACATAAGGCAGTTGAACCCCCGATTCCAGCTTGCCCGGCTCGGCGCCGGTTATCTCCACCCCGCTCACGTGCAGGGTATACTCCCCGGCCACCCGTCCGCCCTCGGTCACCTGCACGCCGACCCTGCTCTCCTTGCCCGTAAGGACAGTGCTCGCCATGCCGAAAAGATACGGGTGCTTGTCGCGGAACACCGCCGTCAGCCGGTTGCGGAACGGCACCAGCCCCTCGAGCACCAGCCTGTCCACCTCGTTCAACGCCGCCTGCATAATAAAACCTCCTTTATATACCTTCTATATACCTTCATCCCCAGTATCCCTTGCCCCCCGCGCCTTTATTCCCGCCGCCGCGCGCAAAAACCCCCTCGCCCAACGGCAAGGGGGTCAATATTTAGACCGTAGCTACAGCGGCGGCGTGCTCGCCGGCAACCGGCGCACATTCTCCAGCTGTTCAAAGCCCTGCGCGATCCCGAGCAGCAAATGCTCGCTCCACGGCCGGCCGAGCAGCTCCACCCCGACAGGCACGCCCAGCGGCGCCGTGGCCGTCGGCAGCGAAAAGCCGCCCGGCACAACCACCGCCGGGAAGCCGGTCACCGCCCCCACCACGCCGTTGCGGTCGACCTGCGGCTCGCCCACCGGCACCACCAGCCGCTTCTGGTGCGGGTACACCAGCGCGTCCAGACGGTGCCTGGCGAACAGCGCCATCACCGTCTGCCGCAACGCGCTCCGCGCCGCCAGCCGCCGGCGGTACTCGTGCCCGTCGCCCGCCACCGCCAGCGCCTGTCTGACGTTGTCGGCGATCCCCGGATGATAGCGGCCGCCGGCGTACACCTCGGCCAGCGACTTCACCGGCAGTCCCGCGGCCGGATCGGCCAGATAGGCGCTCAGATCGCGGGCGAACTCGTGGATATGGACGCTCGTCTCGGCAATCAACCGCGCCGCGTCGAGGTCGGGATGGCTCACCGTCACCAGCTCCGCGCCGCCGGCCTTCAGCTTCGCCAGCGCCGCGTCCATCACCGCGTTCACCTCGCGGTGCGCGGCCTCGCCGCCGAACAGCATTTCCACCACCCCCAGCCGCGCCCCCTTCAGCGCCCCGGCGTCCGGCTCCCGGCCGGCGTCCGCCGCCTGCCCCACGCTCCAGGCGGTGACGGGGTCGGCCTCGTCGTAGCCGGCGATCACCCCCAGCACTCGCGCCGCGTCGGCCGCCGTATACGCCAGCGGCCCGGCGGTATCCTGGCTCAGCGCGTAAGGCACGATGCCGCTGCGGCTCACCAGCCCGAGGGTCGGCTTGATGCCGACAAGCCCGTTCGCCGACGCCGGCGACCGCACCGAATTCACGGTATCCGTCCCCAGGCCGGCGAGGCCGAACGCCGCCGCCAGGCCGGCGCCCGTGCCGCCGCTCGAGCCGCCCGGCGTGCGGGTCAGGTCGTACGGATTGAGCGTCTGTCCGCCCAGTGAACTGGCCGTCTCCCCCCAAACCGCGAACTCGTGCAGATTCACCTTGGCGAGCACGATCGCCCCCGCCGCCCGCAGCCGCTCGACGATAAAGGCGTCGGCCCGCGGCCGGTAGCCCTCCAGGCTGAGCGAGCCGGCCGTCGTCGGCAGATCGTATGTATTGATATTATCCTTCAGCAGCACCGGCACGCCGTGCAGCGGCCCCGTCAGGCCCTGCCGCCGCCGCCTGGCGTCCAGCTCGTCCGCGGCCTCCAGCGCCCGCGGATTCACGGCGAGCACCGCGTTCACCGCCGGCCCCCGTTTGTCGTAGGCCGCGATCCGCGCCAGGTACGCCGCCACCAGCTCGCGGGCCGTCATCTCCCCGGCCACCAGCGCGGCATGGTAAGACGCGATCGTCGCATTCTCGATGGAGAAAGCCATAACCGTTCCTCCTCCTATATGATTACGCCCCTTCAAGCTTATACCGGCACTAAACGCGGATCGGAAGATGCAAGCACAAGCGAGCATTGACGGAGGATGTTACGCGCTGTAAGCGCAGACGTCGCTAACGATACCGTACGTCCGACCATGGACGGTCGGGCGAGGAGCCACCAGTCACGGATGACTGTTGGCGACGGTACGGTTGAGTCGACGCAAGCCTACAGCGCGTTCATCCGAAGGCACGCCGAGCGGTGATTGCATCTTCCGAAGACAAGCAATGTTCCTATTCCTTTTTCTTACCGCTTCCCCCGTTTTACCGGAAATACTTCACGCCGGAGACGAATATCCCCTGCTCCTTATCCCCCGGCACATTCACCGCCACATACGGCCCCGTCCGCTCCGAATGCGCCATCTTGCCGAAAATGCGGCCGTCGGGGCTCGTTATGCCCTCGACCGCGGCCAGCGAACCGTTGGGATTGAAGCGGATATCGTTCGACGGCCTGCCGGTCAGGTCCACGTACTGGGTGGCGATCTGGCCGCCGGCGATCAGCTGGTCCACCACCGCCGGCGGGGCCACGAACCGCCCCTCCCCGTGGGACACGGCCACCGTGTGCACATCGCCCACCGCCGCAGCCGCCAGCCACGGCGACAGCACCGACGCCACCCGCGTCCGCACCAAGCAGGCCACGTGGCGGCCGATCTCATTGAAAGTCAGCGTCGGGTCGGCCTCGCCCAGCTCGTCCACGATCCGGCCGTACGGCAGCAGCCCCAGCTTGATGAGCGCCTGAAAACCGTTGCATATCCCCAGCATCAGCCCGTCCCGCCGCTCCAGGAAGGCGGTCGTCGCCTCCCGCACCCGCGGGTTGCGGAACACCGTCGCGATGAACTTCGCCGACCCGTCCGGCTCGTCGCCGGCGCTGAAGCCGCCCGGCAGCATGATGATCTGGCTGCGGCCGATCTCCCGCACCAGCGCCGCCACCGACTCCTCGATATCGGCGGCCGTCAGGTTGCGGAAGACCAGCGTCTCCACCGCCGCCCCCGCCTTCGCGAACGCGCGCGCGCTGTCGTACTCGCAGTTCGTGCCCGGGAAAACGGGGATAAGCACCCGCGGCCTGGCTACGGACGCCGCCGGCCTCACCCCGCTCCGCCGCCCGTAGCTCGCCGTCGGCGGCTCGGTGGCGCGGCACTCCTGGGTGCGGGTCGGGAAAATGTCCTCCAGCGGCTTCTCCCAGGCGGCGAACGCCTCATCGAGCGCGATCTCCGTCCCGGCCACGCCGATGACCGGCACCGCCTGGGTGCGGCCCAGCTCGCGCCACGCCACGCCCGCCAGCGTTTCTTCGAGATCGGCGTAATCGGGCAGTTCGAGAATCACCGACCCGTAATCCGGGGCAAACAAAGCATTTTTATCAATATCGGCCGCAAACGCGAAGCCGATGTGGTTGCCGAACGCCATCTTGCTCACCGCCGCCGCCACGCCGCCCGCCCTCACCGTATGAGAGGCGAGCACCAGACCGTCGGCGATCAACTCGTGAATCTTGGCGAAATTGCTTTTCAGCACCGCGAAATCGGGCAGCTCGTCCTCGCCCCGCGGCGCCGGGATAAGCACCACCTTGCTGCCGGCCGCCTTGAACTCCTGGGAAACCGCCAGCGATACATCCGCCGGGCACAGCGCGAACGCCACCAGCGTCGGCGGCACATCCATATCCATAAAGGTGCCCGACATGCTGTCCTTGCCGCCGATCGCCGGCACGCCCAGCTCCTTCTGGGCGCGGTACGCCCCCAGCAGCGCGCTGAACGGCTTGCCCCAGCGCACCGGGTCCCTGCCGAGCTTCTCGAAATACTCCTGCAGCGTCAGCCGCGCCTTGCGCCAGTCGCCGCCCAGGGCGACCAGCCTCGCCACCGCCTCCACCACCGCGTACACCGCCCCGTGGAAAGGGCTCCACTTGCCGATCAGCGGATTGTAGCCGTACGTCATGATCGTGCCGGTCGTCGTCTCGCCCTCCAGCACCGGCAGCTTGGCCACCGCCCCCTCGGCCGGCGTCGACTGGCGGGCGCCGCCGAACGGCATCACCACCGTCGCCGCGCCGATGCTGCTGTCGAACCGCTCCACCAGCCCCTTCTGGCTGGCGACGTTCAGGTCGGCCAGATTGGCCAGCCACGCTTCCTTCAAATCGGTCTTGCCCCGCACCGCCGCGGGCGTCGCCGCGAAAAAGTTCTTCTCCGGGGCGGGGGCCGCCACACTCACGCTCGTCGTCTGGCGCACGCCGCTCGTAGCGAGGAAATCGCGGCTGATATCCACGACCGCCTGGCCGCGCCAGCGCATCACCAGCCGCCGGTCGCCGGTCACCGTCGCCACCGCCGTCACTTCCACGTTCTCGGCGCAGGCGTACTCCTCGAACGCCGCCTGGTCGCCGGCCGCCACCACCACCGCCATCCGCTCCTGCGACTCGGAAATGGCCAGCTCGGTGCCGTCCAGGCCCTCATATTTCTTCGGCACCGCGTCGAGATCGATCGCCAGCCCGTCGGTCAACTCGCCGATAGCCACCGACACCCCGCCGGCCCCGAAATCGTTGCACCGTTTTATCATCCGGCTCACCGCCGGATGGCGGAACAGCCGCTGGATCTTGCGCTCCGTCGGCGGGTTGCCCTTCTGCACCTCCGCCCCGCAGCTCGCCAGCGACTCCTCGGTATGCTCCTTCGACGAACCGGTCGCCCCGCCGCAGCCGTCGCGGCCCGTGCGTCCGCCCACCAGCAGCACCACGTCGCCCGGCTCCGGCTCTTTGCGCACCACATTGGCGCGCGGCGCCGCCCCGATGACCGCGCCGATCTCCAGCCGCTTGGCCACGAAGCCCTCGTCGTACACCTCGGCCACCTGGCCGGTCGCCAGGCCGATCTGGTTGCCGTACGAGCTGTAGCCGGTCGCCGCGGCGATCGTGATCTTGCGCTGGGGCAGCTTGCCGGGCAGCGTGTCGGCGATCGGCGTCCGCGGGTCGCCGCTGCCCGTCACCCGCAGGGCGAAATATACGTACGAGCGGCCGGACAGCGGGTCGCGGATCGCCCCGCCCAGGCAGGTCGCCGCCCCGCCGAACGGCTCGATCTCCGTCGGGTGGTTATGGGTCTCGTTCTTGAACATCACCAGCCACTCCTCGGTGCGGCCGTCGATGTCCACCGGCACCACGATGCTGGCGGCGTTGATCTCCGCCGACTCCTCCAGATCGTCCAGCAGCCCCTGGCGCTTCGCCTCCTTCATCGCGATCGTCGCGATATCCATCAGGCACAGCGGCTTCCCGGCGTCGCCGTAAATCGCCGCGCGGGCCGCCAGGTACTCGTCGTAGGCGGCCTTCACCGGCGCGGCGAAGCGCCCGTCCGCGATCTCGGCCCGTTCGATGGCCGTCATGAACGTCGTGTGGCGGCAGTGATCCGACCAGTAAGTATCGAGCACCCGCACCTCGGTAAGCGTCGGGTCGCGCTTTTCCGTATCGCGGAAATACCCCTGGCAGAACGCCAGATCCTCGGCGCTCATCGCCAGCCCCAGCTCCTCCCTCAGCGCCGCCAGGGCGGCGGTATCTTTGGCGACGAAGCCGGTAAGCACCGGCACGTCGGGCGGCGTCTCCGCCCGCATATCAAGCGTCTCCGGCTTTAAAAGCGACGCCTCGCGCGCCTCCACCGGGTTGATGCAGTACGCCTTGATGCGGGCGAAATCGTCGTCGCTCACCGTCCCCTTGAGGACGATAACCTTGGCGGTCGCCACCGCCGGCCGCTCCTTCTGGGTCAGCAACTGCACGCACTGCGCCGCCGAATCGGCCCGCTGGTCGTACTGGCCCGGCAGGTACTCCATCGCGAACATCCGGTCGGCGCGCTCCGCCGGAAACTGCTCGTCATACACGTAATCAGCGTTCGGCTCGGCGAAAATCGTCTTCTTCGAGCGTTCGTACTCCTCGCCGGAAAGGCCGGCCACGTCGTAGCGGTTGATGACCCGCACGGCCGTCAAGCCGCCGATGCCCAGGTTGTGCCTGAATTCGTTCAGAAGGCTCCGGGCCTCGGTGTCGAACCCCGGCCGCTTCTCGACATATACGCGTTTAACCTGCTCCGCCATGCTGTCCGCTCCCTCGTCAAACATATTACTTAAAGTATTGCAAGTTAATTATTATATTGTACCAAATAACGCCGTTACGGTCAAAACCAACATCCTACTCGGCCGTTGATAAGCCCCCATCTGCGGCGTTGCTCCTCAGAGCGCTTGCTTGCGTACATTCGAGTACGCGGCGCGGCGCGCTCTTCCGGTGCGCCTTGCATCTGGAGGCTTCTGAACGGCCTATAACTTTACACCGAATAAACGAAGGAATTCTTCCTCGCCCATCTCCGTCCGCGCCTCCCACTGCTCCCTCGCCGGCTCGTCCGGCCAGTGGCTGTCGCTGCCGCACAGCCGCAGCCCCCGGTAGCCGTCGGCGTCCAGCACGGCCGTGAAATCGGCCGCCCCCCGGCGGGCCTGCGCGCCGTTGCGGTACTCCACCCCGTCCACCACCGCCTTCAGGCTGTGGTACGCCGCCGGGCCGTACGCCATCGGGTGGGCCAGCACCGCCAGCGCCCCCTGGGCGTGAATGCGGGCGGCGAGGTCGGCGGCCGGCGTGTAGGGCGTGTAAACAAGCGGCTCCTTCAGGCCCAGCGCCAGGATATGGACCCACTCCCCGCGGTGGTAAAGCTCGCACTCGCAGCCGGCGATCACGGTTATCGGCAGCCCCAGGCGCCGCGCCTCGTCCGCCGCCCACAGGCCGGAAAGCGCCAGATCGTGGTCGGTGACCGCGATCGCGTCCAGGCCCCGTTCCACTCCCTGGGCGAGCAGGCCGCGGATGTCGGCCTTGTCCCGCTCCGTCAGCGCCGCGGGCTGCAGGCCGTCGTAATAGTAACGGTGATTGAGGGGATGGGTGTGAAAATCAATGAACATAGAACAAATAACCTCCCCTGTCACCTTTTGCCCCGCAGCCGGCGAAATCCTCCTTGCCGGCGTTATTAGACCAAAAAACCTCCGGACGCCCTTGCGTCCGGAGGTCCCACAACTCGTCGCCGGCCGGGAAACCGGCCCCTACGCCCGCGGCGCCGGCTCCAGCGCGAAAATCTTGCCGGGGTTCAAAATCAGGTTGGGGTCCCAGGCCAGCTTCACCGCCTTCATCAGGCCGAGCTCGACCGGATCGGTGTACTCCTCCATCAGATGGCGGCGCTTGTAGCCGATGCCGTGCTCGCCCGACAGCTTGCCGCCGAGCGAATAAACATACCCGTAAATATCGTGGTGGATTTCATCCAGCTTCTCGCACCAAAACTCGTCGGGTATGCTCCCCTGCAGGATGGACAGGTGAATGTTGCCGTCACCGGCGTGGCTGACCGTGCGGGCCACCGCGCTGTGCCGCTTGCAGATGGCGTCCAGCTCGCGGATGACCTGGGGCATCAGATCGACCGGCACCACGATATCCTCGTTGCTATGGGTCAGCGTCTCGTGGCGCACCGCCTCGGCGAACGACTTGCGCGCCTTCCAGATCTTCTGCGAATCAGGCACGAGCACGGCCACCGCCCCGTTCGCCATCCCCACCTCGTCGGCCGCCGCCGCCTTGTCCTCCAGCTCCTCCTCGTCGTCGGCCTCCACCTGGAGAATGAGATAATTACCCTTCTCGTCGTGAGGCAGCTTCTCGCGGGTAAACGCCTCGACGCTCCTGATCGCGTCGTTATCCATAAACTCCACGCACGTCGGCGTGACCCCCGCCTTGACCAGCTTGGGGATAACGCCGATCGCCAGCTCGATATCGGGGAAAACCAGCAGCAGATCCATCACATGGCGGGGCTGCGGCAGCAGCTTGAGCGTCGCCTTGGTGATGATGCCCAGCGTGCCTTCCGCCCCCATCACCAGTTGCTCCAGCGGATAGCCGGTGCTGCTCTTCTTCAGCCGCCCGCCCAGCGTCGTGATCTCCCCGGTGGGCGTCACCACCTCGATCGCGTACACCTGGTCGCGGGTCGTCCCGTACTTGACCGCCTTGTTGCCGCCGGCGTTCGTAGCCACGTTGCCGCCGATGAAGCAGCTGTCGCCGCTGCACGGATCGCCGGCATAGAACAGCCCCGCCTCGCCCGCCGCCTTCTGCACATCCTCGGTGCGGACGCCGGCCTCCACCTCCATAAACATCGCCTCGGCATCCAGCTTGATAATCTTATCCATCCTCTCCAGCGCCACCACCACACCGCCGTACACCGGCACCGCGCCGCAGGCCAGGCCCGTGCCGGCGCCGCGCGGCACCACCGGGATCAGCTCCCGGTTGGCCAGCCTGACCACCGCCGCCACCTGTTCGGCCGTCTCCGGATACACCACCGCCTCGGGCAGGCGGTGGTAGCGGGCCTCGGTCACCTCGTCATGACTGTAGGGCTGGAGCTTGTCGGGGTCGACGACGACCCCCTTATCGCCGACAATCTTCTTCAGTTCGCCGATAATTTCCTCGGTAACGGGCTTATAACCGGGCATAGCGCGCCCCCTCCTGCTTATAATGCGGACAGAGACCCGGCGCCGCCGGGCCTCTGTCTTATAATAAGCAAATCGGGCCGTTCTATGCATGGACGGCCGGTCGGTCTCAGACCGTGTAAACCTCGAAAACCCGGCTGAGGATATCGACATACGTAACCCGCGGCGCCACGACGATCTCCTCGCGGGGCCTGAGGCCGGTAACGATCAGGGCGACCTCGGTGGCCACCAGCCCGCCGTTCAGCGCCGCGGCCCCGGCGCACGTCGTCAGATAGCCGCGCTCCTTGGCGAGGAAGCTCCGCACGATGTGGGCATAACGCTCCTCTCCCAGGACGCGGTCCATCGGCAGCCGGTAAGCCGGCCACTCGGCCGGGTCGGCCGGCGCCTGGTAAAACTCCTCCAGCAGCATCCCCCCGGGCGCGAAAATCATCATCAGCGCCCCGAACCCCGGGATCGGCGCCGTCACATTCAGCAACCCGAGGCTGCGGGCGACGCGGGCGAACCTCGCCTTATAATCGAAGCCGGCGTAATCGATCGCGTCGATCGCCAGCGTGCAGCCGGCCATGCGGGCGGCCAGCGCCGCGTCGTCCTGCGGCGCGTACTCCAGCGCCTCCACCTCAAGGAAAGGATTGATATCCCGGAGCAGCCGGGCGGTGGCCGCCGCCTTGTTCTCGCCGAGGGTGCTGGCCATCGCGCCGAACTGGCGGTTCATATCCGGCGCGTCGAAAACCCCCGGGTCCATAACCACCATCTTCCCCACCCCGAAACGGGCCAGCGTCGCCGCCTCATTGCCGCCCACGCCGCCCACGCCGGCCACGAAAATCTTGGCGTCCCGCAGCCTTTGCTGCTGCTCGCCGGTAAACAGGCCGATATTGCGCTGATACGCCTGCCAGTAATCCATTCCCGCCCTCCTCCGCCTTCCCGGCCATCCCGCCGGTATCTTCTCCTATCGTTATTTTGGCGCGCTGCGCCGCAAACCCTGCTTGCGGGAGACAAATATTGCAGATAATGTAATTGAAGGCGAAATATGGCAGGAATTTGTCGCATTATGTTTAATTCTTTAATTTACGGGCAGATGTCCTCCAAGAAGGCGGTAGACATGAGCACCTTGGAATTTTCCATTGTTGCGGCGGCCGGGATCAAGACCCTTGTCTTCCTGATATATCTTTTCCTTTTCTGGCGATACCGGGAAAGATTCCTCGGCTGTTGGACGCTGGCCTGGCTTCTTATTGCCCTCAAAACGAGCACCGACCCGTTCGTCATAAACCTGGGGCAACTGCCGCCCGTCTTCTTCCTCGTGCACGCCGTCACGCTCGTCGGCGTCCTCTTCATCGCCTGGGGCACGTGGGAATTCGTCGGCCGCAGGCTGCCGGCGGGGTGGCTGTACGCCGCCATCTTCGTAACCGCCCTGACCTACATTGCCTTCTTTTCCGGCCTGTCGGTCACCCTCGTCCTCCTGCCCACCATCTTCCTGATCGGCCTGATCTATATCCACACCGGCGCCGTCCTGCTGCGGCGGGTAACCGGCGTCGGCCTCGGGCAGAAAATAACCGCCTTGGCCTTCATCGCCTGCGGTCTCCACCAGTTCGACTTCCCGTTTTTCCGCACCGGCGACATGGCGCCCTGGGGCTACCTGCTCGACGCCTTCCTGCGACTGATAATGGGAACCGGCTTCCTGCTCGCCTATTTCGAAAAAACCCGCGAAGACCTCGAAAGGCAGGAATCGCGCTTCCGCCTCCTCGCGGAAAACGCCAAAGACATCATCTACCGTTTCCGGCTGAGGCCTTCGGTCCAATGCGAATACATCAGCCCGGCCGTCGAAGAAATCACCGGCTACAAACCGGAGGAATACTACGCCAACTCCAGGCTCCTGCTAAAGATCGTCCACCCCGAAGACAAGCTGTCGCTGCCCAGATTCGACAAACTGCAGGCGCCCACGGAAATGCCCCTGGCCTTCCGCCTCATCCGCAAAGACCAGAGCCACATCTGGGTCGAGCAGCACGTCGTCCCCATCTTCGACAAAAACGGCGTATTGGTGGCCATCGAAGGCATCATCCGCGACGCCACCGCCCGCAAGGAGCTGGAGCAGGAGCTCTTCCGCCTCGACCGGCTCAACATCGTCGGCCAAATGGCCGCCAACATCGGCCACGAAATCCGCAACCCCCTCACCACCGTGCGCGGCTACCTCCAGGTAATGTCCCGCAAGCAGGAGCTCGAACCGTACGGCGACAACTTCCGCCTCCTCCTCGACGAACTCGACCGCGCCAACGCCCTCATCACCGAATACCTCTCCCTCAGCAAAAACCGGCTCACCGACCAGCAGCCCCGCAACCTCAACGCCATCATCGAATCCCTCTTTCCCCTCATCCTCGCGGACGCCGCCAGCACCAACCACATCGTCCGCCTCGAGCTCAGCGACGTCCCCGACCTGCCGCTGGACGAAAAAGAAATTCGCCAGCTGCTGCTCAATTTCGCCCGCAACGGCCTCGAAGCCATGGAACCCGGCAAAACGCTGACGATAAAAACCTCGGCCGACGAGCACGCCGTCATCCTCGCCGTGCGCAACGAAGGAGCCGAAATCCCGCCCGAAGTCATAGAAAAACTCGGCATCCCCTTCTTCACCACCAAGGAAAACGGCACCGGCCTCGGCCTGGCCATCTGCTACAGCATCGCCAACCGTCACCGGGCCAAAATCCACATCGACACCGGCCCGCACGACACGACCTTCTCCGTCGTCTTCCGGCGCTGATCCTGCGCCGCCATATTTCGACGACAACCGCCAAACAACTGGCCCGTCCCGGTGGCCGGCTATCGTGAATATTGCCGAAAACAGGAGCCCGCAGGGGCTCCTCTCTCTTTTTGCCATATTGTCGAATTTTATCCAATAAACCAATATTTTGACAATACATGCAATTTAAAGTAAAATAATCATATATTAATGAAAATTATGTCGCAGCATGGTATCCGGAGACTTTGAACGGCAAAGGGGCGTGGCACCTATGGGTCAACCGCAGGCGCGGCCTGAATCGCCTCCCTCCGGCGGCCTTCCCCGCAGGGAGGACCTGTTAACCGTCGAAATGGCGGCAACCCGGAAAGAAAAGGAAAAAGTCTACCGCTTCCGCTACCAAATCTATGTTGAAGAAATGAGGAAGGTCCTCACCGTCGTCGACCACAGGCGCCGCCTCCTTCGCGACGATATGGACGACTGGGGCGACCTGTTTGTCGTCCGGGCCGGCGAGGAAATCATCGGCACCGTGCGCCTCCATATAGGCACGGTGGCCGCCTTCCCCGGCGACATCAGCGACGCCTTTGTCATGGACAGGTTCGGCGAATACCCCGCCGGCGGCCAGCCCGGGGAAATGTCCTTCGTATCCAAGGCGATGGTCGACCCCCGCTATCGCGGCTCGCAGGCCTTCTACCTGCTCAACGCCGCCTACTACGACGCCCTCCGCCGCCGCAACGTCCAGTTCCACTTCTGCGGCGGCGCCACCCACATGGTGGCGATGTACGAACAGCTCGGCTACCGCCGCTTCAAGAGCAACTTCCCCGTCCCCGACTACGGCTACATGGTTCCCATGGTCATGCTTACCGAAGACATCGAACACTTCAGGCGGGTGCGGTCGCCGCTGTGGCGCAACGCCCGCCGGCTGGACAACTCCCCGGCGGCGTCCGCCTGGTTCGCCGCCCGCTTCCCCGAAGCTGCCCGCTACATCAACAGACAACTCCTCTCCAAGGAAGACATCCTGCAGATGCTCGGCGACAAGCTCGGCCGGCCGCTGCACAAGGCGGTCCACCTCTTCCGCGGCCTGAACGAAGCCGAAGCGCTGCTCTGCGCCGACGCCGCCCATATCGTCCTCTGCGAAGCCGGCGACGCCGTCGTCAACCCCACCGACATCTGCAACGAAATATTCGTCATCATGTCCGGGGTGGTATCCGTCCGCCGGCAGCTGCCCGACCGTCGCTCCTCGGTGGCGATCCTCCGCCCCGGCCAGGTCTACGGCGACAAAGCCTACCTCGCTCACGGGCGGCAAAACACCACCGTCGTCGCCCAGACCGACACCGAACTGCTCGTCCTGCCGCGCCACGCCCTCGAACGCCTGGAAACGCAGCACCCCGCCGTCGCCGCCAAACTGCTCTACAACATCGGCGCCCGGACGACCCGCAAATACGCCTGATAAAAACGCAAAGGCTCGCAGCCGTAACTGCGAGCCTTCCTTTTTTACGCCAGCCAGATGATATCCTGATGCTTCCGCGGCGGCACCGGCGGCGTCTGGTCGGGCCAGCCCACCGGCGTCAGCGCCAGCAGCCGCCAGCCCTCCCGGTGATCGAGGAACGCGAGCAGCTCGTCCTCCACCCACAGCGGCCCCGTCATCCAGCACGTCCCCAGGCCCGCCTCGTGGGCGAGCAGCAGGAAATTGTAAAACGCCGCCGTAGCGGACTGATAGCTGCTGTCCATATACCCTTCCGTCTCCGGCACCTTCGCCAGCGCCACCACCACCGCCGGCGCGCCGCCGAAATCCTTGAAATACCCGTGGACGAGCGTGCGCATGCTCTCCTTGAACAGCGCCTTCAGCCGCGTATCCAGCTGCGCGATGCAGCGGCCGGCGATCGCCACCAGCTCGTCCTTCTTCGCCCCCGTCACCACGAAAAACCGCCACGGCTGCGTATTCATCCCCGACGGCGCCCACAGCGCCTCGCCGAGCAGCCCCGCCAGCAGCTCCCGCGGCACGGGGTCGGGCTTGAAGCGACGGATGCTGCGCCGCTCTTTCATCGCCTTCACCAATTCCATACAGACACCTCCCTTTGCCCTTTCCACTTCTCCGGCGGCGGCTCCCTTTCCTCCCGCCGCCGGTCGTCGCGAGGCCGGAAAAATCATATATTGTAGCAAACGCCCTTACCGGCAACAATAACTGCAGGAGGAATGCCCATGGACAACATAACCGGCGAGCAAAAGCTGCTCGCCCTCATCGCCCACCTCTCCTACTTCTTCGGCGGCCTCGGCTTCATCCTCGCCCCCCTCCTCATCTTCCTCTTCAAACGCGACGACCCCTTCGTCTTCGAACACGCCCGCCAGGCCCTCGTAGCCCACCTCGCCCTCCTCGCCGCCGGCGTCGTCGTCGGCCTTCTCTGCTTCCTGCTCATCGGCTTCCTGCTCATCCCCGTCCTCGCCGTCCTCGCCCTCGTCCTCGTCGTCACCTCGCTCATCGCCGGCGTCAAAGCATTGAACGGCGAACCCTACCGATACCCCCTCATCCAAAGTCTTGTCGCCAAAATACAATAACGGCCGTTGAGAAGGCCCCATCTGCGGCGTTGCTCCTCAGAGAGCTTGCTAGCGTACATTCGAGTACGCGTCGCGGCGCTCTCTTCCGGTGCGCCTTGCATCTGGGGCCTTCTCAACGGCCTGCACACTTCATTGTAGAAAAGAAACGAGGCTGCCTGGACTTTCTAGGCAGCCTCCCCCGTTATAACTTCACATACTCAGGTTTGCGGTCCTTATAATACACCGGCCTCAGCCCGCACGCCGCCGCCATATCAAAAGCTACCTTGAAATGCTTGCCGATCTCCTCCGCCCGGTGCGCGTCCGAGCCGATCGTCACCAGCCGCCCGCCCAGTTGGTGGAAACGGTGGTAAATCGGCAGCAGCGCCGCCACCACATCCGGATCGCCCAGGCGGCGCGTGTTGATCTCCAACGCCTTCTCCCGCTCCGCCACCCGGCCCAGCACCGCATCCAGCGCCGCGCCGAACTCCCCGTAATGCAGCTCCGGGTCCTCGAACCGCGCATAGCGGGCGATATAATCGATATGCCCCAGGCTGTCGATAAAATCGTAGCACCCCAGGCAAGCCAGCATCGACGCGAAATACTGGCCGTACACCGCCGCCTTCGTGCGGCTGGCATAAAAATCCTCCTGGTAAATATCGATATTATCGATAACGTGGATCGACCCGATCACGAAATCGAACGGGTGCCGGGCCGCCACCGCCGCGTTCTCCTGCACCAGATCCATGCGCATCCCCAGCTCGATCCCCAGCAGCAGCGTATCGCTCCGCCAGTCGCCGTACGCGCGGAAATACTCGTAAATATCGAAAACGAACGCCTTCGGCTTGGGGTACTCCAGATCGAGATGTTCGGTGATGATAATCCCCATCCCCAGCTCGCGGCCGCGGGCCGCCGCCTCCTCGATCGTCATCCGCGAATCCGTCGAAAACCGCGTGTGCATATGAGTATCAAACTGCATGCCTTTGCCTCCGTGTCAGTCTTCTCGCCCCGCCCGTCCGGCGGTCGCCGCCTGCGCCGCGGCCTGCTTCTGGCGGGCGAACCACAGCCCCCAGAAAATCACCGCCGCGCCGGCCGCCTGCATCAGCCCGAATTCCTCGCCGAGGAGGTAATACCCCGCCGCCACGGCGAAAACCGGCGAAAAATTATTATACAGCGACGTCCGTGCGCTCCCGATCTTCCCCACGCCCCACACCCACAGGAAATTGCCCACGCATATCGCGAACACCCCCGAAAAGGCCACGCTCAGCCACGCCTCCCGCGGCGTCGCCCCCCAGTCCAGCGCCGCCAGATCCGGCAGCGCCATCAGTATAAACAGCGCCGCCGACAGCGTCACAACCACCGCCGTCACCTGATAAGCCGAATACCGCGTCAGCAGCCGGCGGGAAAACACCGTATAATACCCGTACCCCGCCTGCGCCAAAAGCAGCAGCAGCGCCCCCTGCCAGTGCCTGCTCGCCACACTCACCTCCTTGCCCGAGCCCAGCACGATCAGCACCATCCCCGCCAGCGACGCCGCGATCGCCACCGCCATCCGGCCGGAAATCGGCTCGATCCGCCACACGCGGTTGATAATCGCCACACTCACCGGCAGCAGGCAAATAACCAGCGACGCATTCCCCGCCGTCGTCCGCTCCACCCCCGCCGTAAAGCCCAGCTGAAAAACGAAAAACCCCGCCAGGCTCACAAGCAGCAGCGGCCTCACATCCGCCCGCGCCAGCGGCCGGTACGACCCCGACGCGAACACCGCCGCCCACGCCACCGCCGTCGCCAGCAGCAAGCGCAGCGCATTATACGGCACCGGCGGAATCGTCACCAGGCCGACCTTCACGATCGCCGGATGAATCCCCCAGATAAACGCCACCGCAAACAAAACCAGTTCCACGAACCCGAAACCCCTGCCGTGCATTACTCCACCCCTGCCGACAAACAATATACTGCCGGCATGAGAGCCTCACCGACATGCACTATTATATTCCGGGCCGCCCCGACAAATACCTCCCTGCGCCCCCGCCTCCCCCAACCCGCTACTTCCCCCACACCTCGCCACCGTCTCCCTCGCATCCCCGCCCCGCAGACCACCCCTATCGCCTCCCCCGCCAAAATACGCCTCCATCCCCGCCCCCGTCAAAACCGCCTGTTCCAAATCCTGCCGCCTGTAAAAAATTCCCGCGCTCCCCTTTATCCTATCCCCCATTTGCGGTATAATATAAGTGTATGCTATTGATAATGTTTTTCATTTGGGGAGGCCACCCATGAGTGCAGAAATAACCCTCGACATGGCGGAAGAAAAAGACGCCCTCAAAGTCACCCGCATAATCGGCAAAGGCCGGCACCGGCTCAACCTGCTCCAAATGGGCATCACCCCCGGCACCAGCATCGAAGTCCTCCGCCGCGCCCCCCTCGCCGACCCCGTCGAAATCGCCGTCCGCGGCGCCAAACTCGCCCTCCGCCAGGCGGAAGCCAAACACATCGCCGTAATCAAGGAAAAATAACATGCACCAAAAATCCCTCCAAGTCGACCTCGTCGGCAACCCCAACGTCGGCAAAAGCTCCCTCTTCAACACCCTCACCGGCGCCGCCCAGCTCATCGGCAACTGGTGCGGCAAAACCACCGAAGCCTGTACCACCAAAGTCGCCTACCAAGGCCGTGAAGTCAGCTTCACCGACCTCCCCGGCGTCTACGGCTTCGGCCACGCCGCCCGCGCCGAAACCCTCGTCGACAAACACCTCCGCGCCGACCCCCCCGACGTAGTCCTCGTCATCGTCGACGCCCTCAACCTGGAGCGCAACCTCTACCTCGCCCTCGAAGCCCTCGAACGCTTCGGCAAAATCGTCGTCCTCCTCAACAAAATCGACGCCGCCGGCGAACACGGCATGATCATCGACCACCACAAACTCGCCGGCCTCTTAGGCATCCCCGTAATACCCGCGGTGGCGACCGGACAACTGGACGCCGCCGCGATTTATAACGCCCTCTTCGCCGTCGCCGACCGCGCCGCCGCCTCCCCCTACACCGTCCCCTACCCCCCCGCCGTCGAAGCCGCCATCGCCGCCCGGCCCATGGCCGACAGCCCCGAAGGCCTCGCCCGCTGGCGCGCCGTCGAAGCCGTCGAAGAAAGCGACGAAGACCTCCAAATCGAAATCATCAACGCCCGCTACGCCGCCGCCGGAGCTTTAGCCGCCCGCTGTCTCGTCCACCACCCCACCGAATCCCGCACCGACAAAATCGACCGCTGGGCCCTCCACCGCATCTGGGGCGTCCCCATCATGATCCTCGTCTTTGCCGTCCTCTTCTACCTCACCTTCTCCGTCAGCCGCCCCCTCTCCGACCTCATCGGCGCCCTCTTCGACGCCCTCAATTCCCTCGCCGCCTCCGCCCTCCCCGCCTGGGGCGTCCCCGAAGTAGCCGTCAGCCTCATCACCGACGGCCTTTTAAGCGGCCTCGCCGCCACCCTCGGCTTCCTCCCCCAAATCGCCATGTTCTACCTCGTCTACCACATCATCCAAGACAGCGGCTACATCGTCCGCGTCGCCTTCCTCATGGACCGCGTCATGAGCGCCATCGGCCTCAACGGCAAAATCTTCATCCCCCTCGTCGCCGGCTACAGCTGCAACGTCAGCGGCATCCTGGCGTCGCGCATCCTCACCAGCCGCTACGACCGCCTCGTCGCCGTCCTCGCCAGCTCCTACGCTCCCTGTTCCGCCCGCCTCGGCGTCATGGTCTTCATGGTCTCCGCCTTCTTCCCCTCCGAACACGCCACCCTCGTCATGCTCGGCCTCCTCGCCATCAGCGTCGCCATGATGGCCACCGTCGCCTTCGTCGCCCGCCTCTTCGTCAAAGCCGACGACGAAACCTCCCCCTTCATGTCCGAAGTCCCCGTCTACCACCTCCCCGACTGGAAACACCTCCTCCTCGACACCGGCCTCCGCACCCTCCACTTCCTAAAACGCATCCGCAACGTCATCATCCTCTCCTCCATCATCACCTGGTACCTCTCCTCCTACCCCGCCGGCCCCTTCGAAGCCACCTACCTCGCCCGCATCGGCCAAGCCCTCGAACCCGTCGGCGCCCTCTTCGGCCTCGACTGGCAACTCCTCGTCGCCCTTATCGCCGGCATCCCCGCCAAAGAATCCGCCCTCACCACCCTCGGCGTCATCTACCAATCCACCGGCGAAGGCGGCCTCGCCAACGTCCTCACCAGCCACATCTCCCCCCTCGCCGCCTTCACCTTCCTCGTCGTCTACATGACCTACATCCCCTGCCTCGCCACCGTCATCACCATCTACCAGGAAATGCGCAACTGGTCCGTCGCCATCGCCAGCGTCTACGGCAGCATATTTTTCTCCATCCTCCTCGGCCTCATATCGTATAATATAGGCAAACTGCTCTTATAAATCTGGAGGCACCGTGAAAAAAATCCTCGACTGGTTCCTGTCCCGCTACATCATCACCTTCACCGAAAAAGACCGCGACGCCGCCCGCGCCCTCCTCGCCGCCGCCCGGCGCCAGGCCATCACCGGCTGGAAACCCCTCTGCGCCGGCCACCCCGCCCTCCGCACCCTCGCCGAAAACCACAAAGAAGCCTACGAATACTACTACACCGTCGCCTTCGCCGTCATCGGCATGCTCGGCGCCAACATGTACTTCCCCCAAGCCAAGCGCCGCCCCACCACCGAAGCCATCAAAGCCGGCCTCGAAAGCTGGCGCCGCGACGCCTACGGCAACGACGCCCACCACCTCTTCAGCCAACTCAACATCACCTCCGCCAGCGCCGAAGCCGTCGTCGGCGGCTGGATCGTCGAACAAATCGCCCGCAAAGCCGGCGACGAAGCGGAAACGGAACGGATACGCGCCCTAAAAAACGACGAAGAACTCGTCTGCGCCCTCGGCAACGACCTCATCGCCCAGGCCGGCGAAACCGTCGTCGCCTGCTTCCTCGAAGACAAAAAGAAATAATGTAGGCACGCAAAAAAGCCCCGGCGAAAATTCGCCGGGGCTTAATCTCTAGCAAGACTACAGCACTTTTGAGAGAAAATCGCGCGTCCGGGGATTCTGCGGATTGCTGAACACCTGCTCGGGAGTGCCCTCTTCCAGGATCAGCCCCTCGTCCATAAACATGATCCGGTCCCCCACCTCGCGGGCGAAGCCCATCTCGTGGCTCACGATCACCATCGTCATGCCGTCGTTGGCGAGCTGCTTCATCACGCCCAGCACCTCGCCCACCATCTCGGGGTCCAGGGCCGAAGTCGGCTCGTCGAACAACATCACGTCAGGCTCCATCGCCAGCGCCCGGGCGATTGCCACCCGCTGCTGCTGTCCGCCGGACAGCGAGGCCGGATAAGCGTTCTCCTTCGCCGCCAGGCCGACCTTGTTAAGCAGGGAAACCGCTTTGGCGTAGGCCTCTTCCTTGGGAATTCTCTTGACCAGCACCGGGGAAATCATGATATTCTCGATGGCCGTCTTATGGGGGAAAAGGTTGAACGACTGAAACACCATGCCGATCTTGGTGCGGATTGTATTGATATCGATGCGCGGATCGGTGATGCTCTGCCCCTCGAAGACTATCTCCCCCGCCGTCGGCGCCTCCAGCAGGTTCAGGCAGCGCAGGAAGGTCGACTTGCCCGAACCGGAAGGGCCGATGACGACCACGACCTCACCCTTGTTTATCCGGTTGGTGATGCCTCGCAAAACGTGATTGTCGCCGAAATCCTTGCGGAGATTGTTAATGCGAATCACTGGCTTTCATCCGCCTTTCCGCCCAGCTGATAAACCTGCCCAGCGAGTAGGTCAGGACCAGATAAAATACCGCCGATATCAAGAGCGGCTCCAGTCCCTTGTAGGTGGAGCCCTGGACAACCTTGGCGGTGAAGGTCAGCTCGGCGATGCCGAGCACATAAGCCATCGACGAACCTTTTATCACCGCGACGAATTCGTTGCCGACCGCCGGCAGGATGTTTTTGATCGCCTGGGGCATGATGATTTCCCGCATCGCCATATAATACGGCATGCCAAGGCTGCGGGCCGCTTCCATCTGGCCCCGCGGCACCGACTGGATGCCGGCGCGGATGATCTCGGCAATGTACACGCTGGCGTTGAGACTGATCGCGCTGATGCTGGCGATCAGCGCCACCATGTTGCTCGGCAGCGCCGACGAGTTCGGGCTCATGCCCACCAGCACGTAGGCGACCAGCACCTGCAGCAGCACCGGCGTGCCGCGCATGATCTCGATGAAGGCGTTGGCAACGATGCGCAGCGGATATACCTTTCCGGCCGTCAGGGTCGAAACCTTGAACAGGTAAACGACAACCCCGACGAACGTCCCCAGGACGATCGAGCAAACGGAAATAATCAGCGTCAGTTTCATGCCGTTGAAAAACAGCGGTATGTACGTGCCGGCAAAACTAAAGTCCAAGATGCTTACCTGCCTCAGTTCACAAAATGCAGCTTACTTTTTCGCCTGCGCCGTCCCGGCCAGCTTGCAGGCGTCGTCGACGTAGCGCTGCATCTGGCCCGACTGGTCGAGGCGTTTGACGGTGCCGTCGATCTGGCTCTTCAGGGAAGCCGAGCCCTTTTTGAAGGCGACCGCCACGCCCGGGCTGTTCAGCGAGGAATCGTCGATCGTCACTTTTTCGGCGATGACGAATTCCGGGTTGGCGGCGATGGCCATCTGGCAGACGACCTTCGCTGTCACGATGCCGTCGATCTGCTTGGATTTGAGCGACAGAAAAAGAGTGGTCATGCTTTCGATCTTGGTGAATTTGCCGTCGGGAATCAGCGCGGTCATCAGTTTATCCTGCAGGGAGGAAAGCTGCAGGCCGATTTTATAATTTTTCACGTCGCTGAAGCTGTTGAACTTGCCCACGTTTTCCTTGGTGGTCAGCAGCGACTGGGTTGCCCGGTAATACACCTCGGAAAAATCCACCGATTTGCGCCGCTCCTCGGTAGCCGACATGCCGGAGATGATAACGTCGATCTGTCCCGACTGCAGGGCGGCCAGCAAGGCGTCGAAGGCCAGTTCCTTGACCTCGAGCTGCACGCCCATGTCTTTGGCTATTTCCTTGGCCAGATCCATGTCAAAGCCGGCGATCGCATCTTTGCCGTCGGCCATCGTGTGGAATTCGAACGGAGCGAATTCGGCGTTCATGCCGACGACCAGTTTGCCTTTGGCCTTGATTTTGGCGAGGCTGTCATCGGAAGAAGCGGCCGCGGATTGGTTGGCGGCCGGTTTTTTCTCCTGCGACGAGGAGCAGCCGGCGACGGCGAATGCCGTCAAGGCTGCCAGCGCAACCGCGAGAATGACTTGCCACAGTTTTTTCGTTTTCATCTGCTAACGACCCCTTTGAAAAAAAGTTATATCTATACTTTACCACACTATTGCGTTAAACGGGCAAAAACATTTGCAAAAAATAGCGCCGCCCCGCGAAAGGACGGCGTCTTGGAAAAGCAATGG
This sequence comes from Selenomonadales bacterium, assembly GCA_029976065.1. Classification (GTDB taxonomy): domain Bacteria; phylum Bacillota; class Negativicutes; order Sporomusales; family UBA7701; genus Anaeroselena. Next base: position 49,110 of record JARKNV010000073.1, read on the forward strand.
TCACAGCTCCGCCGTCAGCAGCTCGACGGCGCTGCGGGCCAATATCTCGACGCCGTGCGCCAGGGCGTCCTCGTCGATATCGAATTTGGGATGATGGTGGGGATAAACGAGCCCCTTGGCCGCATTGCCGGCGCCGACGAACATGAACGCACCCGGAACCTTCTGCAAGTAGCAGGAGAAATCCTCGCCGCCCAGCACCGGCTTTATCTCGCAGACCCCCTTGTCGCCGAGGACCGCCGCCCCGGCCCGCCACACCCGCCTCGCAATCCCCGCGTCATTGACGAGCGGCGGGCAGCTGTCGGAAGTCGTGAACTCGTATGCGGCGCCATGGGCCTCGCACACCCCCCTGACGATCTGCTCGATCCGCCGGTGGACGGCCTTGAGCGTCTCGCCGTCGAAAACGCGGATAGTCCCTTCGATCCTGGCGGTATCGGGAATAACGTTGTAAACGCGCCCGGCCTGGAAAACGCCGATCGACACGACCACCGGCTCAAGCGGGTCGATGCTGCGGCTGACGATGGTATGCAGCGCCTGCACGACCGCCGCGCCCACGAGGATGGGATCGACGGCGACGTGCGGCGTCGATCCGTGGCCGCCCTTGCCCTTAAGAACGATGGCGAAAGCGCCGGGCTGGGCCATCATGCGGCCGAAGGTCAGGCCGAGCTGTCCGGTCGGCAGCGGCTGCCACAAATGGGCGCCGATAATCGCCGCCACCCCGTCGAGGCACCCCTCGTCTATCATCGCGACCGCCCCGCCCGGAGGCATCTCCTCGTTCGGTTGGAAAAGCAGCCGCACCGTCCCGGCCAGCTCGTCCCGCAGCGGCGCCAGCACCTTGGCCAGGCCCAGCAGCATGGCCATGTGGCCGTCGTGGCCGCAGGCGTGGCACACGCCGGCGTTCTGGGACTGATAAGGCTGGCCGCACTCGTCCTGGATCGGCAAAGCGTCCATATCCGCCCGCACCGCCACCGTCCGGCCGGGGCGCGCCCCTTTTATCTCGGCGACCACGCCCGTCCCCGCCGCCTTCACCGGCGCGAGGCCCAGCGCCGCCAGCTCGGCCATGATTCTTTCCTGGGTCTTCACTTCCTCCGTGGACAGCTCTGGGAAATTATGGAAATGCCGGCGCAAGGCGACGACATAATCCCTGTTCTCGCTCACCAGCCGGCGGATAGCGTCACTCATGGCGGCCGCCTCCCCTCGGGAAACGCCGGCCCAATACTGCTGCTGCTTGTGCTCTCATACCGTTACCCCTTTGCACGAATAATGTTTCGTCTGCTTAACCCTCTTCCCCATCACGCGAGAAAAGTCCTCCCAATCCGCACGCCAGCGTCGAACCCGTCGTCGCCCGCCTCCTGGAAAAAACCCCGTCCGCCGGGAAAACCGGTGGACGGGGTTTGCCTTTCGGCCGCATATGCCGGCGCGGAACAGGATAAACTACGTGTTCCCGATATTACGATATCGGATATTCCCAATTAAGACAATCTGGGGAAAACACATGCTGGATATCCCGTCAGGCTTCGAAGAAATCATGCAAATCAAGGTTCAGCTGCATGAGGCCAGAGTCCTGTACTGGCATGTGGCCGTACTATTCTCTTTCCAATGGTGGCTCAGCATATCGGTACCGCTCTTCTTCATCTGGGCATGGTACAAACTCTGCAGGCGTTCTCAGCTCGTCGAAACGGCATTATACGGCTTGTTCTGGGCGGCGGCCGCCACCTATCTCGACACCCTCGGCACATCCTTCTTATTGTGGGAGTACCCGTACACCATACTTCCCTACGGCAGCAAACACCTATCAGTCAACCTGACTTCCCTTCCCATAGCCCTGATGCTTGTTTACCAGTACTGCCCGTCATGGCCGGCCTTCGCCCGGGGAACGGTCGCGATCTCCCTCGTTTTCGCCTTCGTCCTCGAGCCGCTCCTCGTATGGCTGGGCATTTACATCATGTACCACTGGACATACTGGTACTCTTTTATCATCTATATCCTGCTCTCCTTCCTCTTCCGGTGGGCCGCAAAAAAAATCATCGCCATTCAGTCAGGCCACAAATTCAAGCCGTAGCCACCGCACGAAAAAGCCCCGGCGAAACCGCTGGAGCTTAGTGTGCAATGCCTTTCTCATTTCCAGCAGAACCGCAAACTCCGGCCCGGCCCTCCCGGCGAACGCGCCGAGCTAGTCAATTACTTCTATCTCTTTGCCGCCCCACATTATTTCGATACGTTCCAGCATACGCAAATGATATTTCATCACCTTCATCAGGGCTTCCTCCGGCGATCTGGCGAACACAATGACCGAGTTATTCCAGTTGGCCTCTTGCCCGTTGTATTCTTCGACTCTCCCGTCGCATACAAACCAGATAAATTTCATCCTTGCCTCCCGGCCGCATGCTGCTCTTGCTCAAACTCATTATAACGACATATCGTTAGTATTGTCAACCATACCGCGTTAATAGTTTTTTTCTCCATTTTGTTATACTCTTTATAACGAACTATCGTTATAAAGAGGTAGCTAATGGATATTGCCAAGCGCATCTTGGAGTTATGCCATGAACAAAATATCAGTATAAATAAACTTGCCGACCTTTCCGACATAACCCAGTCAACCCTCAATAGCATAATGAACAATAACGATCCGAACCCGCAATATAAAACCTTAGAGAAAATATGTACGGGGCTTGGCGTTACGCTTGCCGACTTTTTCACCGAGGACCAACCGGAGCTTGAACCGGAACTCCGGCGGCTGTTGGCCACCGCCAGAAAATTGACGCCCGAGCGTAGGAAACTGGCCCAGCGGCTATTGGAAACCCTCAGTAAAGATTGAATATCGTGTTGAACTAACAATGCCCGGAAGGAAATCATCCCTCTGGGCATTGTTTATTCTTGGATTAGCCGCTTCTTTTAGTCGCTGCCTGTCCCGCAGGGGCGCAAACTCCGGCTCCGGTGCTCCGGGCGAACGCGCCGTATGCTCGCTCCGCGCGCCCGCAAACACCGTCGTCAACTGACATCCATGTCAGTATCCTCCTCGCTCGGCCGTCCATGGCCTCGCGTGTGGCGGCGCTGCTCCGCTTCGCCGACGGCGCGTATTCCCCCTCCGCAATGTCGCCGTCCGTTTGCGCCCCTGCGGGGGCCTCCCCAAACACCAGCAGGAACGAGTAGTCGACGTTATTTCTTAGGTTATTTGGCCATGCACTTTCCCTGCCCTTTCCCATTTTGCTGGAAAGGATGACGAAAGAATTTATTATACCGACTCTCGGATAAAACCCTACGTGGAAGCCCCTCTACAAATATGCACAAAATATTTACACTACCTATTCCAGTTACCATGAAACTGCTATATCGGCACTGTATCGATATGTTCCGCAAAAATAATACCCCCGCAATCGCGGGAGGTATTATTACTTACGGAATGAATTGTCTTAGTCTTCTTATGATACGGCTAATAACTTTCTATAAACGATTCTATCAAGGTCGTCATCGGTTAATCTTACACCAGGTAACAGTGCCCTCTGGTTCATAATTTGCCGAAATTCCATTAAAGCAGATGGGTTTTCCCGAGAATAGTTTTCTGCGAAAAATTTATGCCTAGTGCCTTTTACTTCTGCAGCATAAACATCTTTTTTGTTGGGTTTATCATAAATAATTAACCCGTGCTTAAATTTTATTTTAGCTAAACTAGTTTCGTTAATTTTATGATATTCCTGTCGTTGGGGCAAAATCTTATGTCGAAGGTATAACCCGACAGAGTAAAAATATTTTGGGGAAACAAAAATTTTCGGTACCAATAATAGTTTACGGTTATTTGCTTTTAGAGGGTAATCTACTATAGTTTCCCATGATAGTGTTTGGGGATTCCACCAACATCCGATGATTTCTTTTGTATCCGAAAGTATAATACTGTGCTTATTACATTGTAATTTAGTAAAATCATATAGTTTTTTTCTTATAATATTGGTAATCAAATCTGACATTCTATCTTCTGCAAAATTTTCAACAAAAAGGCATATATCCATCGGGTCTTGTATAAGCCCATCCTCAAGAAAGTGACTCCTAGAAATCTTTTTAAAGGTGTTATATAGTATTTCCTGAGATGCTCCTTTGCCACAAGACTGCCCACGAGAAAGACCTAATTTTGTTTCATTCGGTTCATGTCCAAAGTCCAATAGTTCAGCAAGGAGATAATCGTCGCCTGATTTACAGCAGTCAAATATACATCTAAAAAAACTGTTTATGGCTGCTGTACACTCTCGTGAAAAAGAATCATATGTGTGGTCAATGATATAAGGATCTAGAAATAAGCGAATATCTGTTTTTAAATTGACATCGACAAAGTCGATATCTTCATGTCCCCGAATGTTAAGTTTGTAAAAATGGCTAAAGTGCATCTTATTCCTCCTAAAATATCATTTTGAATTTTTTTGAGAATATGATACACTATGGTTGGTATGACATAGTGGACCTTTATTCTCAATAAAGTCCCGGTTTAAGCACTAATATTTGCGGTATTAGTGCTTAAATTTTTTGCATTTATACAGATTAGCTACCACCCCCTTTAAATAAAATATCTATGATAAACTGTAGTAAGAACTACAGGAATCTAGGATGCTCGTAATTTGTTTAGCCATTGTTCAAATTGGCTTATACTGGAAAAACACTCTATTGTTATAGTTGCGTTTTTTAAAACGACAGGTCTACAGTGAATAACACAAATTTTGTCTAGTCCTTTGTTAAACATATGGTATGGACTTTCAATTTGTTTTAGTAACTTGCTAAAGGTAATATTGGGTTCCAGAATATAATATTTGATTAGCCAGGAACTTTGAGAAGCGGAAAGTGTGCTAGAAATGCGCTGTAAGTGAAAAAGTATATTATAGTCATCATAAAATGTGTATATATTTTTGTATATTTTACGCCTCGGCAAATTTCGCTTACAATATTCATTCGCATCTTTCATAAAAACTACGCCTCTTCGAAGTTTGGAATAGCATTATATCGTCCAAGTAGATATGATTTATCTATTCGTTTATCAAACCGCTCATTAAACTGTTCTAAAGAATATAACTCGGATTCCTCATTCGAGTTTTTATTAACGAACCAAATTTCGTCACGCCTCAATAAATCCAAATTGAGTAATCTTGATTCATGAGTAGTGACAATTAACTGGATATTTTTTTTGTTTATTGACTTAAAATAAGACTCAATAAATCTATAAGTTAGAAGCGGATGCAAGCTTCTATCGACTTCATCAATTACATATACTTTATTGTTGCTTTCAGTGAACAATATTTCTACTAGTTCTAAAATGCGTCGAGTTCCATCTGATTCTTCGCATATATTAAATGAACCATGAGAACCGTGTTCAAACTCTATTGTTTTTATCATAATATTATAATTTTCATCTACCTCAAAAATGAAAAACTCTTTGTCCACTCTAAGAATTATGCCGATTTCTGACGGTGGAAAGCTTTCCTTCTTTGAATGTATAATTTTTTGTTCAATATCTTCTTGAACCTTCTTTAGTAATTTCTCGGGTATTGAATTAATTATATCGTCGCGCTTAGCATCTATAATTCTAAAATTGGTTATTCCGGTACTAAACTTATTGATCGTATTGAAGATTTCTTCAGAATTGGATTTTGTTGTAAAATATGAATAACTTGAAAAGGGCCTGTCTGGATAATTAATATCCACATCAAACTTAAACCAGTTATATATTTCTTTGAAGATTATCAACTCCGACTTAGTTTTGTATAGCTCTGATTTATCCCTATTCATTACACTCAGAAAAAGTGCAGATTCGTCTGCTTTGGTGTCATCAAAGTAGATACGAAGGCGTTGATTAACTTCGTTTTTTTTGAAAAGTTTACCTATCAAATACTCGTTGCTAAGTAAATCTCGATAGAAAATTTTTGACAACGAATCTTGATGTACTTCGTTTAGCCATTCCTTTGTAATAGTGCTTTCTGATAATTTTATTTGAAAACCATAATTATAGAATTTTTCGTTGACCTTTATTTCGAATTCAAAATGGCTTACTTTATCTCTATATTGTTCAGTTGTTCTGTTATATTTTCGTGTAAACCCCTTAGGGATTCCGTCTACAATAACTTTTTGGGAAAAATCTAGGGCATTTACGAAACTGGATTTACCAGAGGCATTAGCACCATACAACGCGCTGAATCGCAGAATACTAACTTTTTTACTCGTTAAGATATGGTCGCGATGGCCTCTAACCTTACCCGCTACCATACTAAATTCTTGTAATGGGCCGAAAGACAAAAAGTTACCAATTCTAAATTTAATAAGCATAGCAATCTCCCCCCGTCAGTTGTTCAAGCCAATTATAAGTGAAAAAATCACTTTTGTAAATAAAAAATAAGGGTATTTTATCTATTAATGTCATTATTAAGTGAAGTTGTTGTCTTATTCGCTGGATATTTGTCAAATCATGAGGCTATTTCTTTTTTATCCCGTCTCCAAGGAAGAGCCAAAATCGTCCCTCTGCGCACCTAAAACCTCAGCGCCTTTACCAGCCCCCCCTCCCCCGCACCTCGCTCCCCAATATCCCTCACTCCCACGGCCACCCCACAACACCCAACCACCCCACCGCTCAACCTAACACACCCAATAGCCGCATGTTCTGTTGGTAGGATATGGATATAAAAGGACGGTTCTTTTGTATCATTGCCACGCCCGCACAGCAAAACCCCGGCCTCCCGGCCGGGGTTTTTATCTGCTAAATTCTTTGAGGGTTGGCGGTTTCGCTGAAGCGCAGCGTTGTGCCTGCGGGGTAGGTGGTCCCGTTTATCGTTACGTCATTGGCCAGCGTTCCCGTGATTACCTCGCCGTTGGAGCCGAAAAGCACTTCGGTGAGACCCTTGAATTTTACGAATCCTGCGTTGGTGTCATTCGGTAAAGATGTGCGCCATCCCTTGGGATGAAAATAAGTGTCGGCTTTTGGCGTTCCCCGGAGAAGACTGCCGTCGTTGTTGAATTCGATATAAGTACAGTATTTTAGATATACGACCGGGTTCGCGTCGCCGTATAAAATAACCGTCGCGTCGTGTTGCAAAGTTCCCGAAAGCGTCAGGCCGCGTTCGTTAAAAGTGACCCTGCCTGGTTTGAAGGCGACGAGCGCGCGAGCGCCTTCCCCCGCTAGTCCTTCGAAAAGGGCGGAGCTATAACCGACGGTGAGTAATCGCTCGTTCCACCTCAAATCGCCGGAAATCACCTCGTTGTTATCATTCAAAGTAACCGTGGTCCCTTCCCTGAAAGTCAGCGCCCCGGCGATCCAGCCCTGAGGGTGAAGCTCCGTATCGCGCTCCATGAATTTGGTTGTCGAGCAAAACGCCACAGCCGGGATAACCAGAAACACCGCCAGGATAATTATAACCCTTTTCATAAAATCCCCCTGCGAATCAAATTTTGCGTATTACTTCCTCGTTTTTCCATTATATTCCTCCTAATACATAAAATTCACCCTATCACCTCCCCCGCCTCCCTCCCCCCGCACCTCACTCCCCAATATCCCTCACCCCCACAGCCACCCCAACAACACCCAGCCCCCCACCGCTCAACCTAACACACCCAATAGCCACATGGCACCGCCAACCCGCCCGGCCGTTTTCTCTCCCCGCCGCCGCCCGTGCGCATAAATGCCGCCCGCAGTTTTCCCCCCTTGAACCCCGCCCCCGTCTCCCCTCCTCGCTCACCTCATCCTCTCCTTGCCCCCTTCAGCCTACCACCCCATGCCCCCAACCCTCTCGCCTCATAACCTCGTACCCCAACTCCCAATTTCCCCTTTGTGTCTCTGGAAAATATTGTAAAATTACACTTTTGACCATTCCTTGCACTTCAAAAAAATCGGCCTCCCGCTGCCTTTCGGCGCCTGGAGGCCATTTAGCCGTTACCTTAGTTCTGTTTGTCTTTTCCGTCATCGCGTTTTGCGCAGCCTTCGCCGGGCCCGCCGGGAATACCGCAGTCCTTGTTGCTGATAAGCGCAGCCATCCGTTGCTGCTGGCCGGCGGCAAAAGCCTCGGCGTCGGCCAGCGAGCCGAAGGTCAGCTTGCCGTTTGCCGACAGGTACGAATAGTAATCTTGCCCGCTCGGCTTATGGACGATTTTTACCGTGTACCGGTCCTCCTCGTGCAGCTCGATTACGACAAGCCACCGAGAATCTTCGTGAATCCATTCCCGTTTTATTATTCCCCAGTCGACGGTCTCCTGATAGCGGTAATCCATTTTGCACCTCGCACATTAAAGCGTCAGCGGCCATACCGCCCCTTACAAATGCCCTTCTTGGCAATATTAATTATAAACTAATTATAATTATAAATAAACCGCGGTGTCAATGCATGCGCGAGGAACCCCCCGCCTCCTCGCCCTCCTCCCCCCGCCCCCTTCTCCCTCACTTCTCGAACATTTCGCTGCCTCTCCTCTGACATTTCACCAACATACTCTGGCATTACCCTGCCGTTTTTCCGCCATCTTTCTATCGTCTTCTGTCCCCTCCCTCTTCCCCGCATCATCCCTCCGCCTTTCCCCTTTCCCCCTCGATCCCTCGCCCCTCAATCCCCTCGCCCCACGACACCCATCCACCCTCCACCCAACCAGCCCAACCCAATACGCCCCACAGCCGCATGTCTCGCTGGTAATATTTGTAAAGTGCAAGTGAAAGCCCCGTCCGTCGCACCCCGGAACGGGGTTTTGTTTCGCCACGCCGCAGAGGCGCACATGCGGCTGCCGGCGAATATAATGATAACGATTTACTACTTTATTGGAGGTACCATATGACGAAATTCGAATTTCGCGGATCGGGGCTGGGGTATTTCTGGCTGTTCCTCTGGACTTCCTTCGTAAGCATTATCACCCTCGGCCTGTTTTTCCCGTGGGCGTATTCCGCTCAGCAGCGGTGGATCGCCGCCAACACCTGCGTGGGCGGCCGCCGACAGGCGTTCGTCGGCAGCGGCCTCGGCCTGCTCGGCCACTGGCTGCTCATCCTGCTTCTCACCTTCATCACCTTCGGCCTCTACATGCCCTGGGCCTATTGCCGCCTCAAGCGCTGGGAAGTCGAAAACACCGTCTTCGCCGACGAGCTCCCGGGCCACTGACCCGCCTCTCCCTCCCGGCCGCCCTTCCCCGGCCGAATAAAAAAGCCCCGGCGCCGCTCCAGCGGCCTCCGGGGCTCTATTTATCTTCCGTTTCAGCGCTGTTTGGGCTGCTTCGGCTGCTTGGGCACCGCCTTCAGCACCACCTGGTCGCCCTCCGCCGCCACCTTCAGCCCGTAATCGACGATCCCCTGCTTATAGAGGCTGACCTTCAGCGCCAGCAGCGCCTTGCCCACGTCCTCCTGCAGCTCGGGGGTGAAAAACTCCGCGTAGGCCGGCTTCGGCGCTTCCTTTTTCGCCGGTCTGGCGGCGGGCTGGCTGTCCGTCCCGTCGCTCAAATGCTCAAAACTGCTTTGTTCGGTGAGATTGCCCACCATCTCGGAATCCGCCCGGTTTTTCGGTATCTTGACCATATTACGCTCTCCTTGAAGAAATGTCGTTACAGCAGCACCATCGTTATTCCGGCGTTGCCGCGCTCGAAATCGCGGTCGCGGTTCAGATCGGGGCAAGCGTCCAGGATGCGGCGGGCGCCGGCATCGAAAATGCTCCAGTCCTCCCCCGCCACCGCCTCCTTTATATCGCCCCGCCGCTTGCGCTCCGCCAGGGCCGCGCGGATGCCGACCCGCAGCTTGCCGCCCACGCCGGACGAGCCGTAGCCGTGGATTATCTTGACCGCCTTCGCCCTCTGGGCGCGGGCCCGGATGAGCTCCCCGCCCAGCCGGTGGACCGCCTGCTCGACCGTCGGCATGCCTAGCTCCAAATTGATGATAATCACTTTCGTCGCCATGCTAATCGGATTCGTCCGTTCTCCCCGTAATCCCTGCCGCCGAAAAAAATTACCGCCCGAGGACGGAAAAAGTATGGCCGCACCACTCGCGCGTATCGCGGAAAACCTCGGCCAGCAGGTGGCCGTAAACCGCGCCGGCCACCGCCCGCGCGTCGTCCCCGTAGGCGTCCCAGGCGGGCTCAGCCAGCGGCGCTTCCAGCCGCGTCAGCACGATAAAGCTCCGCCAGCGGCAACGGCGGTAATCCCCGGCCAGTTCCGCCGGCAGCTCACCCGCCCCTTGGGCGACCGCCACCTTCGGCCACAGCCTTTCCACCGCCGCCCAGTCCCCGGCCGCGGCCACCAGCACGTCCGGCCGCATCGGCCGCCCGTCCCCGTCCGTTCCGGCCGCGAACGCCGCGTACCCGCTCTCCAGCCACGCCGCGCCGGCGTTACCGGTCAAATCCAAAACGCTGAACCGCTTCAAAATATCTTCTCCTACTCGGCGTAGATCATCTTCACCGTCATCCCGCCATCGACCACCAGATTAGAACCGGTTATAAACCCGGCCTCGGGCGAAGCAAGGAACAGGCAGGCGGCGGCGATATCCTCCGGCCGTCCCACCCGGCCGGCGGGATGCTGCTCGTGGTCCACGGGGCGAAGGTGCGCCGGCCGTCGCGCCTTCGCCTTTTTCAGCAGGCTCGTATCGATCCAGCCGGGGCTGATGGCGTTGACCCTGATGCGCCGCGTCCCGAGGGTGACGGCCAGCGAATGGGTCAGGGCCAGCAGGCCGCCCTTGGCCGCGTCGTAGGCGTGCCAGTCCGGCTCGGACATCAGCGCGCGGGTCGAGGCGATGTTGACGATGCCCGCCCCCGGGGTCAGCAGCGGCAGGGCATACTTCACGACCACGTACGCCCCCCTGAGATTGACGGCGACCACCTCGTCCCAGGCCGCCAGCGGCCCGTCTAGGGGCGTAGTCCGGGAAATCCCGGCATTGTTGACAAGCGCGCCGAGCTTCACCCCGCGGGCCGCCAGCCCGGCGCAGGCCCGCGCCACCGCCTGCTCGTCGGCCACATCGACGCCGTAAAGAAGGCACACGCCCCCGGCGGCTTCGACCGCCGCCCGCGCCTCCTCGCCCGCCTCGGCGTCGCGCTCGAAAATCACGATATCCCAACCCCGGCCGGCAAAGGTCTCGGCCACTGCCCGGCCGATCCCTTGCCCCCCGCCGGTGACAAGCGCGTATTGTCTATCGCTCACGCTTTCCCGTCCCTTCACGACCAAACCTACTGCTGCAAAGCTTCGAGCGCCTTGATCAGCACCTCGTCACTGCCAAACGCCCCCGCCTTGGTGACGACCTTCAGGCCGGCGCGGCGGCCGCCCTGCAGCTCGCCAAGGGGAACGCCCGTGGCTACCTCGCGGACTACCCTGATGCCCGTGGCGCCAAGCGCAGCGCACACCGCCACGGCGATATCGCCGCCGGTCAGCACCAGGCCGCCCAGCGACATCTCCCCGGCCAGCCGCGCGCCCATCTCGCCCAGGCCGGCGGCAATCATTTCGCCCGTCTGCTGGTTGTCAAGGCCGAGCGCCTTCGCTTCCTGGCGGGTGGCGTTGACGACGTCGTCGCTGTAGCCCGAGGCCAGCACGGCGCTTTTACCTTCCCGCACCGCGGCCGCCGCCGCCGCGCAGCAGCGCTCGATCTCGGCCTTCCGCCGTCCGGCCGTCAGCAGGGCGGCCGGCGTGACCATGATATGCGCGACATCGGGGCGTTCGCTCAGCTTCGCCACCTGGCTGCGGGTGACGTTGGAAACGCTGCCGGCGATGACGATGACCGGCCCCGCGCGCCGCGCGCCGCCGCTCAGGCCAAGGGCGGCCGGCAGATACTCGGCCAGGCCGGCCGATCCCGCCCACAGCGCCGCCAGCCCGCTGGCGACGATCGCGGCGGCCAGGTTTTCGAGCTGGTCGTCCTGCCATGCGTCGCAGGTGACAATCTCCACTCCGTCCCCGGCCAGCCGCGCCAGCTCCGCGGCGATCGCGTCTTCGCCGGCAAGCATCGTTTTCAGGCCGATATGGCCGACCTTGCGCTTAGTCTGCGCGGCCAGCAGCGCCGACAAATACGACTCCTTCACCGGCATCCTGGGGTCGCGGGCGATCTCGCTCGCTTCAAGCGGCACGCCGTGCAAAAGATGCAGCCCGCCGACCGTTATCCGCCCGTTCTTGGGGAAAGCGGGCGCCACCACGGCGAGCTTCAGGCCGCACTCGTCCAGGATGGCGTCGAGCTCGGCGCCGAGGTTGCCGCGGAGGGTGGAGTCAATTTTCTTGTAGATGGCGGCGAAACCGCCGGATTTCAGCAATCGCGCGGCTTCGGCGGCACGTTTGTAGGCTTCGGCGGCCGGCAGGGCCCGGCTGTCGGTGTCGATGACGACAACGTCGGAAGCCGCGCCATTACTGAATTGGCGGGCATCGAGGAGCACGACGGTGGCCAGGCCCTGCTTGGCGAACTGGACGCCGGTATCGTTGGCGCCGGTGAGGTCGTCGGCGATTACCGCGATTTTGGTCATGGCTTCACCCCTCTGACATTTTCGCACCCTAGCGAACATTTTCCCTGACATTTTCTCTGTCATTTATCCTGACATTTCCTGCCGGGCGGTCTGACAAAATCCCGCGTCACAGGCAGAACAGCCGGCGGAACGCGCCGCCGGCCAATGTTATGTAAAATTGCTGTTTACTTATCGCCGCGGCCGCGGCAGCTTTCGAGGTTGTGGACATGGACGTGCTGGCCGGGCAGGATGTCGCGGGTGGCGAGACCGATGGTCTCGCCGTATTTGACGACCGGTTGGCCCTTGGCAATCGCCCGCAGGGCGAATTTGTGGCCGAAGGGTATTTTTTCGACGACGCGGATGGCGATTCCGTCGCCGCCGGCGGCGACTGAATCGCCAGCTTCCACGGCTTCGACGACGGTGGCGACGTTGTCGGCCGGTTTCATGACAATGGCGCGCATGATTCTTCCTCCCGTCAGATGGTCGGCCCGATGCGGTTGATGGCGAAGTCGTTGAAGCCGAGGATTTCGGCCTTGGCGAGCTTGCCGGAGGCGACGGCGAGCATTTCGGCGTAGATGCGCCGCCCCACTGCGGCGACCGTTTCGCCGCCGGTGACGACGGTGCCGGCGTCGAGGTCGATGTTGTCGTTCATTTTGTGGTAGAGGGCGGTGGTTGTGGCTACCTTGATGGTGGGGGCGATGGGCGAGCCGCAGCAGGTGCCGCGGCCGGTGGTGAAGACGACGAGGTGACAGCCGCCGGCGACCATGCCGGTGAGCTGCTCGATGTCCTGGCCGGGGGTGTCCATCCAGACGAGGCCCTTTTGGGTTACAGGGGCGGCGTAGCCGATGACGTCCTGCAAGGGGCGGGAGCCGGCCTTGTAGATGCAGCCGAGGGATTTCTCCTCGATGGTGGACAGGCCGCCTTCGATGTTGCCGGGAGTGGGCTGGCCGCCGCGCATGTCGACGCCCATGCCGGTGGCGAGGGCTTCGCAGCGGTTTATAGCGTCGTAGCAGCGCTTGGCGACTTCGCCGTTGACGGCGCGGGCGGCGACGAGGTGTTCGGCGCCGATGATCTCGGTGGTTTCGGCGAGGATGACGGCGCCGCCGGCGTCGATAAGCATGTCGCTGGCGACGCCGAGGGCGGGATTGGCGGAGATGCCGGAGCAGGCGTCGGAGCCGCCGCATTCGGTGCCGAGGATGAGTTCGCCGGCATCGATGGGCTCGCGGGCGAGCCGCGAGGCTTCGCCGACCAGGGCGCGGGCGGCGGCGACGCCGGCGGCGGTGGCTTTGACGGAGCCGCCCTCGTCCTGGATGACGACGAGGCGGACGGGTTTGTGGGGGCATTCGCGGGCGATGGCGGCGGCGATGTCCTGGGCGCGGATTGTTTCGCAGCCGAGGCCGACGACGACTACGCCGTAGACGTTGGGGTGGGCGCCGTGGGCGACGAGGACGCGGGCGGTGAGGGCGGCGTCGGCGCCGAGCTGGGTGCAGCCGTGCTGGTGCTCGACCCAGACGGTGCCGGCGACCTGCTGGGAGATGCCGCGGGCGACGCGGTTGGCGCACACGACCGAGGGGATGACGAGAACGTGGTTGCGGATGCCGACCTTGCCGTCGGGGCGGCGGTAGCCTTGAAAGTGCACTCTTATCACCCCGGTCTTATTTGAATGAGTCGTAGATTTCCTTGTATTCGGGAGTAGGGGGAATAGATTTATAAATATAGAGGTGGACGCCGTTGGGGTCGTCGATGACGAAGCTGCGCTCGCCCCAGGGTTTGTCGACGAGCTCCTGGATGATGTCGAGGCCGGCCGCCTTGAGGCGGCGGTATTCGGCGTCGACGTCGTCGACTTCGAAGGAGAGGATGAGGCCCTTGTTGAAGAATTCACCGGCCTCGCGCTGCGGCAGGGTGAAGCTGACGCCGAACGAGTCGGCGCCGGCGGCGAGAAGCTCGACGTACCAGCTGCTTTCGTAGACGAGGCGGAAGCCGAAGTGCTTCATGTAGAATTCCTTGGATTCGCGGAGCTTATTTGTGCTGATGGTGGCATCGAACCGTTTGATTTTCATACCGTTTCCTCCTTGCTGTCGTACTTACTCTTGCTGTAGTCGTCTGTCGGCGGCAAGAAGCCGGCGATATATTTCGTAGTCGCGGGCCGAGAAGAGGACAAAGCGGATTTCGGCCAGCGGATAGCGGTCGAGGGCGTCTATGACGGCGCCGAGGGCGATGGGGGCGGCCTGTTCGATGGGATAGCGGTAGGCGCCCCGGTGCTGATCGAGGGGAAGGCGAGCGAACGGAGGCCGTGCTCGCGGGCGAGCCGCAGGCTATTGGCGTAGCAGGCGGCGAGCAGTTCGGGGTCGGAGGGGCGGCCGTCGTAGACGGGGCCGACGGTGTGGATGACATAGCGGGCGGCGAGTTCCCCGCCGCCGGTGATGACGGCCTGGCCGGCGGGACAGCCGCCCTGGCGGGCCCGGATGACGTCGAGCTCGCGCATGATGGCCGGACCGCCTTTGGCATGGATGGCGCCGTCGACGCCTCCGCCGCCGGCGAGGCGGCTGTTAGCGGCGTTGACGAGGCCGTCGGCGTCCTGGAGGGTGATGTCGCCGACGAGGGCGGTTATGATGGTGTCGCGGTATTTCGCTTTCACGCCGGGTCCCTCCTTATGAGCCAGTATCGCAGGAAGTACGGCAGGACGAGCAGGATGAAGAGCAGGCGGAACAGATGGTAGCCGGCGACGACCGAGACGTCGCCGCCGAGCAGGAAGGCGGTGAGGCCCATCTCGGCCATGCCGCCGGGGGCGGCGCTGAGGAAGGCGGTGACGAGGCTGGCGGGGATGGCGATCGCCAAGGCGTAGCCAATCAGGAGGGCGACGACGAGGAGGGCGAGGACGTTAAGGAAGGTGGCGGAGAGGATTTTCCGCCAGTTGCCCATGGTGGTGAAGTCGATGGTGGTGCCCATGTAGGTGCCCATGGCGATCTGGGCGGCGATGAGCAGGGGCTGCGGCACGGCCGGCGCGGCCAGGCCGCCGATGACGAGCGCGGCGGTGGCCAGGACGGGGCCGAGGAGGTAGGGGGTGGGAAGATTGATGCGTACGGCCAGCCAGGCGCCGACGAGGACGGCGGCGACGAAGGGAAGGGCGTCGCCAAGGTCTGCGGCCGCCGCGCCCGGGAGGACGGCCGCGCCCGGGACGGCGGGGGCGAGGCCGTGGATGGCGAGGAAGGGGACGGTGAAGACGACGGAGAGCATGCGGAGGGTCTGTATGACGGTGACTACGCCGGTGTCGGCGCCGGCGATCTCGCCGCTGAGGATGACCATTTGCGCCAGGCCGCCGGGGACGGTGGCGAGCACGGTGGTGGGCAGGGAAAGCCCGGTCTGGCGGTGGGTGACGTAGCCGGCCGCGAAGCTGAAGAGTACGAGGAGGACGGTCATGGCCAGCATGAGGTGGAGCTGGGAGAGGATGTAGAGGCCGACTTCGGCGGTGAAGGGCCGGCCCAGCATGTAGCCGAGGACGAGCTGGCCGCCTTCCCGCATGGACAGCGGCCAGCAAACGCGGCCGGGGCTGAATTTGCCGAGGACCAGGGTGGCGGCCAAGGGGCCGAGCATCCACGGCAGGGGGCTGTGGATGAGGAAGAACAGCAAGCCGCCCGCGGTGGCAATCGCCAGGGTGGCGATAAAGTTTATCAGCATGCAATCACCATTTATGTTCGCCTATCATTATTTGCGCAATCTTGCTCTCTATACTATTTTGGCCCGGAACCCGAAACTCCTGCGCGAAAATAGGAAAAAACCACCACAAGGCGGCGGTTTCATTAACTGGTCTCTCCGTTATTTCCGTCCTCTGATATGTGCGCAGGCCGTTCAGGGCCGCTAGATGCAAGGCGCACCGGAGGCTGACACCGGAAGCGTACACGAACGTACGCTGAGGATGGCAGCCGAGGAGCAACGCCGCAGATGGCGGTCATCAACGGCCTGCCCCTGACAAAAAGGACGGCTCATTCGCCGTCCTTTGAGTATCCGAATCGCTCCCTAATAAATTCGATGAATACCGCCGCGATTACCGGGTCGAACTGGCTGCCGGCGCCCTGCCAGATTTCGCGGACGCATTCGCGCAGGGATACGGGAGTGCGGTAGCAGCGGGCGGCGGTCATGGCGTCGAAGGCGTCGCAGAGGGCGAGCATCCTGCTGAACAGCGGTATTTCGGCCTTGGCAAGGCCGTCGGGGTAGCCGCTGCCGTCCCAGCGCTCGTGGTGGTGGCGCATGATGGCGATGATGGGTTCGACGCCGGCGACGTCGGCGAGCATGGCGGCCCCGTCGGCGGCGTGGCGCTTCATGACGGCGAATTCTTCGGCGGTGAGGCGGCCGGGTTTGGTGAGGATGTTTTCCGGGGTCTTTATTTTACCGACATCGTGGACGACGCCGACCATGTAGGCGAGGTTGATTTCGTCCGAATCCAGGCCCATCTGGCTGGCCAGCCCCGCCATGAGGTCGGCGACGTGCTCGGCGTGCATGGCGGTGCTGGGGTCGCAATAATATATCTGGCGGCAGAAATCCTCGATAGCTTCCATGTTGACCTGCTCGATGAGCGGACGGCCAGCACGCTTGTTTTCCTTCACGGCGTCACCTTTCGTACCGCGGCCCGGGAGCATGGCGGGGGGCTACGGGAATCGGTTCCATAGCTAAAGCGATTCAACATTTGTCTTTTTATTTCCTGCACATTTCGACAAAAATCTCAACTGGCGAGATTTAGTCTGTGTCCTGGCGGCCTGCATATCATGTAAAGGAAGGAGGGTGATGGGGCGGTGTCGCGGCAGGAGGCTGACGAGGAGGCGCTGCTCGCCCTGCTGACGGCGCTGGCGCTGGCCGGGAACAGGAACGCCGAGGAGCTCGGCATCCTGGCCGGTTTCGTGGCGACGGTGGGCGATGTCCTGGCGCTGCTGTCGGTGGTGCTGGCGGCCGAGGAGAATTTGGCGAACCAGCAGAAGGCGAAGGAGGACGCGGAGCGGCTGGAGGCGAGACTGAAGAGGATCGAGGAGCGGCTGGCGGCGCTGGCGGCCGGCGACGAGGGGAAGGGGAAAAAATAGCACCCGCACGTGTGTGCGGGTGCTTGTTTTGTGCTCCGTGCGAAGCTAAAGAATCAGCACGGCACCGGGTTTCATGACTTCGACTTTGACGTTGCCGTAGCGGGTTTCGACGGCTTTTTTGAAGGCAACGGGGTCTTGCTGGATGAGGGGGTTGGTGTTGTAGTGCATGGGGACGACGAGCTTGGGGTTGAGCATGCCGACGGCTTCGGCGGCGTCGTCGGGGCCCATGGTGTAGTTGTCGCCGATGGGCAGGAGGGCGCAGTCGAGTTTTTCAAGTTTGCCGATGAGGGCCATGTCGCCGAAAAGGGCGGTGTCGCCGGCGTGGTAGATGACGGCGCCGCGGAGGTTGACGACGAAGCCGGCGGCGAGGCCGCCGGGGACGCCGGAGCCGTGGATGGCCTGGGTGACGCGGACATAGCCGAAGTCAAAGGCTTTCTTGGCGCCGATCTGGACGGGGACGACGTCGCAGCCCTGGTCTTTGAGCATGCGGGCGATTTCGGAGGTGGTTATTACTTTGGCGCCGGTGCGCTTGGCGATGGCGGCGGTGTCGCCGAGGTGGTCGCCGTGGGCGTGGGTGACGAGGATGTAGTCGGCTTTGATGACGTCGGGCGAGGCGGCGGCCTGCGGGTTGCCGGTGAGGTAGGGGTCGATGAGGATGGTGGTGTCGCCGCTGGTGAGCTGGAAGGCGGCGTGGCCGAGGAAGGTGACGGCGGTTTTGCCGCCCAGCCACCCGGCGGCGGATGCCGGCAGGGCAATGAGGAGAAGGGCCAGGCCGAGGACGAGGGCGAGCATCATTTTGCGCATGACTGAT
>JARKNV010000006.1 GCA_029976065.1 Selenomonadales bacterium
CGAAGTCGAAATCCTCTTCGCCGACACCGGTCCCGGCATCCCGGCCGCCATCCGCGAAAAAATCTTCGATCCCTTCTTCACCACCAAGCAGACCGGCACCGGCCTCGGCCTGGCGGTCGTACAGCGGATCGTCGCCGCCCGCGGCGGCCATATCCGCATCGACGACAACCCCGCCGGCGGGGCGGTCATCCGCGTCATCATACCGCGGATCTACAAACAGGGGGAATAACGCATGCAGACCGGCACGATACTGGTAGTCGACGACGAAGAAAGCGTCCGCGCCATGCTCGACGTCGTCCTCCGCAGCGAAGGCTACGAAGTGCTGACCGCCGACGACGGGGCGGCGGCCCTCGAGCTCGCCCGCCGCGAGCAGCCCGACGTCGTCCTCATGGACATCCGCATGCCCAGAATGGACGGCATGGCCGCCTTCCGGGCCATGCGCCAGGAGCAGGTAAACGCCGCCGTCATCCTCATGACCGCCTTCGCCACCGTCGACAAAGCGGTCGAGGCCATGAAAGCCGGCGCCTACGACTACATCATCAAACCCTTCAACATCGAGGAAATCAAGATAATGCTGCGGCGGGCGGTCGAAAACCGGCGCCTGGCCATCGAGGCCAACCTCCTCCGCCAGGAGCTGTCGGCCCACTTCAGCCCGACCCGCGTGCTGACCAACTCGCCGCTGATGCGCAAAGTATACGACTCCGTCGCCAATGTCGCCCCCCCCCAGGCCACCGTCCTGATAACCGGCTAAAGCGGCACCGGCAAAGAACTGATGGTCAACACCATCCACTACCACAGCCCGCGGGCCGCCGGCCCGCTCATCAAAGTCAACTGCAGCGCCCTGCCGTAAACGCTGCTCGAAAGCGAACTCTTCGGCCACGAAAAAGGCGCCTTCACCAGCGCCGCGGCCCGGCGCATCGGCCGCTTCGAGCTCGCCGACAAAGGCACCCTGCTGCTCGACGAGATCGGCGAGATGCCCCTGTCCGTCCAGGTAAAACTGCTCAGGGTGCTCCAGGAGCGGGAATTCGAACGGGTCGGCGGCACCCAGACGGTCAGGACCGACATGCGCGTCGTCGCCGCCACCAACCGTTCCCTGCCCGAGCTCGTCGCCAAGGGCGAATTCCGCGAAGACCTGTACTACCGGCTGGCGGTCGTGACCGTCGAGATACCCCCGCTCCGCGAGCGCCGCGAGGACATCCCCCTGCTGGCCCGCCTCTTCCTGCAGAAATTCGCCCAGGAAGCGGGCCACGACCTGGACGACTTCGACCCCGACGCCATGGCCATCCTCGAAAACTACCGCTGGCCGGGCAACATCCGCGAACTGTCGAACGTCGTCGAGCGGGCGGTCATCATGAGCACCGGCCGGATGATCTTCGCCGAAGACCTGCCGCCGCTGCTCGCCCCCGGGGCCGCCGGCGGCCGGGACCAGGGCGCGTCGTCGTCCTGGCAGGGCAAAAGCATGCGCGAGATCATCAAAGACACCGAATGCCGGATAATCCGCGACGCCCTGCGCCGCAACAGGGGCAACCGCATGAAAACCGCCCGCGACCTCGACATGAGCCGCCGGGCGCTGCAATACAAAATCGAGGAGTACAACCTGGCCGCCGAAGGCGAGGAATGATGCGCAAAAAGTAGTCACCGCCGCCTAAAAAATAGCCACCTGCCGCCGCCGCATCGGCCGTTTTCGCCACCCCGAACCGCATGAAACCGACAAACCGCCGCCGTGCCGAAAAAATTTTTTTTGGCACGGTTTTTGCGTTTATACAAGGCTATGAAATCATACTCACCGGAAAAGGAGGAAGCGAATTGAACAAAGTACGCAAGCTTGAAGAGGCAGTCGCCGCTGTCAAGGACGGAGCCACCGTCATGATAGGCGGCTTCCTCGCCGTCGGCTCGCCGACGGACATCATCGATGGCCTGGCCGCCAAGGGCGTCCGCAACCTGACCGTCATCGCCAATGACACCGCCTTCCCCGACAAAGGCATCGGCAAACTCGTGGTCAACAAGCAGGTCAAGAAGTGCATCGTTTCCCACATCGGCACCAATCCCGAAACCGGCCGGCAGATGATGGCCGGGGAAATGGAAGTCGTCCTCACCCCGCAGGGCACCCTGGCCGAACAGATCCGCGCCGGCGGCGCCGGCATCGGCGGCATCCTCACCCCCACCGGCGTCGGCACCGTCGTCGAAGAGGGCAAACAGCTCCTCACCGTCGGCGGCAGGCAATACCTGCTAGAGCTGCCGCTCCGGGCCGACCTCGCCCTGCTCAAAGCCCACAAGGCCGACAAGGCCGGCAACCTCGTCCTCAGGCGCAGCGCCAAAAACTTCAATCAGGTGATGGCCCTGGCGGCCGACAAAGTAATTGCCGAGGTCGAGCAGATCGTCGAAGTCGGCGCCATCGACCCCGACGAGGTCACCATCCCCGGGGTTGTCGTCGACTGGATCGTTCAAGGCAAAGGGGGCGCCGTGAATGGCTAACGCAAAAGAAATCATCGCCCGCCGGGTGGCGGCGGAACTCAAGGACGGAGAACTCGTCAACCTCGGCATCGGCCTGCCGACCCTCGTGCCCAACTACCTGTCCGAAGACGTAGCGATCGTCCTCCAGTCCGAGAACGGCTTCGTCGGCCTCGGCCCGGTAACCGAGCCCGATCCCGACCTGTCCAACGCCGGCGGCGTCCCGGCCGGCATCATCCCCGGCGGCGCCACCTTCGACAGCTTCATGTCCTTCTGCCTCATCCGCGGCGGCCACGTTGACGTCACCGTCCTCGGCGCCCTGCAGGTGGACGAAAAGGGCAACCTCGCCAACTGGATGGTCCCCGGCAAGATGGTGCCTGGCATGGGCGGGGCCATGGACCTCGTCGTCGGCGCCCGAAAAGTCATCGTCGCCATGGAGCACTGCGCCAAGGACGGCAGCCCCAAGATCCTCAGGAACTGCGACCTGCCGCTCACCGCTAAAGGCGTCATCACCCTGATCGTCACCGAACTCGGCGTCATCCGCGTCACCCCGCAGGGCCTCGTCCTCGAAGAAACGGCCCCCGGCGTCAGCGCCGCCGACGTCATCGCCAAGACCGACGCCAAACTATCCGTCAGCCCCAACCTCAAAACCATGTAGTTTCATAAATAAAATAAACGCACTTATCAAAGGAGAGTGAACCACAGTGGCAAACGAAACACGTCCTGCCCAGCAGGAACAGATGGGTGCGCTGGCCCGTCTCGGCGCGTCCCTGGCCGACTGGAGCGAACGCTGGTTCCCCGACGCCTACGTCTTCGCCGCCATCGCCGTCGTTATCGTCGCCGTAGCCGCCATGCTCATGGGCCGGACCCCGATGCAGGTCGGCATCGACTTCGGCAAATCCTTCTGGGGCATGATTCCCTTCACCATGCAGATGGCCTTCGTCGTCATCGGCGGCTACGTCGTCGCCGTCGCGCCGCCGGTCAAGAAACTCGTCATCAAGCTGGCCGCCTTCCCGCAGAGCCCGAAGGTCGCCGTCGCCTACGTCGCCTTCGTGGCCATGATCGCCTCCCTGCTGAGCTGGGGCTTCAGCCTCATCTTCGCCGGCATCCTGACCCGCGAAGTCAGCAAGCGCGTCCCCGGCATCGACTACCGCGCCATGGGCGCCGCCGCCTACCTCGGCCTCGGCAGCATCTGGGCCCTCGGCCTCTCGTCTTCGGCCGCCCTGCTCATGGCCACCAAGGCGTCCATCCCGCCCGCCCTCTATAAGATAAGCGGCACCATCCCCATGGACGAAACCCTGTTCACCTGGCAGAACCTCGTCATGATAATCGTCCTCGTCGTCCTGTCCGTCTGGATCTGCTACGTCTCCTGCCCGACCGCCGACAAGGCCAAAACCGCCGAAATGGTCGGTATCCGCTACGCCGAAGAGAAAGAAGATGAGATCGGCAAGGCCCAGACCCCCGGCGAATACCTCGAATACAGCCCCATCCTCACCATCATCATCGTCCTCCTCGGTTTCGCCTTCCTGTGGAACACCTTCTCGACCAAAGGTTTCCTGGCCGCCATGGACCTCAACGTTTACAACTTCATGTTCCTGATCGCCGGCATGCTGCTCCACTGGACCCCGAAATCCTTCCTCAAAGCAGCCGGCAAATCCGTACCGATGACCGGCGGCGTCCTGCTCCAGTTTCCGCTCTACGCCGGCATCTTCGGCGTCCTCATGGGCTCAGGCCTCTGCGACCTCCTCGCGGAATTCTTCGTATCGATATCCACCGCCGACACCCTGCCGGTCGTAATCGGCATCTATTCCGCCGTGCTCGGTCTCTTCCTCCCCTCGGGCGGCGGCAAATGGGTCGTCGAAGCGCCCTACATGCTGCAGGCCGCCAACGAACTCCACGTCCACCTCGGCTGGATGGTCCAGGTCTACAACGCCGCCGAAGCGCTGCCGAACTTCATCAACCCGTTCTGGATGCTGCCGCTGCTCGGCCTCACCGGCGTAAAAGCCAGAGACCTCGCCGGCTACTCCGTCCTCCAGCTGATCTTCCACACCCCGGTCGTGCTCATCATGCTGTACGTGCTCGGCAAAACGCTTACCTACATTCCGCCCATCATGCAGTAACGATGGACAGCACCGCGGCATGAAAGAATAAACGGAAAGAAGGTTTCTGCATGCGCGACATCGTCATCGCCAGCGCCGTCCGCACCGCCATCGGCAGCTTCAACGGCGCGCTGGCCTCCCTCTCCGCCCCCGAGATGGGCGCCATCGTCATCAAAGAAGCCCTGGCCCGCGCCGGCGTCAAAGCCGAAGCCGTCGACGAAGTAATCTTCGGCAACGTCCTCCAGGCCGGGCTCGGCCAGAACCCCGCCCGCCAGGCGGC
>JARKNV010000034.1 GCA_029976065.1 Selenomonadales bacterium
CGGCGGCAGGATGTTGTCCTTGCTGTCGTCGTCCTCGCCGGAAAAGCTCGCGGTGTAGCCCTTGAACACCATGTGGGACCCGTTGGCCTTAAACGTGCAGTCGCCCGCGTCGATATTGACCGCCATCGTTTCGGAGACGGACGGCGTCATCTGGCTGGCCACGAACCGCGCGTATATCAGCTTATACAGCCGGTACTGATCCTTGGACAGCGTGTTTTTCAGCGCGTCGGGCTTAAGCTCCATGTGCGACGGACGAATCGCCTCGTGCGCGTCCTGCGCCTTCTGCGATTTCTTGTAATAGTTGGGCTTCTCGGGCAGATAGTCGGGCCCATAATGCTGCAGTATGTGCTCGCGCACCGCGGTCAGCGCCTCGTCGGACACGCGCGTCGAGTCGGTGCGGATGTACGTCACCAGACCGACCGGGCCGACGCCGGCCACATCGATGCCCTCGTAGAGCTGCTGGGCCAGCAGCATCGTCTTGCGGGCCGTGAAGCCCAGGCGGCGGGACGCGTCCTGCTGCAGGCTGCTGGTGATGAACGGCGGCAGCGGGTTGCGGCGGCGCTCCCGGCGCTTCACCTCGCGCACGCTGTAGTCCGCCTTCTCCATCGCGGCGGTGATCTGCTTCGCCGCGGCCTCGCTGCCGATCTCCGCCTTCTTGCCGTCCACCGCCACCAGTTCGGCGTCGAACAGGCCGCCCTTCGGCTTCGCCCGCAGCTTGGCGGTCACCGTCCAGTACTCTTCCGACACGAACGCCTGGATTTCCCGCTCGCGGTCGCAGATGAGGCGCACCGCCACCGACTGCACCCGGCCGGCGCTCAGGCCCTTGCGCACCTTGCGCCACAGCAGCGGGCTCAGCTTATAGCCGACGATGCGGTCGAGAATGCGGCGGGCCTGCTGCGCGTCCACCCGCGAAAGGTCGATCGGCCGCGGATGCTTCACCGCCTTCTGGATGGCCGGCTTGGTGATCTCGTTGAACTCGATCCGGCAGGCCTTCTGTTCGCCGATCCCCAGTAGGTGGGCCAGGTGCCAGGCAATCGCCTCGCCCTCGCGGTCAGGGTCAGTCGCCAGGTAAACGCTGCCGGCCTTCTTGGCTTCTTCCTTCAGCTGCTTGATAAGGTCGCCCTTGCCGCGGATATTGATGTATTTCGGTTCGAAATCATGCTCGATGTCCACCCCGAACTGGCTTTTCGGCAAATCCCTTAGGTGGCCCATCGACGCCTTCACGGTATAATTCTTGCCAAGAAACTTCTCGATCGTCTTCGCCTTGGCCGGCGATTCGACCACGACCAGCGCTTTACTCACCCGTTTCCCTCCCAGGCAGGCGGACGTAACGCTGTCCGCCGAACTCGGCCGCCATATCCTTCAGCACGAGCTGCAATAATATATATGTAATAACCGGCGCCGGCAATCCGACCCGCATGATCAATTCCTCCACCGACAGCGGCTCGTCGCAGCTTAAAGCCGCCCACACCCGGCCCTCGTCGCCGGCCGGCTCGGGCCGCGGCTGGCGCGTCTTCACGGCACGGACCGCCACATACTCCTCAAGAATATCGGCCGCCGTCGTCACCGGCTTGGCCCCCTGTTTCAGCAGCCTGTTCGTCCCGGCGCTCGTCGCCGAAAAGATGCTGCCCGGCACCGCGAACACGTCGCGGCCCTGCTCCAGGGCCCAGTCGGCCGTTATCAGCGACCCGCTCTTCTCCGCCGCCTCCACCACCGCGACCCCGCGGGACAAGCCGCTTATTATCCGGTTGCGCACCGGAAAGTGGTGCGGCAGGGGATCGCCGCCCGGCCAGTATTCGGACACGATTGCGCCCTGCTCGGTGATCCTGGCCAGCAGCCGGCCGTTCTCGGGCGGATAAACGACATCCACGCCGCAGCCCAGCACCGCCACCGTATAACCGCCGGCCTCCAGCGCCCCCTCGTGGGCGGCGCTGTCGATGCCGCGGGCCGCGCCGCTGACCACCCCCGCCCCGGCTGCCGCCAGGCCGGCCGCCAGCGCTTTGGCGGCGTTCCGGCCGTACGCCGACGCCCGGCGGGCGCCGACGATGCCGACCAGCAGCTCGTCCTGCGGCAGGCGGCCGCGGTAATAAAGCACCTGCGGCGGGTCGAAAATCTTCCGCAGCCCGGGCGGGAAAGCCGCCTCCTGCGCGAAAACCACGCCGATGCCCCGAGTTTCCCAATCCGCGGCCATTTTGTGTATATCTATCTTTTCCCGCTGGGCAAGCAAATTATTAGCGAGCCCGTCATCGAGGCAACCGCACAAAAACAAATCGCGCCGCGCGGCCATCCAGGCCAGCCGGGCGCTACCGAAAAAAGCGACAAGCGAATTCAGCACCGCGTTTCTCATCCCGGGAACCATCGTCAGCGCCGCCTGATAATACCTCTCCACTCCCCGCTCCTCCGTGCCCATAGTAACATTGGACTAATTATAACCAGGAAAAATTTATCAGTCAAGGCTCTATTTGGCCAACCTTTCCATAATAAGGCGCGCGACCGCCGCCGCCGCACCCGGCCTGCCAAGCCTCAAAGCCGCGGTCCGCATCGCCGCCAGCGCCGCCGCGCCGTCCGCGAGCAGCCCGCCGGCCACAGCCGCCAGCTCGGCCGCCGACGCCGCCCGCACCGCC
>JARKNV010000037.1 GCA_029976065.1 Selenomonadales bacterium
CAACGCCTCCGGCATCAACGACGGCGCGGCCGCCCTCGTCGTCATGAGCGCCGACAAAGCCAAAGCCCTCGGCCTCAAACCCCTCGCCAAAATCGTCGGCTACGGCTCCGGCGGCGTCGACCCCGCCATCATGGGCATGGGACCCGTCCCCGCCACCCGCAAGGCCCTCGCCAAAGCCGGCCTCACCCTCAAGGACATCGACCTCATCGAAGCCAACGAAGCCTTTGCCGCCCAGTTCCTGGCCGTCGGCAAAGAACTCGGCTTCGAAAAGGAAAAAGTCAACGTCAAAGGCGGCGCCGTCGCCCTCGGCCACCCCATCGGCGCCAGCGGCGCGCGCATCCTCGTCACCCTGCTCCACACCATGCAGGAGCGCGGCGCCAAACGCGGCCTCGCCACCCTCTGCATCGGCGGCGGCCAAGGCGTGGCCACCATCGTCGAACTACTGTAAGCCCAATATTCGCACCAAAAGGGAAAAGGCTGCTTCATAAGCAGCCTTTTCCCTTTTCTCATTCCCCCGGGAACCGCAGCCCCCACTGGGCGCGGGCCTCATCCATCAGCCCCATCACCGCCAGCGTCTGTGCGTGCGTCATCACCGGGCTCTCCGTCAGCCCCGCCCGCAGGCAGCGCTCCGTCTCCCTGATCTGGTACTCGAACCCGTTCGCCGCGAATGGTGCCCGCACCGTCCGCGGTTCGCCGCCGGCAAACACCGTGAACTCCTGCAACGCCGTGAAATCCGGCAGCGCGATCCGCCCCTCCGTCCCGAAAATCGCCGCCTCGGCCGGGAGCGCCGTGCCGATCGTCGTCACCAGGTGGGCCGTCGTCCCGTTCGCGTATTCCAGCATAATGCTGTCGAACCTGTCCGTCCCGTACTCGCCCGGCAGCGCCCGCGCATGCAGCGCCGCCGGCCGGTACCCCAGCACCATCGCCGCCACCCCTAAAGCATACACGCCGATATCCAGCAGCGTCCCGCCGGCCAGCGCCGGGTCGAACTTGCGCACATAGCGGGCCCCCGTCGGCGCGAACCCGTACTGGGCCCGGAAATGCGTCACCTCGCCGATCGCCCCGGCGGCCAGCTCCTTCGCCAGCAGCCCGTACGCCGGCAGGAACTTCGTCCAGAACGCCTCCATGATGAAAAGCCCCTTCGCCCGCGCCAGGGCAATAAGCTCCGCCGCCCGGGCGGCATTCACCGTGAACGACTTCTCGCACAGCACGTGCTTGCCGTGCTCCAGGCACAGCCTGGCATTCTCGTAATGGTGCGAATGCGGCGTCGCCACGTATACCACATCGACATCGCCGTCGCCGGCCAGCGCGGCATAATCGCCGTACGCCCGCGGCACCCCGTGCTCGGCCGCGAAGGCCGCCGCCCTATCCCCGTCGCGCGACGCCACCGCCAGCACCCTGCCCGTATCCGTCAGCCCCGCAACCGTGGCCGCAAACTTCCTCGCGATCGTCCCTGTCGCCATAATGCCCCAACTGATGCTCTTCATATCCGCGGCCGCCCTTCCCTCAATATATTCCCCCTTAACATATTACAAGCCGCGCACCCCGTCAATAGGGGAGGGGCGCGGCCGGGCAAGCCCCGTTTCCCGCCCGGAGCCAGAAGTCTTCCCGGGGAAAACAACGCTAGACAAATATGGAAAATGCCGCTAAAATGACATACATAAACTTCCATGGCAAAGAATACCCGGCTTAACCCCGGCGAACCGGCCGGGTTCAAGGCGGGAGGCCGCGCCACTGACCGGCGGGGCTCCCGATGATAGGAGAGGAGAAAATCATGGCCACCCAAGAACGCAAAATCGTCGCCACCACCGCCTGGTCGGCCGGCCCCGGCTGCCACGGCGGCTGCGGCGTGCTCGCCCACATCGAGGACGGCAAGCTCGTCAAAGTCGAAGGCGACCCCAACCATCCCTGGAACAAGGGCCGGATCTGCGCCCGCTGCCTGGCGATGACCAAGTACGTCTACCACCCCGACCGCATCACCCGTCCGCTCAAAAGGGTGGGGGAGAGGGGAGAGGGCAAGTGGCAGGAAATATCCTGGGACGAAGCCTTCGCCTACGTCGAGGAAAAACTCGTCAAAATCCGCGACCAATACGGCCCCGAAAGCGTCATCTTCTCCATGGGCACCGGCCGCGACATCGGCGCCTGGATCTGCCTGCTCGCCTACGCCTACGGCAGCCCCAACGTCATGTTCGCCCTCAGCGGCCTCGCCTGCTACAGCCCGCGCATCGCCGCCGTCGCCACCGTCCAGGGCGACTACTGCATCCTCGACGCCTCGCAATGGCTCCCCGACCGCTACGAAGACCCGCGCTACACCAGGCCCGAATGCATCGTCGTCTGGGGCTACAACATTCCCTCCACCTGCCCCGACAACGTCTTCGGCCACTGGATCACCGACCTCATGAAGCAAGGCACCAAAATCATCGCCATCGACCCGCGGCTCACCTTCTTCGCCTCCCGGGCCGAAAAATGGCTCCAGCTCAGGCCCGGCACCGACGGCGCTCTCGCCATGGGCTTCCTCAACGTCATCGTCGACGAAAAACTCTATGACGAAAAATTCGTCGCCGACTGGACCAACGCCCCCCACCTCATCCGCACCGACACCGGCAAGCTCCTCCGCGCCGCCGACCTCATTCCCGGCGGCTCGGTCGCCGACTTCGTCGTCTGGGATGTCGCCGCCGGCAAGCCGGCCGTCTGGGACACCGCCGCCGTCCAATACAAAACCGCCGGCGTACGTCCGGCGCTCGAAGGCCAATACCGCGTAACGCTCGCCGGCGGGCAGACCGTTCCCTGCACCACCGTCTGGGAAACCTTCCGCGCCAAAGTCGCCGACTACCCCCTCGACAAAGTCGCCGCAATCACCATGGTCAAAGCCGGCGACATCCGCGACGCCGCCCGCCTCTACGCCAAAAGCAAGCCGGCCGCCATCCATTGGGGCGAACCCATCGACATGACCCCCGCCATCACCCCCACCACCCAGGCCATCGCCGACCTGTGGGCCATCACCGGCAACCTCGACGTCCCCGGCGGCAACGTCATCTCCCGCTACGCCTTCGACGCCGTCGCCTACGCCCTGCCGGGCGCCAAAGGCGCCATCAAGCTCAAATCCGCCGAACAGGACAAAAAACGCATCGGCGCCGACCGCTACGGCCCCCTCGGCAAATTCATCTGGCGGGCCCACACCGACCTCGTCATCGACCAGATCATCACCGGCGACCCCTACCCCGTCAAAGGCATGTGGCTCCAAACCACCAACCCCCTGTCCGGCATCGGCATGGACCCCCACAAATGGCGGAAAGCCCTCGAAAAACTCGACTTCGTCGCCGTCGTCGACCTCTTCATGACCCCCACCGCCCAACTCGCCGACATCATCCTCCCCGCCGCCTCCTTCCTCGAAAAGGAAGGCATCCGCTCGTGGTGGATACCGCTCCAGACCATCAACAAAGCCATCGACGTCGCCGAATGCAAATCCGACGTCGAAATAAACTTCGAACTCGCCAGACGCCTCGACCCCGAATTCAAATGGAACACCATCCACGACCTCTTCGACGAAATCCTCGCCAACTCCGGCATGACCTTCGCCGAGCTGCAGCAAAAAGGCTGGGCCTTCCCCCCCGAAGGCCACCCCAGCGCCCCCTACCGCCGCTACGAAAAAGGCCTGCTGCGCGCCGACAACAAGCCCGGCTTCCGCACCCCCTCCGGCAAATTCGAGCTCCACTCCACCCTCCGCGAAGAATGGGGCCTCGAGCCGGTCGCCCACTACGAAGAGCCGCCCTTCACCCCCGTCAGCCGCCCCGACCTCGCCGCCGAATACCCCCTCATCCTCTGCACCGGCAGGCGCTCCGCCGCCTTCTTCATCTCCGAGCACCGCAACATCCCCTGGCTCCGGGCCCTCGATCCCGACCCCGTCGTCGAGATCCACCCCAGGAAAGCCCGGGAACTCGGCATCGGCCACGGCGAATGGGTATGGGTCGAAAACTGGCTCGGCAAATGCAAGCTCAAAGCCAAAGTCACCCTCGAAGTGCCGGAATGGATGGTCATGGCCGCCCACGGCTGGTGGTTCCCCGAGGAAAAAACCGCCGCCCCCGACCTGTGCGGCACCTTCCGCTCCAACATCAACAAACTCATCCCCATGAACGCCGTCGGCCAGGACGGCCTCGGCTCGCCGATCAAGCACATGCTCTGCAAAGTCTACAAAGTCAGGGGAGATGAAGCGTGATGGCCAGTAAAAACACCGGCTACGGCCTCCTGATCGACTACGAATACTGCACCGGCTGCCACGCCTGCGAAATCGCCTGCGCCCAGGAATACGACTGGCCCGCCGGCATGGGCGGCATGCGGGTCAACGAACTCATCCAGCCGCTGCCGAACGACAAAGCCTACCTCGCCTACCTGCCGTTCCCCACCGAGCTCTGCATCCTCTGCGCCGGCCGGGTCGCCACAGGCCAGAAACCCGCCTGCGTCCAAACCTGCATGTCCGCCTGCATGAAACACGGCCGCGTCGAAGACCTCGCCAAAGAGATAAACAAACCCCGCATGGCCCTATTTGTACCTAAATAACGCAAACGTTGAATAACGTCGAAATGCAAGCGGCCCGCATCCTCAAAATGGGGAGAGGGCCGCTTAGTCTGTTGAAACGTTCCTGCAAATCAGCTCCGCGAAGCGGCTTTTCCCGGCATTGGGGTTCGCCCCCCGCTACGCCGGCGGACTTCCTATGCAGGGCAATAGCGAACCGACAGCTTGCTTTCGCGTGAGTTGTTGCCCTGCATAGTAAG
>JARKNV010000038.1 GCA_029976065.1 Selenomonadales bacterium
AAGGCCCTGAATTTCACCGCTGCCGCCATGAAAGGCCAGAAAGTGGCCGAGACCAATTGGCTGACATGGGATTGAATAAGGAGGACGCTATGGACAGAAGCAAACATCTGATAATCGGCGCCGGACCTGCCGCCCTCGCCGCTGCCAAGGCGATCCGCAGCACGGACAAATCCGCGGAGATAAAGCTTGTTACGAAAGAAGAGACGCTCCCATACTCGCCGGCGATGCTGCCTTATCTGATCAGCCAGGAACTCAGCGAACAGGACCTTTTCGTCAAGGGCCAGGAAACGCTTGCAGCGATGGACGTCCAGCTTGTCCGCGGTAAGGAGGTCGTTGCCCTCTTGCCCGATAAAAAGGAAATCGAATACGCCGACGGCGGACGCGAGTCCTACGACAAGCTGCTCATCGCCACCGGGGCCGCCCCCCAGGTTCCGCCCGTCAAAGATCTGCCAGGCGAACAGATATATACCTTCCGGACGTTCCGCGATTTCGAACGGTTGCAGAAAACGCTCGGCAAGAAACAGGAGATCGCCATCTACGGCGCCGGCCTCGTCGCGGTGGAAGCGGCCGAAAAGCTTTGCCATGCCGGGCATGCCGTCACCATCATCGCCAGAAGTTCTCTCCTGCGCAAATATTTCGACCCCCAAAGCGTCGCCGTCCTCGAAAAAGCCTTCACCAAACACGGCTGCAAGGTCCTTGTCAAGACCACGCTCGATGCGGTCAAGCAGGCAGGCGACAAGCTTGAACTGCTGCTGTCCGGCGGGCAGAAGCTGGCCGTAGACCGGCTGATCGTCGCCACGGGCGTCGCGGCCAACATGGTGGCCAGCGACCTCATCACGGTGGCCGCGGGCGGCCTCAAGGTCGGCAGGCACATGGAGACCAACCTCCCAGACGTTTACGCCGCCGGCGACGTTGCTGCCGCCCCCTCATTCAATAACACTGAGAACGCCCCCTGCCCGATACTTCCGGAGGCCGTGCAGCAGGGCAAGGTGGCGGGGGCCAACATGGCGGGCGAAGCGGTGGAGTACAAAGGCTGGATTGCCGGCAACTATCTGCGCTGCTTCGACGAGAATCTCTTCAGCATCGGGATCACCGACGCTCCGGCCGGAGCGGGCTACGAGACTTTCGAACAGACGGACGGCACCGGCTTCCTCAAGCTGGTGGCCAAGGACGGAGTTCTTGTGGGGGCCGAGGGCCTAAACCGGAAATACGCCCATCCGGGCGTCTTCATGTACCTTATTAGGGAGCAGGTTCCGATCGGCGACAGCCGCGAACTCCTGCTTGCCAAGCCCCGTGAAGCGGCCTGCTGGCTGATGATGCAGCACCGCGGTAATTGAGCGATCTGACCGCTAAAGGAGGAATGGTCATGTTAAACAATACCCTTATGATCCGCAGCACCAACTGCCCGCCTTCGTGCAGCCTGTGCGTCGAAGCCTGCGGAAAAAGGGCGGGGGCGGGCGCGGAGCCTGTCATCGAGAAGATAGATCTCCCCGAGGTGGGCTATCACAGCGTGCTGACCTGCAACCAGTGCAGCCAGGCCGAGTGCGTCGGCGTGTGTCCCACAGGTGCGCTCGGCCGCTCGGAAACCGGCGCGGTAGTGCTCGACGCCGACCGTTGCGTGGGCTGCAGCATCTGCAACCTGGTCTGCCCGTATGGCGGCATATACCCGCAGCAGAGCGAGCACAAATCACAAAAATGCGACCAGTGTGGAGGCGATGCCCAGTGCGCCAAAGCCTGCCCCAACAATATTCTCACGTTTGAAAAGGCGGCGACTGTGGCCGATCATCTCGGCGAAGACCTGCTATCCCCGGGGCTGCCGTATTGCGCGGGCTGCGGGATGGAGCTACTGGACCGGCAGACGCTGCAGGTTCTGGGTAAGGATGTCGTGCTGTTCGGGGCCCCGAGCTGCAACGTGCTGAGCTCGAAGGCCAAGGTGCCTTATTACGGAACGCTGATGACCCAGGTGCCGTCGAGCGCCACCGGGGTGTCCCGGTATTTCCGGCACATCGGGAAAGAGACCATCTGCTTGGCGATTATCGGCGACGGCGCGACCGCCGACCTCGGCTTCGGAACTCTGTCGGGGGCCGCGGAAAGGGGCGAGCGCATCCTCTACATCTGCTACGACAACGAAGCCTACATGAACACCGGTATCCAGCGCAGCAGCACCACCCCCTTCGGCAGCTGGACGAACACGACTCAGGTGGGCGAGCGCGGGCGCGGGCGCCAGGGCATGCCGAAGAATGTGCCGCTCTTGATGGCGTTCCACAATATCGAATATGTTGCCACCGCCACCCTCGCCTACCCCGAAGACTATGTGCGCAAGCTGCTTAAAGCCAAAGAGGCGGTCAAACGCGGAATGGCCTATATCCACGTTCTCACTCCTTGCCCGACTGGCTGGAAGTTCGAGACGGAAAAGGTCGTGGAGGTGACCAAGGCTGCGGTCGAGACCAACTATTTCCCGCTGTGGGAGGCGGAAAACGGCGTCATCAGGTTCACCCATGAGGTGCAGAATCCGGCACCTATCCAGGAGTTCACACGCCTCATGAAACGGTTTACCCATCTTACGACCGAAGAGCTTGCCATACTACAGGAACATGTCAACCGGTCCTACGAACAGATCAAACGTATAATCACCTGTAATTAGCCTTACCGGCGCGAAGGAGGAGGAGCATCTTTCGTCTAACATAGTGACGGTGTGTCCTCCTTCTTCGATTGGCCGGCAATGGCGATTGCTATAAAAGTTGTTCAAAGCCGACACTAAAATTACCTGACGGAGTTGAGATTGTATACATTTTCGTATATAATATTGTATTGTTAACTTCATTAGGATATGGTGGCGGCATGACGAAAGATACACCCAAGAAAATCAAAAAACAACAGGCATACCAGTATATTAAGACTAACATTCTTCGCGGCATTTACGGGCCTGGGTACCGCATCGTGATCGACCGTGTGGCCAAGGAACTCAATTTAAGCACGATCCCCGTGCGTGAGGCTATCCAGCAACTTGAGGCGGACGGGTTAATCGCGAACATACCTTACAGCGGGGCGATCGTTAAGACGGTGGACGAGGTCAACTATCAGGAAGTTACCTATGTGATGTCGATCCTTGAAGCGGCCGCTACGGCTCTGGCTGCGAACACCCTGACCAAGAAGGATCTCGACGGACTGGAGAAGACGAACAACGCGATGAAGAAAGCGTTGGAGGAGCTAGACTTCGAGCGGGTTGGGGAATTCAACGTCAAGTTCCATGCTACGATCCACGATAAATGCGGCAATTCGTATCTTATGGAAAAACTCGACCAGGTATGGGAGCGGGTGGCCCAGGTACGGCGAGCTAACCTTGCGTTTGCACCGCAACGCGCCAAAGCCTCCACAGAGGAGCACGAGCAGATCATTACCCTTCTGCGGGCCAAGGCTCCGGCGGCAACGATCGAAGAATATGTGCGTCAGCATACGCTTAATACCCTTAAAGCTATTAGGAGCTTGAGCAAGGGTACGGGGAACTATATAATCCATTCTATGTAGTAATCGGCAATATAAGATGATAACGCGGCATCCAGAAAGGGCGCCGCGTTCTTAATTATGGGATTAGATGTCTGAGGAAACGAGTATAATGAGGAGGCTCCGTTCCTTGAACCATAAATACATTTATTTATTGGCAATGGGACATTTTTCCGTCGACCTAGCAATGGGGGCGTTACCGGCCATTTTGCCCTTTTTTGTTTCCCAGTATGGGATGGATTACAGATCTGCGGCGGGGCTGATGTTTGCTTCCAGTTTTTTGTCTTCGCTCGTGCAACCAGCGTTTGGATGGCTGGCAGACCGGAGCTCGAAGACCTGGTTCATGCCTTTGGGGATTTTGCTATCCGGCGTAACCATGGGGATATCTGGATTATTCGAGAATTATTGGCTGATATTTGCGGTGATAACTTTGGGGGGAATTGGTAGTGCTATTTTCCATCCGGAAGCAGCCCGTATGGTTAACAAAGTTTCGGGAAACAGGAAAGGTACGGCGCTAAGTATCTTTTCCGTGGGTGGCAACAGCGGTTTTGCCGTTGGGCCGCTCATCGTCGTCGCGGCAATCACGTCGTTCAGTCTGAAGGGTACAGTTGTATTGAGTCTAGCCGCATTAATAATGGCGATAATTTTAATAATAGTTGTTCCCAAAATGAACAGAGAAATTGCCCGGAGGACGGTTTCTGAGGATACGACCATCGGTAAGGTTACCGAAAGAGAAATAACAGGCAATAACGATTGGCGCGCATTTGCCCATCTGACAGTTTTGATTACTTTCAGTTCGATCGTCATATGCGGTTTGCGGAGTTTCATCCCGCTGTATTGGGTGGATGTTATGGGTCTTTCCGCGGCCTCGGCCGGATCGGCACTTACGTTGCTCTTTACGCTTGGCGTGGTGACCACATTGATCGGTGGACTGATGGCCGACAAATTCGGCTATCTTAAAACTGTCCGTATTAGTTATATGCTTTTGGCACCCATGGTTGCCATCCTGTCGCAGACGACGGATGGGGTTAGCGGGTATTTGCTGATGGTGCCGATTGGCTTTGCCATGTTTGCCCCGTTTAGCTCAGTTATCGTTTTGGGGCAAAGCTATTTGGCACGCAGCATAGGCTTCGCCTCCGGTGTAACGATGGGGCTTTCATTCAGTATCGGTGGAGTGACGGTTCCGCTGATCGGCTGGTTCGCTGACAGTTACGGTTTAATAACCACGATGGAACTGCTGGCAATGATTGCCGTGCTTGCAGCGTTGTCTTCGTTCATTTTGTCGGACCCGGCAAAAGGCAGCCAAAAAGATCCGGCTTGTAGACTACGTGGTTAATGACGGTAAAGGATAAAAGTGGAATGACAGGTTTTTGTTATCCATGTTCAGGCTATCCGCGTATCGGGGACAATGAAAATGTTTTCTATAAAGATATTATGTAATTTCAATGCACGTCGGACTGTCTTTAAAGGTGCGAAAAGAAAACAGTTTTAATTCTCGGGAGTAATCCGTTACCGGATTTTTGAATCGTACCAGGCGCACCAGGGATTACCAAGCCTTCCGGCATTTTGTTGGAGGATTCTTTTTGGCAGGCAATGGAACCAATTACCCATGAAAAACCCAGCAGAAACAAGATTTCTTTCTCGAAATTACCTTGTTTCACAACCTGCGCTTGAATGGCATTCAAGAGGTCGGGAGTTCGATCCTCCTTACCTCACCATGTTCACGACAAAGACTTCGCGGAAGTGCGAAGCCTTTTGTTTTTGCATGTTGAAAACTGTCGATTCTTTCTTCCTGGCCCGGATTTATGATAAAATAATACCCGAGGTGATAACATGTCCGCTAAATTATGCAAGTCCGTCCTGAAATTGCTGGTGCAGGAAATCGACAAAGCCGCTTTTCGGGCCGAGGTCAGCTTCGGGGTGGTGCTCAACGCCCTCCTCCAGTCTCATCCGGAGATCGCCATGACCGAGGAAGAATGGAACCGGCTGAGCGAGGAAACCCAGACCACCACTATCGAAAAGGTTAAGAGCACGTTATTGTCTATCGGTTAGCCGCCATCGCTTTAAGCAAGGCTCCGCGGGAATATCGCGGAGCCTTGACGTTTATCGCTGCGGCCGCAGGAAAAATACCTTAATAAAGTGAATACTAACCCATCGCATGATTTGCAACAAAAGGAGGGTTATTGTGATTAGTGAAATCGCATCCCGATTGAAACTGAAGTATAACCCTGTGGCGATCGTTTTCAGCGACGAAAAGCCTGCCGAGGCGATGGAATTCCGCGAGGGCGGCCCCCACGCATGTTGCATCGCCATGCTGACCGCCGCGGCCAAAGGGAAGCAGGCGGTCCTCGGCCGCAGCACCTGCGGCTGCCACGGCGGCCTTGTCGGGTTGGGCTTCGGCAATTCCCACAAAAACACCCCCGGCGGCTTCGACTATTTCTTGTCCGTCGGCCGGGGCGAGGGCTATCCCCCGGGCGAGGGCTACAAGAAAACGCCCGAGCTTGTCCGCACCTTCGAGGATGTCCTGCCGTACACCGACATCCCTTACAAATACGTTATTTTCAAGCCGCTGGCCGCTGTCGACCCCGCCCGGGAAGAGCCGCAAATAATCGTTTTTTACGCCAACCCCGACCAACTGTCGGCCCTCGTCGTGCTGGCCAATTACGGCCGTGCCGGCAACGAGAGCGCCATCATCCCCTTCGGCGCGGGCTGCCACTCCGTCTGCCTGTTTCCCCTGCGCGAAGCCGCCCAGCCGCAGCCACGGGCGGTCGTCGGCATGACCGACATATCGGCCCGGCCCATGGTCGATGCCGACATCCTCTCCTTCAGCGTTCCCTTCGCGATGTTTCGGGAAATGGAGGAAAACGTTCCCGGCAGCTTCCTCGACCGGCACGACTGGCAGAAAGTCGTCGCCCGCATCCCGTGACCCGGAAAGATCCTTCAAGAAGAAAGACACCTGTCCTCGCGGCGGGTGTCTTTTTCTGTGCGGCAGCTCAGGTTTCGGCCAGTATTTCCCCGGTGTGGCTGAGGTCGTAGCCGCCCATGCCGGCCACCTCGTTGCGGAAGGCCGGCGAGCGCAGCACCGTCAGCAGGGCCCGGAAGTGCGGCTGGTCCGCGTCTTCCCGGCGGATAACGAGGTCGTACCGCTCCTTCTGCAGGGGGACGAAATCGATCTCCCGCACCTGCAGGGCGGCCTTCTCGATGCCGAGGCCGACGTCGGCCTCGCCGCGGGCCACGCTGCTGGCCACCGCCAGGTGGCTCGTCTCCTCCTGGTTGTAGCCGACGACGTCGCGCTGGTCGATGCCAAGCGAGCGCAGCCGCTCGTCCAGCAGCACCCGGGCGCCGGAGCCCCGCTCGCGGTTGACGAACCGCACGCCGTGCTTGGTGAGGTCCTGCCAGCCGCGGATTTCCTTCGGGTTGCCCTTGGCGACGTAGAAGCCCTCCATCCGGTAGGCCAGGTTGATGATGATGGTGCGGTGGCCGGGCAGCAGGCGCCGCACGTAGGGAACGTTGTAGGTGTCGCTGTCGCTGTCCCACAGGTGGGTCGTGGCCGCGTTGGCCGTGCCTCGGTAAAGGGCCATCAGGCCGTCGATGCTGCCGGCGTAGTTGCGCAGGAAGCGGATATACGGCAGCACCTTCTCCAGGTGGCGGGTGAGGATGTCGAGGATGACGTCCTGGCCGCAGATGATGAGACCCTCAGGCTGCGGCGGGGCGGGCAGGTCGAATGGCCGGACGGCCTGCGTCTGGGCTGCCGGCGAAAGGCTCTTTGATTTTTTGATGTAGACTTCGAGGTCGGGGGCCTCGACGCGGACCTTGCGGCCGATCCGGTAGGCGGTGAGGTCGCCGCGTTTGATCATCTCGTACACGGTGAACCGCGAAATCTTCAGGATTTTAGCGACTTCCTCGGGAGTATAGGAAAGCGGGTCGGGCATCAGTTCACCTTCTTTTTGCTTCATATCGCATGTGCATTAATTGGCAAATCCTCTTGCGTTAATCATACCGCAAATTATATAATAACACCATAGGGATTTTGTTAGTTTATGTTCGTTTATATTTGCTTTACTTGCGAAAAAACATCTGATGGCCATTATTTTCGACGCTTGACACGCCTAAACCGCAATGAAATCGGTTTTAATTCGGTTATGTTTGGTTATTTGCCGTTTTAATCAGGGGGTGATATTGTGCTGCTTGGTTCAAGCCCGACGCTGTTCGATTGCCTGGAAACGGGACTAAAAGAGGACTGTCCCTACGGCGATATTACCACCGAGTTGCTGGCGCTCGAAGGGCCGGGGCGGTTCCAGTTTATTTCCCGGGTGGACGCCGTGGTTTCCGGCACTCCCCGGCTGGCCGAATTTTTCACGGCCCAGAAGCTCGCCGTCGCTTCCTACCGCAGGCCGGAAGACAGGATACATAAAGGCGACGTCATCATCGAGGCGTCGGGCGATATCAAGACCTTGTTCAAATTGTGGCGCATCTGCCAGACGTATCTTACCGTCATGTGCGCCATCGCCACCCAGACGAGCAAGATCGTCCAGGCGGCCAGGGAAGAGAACGGAAAGCTCGAGATCGTGGTGGCCTGCCGCAAAGCCCACCTGGGGATGCGCGCCGACGAAATCCAGGCCGTCCTCGACGGCGGGGCCATCTATCACCGCAATTCGCTCAGCGACACCATCCTGATAACCCAGAACCATATGAGGGCGCTCGGCGTCCTGCCGGACAGGCTCCACTCCTTCCACCACCGGATCGAGTTCGAGCCGTCCTCGGCCGAAGAGGCTTACCGTTACGCCGGTCTGGTCGACGTGATGCTCCTGGACCATTTCGAACCAGAGGAGCTGGCCGCCGTCGCCCGCCGGCTGCGGGAGCTCAACCCGCGGATCGTGGTGGGCGTGGCCGGCGGCATAACCCTGGCGACGGTGAAAGACTACGCCCCGCTGGTGGATATTATCGTGTTGAGTGCGGTGCTGTATGCCCCGCCGCTCGATATCACCTGCAAAATAACCAGGCTGTGAAAATGAGGGAGGAGAAAAAAATGAAAAAACAGGCATTATCGATTGTCGCCGGTCTGCTGGCGGCGGCCCTGCTGGCAGCGGGCTGCGGCGGCGGGGCGAAACAGGCGCAGCCGGCTCCGGCCGCCCAGCCGGTGGAGCTTAACATCTCCGCGGCCGTAAGCATGAAGGACGCTTTGACCGAGATCCAGGCCAACTACCAGAAGAAAAGCCCCAACGTGAAGCTCGTCTATAACC
This sequence comes from Selenomonadales bacterium, assembly GCA_029976065.1. GTDB lineage: Bacteria > Bacillota > Negativicutes > Sporomusales > UBA7701 > Anaeroselena. The sequence goes on from JARKNV010000038.1 coordinate 8,748, forward strand.
TCGGCGCGTCCGGAGCGCTGCAGAAGCAGATCGAGCAGGGCGCGCCGGCCGACATCTTCATTTCGGCCGCCCCCAAGCAAATGAACGAGCTCGACGCCAAGAACCTGATCAACAAGGCCACCCGCAAAAATCTGGTGGAGAATAAACTCGTGCTCGTAGTCCCGGAGAATTCCACCCTCGGTTTGAGCAAATTTGAGGATATCACCGCCGCCAAGGTGCAGAAACTGGCCATGGGCGAAACGGCCACCGTGCCGGCCGGCCAGTACGGTCAGCAGGTGCTGCAGAAGCTTGGCCTGTGGGACAAGGTCAAAGACAAGGCCGTTTTCGCCAAAGACGTGCGTACTGTGCTGACCTACGTATCGACAGGCAACGTCGAGGCTGGCATCGTCTATAAAACCGACGCCGTTTCCCCCGGCGCCAAGGTCAAAATCGCCGCCACCGCCCCCGAAGGCTCGCACGAGCCGATCGTCTACCCCATAGCCATCTTGAGCGGCACCAAGCAGGGCAAGGCGGCCGAGGAATTCCTCGCCTACCTCGCCGGCCCGGAAGGCAAGGCGGTATTCGAGAAACACGGCTTTACCATGAGCAAGTAGGCGGATGAGAGCCATGAGAAAGCCCGGATTGACGGCGTGGCTCATAGGCGCGTTCATCGTCCTGGTGCTCGCAGGCTGCGGTCCGCGGCCGGAACCGGCGCCGCCGAAAACGGAGCTCAACGTCTCCGCCGCCCTTGGCCTCAAGGAAGCCCTGCTCGACATTCAGCAGGAGTACCAGCGCCGGAATCCGAATATAACGATAGTTTACAATCTGGCTGCCGCCGGCGTTCTGCAGGCGCAGATCGAGCGGGGCGTGCCGGCGGACGTCTTCATTTCCGCCGCCCGCAAGCAAATGGACGACTTGGAGCAAAAGGGCCTGCTGGCCGCAGCCACCCGCCGCGATCTGATCGGCAACAAACTGGTGCTGGTCGTTCCCGGCGACTCTAAGCTGGGTCTGGCAAGCTTCCGCGACCTGGCGGAGGACAAGGTCGGCCGCTTCGGCCTCGGCACGCCGGAAACGATGCCGGCCGGGCAGTACGGGGTCGAAGTCCTCAAGCACGTCGGCGTGTGGGACAAGGTCAAGGAAAAGGCGGTTTTGGCCAAGGACGTCCGCCAGATCATTGCCTATGTCGAAACCGGGAATGTCGACGCCGGGATCGTTTTTTCCACCGTCGCCGCCCTCAGCAACAAGGTCCGGGTGGTTGCCGAAGCCCCGCCGGGCAGCCACCAGCCGATCGTCTTCCCGGGCGCGGTGCTGAAAGACGCCAAGCAGCCCCAGGCTGCCGCAGCCTTTCTCGCTTATCTTTCCGGGCCGGACGCGGCGAAAATCTTCGGGAAATACGGCTTCAGCGTGATTAATCCGCAGAAATAGACAGCGTGGTGAACATCGTGGTCGAATGGCAGCCGGTCATCCTGTCAATCAAAGTCGCACTCTGCTCGCTCGTGTTCGTAGCCATCTTCGGCATCCTTGCCGCCCATCTCATGCGGAGCCGGGAATTCCCCGGCAAGGCGGCGGCGGAGGCCCTCTTCACCATGCCGCTGGTGCTGCCGCCGGTCGTCACCGGCTTCCTGCTCCTCATTCTCATCGGCAAACAGGGGCCGGTAGGGCGGCTGCTCAACGAATACTTCCACACCCAGATTATCTTTACCCCGTACGCCGCCATCCTCGCCGGCACGGTCGTCGCCTTCCCGCTGATGTACCAGAGCGCCAAGGCCGCCTTCCTGGCCGTCGAAACAAATCTCGAAGACGCCGCGCGGACGCTCGGCGCCAGCGAGTGGCGCGTGTTCTGGACCGTCACCCTGCCGCTGGCCTGGCCCGGCCTCGTCGCCGGCCTCATCCTGTCCTTCGCCCGCGCCCTGGGCGAATTCGGCGCCACCATCATGGTCGCCGGCAACATCCCCGGCAAAACCCAGACAATTCCGCTGGCCATCTACTTTGCCGCCGAGGCCAACGACCTCACCCTGGCCGGCCTGTACGTCGTCATCATCAGCCTCATCACCTTCTCGCTCATCTTCTGGCTCAACAGCTGGTCCAAGATGAAAGCCAGACCGGCGGCGGGCAGGGCGGTGTCGTGATGCTGACGGTCGATATCACCAGGCAGCTCGCCGATTTCACCCTCGAAGTCCAATTCACCGTCGAGCGCAACGTGCTCGTGCTGTTCGGCCCGTCGGGCAGCGGCAAGACCACCGTGCTGCGCTCCATCGCCGGCCTCGTCCGCCCGGACGCCGGCAGCATCGTCCACGACGGGCGGGTGCTCTATTCCGCCGAAGGCGGCGTCTTCGTGCCGCCCAGCGAGCGGAACGTCGGCTACATGTTCCAGGAATTCGCCCTCTTTCCCCACATGAACGTGAAGCGGAACATCTGGTACGGGGTCAAGAAGCGCAGCCAGGAAGCGGACGAGATGTACGGGCGGCTGCTGGAACTGCTCAGGATCGGCCACCTCGCCGGCCGCTACGTCGGCCAGCTGTCCGGCGGCGAAAAGCAGCGTGTCGCCCTCGCGCGGGCCCTCATGGCCGAGCCGAAAATCCTCCTGCTCGACGAGCCGCTGTCGTCGCTCGACGTGGCCACCCGCCTGGAACTGCAGGCGGAGCTCAAAAGAATGCAGGAGCTGTGGGACATCCCCTTCGTCCTCGTCACCCACGACCCCGACGAGGCGAAGGCCCTCGGCCACAAGATCCTCTTCCTCGACCGGGGCCGCCAGGCGGCGCCGCGGTGGTAGCAAGCGAAAAGACAAGCGCCCCCGGGAAATTTCCCGGGGGTTTTGCGTCGCCGCCTGACGGTAACTTGCTTGCCGGGCAGGAATCGCGGGCGTCCGGTAAGAATGTCTCTCCATAGTCAGCTATATTAGGGAGGGGAAAACAGCGCATGGATAACGAACAGATCGACGTCAACCAGCTGGCGGGACAGAACTTCCGCGACGGCTACAACTGCGCCGAGGCCATCCTGCGGGCCTTCAACACCGCGCTCGGGCTGGGCCTCGACGACAATGCCCTGCGGCTCGCCGCCGGCTTCGGCGGCGGCATCGGGCATGCGGGGTGCGTATGCGGGGCGCTGGCCGCGTCGATAATGGTCCTGGGGGCGCTCCAGGGACGCGACAGCAGCGCCGGGAGCCGCGAGGAGGCCTACCGCGCGGGCGGGGCCTTCCACGACAAGTTCAGCGGCCATTTCGGGGGCACGTGCTGCCGGGGGCTCAACCCCCATCCCTTCGACACAAGGGAGCACCTGCGCGGCTGCCTGAAAATCACCGGCCAGACGGCCGGGCTGCTGATGGCCTACATCAGTGAAAACGGCATCGCCAGGAAAGAAAGCTGACAGGGGAGGGGACCGATTATGAACGAAGGCAAATGCGCTGCCTGCAAAGTCGCCGACAAGGTGTGCCGTGCGCCCGACGGGCAGAACCCTGCGTTTTGCTCGACCGTCTTGTATCCCGACGCGCTCGCCAAAGCGGCGGCCGAGTACGCAAAGCCGGATATCGCCGAATTCGCTCGTCAGGCGGCGGTGCAGGAAGGGTCGGGCTACATCGACCGGGAGGCTGAGCCCCATTACCTTTTCCCGGTCAAAACGCGCATCCAGGAGCTGATCGAATTCTCCCGCCGGATGGGCTACCGCCGGCTGGGGCTGGCGTTCTGCGGCGGGCTGCACCGCGAAGCGGACATCGTCGCCGCGATCTTCGAGACCCACGGCTTGGAAGTGGTATCGGTGGTTTGCAAGGTCGGCGGCGTGGAAAAGGATTTTATCGGCGTCAAACCGGCGGAAAAGGTGAAGATCGGCACCTATGAAGCGATGTGCAACCCGATCGCCCAGGCCGAAATCCTCAACGGGGCCGGCACCGATTTCAACATCCTGCTTGGGCTGTGCGTCGGCCACGATTCGCTGTTCATCAAATATTCCCAGGCAATGGTCAGCGTCCTGGCCGTCAAGGACAGGGCGCTGGGGCACAACCCGCTGGCCGCCGTCTACACCTGCGACACCTATTTCGAACGCTTCAAGCAGGACCGGCTCAAGGAAATCGCCGTCAAAGAATAGCTTTGCCGGAAAAAGTTTTTTCGCGGCCCGGTTATTAAACAAACTCTTAACATTGCCCGCCGAACTAATTAATGCGATGTTGGGTTGTTTTAATACGACCTCCCCCGTCCAATGCCGTGGACGGGCCTTTTTTTGCCCTGGCGCGGAGCAAGGAGCAAGAAATAATAATAATTTGTTGAAAAACAGCGGCAAATTAAATGCAGCTCCAAGAATACCTTGCTAAAATAGTGAATACCAGGCTCTTTTTTCCTGCGGCCGCGGGGAAATATTAAAAACTTATTTATTTTTTCCGGCGGAGCGCCGGAAAATTAAACATTCCATTAACATTCGCAGACGAAAATCCGAGTGGAATCCAGGGACGGATAATACTCACACGGTAGTGACCCCCCTAGGACGATGCTCATGAAACTGCTGTTGGTGGAAGACGAAATCCGGCTGGCCGACGCGCTGGCCCACCTCTTCAAAAAGAACGGCTTCGTGGTCGACACGGCCGCGGACGGCGAAACAGGCATCGAAATGGCCTGCACCGCAGCCTATGACATCATCATTCTCGACCGGATGCTGCCCTGCCGGGACGGACTGTCGCTGCTGAAAGAATTCCGCAGCCTGGGCTACGAAACCCCGGTGATTTTCCTGACCGCCAAGGACTCCCCCGAGGATAGGGCCGAAGGCCTCAACGCCGGCGCCGACGACTATGTGGTGAAACCCTTCCATACTGTTGAACTGATTGCCAGGCTGAGAGCGCTGGGGCGCCGGAAGAACAAGGAAATCGCGGCCGCCGTGCTGACCGCCGACGGCCTCGTTTTCGATCCCCAGCGCAACCAGGTGGTCAAAAGCGACGAAGTCATCCACCTCACCTTCAAGGAGGCTCAGTTGTTCGAGCTGCTGCTCCGCAACTACGGCCAGGTGGTCACCAAGGAGAGAATCGTCGAAAAGGTCTGGGGCTACAACGCCGAAACGGATTTCACCACCGTTAACCTCTATGTCCACAACCTGCGCAAAAAACTCAAGCTTTCCAACCTCAAAACGGTGCGCGGCGTCGGCTATTACCTCCAAAAAAGCGGCGGGTCCGCCCGCATGGCCAACTGAAAACGGTCCCCCGCAACCCCGGCAGACGCCGGGGTTTATTTTTTTCTCCCGCCCGGATTACTTAACAAATACTTAATATTGGCACGCGAACATAAGGGCAGACGACAGTGAAAGGAGATGTTCCCCATGTAACCGGCGGCTGCTGCCAGACGGGATTCCGGAACCCGACCAAACGTGCTGGGCATGGAGGCCCAAGCAGAATTCAAGGAGGAAGATAAAATGGGTATGATCATCAACCACAACCTCTCGGCGCTGAATACCTACAACCAGTTGAACCTCAACAACACGGCGATGAACAAGTCCCTGCAGAAGCTCTCGTCCGGCTACGCCATCAACAGCGCCGCCGACGACGCCGCCGGCCTGGCGATTTCCGAAAAAATGCGCGGCCAGATACGCGGCCTCGACCAGGCCAGCAGCAATGCCCAGAACGCCATCTCGCTCGTGCAGACGGCCGAGGGCGCTCTCGAGGAAACCACCGAGATCCTGCAGCGCATGCGCGAACTCGCCGCCCAGTCGGCCAGCGACACCAACACCGACGCCGACCGCGAAAGCATCCAGTCGGAAATCGACGCCCTGGTCGAAGAGATCAACCGTATCGCCGACACCACCGAGTTTAACACCAAGAAGCTGCTCGACGGCTCGATGGGCAAGGCCGTTGCCGCCGCCGTCGCCAATATCCAGACCAACGAGGCGCTCGACGCGGCTACGACCGTCGCCGCCGACCTCACCACCCTCACCGATGCCGACGGCAACTCGCTAGGCATCGTCGCCGGCGACACCGTCACCGTCAGCTACATGATGAACGGCGAGCTCGTCAGCGCCACGACCACGGTGGCTGCGGGCGTCGCCCTCGAAGACATCGACGACACCAACTTCACCTTCAGCATGAACGCCAACAACCAACTCATCGCCACCGCCACGGCCGCAGGCACGACCGGCGCCGTCTACGGCCTGACGATCACTGTCGCCAACTCCGGCGGCGAGGCCAAGACCGCCGCCACCAACGCCCTGTCGTCCTTCACCCAGACTACGGCGGCCGACGACATCCGCAGCGATGGCTCGGCTTCCGTCCTCATCGGCGCCAACACCGGCCAGAGCATCAAGATCAACATCGACACCATGGACGCCAGCTCGCTGGGCGTCCAGGGGCTCAAGGTCGACAGCTACGGCGCCGCCAACGTCGCCCTCAAGGTCATCGACACCGCCACCGCGACGGTATCCTCGGCCCGCTCCGAGCTCGGCGCCATCCAGAACCGCCTCGAACACACCATCAACAACCTCACCACCACCAGCGAAAACCTGACCGCCGCCGAATCGCGCATCCGCGACGTCGACATGGCGTCGGAAATGGCCAACTACACCAAGCTGAGCGTTATCAGCCAGGCGGCGACCGCTATGCTGGCCCAGGCCAACCAGCAGCCGCAGCAGGTGCTGACGCTCCTCAAATAACGGCCGGACGCACAAGGAAAGGGCCTTGCGAATATCGCAAGGCCCTTTTTTGCCGCTATTTACGCTTTCACGTTCAGGCAGTTGCCCCAGGCCATCACCTGCCATTTGTTGATATAGCGGTTTTTCACCTGGCGCATCAGGCGACCGTTGTTTATCTCGGCCGCGATCCGCGCCCGCTCCGCCAGCGCCTGCTGGAGCACCTGGTCGCAGGCGCCCAGCAGCTCGCGCTGCCGGGTCTCGATGGCTGTGAATTCGCGGGCGAACGACGCCCGGAACGGCCGCAGTTCCTCGCTGGCCAGCAGCCTGCTCACGGCGGCCAGTTCGTCGATCAGCGCGGCCCGCTCGCGCAGCAGGCGGCGGAGGCCCCGCATTTCCCGCCTGGCGACCAGCAGCCGCTGCTTGTCGGTATTGACGCCGATCTTCGCCAGCAAGGCCGCTTTCCTTTCCAGACACGCGCCCAAATCTTCCCTGGTCATTTTAGCATCAGCTCCCGTCGCCAAGATAAGAGAGGAGGGCCGTAAGCTGGGTGTTCATATTGTTGATATAGGTTTCCAGCGCGGTGTATTGCGCATACAGCCGTTCCTCGTAGTCGTCCAGCCGGTCTTCCTCCGCGGACAGCGCGGTCTGATACTTTTCGATCTGCTCGGTCAGCGCGTTGTCCGTCTCGGAAGTATCGTTCTCCACGCCCGCCTTTTCGAGCAGCAGCCCCTTGTTGCCGCTGCTGTCGCGGACGGTTGAGGTGTATTTGGCCAGTACGTCGTAGAAGCGGTAGGCGATCCCTTCCTCGTCGTAGCGGGTGGCCAGCTCGGCGGCCGACAGAGTGCGCACGGTAGCCGTGCCCCCGTAGCTGGCCGATTGCTGCGAAAAGAGGTTCATGATCGCGCCGGGATCGCTCTGCAGCGCCTCTTTCAGCGCATCCTCGTCGATGTAGAGCTTGCCGTTCTCGTCGTAGCTGCCTGTATCGAGGCCGATGTCGAAAATGCCGGTGGACACGCCGGCGATGGCGTCGACGACGCTGGCCCGCAATTCGCTGAGCAGCGACTTCAGCAGCGAGTCGTTCGCGAGCAGCCCCGTCTTGGCCTTGGCTTCCCAGTTCTCGATCTCTTCGTCCGTCATCGCGGCCTTCTGGTCGTCGGTGAGCGGCGGGTAATCGCTGTCGTAGTCCGCGGACAGCTCGCTGCCGATCGTCGCGATCAGGGCGTTGTAATCGTCCACGAAAGCGCTGATCAGCTCGTAAACGCCGTCCGTGTCCTGGGTGAGGGTGACGAGGGCGGTTTCGTCCGTTTCGGCGTTGAGGGTGTAGGTTACCCCGCCGACGGTGACGGTGTTTGCGCTGCGGGTCATTGCCTGGCCGTCGATCGTCAGCTTGGCGTCCTGGCCGGCGGTCGACACGCTCAACGCCTTGGTCAGGAAGTCGCTGCCCGTTCCCTCGGTCACCGCCAGCAGCTTGCCGGCCCCGGTGGCGGCGGCGGTCAGCACCAGCTTGCCGGTGGCCTCGTCGTAGGCGAGCGTCGCCCCGCAGTCGGCGTCGGCAACCGCGTCGATCATTTCGTCGATGGTGTAGCTCGCGTCGAAGCTGACGCTGGTGCCGTTGATGGTCAGGTCGACGCCGTCGGTGTCGTTCAGGGTGATCCCCAGGTAAGCGGCGATGTCCTCCAATGTGGCCGTCGACGTCGTCAGGCGGTTGGACAGCACCGCGCCGTCGGCGGCGACGAAGCCGAGGTCGGTCAGACCGCTGTCGCCCGCAGCCGGGGAGCTTATGGCGAGCTGCTGCACGCCGCTGTCGGCGGCCGTGATCGTCAGCACGCTTGCGCCGCCGCTGGCGGTGGCGGTGCCGACCGTCAGCTTGCCGTCGCCGACGGCATCGTCTACCGCATTTTGCAGCGAAGTCAGGTCGGTCACGTCGTCGAGGCTGACGGTGTACGCGGTGCCGTCGAGGGTGAGGACGATGCTCTTGCCGCTCAGGGCGGAATAATCGGCGGCCGCGCTGCCCTGCACGTCGGCGGACAGGCTGGCGCCGCTCGCCAGGGTGGCGGCGGTGGCCAGCTGGCTGACCGTGACCTTGTGGCTGGCGGCGCTGGCGGCGCTGGTGTAGCTAGCCGTCACGGCGCTGCTTGACGAGGAGACGGTGAACTGCTTGAAGTTCTTGCCGCTCAGCAGGCTGGTCGACGAAGTGAGGTTGAAATACTTGTTGGCGAAGGTCCGGATGTCGCTGATGACGTCCCGGTAAGCTTCCTGCTTCCAGGTCGCAAGCTGCTCCTTCTGCTGCAGCCTGTTCAGCTTCTTCTCCTTCTCGGCCGCCATGAGCTGCTCGACAATCGAATCGACGTCGAGGCCCGAGGATAACCCGGTAATTCTCGTTGTCCCGTTGACGGTTGTCGCGGTAGTCACGCCGCTGGAACTGGACATTTCATTCGCCTCCTTGCTATGGAAACAGGCCGGTTACGCCATGTAATCGACGAGCGTCTTGGTGATCGCCTTGGCGCCGACCGACAGCGAAGCCTGATAGACGGTCTGGGCGGTGGTCTCCTCCATCGTGGCCTTGCCGATGTCGATGTCCTCGTTGGTGCTCATCAGCGTCGTATAGGTCGTATAGTCGCTGGCGAGGCGCTCCGCCACGTCGCTCACGTAGTTCATGCGGGCCCCCAGGGTGGCCTGGACGGTTTCGATCCGGTCGAGGTTCGCGTCCAGGTCGTCGAGCAGAGCGTCGATGCCGTCGATGGCGGCGGTGGTTACGGAGCCTGTGCCGGCATCGTAGCTTTTATAGCTTGTCGCCCCGTCCAGGGCGACGAAGAGCTTGGCGAACGTGTCGAACAGGTTGCCGGCCCCTTCGCCGGTGACGTCCTGCCCCTCGATATTGACGGTCGCTTCCGTGTCGAAGCCGATGTTGTACCTGATCGACTGGGCGGACGCGGTCGTATAGATGTTGGCGGCGTTGGCGGCGTAAAAGCTGCTGATGTCCGTGTCGGCGATGTCGGAGGCGGCGACGCCGCACAGGCTCAGCCACTTGTCTTTGAAGGTCACCGTGTCGCCGACGGTTGTCGATACGACCTCGTAGGGCGGCTCGGCGGTGCTGAAGCCGCCGAAAATATAGCGGTCGCCGTAAGTGGTGTTCATAATCTCGATCGCCTGATCGCGGAGCTCGGAGATTTCCGACTTGATGGCGGCCAGGTCGTTTGCGGTCATCGTGCCGGCCGAGGCCTTGGCGGTCAGCGTCCGCACCTGGGTGACGACGTCGTTCAGGTCGCTCAGCGCGCCCTCGGTCACCTCCTGCCAGGAAGCGGCGTCCTCGGCGTTCTTCTGGTACTGCTCGATCCTGGCGACGTAGTTGCGGTACTTGATCGACCGTGTCGCCACGACCGGATCGTCGGACGGCAGGGAGATGTTTTTCTCCGAGGCGATCCGCTCCTGGGCCTCGTTCAGCCGCCGGGCGGCGCTGTTGATATTCCGGATGGTGTTGGTAATCATCATCAGATTGGTGATCCGCACCCCGACCCCTCCTAATCGGACACCATGTCGATGGTTGTCTGATAGATTTCGTTCCAGGTGGTGACCATCGAGGCCGACGCCTCGTAGGCCTGCTGGTATTTGGTCATATAAGCCGTCTCTTCGTTGGTCGAGACCCCGGCCACCGAGGAACGGCTGTCGTCCAGATAGGCGACGAGATTGGACTGCACGTCGCTTTGCTGCGAGGCGTAAGCCGCCGTCGTGCCGAGGGTGGCGATAATGGAATTGTAGAAGTCCTCCGGCGAGCCGCTCGCGAACAGGCGCGAATCCCGGCAAATGCTGAGCAGATCGTCGCTGTTCCCGTTGTTGCCCTCCTCGCCGCTGGCGGACGAAGCCGCGATCTTGGCGAGATCGTCTTCGATGTCGGACGACAGGGAAATGTTGGCGGCCGTAATGTTGGCGTAAACCGCGTCGGTCGTGGCGCCGCTCGCCATCAAGTCGGTGGAGGACAGGCCGTCGTACGAGAAGAAGCGGATGCCGGTCGTGTCGTCGGTGCCGTAGCCGGCGGCGTGGCCGCCGTAATAACTGCTGCCGTCGCGGTAGATGCCCTCGTTGAACGCTTTGGCGAACGTGCTCGCGAACGTGTCCAACTGGGCGGCGAAGTACACGATTCCCTTGTATTCGCCGTTCGTGCCGCTGCCGTCGCGGAGGTCGAGGTACGCTTGCAGCGCGCCGTTTTTAGCGGGCTCGAAGGCGTCGCCCGAGTCGGCCCAGCGGATGCCGTACAGGCCGTCGGCCGTGCCGCCGCTGACGGTGTAGCACTCCAACTGGCGGGCGTTGTCGCCGCTCACCAGGGCGATACCGTTGATTGCCACCGTATAGGCGGTTATCTCCGTGCCGTCGGCCGCCTGGCCGGTTTTGGTCTCGGTCACGGTCACGTCGGTCAGCGCGGAAAGCTTGTCGATCAGCAGGTCGCGTTCGTCGCACAGCTCGTTGGCGGCCGCGCCGTTTGAGGTCGCGACGCCGATGCGATGGTTGAGAGCGGCGATCTGCCGGGCATAGGAATTGATCTGGTCGACCGCGGTGTTTATCTCGGTGTTGATATCCTGCCGCAGCTCGCTGAGCTGGGTGGCGGCGTTGTTGAGGTACGCGCACACCGCTTGGCCGGTCTCCCGCACCACCGTCCGGGCCGCCTCGCTGGTCGGGTCGCCGGACAGCGTCTCAAGCGCGCTGTAGAACTCGTCCATCGTCGTGTTGAACACGTCGTCGCTGGAGGAGGTGCCGAGCACCTCTTGCAGTTCTTCCAGGTACCCCGCCTTGGTCTCCCAGCTGCCGAGGGCGCTGTTTTCCTGCCAGTATTTCTGGTCGAGGCGAAAGCTGCGGATACGGTCCACCGACGTCACCTCGGAGCCGCCGCCCACCGCGCCGCGGCTGCTGTACACCGCGGCCGGGCCGACGGAAACCTGGGTCGCCGTCTGGCGCGAGTAGCCGCTGGTATTGACGTTGCTGATGTTGTTTGTCGTCACCGCCAGCCCGGCCTGGCTGCTGGCCAGGCCGCGGTTGGCGATGCTCAGTCCCGTGAAGGTCGATGCCATTTGGGCCACCTCTCTGTTAGCCGATTTCCTGGATCAGCTCGCCGATGAGCGAGTCGATCGTGCTGAGGACCCGGGCGGCGGCGGTATACGCCTGCTGGTACATGAGCATATTGGACATCTCCTCGTCCATGGAAATGCTCAGCGTCGCCTGCCGCTCGCTGTCCACCTGGGATACGAGGGCCGTCTGGGTGTCGTAGCTGGTCGCGGCGTCGTCGCCGGTCGTCCCCAGCCAGGACACGAGGTTCTCGTAAAAATCGCCGATATCGACGGCCAAGCCGTCGTATTCGTAGCAGTCCTCGCTGATCAGGGCGCAGATCGCGTCGGCGATGGTGTTGTCGCCGGCCGCGTCGCTGGCGGCCGCCGCCAGCTTGTCGGGGTCGTCCGCCACGGCGGGGTTGACCTGAATGTTAGAGATACTGAGCGGTTTGGTAGCGTCGACGACGGTGAAAAAAGCCTCGCCCGCGTCGCCGTTCAGGTCGTAACCGGAGGTGTGCAGTGCGTTGATCTCGAGGGCCAGGGTGGTGACGATAGCGTTGAGGCCCTGACGGAGATTGCTGATCGAACTGGTGGCGCCGGCGGTGAAATTATAGGGCAGGTCGGCGGCGGTTATCGGCTCGTAGCCCGTATGGTCGGCGTCCTCGAGGTAGGCCTTGATGCTGCCGCCCGAAATCGTCGTCTCGTAGCCGGAATCGGCCCACGTAATCGTCAGCGGGTTGGCCGTCGAACCGTCGCCGCTTACCGCCAGCTCGTGGCAGGTAGTGCCGGTCACCATCGTCATGCCGCCGATCGACACCTTCACCGCGCCGTTTTGCTGCTCGCTGGCGGTGATGTTGGCCAGGGCGCTCATTTCGTCGAGCAGGGCGTCGCGCTGGTCGCGCAGGTAGCTGGCCTCGGCGCCGCTCACCTCGGCGGCGATGATCTGGCCGTTGAGGTCGGCGACTTGGGCGGCGAGGTCGTTGAGGCTGTCCACCCCGTCCTTGACGCCGTTGACGGCGTCCTCCTGCAGCTGGCGCAGCTGGCTGTCGAGCGTACTCATGGCGCTGAGCAGGGAGGCGGCCGCCTCCGTAACCGCCTGGCGCTCGGTCGCGCCGCTGGGGGTTTTGGCCAGCTCCTCCCAGGCGGCGAAGAAATCCGCCACCATGCCCTGGAGGCCGTCGGTCGAGGTCCCGTCCTCGGCGGCGAATTCGCTGATGATCTCCTGCATGTATTCCAGATCGCCGTTCTTGACCGACCAGTAGCCGGCCTTGGCGTTCTGCTGGCGGTATGTGCTGTCGAGCAGCAGGGCGCGGGCCCGGCTGATATCCGCCACGCTCACTCCCGACCCGACCGACGCGCCCACAAGCTGGTCGGCCACCCTCTCGGCCGCGGCCACGCGCACGCGCGACGCGCCGACCGTGTTGATGTTCGCGAGATTGGTGCCGGTGGCCGTCAGGCCGGCCTGATTCACGTACATGCCGCTATAGGCGACGTTGTAGGTCCCGAAGGTCGAAGCCATGGCTTACACCATCTGGATGACGGACTGCAGCATCTCGTCGGCGGTGGAGATAACCTTGCTGTTGGCCTGGTAGGCGCGCTGGCTGATCATCATCTCGCTGAACTGCTGGGCGAGGTCGACATTGGACATCTCCAGCGTGCCGGTGCTCAGCGACCCCGAACCGCCGCTGCCGGCGACGACGCCGCCGGTGAAATCGCCCGAGTTGGCGGTCACGGCGTAGAGGTTGCTGCCGATCTTCTCCAGGCCCTCGGGGTTGGTGAACACCGCCAGGGCGATCATGCCCAGCGGCTGGGTCTGGCTGTTGCTGTACGTGCCGATGATCGTGCCGTCCTCCGCAATGCTGATGCCCTGCAGTTCGCCGGCCGCGTAGCCGTCGTCGGCGGTACCGGTAACGGCGGCCGTGGTCGTGGTGGTGTTCTGGAGAATATTCGTCAGGCTGAGGTCGACGGTGAAGGCGGCGGTCCCTAGCGAGGCGGCCGGCGTCAGCGTCAGGGTCGGATCGGTGTCGAAGGTGTATGTCGTGCCGCCGCTGACGACCGAGTCGATCATCTGGCCGCTGCTGTTGAAGGCGACGTAGCCGCTGGCGGGGCTGACCGTCAGGTCGTCGGAGGTTATCTCGTAGTACCAGCTGGTCGTATTCGTACTGCTGTCGACATAGCACTTCTTCCAGTTGACCTTGATGCTGTGCTCGTTGCCGAGGGCGTCATAGATATTGTCGACCGTCGTCGTGCCGTCATAGTCCGTCACCGTGCCGATCGTCGTCAGATCGGTGCCCGAGGCCGTCGCAGACGTGTCGAGGTTGCCGCTCAGCGTCAGGCCGGTGGTCGCCTTGGCGGCGATGACCTTCTTGTTGCCGTTGTAGATATCGGAGTAAAGGTTGATCGGCTCGACGGCCTTGCTGGTATTGTAGACGTAATCGCCGCTGGCGGCGTCGATGTCGTAATCCTGCCAGCCGCAGACGTTGTAGCCGTTGACCGTCAGGTTGCCGCCCTCGTCCATGGTGAAGTTGCCGGCGCGGGTGAACTGGTACTGCCCAGACGAGCCGCCCTGGACGATGAAGAAACCGTTGCCGCTGATTGAGCAGTCGGTGTCGACGCCTGTGGACTGGGTGCTGCCTGTCGACATATTCGTATCGGTACTGGCGACGCCGACGCCCAGGCCGAGCTGGATGGCATTCGTGCCCCCCTTTGTTGCGGACGGGCCGGTCGCGCCGCTCAGCGTCTGGCTCAGGACGTCGCTGAAGCTTACCCGCTGCTGCTTATACCCGGTGGTGTTGACGTTGGAAATATTGTTGGCGATAACGTTGAGGCTCGTCTGCTGGGACTTCAGACCCGAAACCGCCGAGAAAAACGCGGTCATCATAGGGCAAATTCCTCCTGCTACACTATTTCTTCAGTCGCTCGGAAATAGTCGTCAGCCTCCCCCGCAGGGGTCCGGCTGGACGATTCGCCGGCATTATGCCGAGGTGCCGCTGTCCGTGGCGGCCGCGCCCACCTCCACCACCGCCGACAGCTCCACCACGGCGGTGCCGTCCACGATCACGTACGTGGTGCCGTTCGCGGTCAGCACCGACGTGACCGTGCCGGAGGCGGTCGAGGTAGCGCCGGACGAGGCGGTGACCGTGTAGGCGACCTCCCGGCCGATCATGCTGTAGGCGGACGTGTTGTTGACCGCCGCGTAAATGTTGTTCATCTGCGACAGCGAACTCAACTGCGCCATCTGGCTGATATACTCGGTACTGCTCACCGGCTCGGTCGGGTCCTGGTACTGCAGCTCGGCCGTCAGGATCGTCAGGAACGAATCGAAGTCGATCGAGGCGTTGCCGGTTGTGCTGTTCGTCGAGCCGGAGGTTGTCGAGGACGGGTTCAGCAGGCTGGATAACGAGGTTACGCTCATCTTTTTTCCTCCCTTTTTGTTGCGAGTGACTCTTCGTCATCCTTGCTTTCGCGGCCCAATGTTAAGTTTGTGTTTAGAAACGGCCGCCGGGCGAAGGCCAAAAAAAGAAAGCCCCCTAAAGGAGCGACCGCCATAATTGCAAATTTTACAGGTTTTTGTAATATTTTATCGAAATATATCATAAAAGCCAAAAAAGGAAGACGGCAGTTCGTCCGCTCGTCTTCCCGTGGTGACTGACAATGCAATAGGTCATTTGTCCAGTTTTAGCATCAAGACTTGCCAACGCGCGCCGCTGAAGCATTCCCGGGCTTTCCGCCCGCCACGCGTGTCGTTTGGCGCGCTTTGCTTTTGTCTGCGAGCCCGAGTGCCCATGGTGCCGCCTGCTGGGGAATATATGGCCGAAGGAGTTGTTTTTGATGAGAAGCATCCAAATGAAATTGACTGTCACCATCCTGGTAATCTTTCTCGGGGCGCTCGGCACGCTGGGCGGGCTGAACTACTGGAAAGCGCGCGACCTCGTCTACCAGACCACCGTCAATGAAGTCAAAACGCTGGCGGCTACCGCCGCCAACGACGTAAGCGACTGGGTCGACGCCCATCGCCTGGAAGTTGCGGCCCTGGCGCTGTCGCCCGTCCTCAAAAGCAGCGATAAGGAACAGATCCTGCCGTATCTTGCCGCCGCGGTCAAGGCCAACGGCCGTTATGCGGCGTTCGGCTATCTGAACGCCGCCGGCGTCGGTTACGACTCCAACAACGTGCCGGTGAACCTCAGCGCCCGCGAATACGTGCAGAAAGCCCTCAAGGGTGAGAACGCCATCTCCGATCCGGTCGTATCGCCGGCGACCGGCGCCCTGGTGGCCGTGTTCGCTTCCCCGGTCAAGGGCGGCGACGGCAAAGTGTCGGGCGTGTTTTTCGGCAGCATCGACCTGGGTGATATCGCCCAAAAGGTAGCCGAAGTCAAGACCGGCAAGACCGGTTACGCCTACATGCTCAAAGGCGACGGCCTGACGCTCGCCAACCCGAACAAAGACCTCGTCATGAAAGATAACCCGGTAAAGAATGACAAGCTGCCGCCGTCCCTGCGCCAGACGGCCGAGAAGATGATCAGGGGCGAGACCGGCGTTACCGTCTACGAATACAACGGCATCGAGAAGCTGGTCGGCTATGCGCCCGTCAAGAGCGCCGTCTGGTCGCTGGCGGTGACCATGCCGCTCGATGAAGCGCTGGAAGGCCTGCAATCCCTTAAGTGGATATCCCTGGTCACCAGTGCGGCCGTGCTGGCGATTGCCTTCGTCTTCATCGCCCTGTTCGCCCGGCGGATCGCCGCCCCTATCCGCGCCATCGAGGCCGCCGCCGACAAAATCGCCAACGGCGATCTGTCGCAGACCAGCATCGGGATAAGTTCCCACGACGAAATCGGCCGCTTGGCCGCAAGTTTTGAAAAAATGACCCACAACGTCGGCGCCCTCATCAGGCGCATAGCCGACGAATCCCAGCACCTGGCCGTCAGCGCCGAGCAGCTCACCGCCAGTGCCGGGCAGTCTTCCCAGGCGGCCAACCAGATCGCCGCCTCGATCACCGGCGTTTCCGAAGGCGCCGACGCTCAACTGCGGGCGGCCGACGAAGCCGCCGCCGCCGTCGAGCGGATGTCGGCCGGCATCGAACAGGTCGCGGCCGTCGCCAACCAGTCTGCCGCCCAGGCCGCTCAGGCCGCCGACAAAGCCAAGCACGGCGGATATTCGGTCGACAAGGCCGTCAGCCAGATGGCCCAGATCGAGGAAACGGTCAACTCTTCGGCCCAAGTGGTCGCCAAACTGGGCGAGCGCTCCAAGGAGATCGGCGAGATCGTCGCGACCATTTCCGGCATCGCCGGCCAGACAAACCTCCTGGCCCTCAACGCCGCCATCGAGGCCGCCCGGGCCGGGGAGCAGGGGAGAGGCTTCGCCGTCGTCGCCGAAGAAGTGCGCAAACTGGCCGAGCAGTCCGAGGAAGCGGCCAAGAAGATCGCCGATCTCATCGGCGAGATCCAGGACGACACCGACAAGGCGGTCGTTGCTATGGACAGCGGCACGCGTGAAGTCAAAACCGGGGCGGAAGTGGTAAACGCCGCCGGGGCCGCCTTCCGGGAGATCGCCGGACTGGTGACCGTCGTCTCCGACCAGATCAAGGAAAGCACCGCCGCCATTCAGGGGATCGCCGGCGGCAGCCGCCAGATCGTCGGCGCCGTGCAGAAAATCGACGAACTGGGCCGCAATTCGGCGGGCGAGGCGCAGAGCGTATCCGCCGCCGCCGAGGAGCAGCTGGCCGCCATGGAGGAAATCGCCTCCTCCAGCGAAGCGCTGGCTCGACTGGCCCAGGAGCTGCAGACCGCGATCGCCCAATTCCGCCTGTAAAACCGCTATATTGAGCAGATGGAAAAGAGGCTCCGCCGCTCGCCGGCGGAGCCTCTTTCTTGCGTTGCCCGGCCGGCCGATCCGGCGGGCTGCAGAAGTGTCCACATTGTAAAAACGGCTGTATACGCGCAAAAGCCATTATGGCAAAATATATAATAATATTCTAAGATATGTTAAAATATTGTTAATAATTGTAACCGCTATTTCCGCCTGGGTGCGGGAATATCCCGGCCTGGCATCGGGAAATCGTTGTTTTCCGGAGGTGTTTCGCATGCCCCGCTTTAACCCGGCGGCGCTTTATATGCGCCAGCCCCTCAGACAGGCCCTGAACAGAGTCTGGGAGTTTCCGCTGACGGTTGTGGAAGCGCCGATGGGTTATGGCAAGACCACCGCTGTCAAAGAGTTTTTGCAGGACTGCAACGCCAGGGTGTTGTGGCAGACGGTGGTCGACGACTCGGAAAGCGGGTTTTGGCGCGGCTTCTGCCGCATGCTGAAAAAGCTAGACCCCGGCTGCGCGGACAGACTGGCCGAGCTGGGCGTTCCCAGCAACAGCATCTTTATGGATGCGGCGCTGGAAATTGTCGAGGATATCGCGTTCGCGGACAAGACGGTCGTCGTATTCGACGACTATCACCTGCTGCCCTCGAAGAATATCGGGCAGTTCCTCGAGCTGCTCGTCAAAATGGCGCCGCCCACCCTGCATATGATCATCGTATCCAGGGCGGCGTTCGGCGAGAATACGACCGAACTGGCCCTGAAAGGGTATTGTCATGTCATCAGCAAGAGTATTTTCGAGCTGAACGAGGCGGAAATAATCGCCTACTACAAACAGTGCGGGATAAGGTTGAGGCCGCATGACGCCGCGGCCCTTTACGCCTACACCGAGGGCTGGATCAGCGCCCTGTACCTCAGTCTGCTGAACTTTGTGAGGGAGGGGCTAATCGAGCGGCAGGTAAGCCTGACCGAGCTGATCGAAAAAGCCGTCTACCGGCAATATCCGGCGGAAGTGAAAGAATTTCTCCTGACCGTCTGCGTCTTCGACAGCTTCACCTGGGCGCAGGCGAAAGCGATGTGGCCTAAGGAAAATGTCGATGCGATGGTAAGCTATCTCATGAGTCACAACGCCTTCATCAAATACGACAAATACAGCAAAACCTACCGGATGCACAACATCTTCACCGATTTCCTGCGGGAGGCGCTGGAGCGGCAGGGGCAGGAGCGCCGGCGGGCCGTGATGCGGGCGGCCGGAAACTGGTACCAGGGCAGCGGCGATTACATCAACGCCATGGACGCCTATTATCAGGCCGGCGATTTCGACGGTTTGCTGGCGGCGCTCGAACAGGCCAAAGGGCATACCATCAACACCGAGCACAAAGAAAAGATAATCCGTTACTTCGGAGAATGCCCGGCAGATATTAAAAAAGCGCGCCCCTGGGCCTGGCTGGTCTATACGGTTTATCTGTTCGTATTTAACGAGATGGAGCTTTTCCGGGAGCAATGCGCCGCAATCGGCGGCTATATCGAACGCTTCGCAAGCGATGAAAACACCAAGGCGCAATTGGCGGGCGAGCTCGAATTGCTGTGCAGCTTCGCCAGATACAACAGCATCGCAGGGATGAGCGAGCATCTCCAAAAAGCCGCCCGGCTTCTGCGGGGCCCCTCGCGATTCCTCGACAAGAAGGCCCTGTGGACCTTCGGCTCGCCGTCCGTGCTGTACATGTTCTACCGCGAGAGCGGGCAACTGGAGAAAGAAGTGGCGGAATTCACCGCGACCATGCCTCTTTACTGCCATCTTACCGGCGGCCATGGCACAGGGGCGGAGCTCGTGTTGCAGGCGGAGCGCCATTACTATATCGGCGACTTCGAAAGTGCGGAAATCGCCGCGAATAAAGCCATGTACGTCGCGCAAGCCCAAGGGCAGATGGCGATCGTGCTGTGCGTTCTGTTCCTCCAGGTAAAGCTGGATATCGTCAAAGGAAACTTATCGTCAGCCAAAGCCGTTCTGCAGCAGGCGCGGGAAGATATCAAGCGCCAGAAACTGTATCATAACATCCATATGCTGGAGTTGTGCGAAGGCTCCGTCTACGGCTGCCTGGGTCAAGCCAAAAAAATCCCCGCCTGGATCGCGCGCGGCGACGTAAAGGACAGCTCGCTCTACTTCCCTGCCTACGCCTCCTTCAACATCGTCTACGGCAAAGCGCTGCTGATAAGCGGGCAATACCTGAAGCTCCTCGGCCTGGCCGGACAGTTCCTCGCCATCGCCGGCATTTTCCCCAATCTGCTCGGCCAGGTGTATGTACATATCTACGTGGCAGCGGCCCATCACCGCCTGCAGCATGCCCACGAGGCGCAGGCCGCCCTTAGGAAGGCCGCCGATATCGCCGTCGCCGACGGACTCATCATGCCCTTCGTCGAAAACGGCGAATACATCGGCGCCCTGCTCGGCGAACTGGGCAAAGACGGCCGTTATGCGGATTTTGTCGCCAAAGTGAAAAAGGTCTACGCCGCTTTCGCCAAAAAACTTGCCGCCATGCGGGCGGCGGCGGAGGCCTGCGAAGGCGCGGTCAATCTCACCGCCCGGGAGCTGGAGATCGCCGAACTGGTCGCCGCCGGCCTCTCCAACCGGGCGATCGCCAAAAAACTCGTCATCGAAGAGGCCACCGTCAAAAAAGCGCTGCAAAACATTTACGCCAAGCTGGGGATCGGCAGCAGGACGATGCTGGCGCGGCTGATGCTGGAATGCCTGGGATAAAACGCCAAAAAGACTATACTTTGGGATACTATATTTACGGCCCCATTAATTTTATCATTACAATTATGGGGGCTTTTTTTTGTCCGCACCGGGCTTTAACATCGCAGAACAAGGCGAGTATTGACGAACAAGCATAAACCTTGTCTAGTTGTGTGCCATATATAACTTTTCGTTATATTCAATATAACTTTGGCAACTGCATTTTTTCTACATTAACATACAAGGAAAGGAAGGAAAGTGACAATGGGACTATCTAGGCGGACCTTCATCAAGGCGGGTCTGGCCGGTGCGGCCTTGGGCGCGTGCGGGCTGCCGCCCGTGAGCAAGTGGCTGCGCCCGTCGGACGCCGCCGCCGATCCCCAGGAAAAAGTGGCCTACACGTACCATCCCCCCAACTGCGGCGGACGCTGCTCGTTCAAGTGCACGGTAAAGGACGGCCGGCTGGTCAAGCTGGAGCCCAACGAGTGGCCGGACAAGCGCCACTCCCTCATCTGCCTGCGCGGCCTGTCCGAGCTTGAGCGCGTCTACAGCCCCGACCGCATCAAGACGCCCCTGAAACGCATCGGCGAGCGCGGCGAAGGCAAGTTCGTCCCCATCTCCTGGGACGAGGCGCTGACCACCGTCGCCAACAAACTCAAGGAACTCAAGGACAAACACGGCGGCAAATCCATCTACCTCAAAGCCTCGTCCGGCGTGGAGCACCCCATGTTCCTGCTCGCGCAGATGCTCGGCGCCCAGTTCACCAATCACGCCGGCATCGACATCGGCCTGTCCGGCGGCCTGCACCAGATCACCGGCGCGGGTCTTTTCGGCCCGATGAACAACGAGGTCACCGACTGGGTCAATTCCAAGACCATCCTGCTCATCGGCAACAACTTCCTGGAAACCTCCATGACCGACGCCCAGTTCTTCTACGACGCCAAGGAAGCGGGCGCCAGGATCATCTCCATCGATCCCGCCTATTCCACCACAACCACCCGCTGCGACCAGTGGATCAGCCTGCGCCCCGGGACCGACACCGCCCTTATTCTGGCCCTTATCAACCAGGTATTCGCCAACAAGTGGTATAACGAGGACTATCTCCGCAAGAACAGCACCGCTCCTTTCCTCATCCGCGAGGACGACAAGAAACTGTTCAAGGCGGGCGGAAAATTCCAGGTGTGGGACAAAAACAGCGGCGCCTTCCGGCCCTACGACGCCCCCGGTCTCCAGCCGGAACTCGAAGGCGGCTTCGCCGCCGACGGCGTCAAGCTGCAGACGGTGTTCGCCGCCCTGAAGGAGCACACCGCAAACAATACCCCGGCGTGGGCAGCCAAAATCACCGAGGTGCCCGAGCAGGTCATCAGGGACCTCGCCAAACAGTACGCCACCTCCGGGCCGGCGGTCATCGCCTGGGGCTGGGGCGGCCCCGACAAATGGTACCACGCCGACAGCCTCGGCCGGGCGGGCGGCATCCTCGCCGCGCTTACCGGCAACATCGGCCGCGTGGGCGGCGGCGTCGGCTCCTGCAACCACCACCTGCCCGGGTGGGCCGCGCCCCTCAAAGGCTGGCCGCTGCCGAAGCAGTTCGTGCCCGCCAAGCCCGAGATGCCGGCCACCGACTTCCCCCAGAAGGCCAATTCCGTGCGGGCGGTGATCATCCAGGGCAACTCCCTCAACCAGTGGCTGGCCAACGCCCACCAGACGGCCGCCTGGCTGAAGAAGCTCGACCTCGTCGTCGTGGTGGACATCTTCCAGAACGACACCGTCAACTATGCCGACATCGTCCTGCCTACCTGCACCAACTTCGAAATGGAATACGACTCCTACAACCTCCAGATCCGCCGCAACCACATCATGATGATGCAGAAAGTCATCGACCCGCTGTTCGAAAGCAAAACCGACTTCAGGATCGAACTGGAGCTGGCCGGCAAACTCGGCCTCGCCGAGCACCTGCCGAAAACCCCCGCGGACCTGAACCGCGCCCGGCTGGCCAACCCGGCCCCGCCCCTCAAGGGCATAACCGTCGAAAGCCTCAAGGCCAACCGTTACATCCAGCGTCTCAATGCCCCGATGGCGCCCTTCCGCGGCAACATGGACCAGGTGTACGCCACCCCTACCAAAAAGATCGAGCTCTACTCCGAGGTGCTGCTGCCGTTTGGCGCCGGCTTCCCCTCCTACGAGGAACCGCAGGAAGCCTCGCCGCACAACCCGCTGTTCAAGAAATACCCGCTGCAGTTCAGCCAGGCCCACACCCGCTACCGGGCCCATTCCTCCTTCTCTAACGCCCGCTGGATACTGCAGCTCATCAAGGAACCGCGGGTGGAGATGAACCCGCGCGACGCCCAGCAGCGCGGCCTCAAAAACGGCGACCTCGTCGAAGTCTTCAACGACCGCGGCAAATTCCAGGCCCGCTACCAGGCCACGCCGGAAATGCGCCCCGGCTCCATCCGGGTGAGCGAAGGCTGGTGGTCCAAATACTTCGCGGCCGGCAACTCGCAGAACGTCACGAACAACGCCAACAACCCGCGCGGCTACCCGCTCAGCCACGGGCCCGTCATCCCCTTCAACGACACCCTGGTCGAAGTAAAAAAGGCGGGGGGTGCTAACTGATGGCCAAGAAGCTCGGCATGACCATCGATCTCAAACGGTGCATGGGCTGCCACACCTGCGCGCTCGGCTGCAAAATGCAGAACAACGTGCCGATGGGCATGCTCTGGAACCGCATCCTCACCATCGGCGGCGAAGACGTCGACACCGCCCGCGGCGAATTCCCCAACCTCCAGAAAAGCTGGATGCCGCTGGCCTGCCTGCACTGCGAAAATGCCCCCTGCGTCAAGGTCTGTCCGGTGGGCGCCACCTACAAGGACGAAGACGGCCGGGTGCTGATCAACTATGACCGCTGCATCGGCTGCCGCTACTGCATGGCCTCGTGCCCGTACAACGTCCGCGTGTTCAACTGGCAGAAGCCCGTCCGCGAGCCCGGCCACTCCTACGGCGAAGCTCCGGCCCGCCCCAAGGGCGTCATGGAGAAATGCTCGCTGTGCGTCGAGCGCACCTCCAAGGGCCAGGAGCCGCGCTGCGTCGAAGTCTGCCCGGCCAAGGCGCGCAAATTCGGCGACCTCAACGACCCGAACAGCGAGGTCGCCAAAGCCATCCGCGAACGCGGCGGCCAGCAGCTGCTGGCCGAAAAAGGCACTAAACCGCAAATCTACTACTTGCGCTGAAAGGGGGCGATAGTGTGGAAAAAAGAGCAAACTACAACCTGTACCTCGGCATTCTCGGCCTGTTCGCCCTGCTAGGTCTGAGCGCCTGGATATACCAGCTGAATAGCGGTCTCATCGTCACCGGGATGCGCAACGTGGTATCCTGGGGGCTGTACATCACCTCCTTCATGTTCTTCGTCGGCCTGTCGGCCGGCGGCCTGATCGTCTCCTCCTCGGCCACCGTCTTCGACATCCCCGCTTTCAAAGCGGTGGCCAAGCCGGCCGTCATCCTCTCGACGGTCTGCATCATCCTCGCCGGCCTGTTCATCCTCGTCGATCTCGGCAGCCCGGAGAGAATCCTCTATCTGCTCGTCTACGCCCAATTCCAGTCGCCGCTCATCTGGGACGTCGCCGTCATCAGCATCTACCTGGCCGTGTCGCTCCTCTATCTCCGGCAGATGACCAGGCCGGCGCCCGACAGCCGCAAGCTGGCCGCCCTGTCCGCGATCGCCCTGCCGGCCGCCGTGCTCGTCCACTCCGTGACGGCCTGGATCTTCGGCCTGCAGATCGCCCGCGTCAGCTGGCACAGCGCCCTGATGGCGCCGCTGTTCGTCGCCTCGGCCCTCGATTCCGGCCTGGCGCTGCTCATCATCGTGCTGGCCGTGCTGGAGCAGGTCGCGGACTACAAGGTCGAGCCCAGGCTCTACGCCAGCCTCGCCGGCCTGCTGGCCGCTTTCGTCGCCGTCGACGCCTTCTTCGTCTTCAGCGAAGTGCTGACGGCGGCCTACCCCGGCGAAGAAAGCGTGGCGGCCGCCCTCGGGCTGCTCCTCAGCGGACCGCTCGCGCCGCTGTTCTGGGTGCAGGTCGGCCTCGGCCTGATCATGCCCTTCGCTATTCTCGCGAGCGCCGCCAACCGCCAGGTCAAGAGCAGGATACTGCTCGCCTGCGCCCTCGTCATCCTCGGCGTATTCTGCAAACGCGCCTGGCTGCTGTTCTCGTCCTTCCTCCTGCCGCTGGTCGGCGGCGCGCCCGGCGTCACCCTCGGCCAGGCTCCGGCCGCGGGAGCCAAAATCGACATGTGGGCCATGGCCGGCTCCTACACGCCCACCGTCGTCGAATGGACCATCTTCCTCGGCATAATCTCCTTCGGCGCGCTCGCGTTCATCATGGCGTGCCGCCGGCTGCTGTGGGCCAGCTCGGGCACCATCGGCAGCGTGCGCGGCGTGCCGACGGCCGCCAAGTAACGGGCGATGGTCGCATCCTGGCAAGAAGTCGCGTCCTTTCGCGCCGGCATCTATCGTTTCCTCGGCAACTGCCTGCTCGAACCCATTCGCGCCGACCGCTACGTACTGTTTGATCCGGATTTTTGGCGGGGCTTCCCCCTGGAACCGGCCAACGACGTCATGGACGCCGCCCTCGACAAACTGGCCGGCGTCGCCGCCGGACTGTCCGCATGGCCCCGCGACGAGGCGCTCGCACTGGTCCAGACCGAGTACACGGCCCTCTTCCTCGGCGCCGGCGAACCGCTCGCCCCGCCGTGGGAATCGCTGTACCGCACCGCGGAGAAGCTGCTGTTCGGTCCCCCCGCCTATCAGGTGCGGACCTACATGGAGCGCTTCGGCGTCGCAGCGGTGGAGAAATACCGCCAGCCCGAGGACCATATCGGCCTCGAGCTCATGCTGCTGGCGGCCGCCGGCGAGGCCGCAGCCCGGCGGGGCGAGGCGGACTGGCGCGAGTCGGCCCGCCTCCAGGCCGAATTCATCGCCGCCCATCCCCTCGGCTGGATCGGCGACCTGGAGCGCGACGCCGCCACCCACGCCACGGCGGGCTTCTACGCCGCCCTCCTCGGCCTCGCCCGCGGCGTCCTCCTGTGGGACAAAGAACTGCTCGACGAATACCTGGCAACCTCATAGAACGGCAAAAGCAGCCCCGGACAAATTCCGGGGCTGCTTTTGTTTGCACCGGGAGCGTGATGCAAATCACGCCCGCAGTGTGATTTAAATCAAAGCGCCGCCGCGCCGGGGGGATTATCATTAAACCAGAAACAGACGCAAGGAGGAAGATCGCCATGCTGCCCCAAGGAGCCAATCTGCAGAAAATCCGTGACGGCAAACGGACCTACGCCGTCACGCCCCACCTGCCGGGCGGATTCGTCAAGCCGGAAACGCTGGAGAAATACACCCGCGTCGCCAGGGAATACGGCGGCACGCTCAAGCTGACATCGGCGCAGCGCATCATGATCACCGGTCTCAAAGCCGAAGACATCGACAACGTCTGGGCCGAACTCGGCATGCAGCCCGCCATGGGCTTCGCCAACTGCGTCCGTAGCGTCAAGGTTTGCCCCGGGATCGCCTTCTGCAAACGCGGCAAACAAGACAGCGTAAAGCTGGGCCTCGAACTCGACCGCCGCTACATCAAAAAAGAAATGCCCTCGCGGCTGAAGATGGGCGTCTCGGGCTGCCCCAACTCGTGCGCGGAGGCCATCATCAAGGATATCGGCGTCATCGGCACCGACGACGGCTGGGACGTATACGTGGGCGGCAGCGCCGGCGCGCACCCCCGGCTGGGCGACAAGCTCGCCGCCGGCCTCGGCTACGACGACACCCTCAGGCTCATCGACACCGTCGTCGCCTACTACCGGGAGAACGCCGACATCGAGCGCATCGGCCAGTTCATCGACCGCATCGGCTTCGCCAAATTCTGTGCCGACGTCCTCGCCCGCTTCGCCGCCGCCGGGGAAGAAGCAATCCCCGCAGCGCCGGCCACCGAGCCGCCGGCCCCCACGGCCAAACTGCCGGGGAGCGACAGCGGCCTCAAGCCCGGCGACCCCATCACCGCCGGCAGCATCATCGCCGACATCATCAGGGTATACCCCGACACCATCCCGGTGCTGCGCGGCTTCGGCATGGGCTGCCTCGGCTGCCCGTCGGCCACCGGCGAGGCGCTCGAAAAAGCGGCCGGCATCCACGGCCTCAGCGCCTACGAACTCGTCCAAGAGTTGAACAAAGTTGCCATAAGGAGTGAAAGACAGTGAGCGCTTTCATCGGACCCATCCATTACTGGCTGTACGGGAAAATCCGCCTGGTCGTCGAGCGCGAAGACTTCCTGTTCGACCGTGCGGCCGCCATGTGCGGCCCCACCGCCGAAGAGCTGCGCGAGCAGGTTCGCCAGACCTACGGCCAGCCGCTGCCCGACGCCGACCTCGGCGAGCTGATCGACCACGCCAACATCCACGGCTGGCTACAGCGGCAGATCAAAATCGCCGAAACCCGGGAAGCCGCCTTCATCGGCGAACTGCTCGCCGCCTGCGGCGACGCCGCCGACAATCTCATCGCGCAGGCCTTCGCCGACCACGGCCGCCTCGCGGGTGAGCGGGCGCGGGCCCTGGGCAAGTACGACCTCACCGCCGCGCCCGGCATCCACACCGCCCTCAACGACCACTACCTGAACGGCATGCCGTGCGACCAGGCCGACAGCGTCGTCGCCGCCGCGGCCGACCGGGTCGCCTGGAAAACGGGCGCCTGCCTGCAGGAGCCGAACTGGCGGCGGGCCGGCGTCGACACCGGGACGATGACCCGCTTCACGCGGGCGTGGCTGGCGGGCTTCGTCGCCGGCGCCAACCCCGCGTTCGCCTACCGCGCCACGGCCGGCGGGCAGCCCGGCAGCGCCGCCACCCAGGAGATAGCGGCGGCAGCGGCGTAGCGGCTCACTCCGCCGCCTTTATCAGCCCTTCCAAATCCAGGATCTTGACGCTCGAACGGTAGAAATCCAGCAGACCTTCGTCGCGCATCCGCCCCAGCTCCCGCGACAGGGCGGTGCGGGACACGTTGAGGAAATCGGCCAGGTCGTCGCGTTTCAGCGGCATGACGAAGGTCAGCTTGCCGGTCAGCCGGTACATCTCGAGCAAATATTTGCCGATCTTGGCCCGCATGCTCCTCACGACCAGGTACTCCACCTTCCGGTTCAGCATCAGCGCCCTTTCCGACAGGATCTGCAGCATATTCATTATCATCTTCTGGTGGCCGCCGCAGACGGCCGAGCAGGTGCCGGTGATCTTATGCGGCGGCAAAAATACGACAGTGCACTCGCTGTAGGCCACTACCGACGCCGGCCAGATTTTCCGCGCCGCAAAGGCGACCATCTCCCCGAACATGTCGCCGGCCGCCAGCGACGTCAGCACCGACCGCACCCCGGCCACGTTCTCCTTCACCACCGCCGCCTCCCCGGCCGTCAAAATGCCCAGGCCGGTGAACGGCTCACCCTCGACGGTGATGAAACTGTTCTTGGCGTAATTCGCCACCTTCGGCTGCAGACAGCCCATCATCGCCGCCAGCGTATCGGCCTCGATGCCGGCGAACAGCGCCGCACCGGCGAGGATTTCCAGCTTCTTGTTCTTCACGGTCGCCACCCCCGTTGTTTGGTAGCCGTGGCTACCGATTTTACCTTAATATTGTAATACAATGAAGTTAGCAAAGACAAGCGCAATGAAGGGAATTAACCCCGACAATAATCACCAAAACAAATGGAGGTATCGGCAAATGAGCGAAATGTTTTGTTTCCAGTGTGAACAGACCGCCGGCGGCAAAGGCTGCACCAAGGCGGGGGTATGCGGCAAGAAGCCCGAAGTGGCCAACAAGCAGGACGAACTGACCGGCGCCCTCGTCGGCCTGGCCCGCGCCGCGGCCGGCAAAGCCCCCGGCAAGGCGGCCGACAAACTCATGCTCCAGGGCCTGTTCGCCACCGTCACCAACGTCAACTTCGACCCCGCCCGCATCGACGAAATGACCGCCGCCGTCCGGGCGGAAAAAGCGAAACTAGACGCCGCCGCCCAGGATTTCCCCGCCGCCGAGCTGTGGGCCGGCAACGAGGACATCGTCTCCCTCCGCTCCACCCTGCTCCTCGGTCTGCGCGGCATGGCCGCCTACGCCTGGCACGCCTCCATCCTCGGCAAGGAAAGCGCCGAAGTGACCGCCTGGTTCTACAAAGGGATGAAGGCGCTCGGCGAGGACCACAGCGCCGAGGAATGGCTCGGCCTGCTGATGGAATTCGGCCAGGCCAACCTCAAATGCATGGCCCTCCTCGACGAGGCCAACACCTCCGCCTACGGCCATCCCGTCCCGACCACCGTGCCCACCCTCGTCGAAAAAGGCCCCTTCATCGTCATCACCGGCCACGACCTCCACGACCTCAAACAGCTGCTCGAGCAGACAGCCGGCAAAGGCATCAACATCTACACCCACGGCGAAATGCTCCCCGCCCACGCCTATCCCGAGCTGAAAAAATATCCCCAGCTCAAGGGCAACTTCGGCACCGCCTGGCAAAATCAGCAGAAGGAATTCGACAACATCCCCGGCCCCATCCTCTTCACGACCAACTGCCTGATGCCGCCGCGCCCCTCCTACGCCGACCGCGTGTTCACCACCGACGTCGTCGGCTACCCCGAGCTTAAACATATCGCCGAGCAGGGCGGCAAAAAGGACTTCGCCCCCGTCATCGCCAAGGCCCTCGAACTGGGCGGCTACAAGGAAGATCAGCACTTCACCGGCATCAACGGCGGCACCAAGCTCGTCACCGGGTTCGCCCGCAACACCGTCATGGGCGTCGCCGGCACCGTCATCGACGCCGTCAAAGCCGGGGCCATCAAGCACTTCTTCCTCGTCGGCGGCTGCGACGGCGCCAAACCCGGCCGCAACTACTACACCCGCTTCGTCCAGCAGACCCCCAAGGACACCGTCGTCCTCACCCTGGCCTGCGGCAAATACCGCTTCAACGACCTCGACCTCGGCGAAATCGGCGGCATCCCCCGCATCCTCGACATGGGGCAGTGCAACGACGCCTACTCCGCCATCCAGGTCGCCGTGGCCCTCGCCGGCGCCTTCGAATGCGGCGTCAACGACCTGCCGCTCACCCTGGTGCTGTCCTGGTACGAGCAGAAAGCGGTCTGCATCCTCCTCACCCTCCTGGCCCTCGGCATCAAGAACATCTACATCGGGCCGTCCCTGCCGGCCTTCCTGTCCGGCAACGTCCTGAAGATCCTGGTGGAGAAATTCGACCTCCACCCGATAACCACCCCCGAAGAAGACCTGAAAGCCATCCTCGGCTGATAAACTCAACAGCAAGCGGAAATACCCGGACGCAAGCGTTCGGGTATTTCCGCTTGCAAAAAGCGAAAGGCAGGTAAGGCAATGACCCTCTATACCATCGGTTCCGGGCAGAAGACGGCCCGCGATTTCTTCACCCTCCTGCGGAACAACGGCGTCAGGCTGGTCATCGACATTCGCCTCGCCAACACCTCCCAACTGGCCGGGTTCACCAAAAAAGCCGACCTGGAATACTTCCTCGGCGCGGTCGCCGGCATAGAATACCGCCACATGCCCGAATTCGCGCCCACCGAAGAGCTCATGACCGGCTACAAGACGAAAAAGCTGAGCTGGTCCGAGTACGAAAGCGAATACGCCCGACTCCTCGCCGAGCGCCAGGCCCTGGCCGGCGTCAGCGCCGGCATGTTCGCCGACGCCTGCCTGCTGTGCAGCGAACCCTCCGCCGGCAAGTGCCACCGCCGGCTGCTGGCCGAATACCTGGCCGCCAGGATTCCCGGGCTGGAAATCGTCCACCTGTAGCAGCGGGCCCCGTCCGTTGTGGTATAATTAAGGCAATAAAAATACCGGCGCCACGCGGAGGTGCGACAATGAAAAAAAGCGGACTGGTAGGCGGGATCGGCCCGGCCTCCACCCTCGACTACTACAAGGGAATCCTCGACGGCTACCGGGCGAGGACAGGCGGCGAAGACTACCCGCCCCTCATCATTGACAGCCTCAACCTCGCCGAAATGTACTCCCTCGCCGAGCGCAAAGCATGGCCCGAATTCACCGGCCGCCTGGCCGGCTCGGTCAAGAACCTGGCGGCCGGCGGGGCCGAATTCGCCGCCATGGCGGCCAACACCGCCCACATCGTCTTCGACGCCGTCGCCGCCCGGTCGCCCATCCCCCTCATCAGCATCGTCGAAGAAACGTGCAAATACGCGCGGGCGAAGGGCTGCCGTAGCGTAGTCATTTTCGGCACCGCCTTCACGATGAGCAGCGGGCTGTACGCGGACGCCTTCGCCAAACACGGCATCGCCGCCTTCGTCCCCGACGACGACGGGCAGAAGGCCATCCACAACATCATTTTCCCTCATCTCCAGGACGGCATCGTCCTGCCGGAGGAAAAAGAAATAGTGCTGTCGCTTGCCAGGCGGCTGATCGCCGCCCACCGGGCCGACGCCCTCATCCTCGGCTGCACCGAGCTGCCGCTCATCATCAAGGACGGCGACCTCGACACCCTCATCCTCGACACCACGCAAATCCACATCGACGCCATCCTCGACCGCATCCTCGCCTAGGGCGCTTCCGGAAAAAATTTTTCCGGGAAACTTCCTCCCCAAAGTATGGAAAATTCGGCCGGGAATGGGTATAATGAAGCAAAAGGCTGATTAAGCCGACCACCTTCCGCCGGGGCGGCGGACCTGTCAACTCGATATCGGCTGGGGGAGCCGGAGGAGCCGGCTGAGAAATAGGCCCGATCGCCTATGACCCTTTGACCTGATCTGGGTAATGCCAGCGTAGGGATAGCGGCGGAAGTTTCGATTTTCGGGGCGCATCCTTACAGGGAGCGCCTTTTTGGTTGCGGCCTCCGTCCGCCCCGCGCCGTTTTCCCGCTTTTCCATCTCGTTTGCAGGGAGGTAACCCCATGGAGCTTCCGCAGGAAATCGTCCAAACCATCACCGCCGTCCAGGCGAAACGACCTCTGGTCCACCACCTGACCAACTACGTCACCGCCAACGACAGCGCCAACATCACCCTGGCGTTCGGCGCCTCCCCCGTCATGGCCGCCGACCCCGGCGAGGCCACCGACATGGTCGCCCGCGCCGCCGCCCTGGTGCTCAATATCGGCACCCTCAGCGCCGCCGCCGTCGACACCATGATCGCCGCCGCCAAGCGGGCCGGCGAACTGGGCATTCCCGTCGTCTTCGACCCGGTGGGAGCGGGCGCCACGCCGGCGCGAACCGCCGCCGCCGGCCGCATCATCGGCGAGACGCGCCTCGCCGTAATCAGGGGCAACGCCGCGGAAATCAAAGCGGTCGCCGGCCTCAGGGCCGACATCAGAGGCGTCGACTCCGCCGCCGACGAAAGTGACGGCGAAACGGTCGCCGCCGGCCTTGCCGCCAAGCTCGGCTGCGTCGTCGCCCTCACCGGCCAAACCGACATCGTCGCCGGCGGCGGCCGCGTCTGCCGCATCGCCAACGGCCACCCCTGGCTGGCCCGCGTCACCGGCACCGGCTGCATGGCCACCTCGCTCATCGGCTGCTGCCTGGGAACGGACGCCGACCCGTTCGTCGCCGCCGCCGCCGGCCTCACCGTCATAGGCGTCGCCGGCGAACTCGCCCGCCAGTCCCTGCGTCCCGAGGACGGCATCGGCACCTTTCGCGTCCGTCTCTTCGACGCCGTATTCAATATGACGCCCGCCCTTGTGCTCCGCTACGCCAAAATCAGCTGACACTGCCTGGGAGGAATAACCGTGGACACAAGAAAAATGACCTTCACCGCCCTGTTCGTAGCCCTCGGAGTGCTTACCGCCCAACTCGTCTACATCCCCGTCGGCGTCGCCAAATGCTTTCCCGTCCAAAGCGCCATCAACATCCTGCTCGCCGTCCTGCTCGGCACGCGGTACTCGGTCAACGCCGCCTTCGCCACCTCGCTGCTCCGCAACTTTCTCGGCACAGGCACCCTGCTCGCCTTCCCCGGCAGCATGATCGGCGCCGCCCTCGCCGGCGTCCTCTACCGGCGGACGCAGAACATCTTCTGGGCGGCCGCCGGCGAACTCATCGGCACCGGCCTTCTCGGCGCCCTGGCCGCCTTTCCCGTCGCCAGGTACCTCATCGGCTCCAAGGCCGGCGCCCTGTTCTTCGTCGGCCCCTTCGCCCTCAGCGCCGCCGGCGGGGCGGTCATCGCCTGCCTGCTCTACTACACGCCGGTGATCGGCTTAATCCGCGAATGGCTCAAAACCAGATAACGGCAAATAACGAACAAGGCCCCAGGGACAATCCCGGGGGCCTTGTTTGTCGCTTATTCCCATGAGAAAGGCGGCGGCGAAACGTCCATACTAATAAGCGGATAAACGCAGGACGGAGGTGGGAACGTTGCCGTCAGCAATTGCCGCGACCGGCCATGGATGACCGCAGCAGCCTCGGGCGAAAAAACATCGGCACCCTCATCTGGGACTTCTCCGTGCCGGCCATCACCGGCATGCTCGTCAACGCCCTCTACAACATCGTCGACAGCATCTTCGTCGGCCACGGGGTGGGGGCCATCGGCCTGGCGGCCGTGACCATCGCCTTCCCGATAATGATCGTCCTCATGGGCTTCGGCATGCTCGTCGGCATCGGCGCAACCACCCTCGTCTCCATCCGCATCGGCCAGAAGCGGCTCAGCGACGCCGAGAAAATTCTCGGCAACGCCTTCGTCCTCGGCCTGACCTTCGCTATCAGCCTCTCGGCCATCCTCCTCGCCTTCCTCGATCCCCTTCTCGTGGCCCTCGGCGCGGAAGAAGCCATCCTTCCCTACGCCCGGGACTTCACCAACCTCATCCTCTGCGGCAGCGTCTTCATGTTCACCGGCTTCGGGCTCAACAACATCATCCGCGCCGAAGGCAGCCCCCGGCTGGCGATGATGACCATGATCATCTCCGCGCTCATCAACACGGCCCTCAATCCCCTGTTCATCTTCGGCCTCGGCCTCGGCATCAAAGGCTCGGCTCTGGCCACCGTCATATCCCAGGCCGTATCCGCCGTCTGGGTCGTCGCCCACTTCCGCAGCCGGCGGAGCTTTCTCAAACTGCGCCGCGCCAATATGGTCCCCGACCGGCATATTGTCGCGAGAATCGTCGTCATGGGCTCCTCGGCCTTCTTTATGCAGGTCGCCGCCAGCATCGTCGCCGGCCTGTTCAACAACATCCTCATCGTCTACGGCGGCCAGACGGCCGTCGCCGCTATGGGCATAATCAGCCGCGTCTCC
This sequence comes from Selenomonadales bacterium, assembly GCA_029976065.1. Classification (GTDB taxonomy): domain Bacteria; phylum Bacillota; class Negativicutes; order Sporomusales; family UBA7701; genus Anaeroselena. The sequence continues at coordinate 42,160 of JARKNV010000038.1, forward strand.
ATGCTCACCCTCATGCCGGTCTTCGGCATCAGCCAGGGAACCCAGCCGGTCATCGGCTACAACTACGGGGCGAAAAACTACGGCCGGGTCAAGGAAGCGGTCGTCAAAGGCAGCCTCGCCGCCACCGTTGTCTCGGTCATAGGCTTCATCATCATCGAACTCTTCGACGCCCACATCATTCGCCTGTTCAGCTCCGAAAGCGACCTCATCGCCCTCGGCGCCGCCGGCCTGAAAATCTTTATGGCCATGCTCCCCATCATCGGCTTCCAGGTTATCGGCTCGAGCTTCTTCCAGGCCATCGGCAAACCTATGCACTCCCTGATTCTCAGTATGTCGCGCCAATTGCTCATCCTCATCCCGGTGCTGCTCATCCTGCCCCGCTACATCGGCCTTCAGGGAGTATGGCTCGCCGGGCCGCTGGCCGACTTCGGCTCTACGCTACTCACCGCCGCCCTCGTCATCCACCAGCTCAAAAAGCTGACAAGCATCGAAGAAGAAATTCAGCCCTAGAAACCCGCATCCTTTCCCCGTTGCCCGTCCATACTAAAGCCAGCGCGCGCCGGAGCTTTTCCGGCCCTGAACGAGGTGAAAAATGGGAGAAAAGTGGAACGAAGTAAAGACCCAGACGCTCCGCCCCGCGGAAGTCGAGGCCCTGTTGGCCAGAGAATTCGGCGAAAAGATCAGTCCGGTCAACCACGAAGAGCTGGCGAAAAAACATCGCAGCCACCAGCTTCACGATGAAAAAACCCTCCGGTCTTGAAACAGAAAAGCTCCGGCACACACACGCCGGAGCTTTTTTTCGTTCGGCCCTGATAAGGGCCGGTAAGCCGCGTTTACTTTTTCAGCGGAAACAACGCCGTGAACACCTGGCCATCCACGTCGTCCGCCAGCTTCGCCAAGTGTGTGCTCAACCAGGCCCAGTCGGCAGTATGGGAAAAAACCTTATCGCAGACATAGGCCTTCTTGCCGAGGTCGTAGACGCGCACATGGACAAGGGACTTCGTCGCCGCCAGCGGGGACAGAGTGTCCTTCACCGACTGCAGCGGCAAAACGCAGTAAAAAACGGCGTAATCTACCCTGTCCGCCGCCAGCCGCGGCAGCAGGTCGAAACGGTCGAGGCTGGTCAGGTCGGTGAAGCGGTTGATCGTGAACTCGCGGCGGTAAACCTCGCCGAACGAAACCGCGTACCCCGGGGAATACTTCTGCGCGAACTTGCCGGTCATATCCTGCCGGATCGCGTTCCGTTCCGATTCGCCCGCCTGCAGTTCGTCGACATAGAAAAAAACGATCGCCGGCCGTCCGGCATCGGCCGCCGCCGCCGGGCCCGCGAGCATGAGAGGCAGCAGGAAAACGGCGAGCAAAAGAATCGCGGGCTTCAGCCGCGCGAGGACGAGGACAATGTTGCCAAGCGCTGATATTTTCATGTTATAAACATTTGACGCTAAGCGGCAATTACCTCTATTTTGCACCGCGGTCTTTTTCCGCAGACATCCTTTCCTATGCCGCCCTAACGGGAAAGGGGAATTACAAAGAATGTCGAATTGGTAAAAACAAGGAATTGGCACAGCTTGCCACTATCGGCCGGAGGACCTATGAAGCGCGTGCCCGACAAGGCGCCGGGTGAAGCGGCCGTTATCGCCGCTGACCTCCCCAAACCGCATAACCTTTCCGCGAACAGACTGCAAAGCGAGTATATCGAAGCCCTGCACAGCGTTGCCCTCGGGCTGATGCGGCGCCGGGACCTCGACTCGCTGCTGGCGGAGATAACCATGCGCGCCGCCGACCTTCTCAATACCCCCAACGCCTTCTTATACATAATCACCGACGATGGCGCGGCCATGGAAATGAGAGTGGGCGTGGGGTTTCACCGCTCGGAGATCGGCACGCGCCGCCGGCCGGGCGAGGGCTTCGTCGGCCAGGTCTGGCAGGCAGGCAAACTATCCGCCGCGCCGCGCGTGTGGGAGGCGGGACCCGGCGAAACGGACGGAGGCCCGGCCAGCGTGGCGGGGACGGTCGTGGGCGTGCCCCTCGGCAACGACCGGCAGGTCATCGGCGTCCTCGGCTTCAACGTCATGGTGGAGAACTATATTCCCACCTCGACCGAAAAGGCCCTCCTCCAGCGGTTCGCCGAGCTGTCGTTTTTGGCTGTCAGCAATATGCGGCTTTACGCCGTCCTCCAGAACGAGCTCGACCACCGCTACCGCGCCGAGGAACTGCTCCGCCGCCAGAACCGCCACCTGGAGCTGCTCCATTCCTTTGCCGTCAAACTAATGACCCGCTTCGAACTGAACGAACTGCTCGCCAACATCCTCGACGGCGCCTGCGGTCTGGTGGAAACCGAGCACGGCTACTTCTACCTCGTCGCCGCCGGCGGGACGCGCCTGGAAGTCAAAGTCGCCCGGGGGCATTACCGGGAAATCATCGGCAAGCAGGTCAAACGCGGCGAGGAATTGTCGGGGCGGATCTGGCAAAGCGGCCGGATGCTCGTCACCGACGACTACAGCCGGGAATCGGGGCGTAACCCCGACCCCGAACGCGACCTCGTGCGGGCCTGGATAGGCATCCCGCTCAAAAGAGGGGAGGAGGTGCTCGGCGTTTTCTGCCTGGCCCGCATCGCCTCGGACCGGGCCTTCAGCGACGAAGAAATTGCCCTCCTCCGGCAGTTTGCCGAGCTTGCCGCCCTCGCCCTCAGCAACGCCAAGCTCTACGAAGCCCTCGAGGACGAGCTGCGGGAACGCAAACGCGCCGAAACGGCGCTGCTCGACAGCGAGGCTTCCTACCGCACCCTCGCGGAAAACCTGCCCGGCATCGTCTACCGCGTCTTCCTGCGGGAAAGCGGCCGGGTCCGCTTTTTCAACACCATGCTTCAGACCGTAACCGGCTATCGTCCGGAAGAACTGGCGGCCGGCGGTCCCTGTCCGCTGGGGGAAATAGTCCTCGCGGCCGACAAAGCCGGGGTAACGTCAGCCGGCAGAGCCGCCATCGACGATAACCGGCCCTTCGAGATCGAATACGGCATAATCCACAAGGACGGCGGCAGCCGCTCCGTCATCGAGCGGGCCAGGCCGGTCTGCGGCGACGATGGCCGGCCCCTGTTCGTCGAGGGCGTCATCATGGACATCACCGCCCAGAAATGCGCCCAGGACGAGCTGCTATTCATGAGCACCCGCGACGGGTTGACCGCGCTTTACAACCGCACCTACTTCGAAGCGGAACTGGACAAATTCCAAAGCGGCGACCGGCCGGTGGGCATAATAATCTGCGACATCGACGGCCTCAAAATCATCAACGACGCCATGGGCCACCACGTCGGCGACAAGATGCTGGTGGCCGCGGCCGCGGTGATAAAAGACGCCTTCCGCCGCGAAGATGTCGTCGCGCGGATCGGCGGCGACGAATTCGCCGTACTCATGCCCAACGCAACCCACGGCGCCGTCGAGGCCGCCTGCCAAAGGGTGCGCGCCGCCGTCGCCGCATACAACCAGAACCAGTCCGGCGTGGACCTTAGCCTCTCGATCGGCCACGCGCTCGGTTTCCCGCGGGGCGAAAACATCCGCGACGTCCTCCGTGAAGCGGACAACGGCATGTACCGGGAAAAGTTCCACTGCTCCCAAGACGCCCGCAGCGCCATAATCCGCAACGCCATGAAGCTCTTGGAGAAAAACGACTTCCTGACCGGGGAGAATGCCGCGCGGATAAACGACCTGGTCACCGGGCTGAGCAGCGCCCTCGGGCTGCCGGCGGGCGTTGTCGCCGGCATGCGACTGTTCGCCAAATATCACGACATCGGCACAGTGGGCATTCCCGACCACATCCTGCGCAAGCCCGGGCCGCTGACTGCCGCAGAAAGAGCCGAAATCCGGCGGCATTGCGAAATCGGCTACCGCATCGCCCAATCGTCGAGCGAACTCCTGCCTGTCGCCGAGTGGATCCTCAAACACCACGAGTGGTGGAACGGCGAAGGGTATCCCGTCGGCCTCCGCGGCGACCAGATCCCCCGCGAATGCCGGATATTGGCCGTCGTCGACGCCTACTACGCCATGACCAGCGACCGCCCCTACCGCAGCGCCATGACCCACGAAGCCGCCGTCGCGGAGCTCAAACGCTGCGCCGGTACCCAGTTCGACCCCGCCGTCGTCCGCGTCTTCATCCGCCTGCTGGCGAAACGGAGGAACGACGACCGGAAAAAGACCAAAGAAAGCCAGGTAGATCAGCCATGAAAAGACTTCTGCTGCTCCTCCTGATCATCGCCTGCGGCTGCGCGGCCTTGCCCGACCTGCTGGCCCGCGCGGCCGCCGCGCCGCGGCGGATCGCCCTCCTGCCCGTGGCCGCCACCTATCAGGGGAACGAAACGGCCGCGGTGCAGGCCAAAGTGGCGGAAACGCTGGCCGCGTGGTTCCGCACGCCGCTGGCCTCAATCGTCAAAGTATACGAACTCGTTCCCGCCGACGAAATCCGGGCCGCCTTGCCGCCGAGCGGCACCCTCGACCCCCGCAACCCTGATTTGCCCTGCCTGCAGGAACTGGCCGCCAAGCTCCGCGCCGACCTCGTCCTCGGCGTCATCATCACCGATCTCGGCCGTTACAGCCTGATCGGCCGGGACGGCGATCTCAAGCTCAGGACCGACCTCGCCCTGCGCCTCGTCGGCTACAAGGTCGACAGCCAACGCACCATCGACCTCGCCGGTCGCGAGGACTACTTCGACGACTGGTCGCCGGACGGCGAACCCGTCCAACTCGCGAACGTCCTCACCGAGCGGCTGCTGACCAAAGCAGGCGGCGGCCGCGAGTTCTGGCCGCGGTGACAAAAACCAAAAAGTTGTCTGCAATTGCAGACAACTTTTTGGTTTTTGTCACCGCGGCCAGAACTCGCGGCCGCCGCCTGCTTTGGTCAGCAGCCGCTCGGTGAGGACGTTCGCGAGTTGGACGGGTTCGCCGTCCGGCGACCAGTCGTCGAAGTAGTCCTCGCGACCGGCGAGGTCGATGGTGCGTTGGCTGTCGACCTTGTAGCCGACGAGGCGCAGGGCGAGGTCGGTCCTGAGCTTGAGATCGCCGTCCCGGCCGATCAGGCTGTAACGGCCGAGATCGGTGATGATGACGCCGAGGACGAGGTCGGCGCGGAGCTTGGCGGCCAGTTCCTGCAGGCAGGGCAAATCAGGGTTGCGGGGGTCGAGGGTGCCGCTCGGCGGCAAGGCGGCCCGGATTTCGTCGGCGGGAACGAGTTCGTATACTTTGACGATTGAGGCCAGCGGCGTGCGGAACCACGCGGCCAGCGTTTCCGCCACTTTGGCCTGCACCGCGGCCGTTTCGTTCCCCTGATAGGTGGCGGCCACGGGCAGGAGGGCGATCCGCCGCGGCGCGGCGGCCGCGCGGGCCAGCAGGTCGGGCAAGGCCGCGCAGCCGCAGGCGATGATCAGGAGGAGCAGCAGAAGTCTTTTCATGGCTGATCTACCTGGCTTTCTTTGGTCTTTTTCCGGTCGTCGTTCCTCCGTTTCGCCAGCAGGCGGATGAAGACGCGGACGACGGCGGGGTCGAACTGGGTACCGGCGCAGCGTTTGAGCTCCGCGACGGCGGCTTCGTGGGTCATGGCGCTGCGGTAGGGGCGGTCGCTGGTCATGGCGTAGTAGGCGTCGACGACGGCCAATATCCGGCATTCGCGGGGGATCTGGTCGCCGCGGAGGCCGACGGGATACCCTTCGCCGTTCCACCACTCGTGGTGTTTGAGGATCCACTCGGCGACAGGCAGGAGTTCGCTCGACGATTGGGCGATGCGGTAGCCGATTTCGCAATGCCGCCGGATTTCGGCTCTTTCTGCGGCAGTCAGCGGCCCGGGCTTGCGCAGGATGTGGTCGGGAATGCCCACTGTGCCGATGTCGTGATATTTGGCGAACAGTCGCATGCCGGCGACAACGCCCGCCGGCAGCCCGAGGGCGCTGCTCAGCCCGGTGACCAGGTCGTTTATCCGCGCGGCATTCTCCCCGGTCAGGAAGTCGTTTTTCTCCAAGAGCTTCATGGCGTTGCGGATTATGGCGCTGCGGGCGTCTTGGGAGCAGTGGAACTTTTCCCGGTACATGCCGTTGTCCGCTTCACGGAGGACGTCGCGGATGTTTTCGCCCCGCGGGAAACCGAGCGCGTGGCCGATCGAGAGGCTAAGGTCCACGCCGGACTGGTTCTGGTTGTATGCGGCGACGGCGGCGCGCACCCTTTGGCAGGCGGCCTCGACGGCGCCGTGGGTTGCGTTGGGCATGAGTACGGCGAATTCGTCGCCGCCGATCCGCGCGACGACATCTTCGCGGCGGAAGGCGTCTTTTATCACCGCGGCCGCGGCCACCAGCATCTTGTCGCCGACGTGGTGGCCCATGGCGTCGTTGATGATTTTGAGGCCGTCGATGTCGCAGATTATTATGCCCACCGGCCGGTCGCCGCTTTGGAATTTGTCCAGTTCCGCTTCGAAGTAGGTGCGGTTGTAAAGCGCGGTCAACCCGTCGCGGGTGCTCATGAATAGCAGCTCGTCCTGGGCGCATTTCTGGGCGGTGATGTCCATGATGACGCCCTCGACGAACAGGGGCCGGCCATCGTCGCCGCAGACCGGCCTGGCCCGCTCGATGACGGAGCGGCTGCCGCCGTCCTTGTGGATTATGCCGTATTCGATCTCGAAGGGCCGGTTATCGTCGATGGCGGCTCTGCCGGCTGACGTTACCCCGGCTTTGTCGGCCGCGAGGACTATTTCCCCCAGCGGACAGGGACCGCCGGCCGCCAGTTCTTCCGGACGATAGCCGGTTACGGTCTGAAGCATGGTGTTGAAAAAGCGGACCCGGCCGCTTTCCCGCAGGAAGACGCGGTAGACGATGCCGGGCAGGTTTTCCGCGAGGGTGCGGTAGGAAGCCTCGCTGTCGAGCAGCGCCGTTTCGGCGCGTTTGCGTTCCCGCAGCTCGTCCTCGAGGGCTTCGTAGAGCTTGGCGTTGCTGAGGGCGAGGGCGGCAAGCTCGGCAAACTGCCGGAGGAGGGCAATTTCTTCGTCGCTGAAGGCCCGGTCCGAGGCGATGCGGGCCAGGCAGAAAACGCCGAGCACCTCCTCCCCTCTTTTGAGCGGGATGCCTATCCAGGCCCGCACGAGGTCGCGTTCGGGGTCGGGGTTACGCCCCGATTCCCGGCTGTAGTCGTCGGTGACGAGCATCCGGCCGCTTTGCCAGATCCGCCCCGACAATTCCTCGCCGCGTTTGACCTGCTTGCCGATGATTTCCCGGTAATGCCCCCGGGCGACTTTGACTTCCAGGCGCGTCCCGCCGGCGGCGACGAGGTAGAAGTAGCCGTGCTCGGTTTCCACCAGACCGCAGGCGCCGTCGAGGATGTTGGCGAGCAGTTCGTTCAGTTCGAAGCGGGTCATTAGTTTGACGGCAAAGGAATGGAGCAGCTCCAGGTGGCGGTTCTGGCGGCGGAGCAGTTCCTCGGCGCGGTAGCGGTGGTCGAGCTCGTTCTGGAGGACGGCGTAAAGCCGCATATTGCTGACAGCCAAAAACGACAGCTCGGCGAACCGCTGGAGGAGGGCCTTTTCGGTCGAGGTGGGAATATAGTTCTCCACCATGACGTTGAAGCCGAGGACGCCGATGACCTGCCGGTCGTTGCCGAGGGGCACGCCCACGACCGTCCCCGCCACGCTGGCCGGGCCTCCGTCCGTTTCGCCGGGTCCCGCCTCCCACACGCGCGGCGCGGCGGATAGTTTGCCTGCCTGCCAGACCTGGCCGACGAAGCCCTCGCCCGGCCGGCGGCGCGTGCCGATCTCCGAGCGGTGAAACCCCACGCCCACTCTCATTTCCATGGCCGCGCCATCGTCGGTGATTATGTATAAGAAGGCGTTGGGGGTATTGAGAAGGTCGGCGGCGCGCATGGTTATCTCCGCCAGCAGCGAGTCGAGGTCCCGGCGCCGCATCAGCCCGAGGGCAACGCTGTGCAGGGCTTCGATATACTCGCTTTGCAGTCTGTTCGCGGAAAGGTTATGCGGTTTGGGGAGGTCAGCGGCGATAACGGCCGCTTCACCCGGCGCCTTGTCGGGCACGCGCTTCATAGGTCCTCCGGCCGATAGTGGCAAGCTGTGCCAATTCCTTGTTTTTACCAATTCGACATTCTTTGTAATTCCCCTTTCCCGTTAGGGCGGCATAGGAAAGGATGTCTGCGGAAAAAGACCGCGGTGCAAAATAGAGGTAATTGCCGCTTAGCGTCAAATGTTTATAACATGAAAATATCAGCGCTTGGCAACATTGTCCTCGTCCTCGCGCGGCTGAAGCCCGCGATTCTTTTGCTCGCCGTTTTCCTGCTGCCTCTCATGCTCGCGGGCCCGGCGGCGGCGGCCGATGCCGGACGGCCGGCGATCGTTTTTTTCTATGTCGACGAACTGCAGGCGGGCGAATCGGAACGGAACGCGATCCGGCAGGATATGACCGGCAAGTTCGCGCAGAAGTATTCCCCGGGGTACGCGGTTTCGTTCGGCGAGGTTTACCGCCGCGAGTTCACGATCAACCGCTTCACCGACCTGACCAGCCTCGACCGTTTCGACCTGCTGCCGCGGCTGGCGGCGGACAGGGTAGATTACGCCGTTTTTTACTGCGTTTTGCCGCTGCAGTCGGTGAAGGACACTCTGTCCCCGCTGGCGGCGACGAAGTCCCTTGTCCATGTGCGCGTCTACGACCTCGGCAAGAAGGCCTATGTCTGCGATAAGGTTTTTTCCCATACTGCCGACTGGGCCTGGTTGAGCACACACTTGGCGAAGCTGGCGGACGACGTGGATGGCCAGGTGTTCACGGCGTTGTTTCCGCTGAAAAAGTAAACGCGGCTTACCGGCCCTTATCAGGGCCGAACGAAAAAAAGCTCCGGCGTGTGTGTGCCGGAGCTTTTCTGTTTCAAGACCGGAGGGTTTTTTCATCGTGAAGCTGGTGGCTGCGATGTTTTTTCGCCAGCTCTTCGTGGTTGACCGGACTGATCTTTTCGCCGAATTCTCTGGCCAACAGGGCCTCGACTTCCGCGGGGCGGAGCGTCTGGGTCTTTACTTCGTTCCACTTTTCTCCCATTTTTCACCTCGTTCAGGGCCGGAAAAGCTCCGGCGCGCGCTGGCTTTAGTATGGACGGGCAACGGGGAAAGGATGCGGGTTTCTAGGGCTGAATTTCTTCTTCGATGCTTGTCAGCTTTTTGAGCTGGTGGATGACGAGGGCGGCGGTGAGTAGCGTAGAGCCGAAGTCGGCCAGCGGCCCGGCGAGCCATACTCCCTGAAGGCCGATGTAGCGGGGCAGGATGAGCAGCACCGGGATGAGGATGAGCAATTGGCGCGACATACTGAGAATCAGGGAGTGCATAGGTTTGCCGATGGCCTGGAAGAAGCTCGAGCCGATAACCTGGAAGCCGATGATGGGGAGCATGGCCATAAAGATTTTCAGGCCGGCGGCGCCGAGGGCGATGAGGTCGCTTTCGGAGCTGAACAGGCGAATGATGTGGGCGTCGAAGAGTTCGATGATGATGAAGCCTATGACCGAGACAACGGTGGCGGCGAGGCTGCCTTTGACGACCGCTTCCTTGACCCGGCCGTAGTTTTTCGCCCCGTAGTTGTAGCCGATGACCGGCTGGGTTCCCTGGCTGATGCCGAAGACCGGCATGAGGGTGAGCATGGAGACGCGGCTGATTATGCCCATAGCGGCGACGGCCGTCTGGCCGCCGTAGACGATGAGGATGTTGTTGAACAGGCCGGCGACGATGCTGGCGGCGACCTGCATAAAGAAGGCCGAGGAGCCCATGACGACGATTCTCGCGACAATATGCCGGTCGGGGACCATATTGGCGCGGCGCAGTTTGAGAAAGCTCCGCCGGCTGCGGAAGTGGGCGACGACCCAGACGGCGGATACGGCCTGGGATATGACGGTGGCCAGAGCCGAGCCTTTGATGCCGAGGCCGAGGCCGAAGATGAACAGGGGATTGAGGGCCGTGTTGATGAGCGCGGAGATGATCATGGTCATCATCGCCAGCCGGGGGCTGCCTTCGGCGCGGATGATGTTGTTGAGCCCGAAGCCGGTGAACATGAAGACGCTGCCGCAGAGGATGAGGTTGGTGAAGTCCCGGGCGTAGGGAAGGATGGCTTCTTCCGCGCCGAGGGCCACGAGAAGGGGATCGAGGAAGGCGAGGAGGATGGCCGAGAGGCTGATAGCGAAGGTCAGGCCGAGGACGAAGGCGTTGCCGAGAATTTTCTCGGCGTCGCTGAGCCGCTTCTGGCCGATGCGGATGGAGACGAGGGTGGTTGCGCCGATGCCGACGAGCATGCCGAAGCCCATGAGGACGATCATTATCGGGAAGGCGATGGTCACGGCCGCCAGGCCGATGGCCCCCACCCCGTGGCCGACGAAGATGCTGTCGACGATGTTGTAGAGGGCGTTGACGAGCATGCCGGTGATGGCCGGCACGGAGAAGTCCCAGATGAGGGTGCCGATGTTTTTTCGCCCGAGGCTGCTGCGGTCATCCATGGCCGGTCGCGGCAATTGCTGACGGCAACGTTCCCACCTCCGTCCTGCGTTTATCCGCTTATTAGTATGGACGTTTCGCCGCCGCCTTTCTCATGGGAATAAGCGACAAACAAGGCCCCCGGGATTGTCCCTGGGGCCTTGTTCGTTATTTGCCGTTATCTGGTTTTGAGCCATTCGCGGATTAAGCCGATCACCGGCGTGTAGTAGAGCAGGCAGGCGATGACCGCCCCGCCGGCGGCGCTGAGGGCGAAGGGGCCGACGAAGAACAGGGCGCCGGCCTTGGAGCCGATGAGGTACCTGGCGACGGGAAAGGCGGCCAGGGCGCCGAGAAGGCCGGTGCCGATGAGTTCGCCGGCGGCCGCCCAGAAGATGTTCTGCGTCCGCCGGTAGAGGACGCCGGCGAGGGCGGCGCCGATCATGCTGCCGGGGAAGGCGAGCAGGGTGCCTGTGCCGAGAAAGTTGCGGAGCAGCGAGGTGGCGAAGGCGGCGTTGACCGAGTACCGCGTGCCGAGCAGGACGGCGAGCAGGATGTTGATGGCGCTTTGGACGGGAAAGCATTTGGCGACGCCGACGGGGATGTAGACGAGTTGGGCGGTAAGCACTCCGAGGGCTACGAACAGGGCGGTGAAGGTCATTTTTCTTGTGTCCACGGTTATTCCTCCCAGGCAGTGTCAGCTGATTTTGGCGTAGCGGAGCACAAGGGCGGGCGTCATATTGAATACGGCGTCGAAGAGACGGACGCGAAAGGTGCCGATGCCGTCCTCGGGACGCAGGGACTGGCGGGCGAGTTCGCCGGCGACGCCTATGACGGTGAGGCCGGCGGCGGCGGCGACGAACGGGTCGGCGTCCGTTCCCAGGCAGCAGCCGATGAGCGAGGTGGCCATGCAGCCGGTGCCGGTGACGCGGGCCAGCCAGGGGTGGCCGTTGGCGATGCGGCAGACGCGGCCGCCGCCGGCGACGATGTCGGTTTGGCCGGTGAGGGCGACGACGCAGCCGAGCTTGGCGGCAAGGCCGGCGGCGACCGTTTCGCCGTCACTTTCGTCGGCGGCGGAGTCGACGCCTCTGATGTCGGCCCTGAGGCCGGCGACCGCTTTGATTTCCGCGGCGTTGCCCCTGATTACGGCGAGGCGCGTCTCGCCGATGATGCGGCCGGCGGCGGCGGTTCGCGCCGGCGTGGCGCCCGCTCCCACCGGGTCGAAGACGACGGGAATGCCCAGTTCGCCGGCCCGCTTGGCGGCGGCGATCATGGTGTCGACGGCGGCGGCGCTGAGGGTGCCGATATTGAGCACCAGGGCGGCGGCGCGGGCGACCATGTCGGTGGCCTCGCCGGGGTCGGCGGCCATGACGGGGGAGGCGCCGAACGCCAGGGTGATGTTGGCGCTGTCGTTGGCGGTGACGTAGTTGGTCAGGTGGTGGACCAGAGGTCGTTTCGCCTGGACGGCGGTGATGGTTTGGACGATTTCCTGCGGAAGCTCCATGGGGTTACCTCCCTGCAAACGAGATGGAAAAGCGGGAAAACGGCGCGGGGCGGACGGAGGCCGCAACCAAAAAGGCGCTCCCTGTAAGGATGCGCCCCGAAAATCGAAACTTCCGCCGCTATCCCTACGCTGGCATTACCCAGATCAGGTCAAAGGGTCATAGGCGATCGGGCCTATTTCTCAGCCGGCTCCTCCGGCTCCCCCAGCCGATATCGAGTTGACAGGTCCGCCGCCCCGGCGGAAGGTGGTCGGCTTAATCAGCCTTTTGCTTCATTATACCCATTCCCGGCCGAATTTTCCATACTTTGGGGAGGAAGTTTCCCGGAAAAATTTTTTCCGGAAGCGCCCTAGGCGAGGATGCGGTCGAGGATGGCGTCGATGTGGATTTGCGTGGTGTCGAGGATGAGGGTGTCGAGGTCGCCGTCCTTGATGATGAGCGGCAGCTCGGTGCAGCCGAGGATGAGGGCGTCGGCCCGGTGGGCGGCGATCAGCCGCCTGGCAAGCGACAGCACTATTTCTTTTTCCTCCGGCAGGACGATGCCGTCCTGGAGATGAGGGAAAATGATGTTGTGGATGGCCTTCTGCCCGTCGTCGTCGGGGACGAAGGCGGCGATGCCGTGTTTGGCGAAGGCGTCCGCGTACAGCCCGCTGCTCATCGTGAAGGCGGTGCCGAAAATGACTACGCTACGGCAGCCCTTCGCCCGCGCGTATTTGCACGTTTCTTCGACGATGCTGATGAGGGGGATGGGCGACCGGGCGGCGACGGCGTCGAAGACGATGTGGGCGGTGTTGGCCGCCATGGCGGCGAATTCGGCCCCGCCGGCCGCCAGGTTCTTGACCGAGCCGGCCAGGCGGCCGGTGAATTCGGGCCATGCTTTGCGCTCGGCGAGGGAGTACATTTCGGCGAGGTTGAGGCTGTCAATGATGAGGGGCGGGTAGTCTTCGCCGCCTGTCCTCGCCCGGTAGCCGTCGAGGATTCCCTTGTAGTAGTCGAGGGTGGAGGCCGGGCCGATCCCGCCTACCAGTCCGCTTTTTTTCATTGTCGCACCTCCGCGTGGCGCCGGTATTTTTATTGCCTTAATTATACCACAACGGACGGGGCCCGCTGCTACAGGTGGACGATTTCCAGCCCGGGAATCCTGGCGGCCAGGTATTCGGCCAGCAGCCGGCGGTGGCACTTGCCGGCGGAGGGTTCGCTGCACAGCAGGCAGGCGTCGGCGAACATGCCGGCGCTGACGCCGGCCAGGGCCTGGCGCTCGGCGAGGAGTCGGGCGTATTCGCTTTCGTACTCGGACCAGCTCAGCTTTTTCGTCTTGTAGCCGGTCATGAGCTCTTCGGTGGGCGCGAATTCGGGCATGTGGCGGTATTCTATGCCGGCGACCGCGCCGAGGAAGTATTCCAGGTCGGCTTTTTTGGTGAACCCGGCCAGTTGGGAGGTGTTGGCGAGGCGAATGTCGATGACCAGCCTGACGCCGTTGTTCCGCAGGAGGGTGAAGAAATCGCGGGCCGTCTTCTGCCCGGAACCGATGGTATAGAGGGTCATTGCCTTACCTGCCTTTCGCTTTTTGCAAGCGGAAATACCCGAACGCTTGCGTCCGGGTATTTCCGCTTGCTGTTGAGTTTATCAGCCGAGGATGGCTTTCAGGTCTTCTTCGGGGGTGGTTATCGGGTGGAGGTCGAATTTCTCCACCAGGATCTTCAGGACGTTGCCGGACAGGAAGGCCGGCAGGGACGGCCCGATGTAGATGTTCTTGATGCCGAGGGCCAGGAGGGTGAGGAGGATGCAGACCGCTTTCTGCTCGTACCAGGACAGCACCAGGGTGAGCGGCAGGTCGTTGACGCCGCATTCGAAGGCGCCGGCGAGGGCCACGGCGACCTGGATGGCGGAGTAGGCGTCGTTGCACTGCCCCATGTCGAGGATGCGGGGGATGCCGCCGATTTCGCCGAGGTCGAGGTCGTTGAAGCGGTATTTGCCGCAGGCCAGGGTGAGGACGACGGTGTCCTTGGGGGTCTGCTGGACGAAGCGGGTGTAGTAGTTGCGGCCGGGTTTGGCGCCGTCGCAGCCGCCGACGAGGAAGAAGTGCTTGATGGCCCCGGCTTTGACGGCGTCGATGACGGTGCCGGCGACGCCCATGACGGTGTTGCGGGCGAACCCGGTGACGAGCTTGGTGCCGCCGTTGATGCCGGTGAAGTGCTGATCTTCCTTGTAGCCGCCCAGTTCGAGGGCCTTGGCGATGACGGGGGCGAAGTCCTTTTTGCCGCCCTGCTCGGCGATATGTTTAAGCTCGGGGTAGCCGACGACGTCGGTGGTGAACACGCGGTCGGCGTAGGAGGGGCGCGGCGGCATCAGGCAGTTGGTCGTGAAGAGGATGGGGCCGGGGATGTTGTCGAATTCCTTCTGCTGATTTTGCCAGGCGGTGCCGAAGTTGCCCTTGAGCTGGGGATATTTTTTCAGCTCGGGATAGGCGTGGGCGGGGAGCATTTCGCCGTGGGTGTAGATGTTGATGCCTTTGCCGGCTGTCTGCTCGAGCAGCTGTTTGAGGTCGTGGAGGTCGTGGCCGGTGATGACGATGAAGGGGCCTTTTTCGACGAGGGTGGGCACGGTGGTCGGGACGGGATGGCCGTAGGCGGAGGTGTTGGCCTCGTCGAGGAGGGCCATGCATTTGAGGTTGGCCTGGCCGAATTCCATCAGCAGGCCGAGCCATTCCTCGGCGCTGTGGTCCTCGCCGAGCGCCTTCATCCCTTTGTAGAACCAGGCGGTCACTTCGGCGCTTTCCTTGCCGAGGATGGAGGCGTGCCAGGCGTAGGCGGCCATGCCGCGCAGACCGAGGAGCAGGGTGGAGCGGAGGGAGACGATGTCCTCGTTGCCGGCCCACAGCTCGGCGGCGGGGAAATCCTGGGCGGCGGCGTCTAGTTTCGCTTTTTCCGCCCGGACGGCGGCGGTCATTTCGTCGATGCGGGCGGGGTCGAAGTTGACGTTGGTGACGGTGGCGAACAGGCCCTGGAGCATGAGTTTGTCGGCCGCCTTGCCGGGGGCTTTGCCGGCCGCGGCGCGGGCCAGGCCGACGAGGGCGCCGGTCAGTTCGTCCTGCTTGTTGGCCACTTCGGGCTTCTTGCCGCATACCCCCGCCTTGGTGCAGCCTTTGCCGCCGGCGGTCTGTTCACACTGGAAACAAAACATTTCGCTCATTTGCCGATACCTCCATTTGTTTTGGTGATTATTGTCGGGGTTAATTCCCTTCATTGCGCTTGTCTTTGCTAACTTCATTGTATTACAATATTAAGGTAAAATCGGTAGCCACGGCTACCAAACAACGGGGGTGGCGACCGTGAAGAACAAGAAGCTGGAAATCCTCGCCGGTGCGGCGCTGTTCGCCGGCATCGAGGCCGATACGCTGGCGGCGATGATGGGCTGTCTGCAGCCGAAGGTGGCGAATTACGCCAAGAACAGTTTCATCACCGTCGAGGGTGAGCCGTTCACCGGCCTGGGCATTTTGACGGCCGGGGAGGCGGCGGTGGTGAAGGAGAACGTGGCCGGGGTGCGGTCGGTGCTGACGTCGCTGGCGGCCGGCGACATGTTCGGGGAGATGGTCGCCTTTGCGGCGCGGAAAATCTGGCCGGCGTCGGTAGTGGCCTACAGCGAGTGCACTGTCGTATTTTTGCCGCCGCATAAGATCACCGGCACCTGCTCGGCCGTCTGCGGCGGCCACCAGAAGATGATAATGAATATGCTGCAGATCCTGTCGGAAAGGGCGCTGATGCTGAACCGGAAGGTGGAGTACCTGGTCGTGAGGAGCATGCGGGCCAAGATCGGCAAATATTTGCTCGAGATGTACCGGCTGACCGGCAAGCTGACCTTCGTCATGCCGCTGAAACGCGACGACCTGGCCGATTTCCTCAACGTGTCCCGCACCGCCCTGTCGCGGGAGCTGGGGCGGATGCGCGACGAAGGTCTGCTGGATTTCTACCGTTCGAGCGTCAAGATCCTGGATTTGGAAGGGCTGATAAAGGCGGCGGAGTGAGCCGCTACGCCGCTGCCGCCGCTATCTCCTGGGTGGCGGCGCTGCCGGGCTGCCCGCCGGCCGTGGCGCGGTAGGCGAACGCGGGGTTGGCGCCGGCGACGAAGCCCGCCAGCCACGCCCGCGTGAAGCGGGTCATCGTCCCGGTGTCGACGCCGGCCCGCCGCCAGTTCGGCTCCTGCAGGCAGGCGCCCGTTTTCCAGGCGACCCGGTCGGCCGCGGCGGCGACGACGCTGTCGGCCTGGTCGCACGGCATGCCGTTCAGGTAGTGGTCGTTGAGGGCGGTGTGGATGCCGGGCGCGGCGGTGAGGTCGTACTTGCCCAGGGCCCGCGCCCGCTCACCCGCGAGGCGGCCGTGGTCGGCGAAGGCCTGCGCGATGAGATTGTCGGCGGCGTCGCCGCAGGCGGCGAGCAGTTCGCCGATGAAGGCGGCTTCCCGGGTTTCGGCGATTTTGATCTGCCGCTGTAGCCAGCCGTGGATGTTGGCGTGGTCGATCAGCTCGCCGAGGTCGGCGTCGGGCAGCGGCTGGCCGTAGGTCTGGCGAACCTGCTCGCGCAGCTCTTCGGCGGTGGGGCCGCACATGGCGGCCGCACGGTCGAACAGGAAGTCTTCGCGCTCGACGACCAGGCGGATTTTCCCGTACAGCCAGTAATGGATGGGTCCGATGAAAGCGCTCACTGTCTTTCACTCCTTATGGCAACTTTGTTCAACTCTTGGACGAGTTCGTAGGCGCTGAGGCCGTGGATGCCGGCCGCTTTTTCGAGCGCCTCGCCGGTGGCCGACGGGCAGCCGAGGCAGCCCATGCCGAAGCCGCGCAGCACCGGGATGGTGTCGGGGTATACCCTGATGATGTCGGCGATGATGCTGCCGGC
The DNA here is from genome assembly GCA_029976065.1 of Selenomonadales bacterium. Classification (GTDB taxonomy): domain Bacteria; phylum Bacillota; class Negativicutes; order Sporomusales; family UBA7701; genus Anaeroselena. The sequence goes on from JARKNV010000038.1 coordinate 59,032, forward strand.
GGTGATGGGGTCGCCGGGCTTGAGGCCGCTGTCGCTCCCCGGCAGTTTGGCCGTGGGGGCCGGCGGCTCGGTGGCCGGCGCTGCGGGGATTGCTTCTTCCCCGGCGGCGGCGAAGCGGGCGAGGACGTCGGCACAGAATTTGGCGAAGCCGATGCGGTCGATGAACTGGCCGATGCGCTCGATGTCGGCGTTCTCCCGGTAGTAGGCGACGACGGTGTCGATGAGCCTGAGGGTGTCGTCGTAGCCGAGGCCGGCGGCGAGCTTGTCGCCCAGCCGGGGGTGCGCGCCGGCGCTGCCGCCCACGTATACGTCCCAGCCGTCGTCGGTGCCGATGACGCCGATATCCTTGATGATGGCCTCCGCGCACGAGTTGGGGCAGCCCGAGACGCCCATCTTCAGCCGCGAGGGCATTTCTTTTTTGATGTAGCGGCGGTCGAGTTCGAGGCCCAGCTTTACGCTGTCTTGTTTGCCGCGTTTGCAGAAGGCGATCCCGGGGCAAACCTTGACGCTACGGACGCAGTTGGCGAAGCCCATGGCGGGCTGCATGCCGAGTTCGGCCCAGACGTTGTCGATGTCTTCGGCTTTGAGACCGGTGATCATGATGCGCTGCGCCGATGTCAGCTTGAGCGTGCCGCCGTATTCCCTGGCGACGCGGGTGTATTTCTCCAGCGTTTCCGGCTTGACGAATCCGCCCGGCAGGTGGGGCGTGACGGCGTAGGTCCGTTTGCCGTCACGGATTTTCTGCAGATTGGCTCCTTGGGGCAGCATGGCGATCTTCCTCCTTGCGTCTGTTTCTGGTTTAATGATAATCCCCCCGGCGCGGCGGCGCTTTGATTTAAATCACACTGCGGGCGTGATTTGCATCACGCTCCCGGTGCAAACAAAAGCAGCCCCGGAATTTGTCCGGGGCTGCTTTTGCCGTTCTATGAGGTTGCCAGGTATTCGTCGAGCAGTTCTTTGTCCCACAGGAGGACGCCGCGGGCGAGGCCGAGGAGGGCGGCGTAGAAGCCCGCCGTGGCGTGGGTGGCGGCGTCGCGCTCCAGGTCGCCGATCCAGCCGAGGGGATGGGCGGCGATGAATTCGGCCTGGAGGCGGGCCGACTCGCGCCAGTCCGCCTCGCCCCGCCGGGCTGCGGCCTCGCCGGCGGCCGCCAGCAGCATGAGCTCGAGGCCGATATGGTCCTCGGGCTGGCGGTATTTCTCCACCGCTGCGACGCCGAAGCGCTCCATGTAGGTCCGCACCTGATAGGCGGGGGGACCGAACAGCAGCTTCTCCGCGGTGCGGTACAGCGATTCCCACGGCGGGGCGAGCGGTTCGCCGGCGCCGAGGAAGAGGGCCGTGTACTCGGTCTGGACCAGTGCGAGCGCCTCGTCGCGGGGCCATGCGGACAGTCCGGCGGCGACGCCGGCCAGTTTGTCGAGGGCGGCGTCCATGACGTCGTTGGCCGGTTCCAGGGGGAAGCCCCGCCAAAAATCCGGATCAAACAGTACGTAGCGGTCGGCGCGAATGGGTTCGAGCAGGCAGTTGCCGAGGAAACGATAGATGCCGGCGCGAAAGGACGCGACTTCTTGCCAGGATGCGACCATCGCCCGTTACTTGGCGGCCGTCGGCACGCCGCGCACGCTGCCGATGGTGCCCGAGCTGGCCCACAGCAGCCGGCGGCACGCCATGATGAACGCGAGCGCGCCGAAGGAGATTATGCCGAGGAAGATGGTCCATTCGACGACGGTGGGCGTGTAGGAGCCGGCCATGGCCCACATGTCGATTTTGGCTCCCGCGGCCGGAGCCTGGCCGAGGGTGACGCCGGGCGCGCCGCCGACCAGCGGCAGGAGGAAGGACGAGAACAGCAGCCAGGCGCGTTTGCAGAATACGCCGAGGATGACGAGGGCGCAGGCGAGCAGTATCCTGCTCTTGACCTGGCGGTTGGCGGCGCTCGCGAGAATAGCGAAGGGCATGATCAGGCCGAGGCCGACCTGCACCCAGAACAGCGGCGCGAGCGGTCCGCTGAGGAGCAGCCCGAGGGCGGCCGCCACGCTTTCTTCGCCGGGGTAGGCCGCCGTCAGCACTTCGCTGAAGACGAAGAAGGCGTCGACGGCGACGAAAGCGGCCAGCAGGCCGGCGAGGCTGGCGTAGAGCCTGGGCTCGACCTTGTAGTCCGCGACCTGCTCCAGCACGGCCAGCACGATGATGAGCAGCGCCAGGCCGGAATCGAGGGCCGAGGCGACGAACAGCGGCGCCATCAGGGCGCTGTGCCAGCTGACGCGGGCGATCTGCAGGCCGAAGATCCAGGCCGTCACGGAGTGGACGAGCACGGCGGCCGGCAGGGCGATCGCGGACAGGGCGGCCAGCTTGCGGCTGTCGGGCGCCGGCCTGGTCATCTGCCGGAGATAGAGGAGCGACACGGCCAGGTAGATGCTGATGACGGCGACGTCCCAGATGAGCGGCGACTGGAATTGGGCGTAGACGAGCAGATAGAGGATTCTCTCCGGGCTGCCGAGATCGACGAGGATGAACAGGCCGGCGAGGATGATGCAGACCGTCGAGAGGATGACGGCCGGCTTGGCCACCGCTTTGAAAGCGGGGATGTCGAAGACGGTGGCCGAGGAGGAGACGATCAGGCCGCCGGCCGACAGGCCGACGAAGAACATGAAGGAGGTGATGTACAGCCCCCAGGATACCACGTTGCGCATCCCGGTGACGATGAGACCGCTATTCAGCTGGTATATCCAGGCGCTCAGACCTAGCAGGGCGAACAGGCCGAGAATGCCGAGGTACAGGTTGTAGTTTGCTCTTTTTTCCACACTATCGCCCCCTTTCAGCGCAAGTAGTAGATTTGCGGTTTAGTGCCTTTTTCGGCCAGCAGCTGCTGGCCGCCGCGTTCGCGGATGGCTTTGGCGACCTCGCTGTTCGGGTCGTTGAGGTCGCCGAATTTGCGCGCCTTGGCCGGGCAGACTTCGACGCAGCGCGGCTCCTGGCCCTTGGAGGTGCGCTCGACGCACAGCGAGCATTTCTCCATGACGCCCTTGGGGCGGGCCGGAGCTTCGCCGTAGGAGTGGCCGGGCTCGCGGACGGGCTTCTGCCAGTTGAACACGCGGACGTTGTACGGGCACGAGGCCATGCAGTAGCGGCAGCCGATGCAGCGGTCATAGTTGATCAGCACCCGGCCGTCTTCGTCCTTGTAGGTGGCGCCCACCGGACAGACCTTGACGCAGGGGGCATTTTCGCAGTGCAGGCAGGCCAGCGGCATCCAGCTTTTCTGGAGGTTGGGGAATTCGCCGCGGGCGGTGTCGACGTCTTCGCCGCCGATGGTGAGGATGCGGTTCCAGAGCATGCCCATCGGCACGTTGTTCTGCATTTTGCAGCCGAGCGCGCAGGTGTGGCAGCCCATGCACCGTTTGAGATCGATGGTCATGCCGAGCTTCTTGGCCATCAGTTAGCACCCCCCGCCTTTTTTACTTCGACCAGGGTGTCGTTGAAGGGGATGACGGGCCCGTGGCTGAGCGGGTAGCCGCGCGGGTTGTTGGCGTTGTTCGTGACGTTCTGCGAGTTGCCGGCCGCGAAGTATTTGGACCACCAGCCTTCGCTCACCCGGATGGAGCCGGGGCGCATTTCCGGCGTGGCCTGGTAGCGGGCCTGGAATTTGCCGCGGTCGTTGAAGACTTCGACGAGGTCGCCGTTTTTGAGGCCGCGCTGCTGGGCGTCGCGCGGGTTCATCTCCACCCGCGGTTCCTTGATGAGCTGCAGTATCCAGCGGGCGTTAGAGAAGGAGGAATGGGCCCGGTAGCGGGTGTGGGCCTGGCTGAACTGCAGCGGGTATTTCTTGAACAGCGGGTTGTGCGGCGAGGCTTCCTGCGGTTCCTCGTAGGAGGGGAAGCCGGCGCCAAACGGCAGCAGCACCTCGGAGTAGAGCTCGATCTTTTTGGTAGGGGTGGCGTACACCTGGTCCATGTTGCCGCGGAAGGGCGCCATCGGGGCATTGAGACGCTGGATGTAACGGTTGGCCTTGAGGCTTTCGACGGTTATGCCCTTGAGGGGCGGGGCCGGGTTGGCCAGCCGGGCGCGGTTCAGGTCCGCGGGGGTTTTCGGCAGGTGCTCGGCGAGGCCGAGTTTGCCGGCCAGCTCCAGTTCGATCCTGAAGTCGGTTTTGCTTTCGAACAGCGGGTCGATGACTTTCTGCATCATCATGATGTGGTTGCGGCGGATCTGGAGGTTGTAGGAGTCGTATTCCATTTCGAAGTTGGTGCAGGTAGGCAGGACGATGTCGGCATAGTTGACGGTGTCGTTCTGGAAGATGTCCACCACGACGACGAGGTCGAGCTTCTTCAGCCAGGCGGCCGTCTGGTGGGCGTTGGCCAGCCACTGGTTGAGGGAGTTGCCCTGGATGATCACCGCCCGCACGGAATTGGCCTTCTGGGGGAAGTCGGTGGCCGGCATCTCGGGCTTGGCGGGCACGAACTGCTTCGGCAGCGGCCAGCCTTTGAGGGGCGCGGCCCACCCGGGCAGGTGGTGGTTGCAGGAGCCGACGCCGCCGCCCACGCGGCCGATGTTGCCGGTAAGCGCGGCGAGGATGCCGCCCGCCCGGCCGAGGCTGTCGGCGTGGTACCATTTGTCGGGGCCGCCCCAGCCCCAGGCGATGACCGCCGGCCCGGAGGTGGCGTACTGTTTGGCGAGGTCCCTGATGACCTGCTCGGGCACCTCGGTGATTTTGGCTGCCCACGCCGGGGTATTGTTTGCGGTGTGCTCCTTCAGGGCGGCGAACACCGTCTGCAGCTTGACGCCGTCGGCGGCGAAGCCGCCTTCGAGTTCCGGCTGGAGACCGGGGGCGTCGTAGGGCCGGAAGGCGCCGCTGTTTTTGTCCCACACCTGGAATTTTCCGCCCGCCTTGAACAGTTTCTTGTCGTCCTCGCGGATGAGGAAAGGAGCGGTGCTGTTCTTGCGGAGATAGTCCTCGTTATACCACTTGTTGGCGAATACCTGGTTGATAAGGGCCAGAATAAGGGCGGTGTCGGTCCCGGGGCGCAGGCTGATCCACTGGTCGCAGCGGGTGGTTGTGGTGGAATAGGCGGGATCGATGGAGATGATCCTGGCGCCCGCTTCCTTGGCGTCGTAGAAGAACTGGGCGTCGGTCATGGAGGTTTCCAGGAAGTTGTTGCCGATGAGCAGGATGGTCTTGGAATTGACCCAGTCGGTGACCTCGTTGTTCATCGGGCCGAAAAGACCCGCGCCGGTGATCTGGTGCAGGCCGCCGGACAGGCCGATGTCGATGCCGGCGTGATTGGTGAACTGGGCGCCGAGCATCTGCGCGAGCAGGAACATGGGGTGCTCCACGCCGGACGAGGCTTTGAGGTAGATGGATTTGCCGCCGTGTTTGTCCTTGAGTTCCTTGAGTTTGTTGGCGACGGTGGTCAGCGCCTCGTCCCAGGAGATGGGGACGAACTTGCCTTCGCCGCGCTCGCCGATGCGTTTCAGGGGCGTCTTGATGCGGTCGGGGCTGTAGACGCGCTCAAGCTCGGACAGGCCGCGCAGGCAGATGAGGGAGTGGCGCTTGTCCGGCCACTCGTTGGGCTCCAGCTTGACCAGCCGGCCGTCCTTTACCGTGCACTTGAACGAGCAGCGTCCGCCGCAGTTGGGGGGATGGTACGTGTAGGCCACTTTTTCCTGGGGATCGGCGGCGGCGTCCGACGGGCGCAGCCACTTGCTCACGGGCGGCAGCCCGCACGCGCCCAAGGCCGCACCGGCCAGACCCGCCTTGATGAAGGTCCGCCTAGATAGTCCCATTGTCACTTTCCTTCCTTTCCTTGTATGTTAATGTAGAAAAAATGCAGTTGCCAAAGTTATATTGAATATAACGAAAAGTTATATATGGCACACAACTAGACAAGGTTTATGCTTGTTCGTCAATACTCGCCTTGTTCTGCGATGTTAAAGCCCGGTGCGGACAAAAAAAAGCCCCCATAATTGTAATGATAAAATTAATGGGGCCGTAAATATAGTATCCCAAAGTATAGTCTTTTTGGCGTTTTATCCCAGGCATTCCAGCATCAGCCGCGCCAGCATCGTCCTGCTGCCGATCCCCAGCTTGGCGTAAATGTTTTGCAGCGCTTTTTTGACGGTGGCCTCTTCGATGACGAGTTTTTTGGCGATCGCCCGGTTGGAGAGGCCGGCGGCGACCAGTTCGGCGATCTCCAGCTCCCGGGCGGTGAGATTGACCGCGCCTTCGCAGGCCTCCGCCGCCGCCCGCATGGCGGCAAGTTTTTTGGCGAAAGCGGCGTAGACCTTTTTCACTTTGGCGACAAAATCCGCATAACGGCCGTCTTTGCCCAGTTCGCCGAGCAGGGCGCCGATGTATTCGCCGTTTTCGACGAAGGGCATGATGAGTCCGTCGGCGACGGCGATATCGGCGGCCTTCCTAAGGGCGGCCTGCGCCTCGTGGGCATGCTGCAGGCGGTGATGGGCCGCTGCCACGTAGATATGTACATACACCTGGCCGAGCAGATTGGGGAAAATGCCGGCGATGGCGAGGAACTGTCCGGCCAGGCCGAGGAGCTTCAGGTATTGCCCGCTTATCAGCAGCGCTTTGCCGTAGACGATGTTGAAGGAGGCGTAGGCAGGGAAGTAGAGCGAGCTGTCCTTTACGTCGCCGCGCGCGATCCAGGCGGGGATTTTTTTGGCTTGACCCAGGCAGCCGTAGACGGAGCCTTCGCACAACTCCAGCATATGGATGTTATGATACAGTTTCTGGCGCTTGATATCTTCCCGCGCCTGCTGCAGAACGGCTTTGGCTGACGATAAGTTTCCTTTGACGATATCCAGCTTTACCTGGAGGAACAGAACGCACAGCACGATCGCCATCTGCCCTTGGGCTTGCGCGACGTACATGGCTTTATTCGCGGCGATTTCCGCACTTTCGAAGTCGCCGATATAGTAATGGCGCTCCGCCTGCAACACGAGCTCCGCCCCTGTGCCATGGCCGCCGGTAAGATGGCAGTAAAGAGGCATGGTCGCGGTGAATTCCGCCACTTCTTTCTCCAGTTGCCCGCTCTCGCGGTAGAACATGTACAGCACGGACGGCGAGCCGAAGGTCCACAGGGCCTTCTTGTCGAGGAATCGCGAGGGGCCCCGCAGAAGCCGGGCGGCTTTTTGGAGATGCTCGCTCATCCCTGCGATGCTGTTGTATCTGGCGAAGCTGCACAGCAATTCGAGCTCGCCCGCCAATTGCGCCTTGGTGTTTTCATCGCTTGCGAAGCGTTCGATATAGCCGCCGATTGCGGCGCATTGCTCCCGGAAAAGCTCCATCTCGTTAAATACGAACAGATAAACCGTATAGACCAGCCAGGCCCAGGGGCGCGCTTTTTTAATATCTGCCGGGCATTCTCCGAAGTAACGGATTATCTTTTCTTTGTGCTCGGTGTTGATGGTATGCCCTTTGGCCTGTTCGAGCGCCGCCAGCAAACCGTCGAAATCGCCGGCCTGATAATAGGCGTCCATGGCGTTGATGTAATCGCCGCTGCCCTGGTACCAGTTTCCGGCCGCCCGCATCACGGCCCGCCGGCGCTCCTGCCCCTGCCGCTCCAGCGCCTCCCGCAGGAAATCGGTGAAGATGTTGTGCATCCGGTAGGTTTTGCTGTATTTGTCGTATTTGATGAAGGCGTTGTGACTCATGAGATAGCTTACCATCGCATCGACATTTTCCTTAGGCCACATCGCTTTCGCCTGCGCCCAGGTGAAGCTGTCGAAGACGCAGACGGTCAGGAGAAATTCTTTCACTTCCGCCGGATATTGCCGGTAGACGGCTTTTTCGATCAGCTCGGTCAGGCTTACCTGCCGCTCGATTAGCCCCTCCCTCACAAAGTTCAGCAGACTGAGGTACAGGGCGCTGATCCAGCCCTCGGTGTAGGCGTAAAGGGCCGCGGCGTCATGCGGCCTCAACCTTATCCCGCACTGTTTGTAGTAGGCGATTATTTCCGCCTCGTTCAGCTCGAAAATACTCTTGCTGATGACATGACAATACCCTTTCAGGGCCAGTTCGGTCGTATTCTCGCCGAACGCCGCCCTGGATACGATGATCATATGCAGGGTGGGCGGCGCCATTTTGACGAGCAGCTCGAGGAACTGCCCGATATTCTTCGAGGGCAGCAGGTGATAGTCGTCGAATACGACGACCGTCTTGTCCGCGAACGCGATATCCTCGACAATTTCCAGCGCCGCATCCATAAAGATGCTGTTGCTGGGAACGCCCAGCTCGGCCAGTCTGTCCGCGCAGCCGGGGTCTAGCTTTTTCAGCATGCGGCAGAAGCCGCGCCAAAACCCGCTTTCCGAGTCGTCGACCACCGTCTGCCACAACACCCTGGCGTTGCAGTCCTGCAAAAACTCTTTGACAGCGGTGGTCTTGCCATAACCCATCGGCGCTTCCACAACCGTCAGCGGAAACTCCCAGACTCTGTTCAGGGCCTGTCTGAGGGGCTGGCGCATATAAAGCGCCGCCGGGTTAAAGCGGGGCATGCGAAACACCTCCGGAAAACAACGATTTCCCGATGCCAGGCCGGGATATTCCCGCACCCAGGCGGAAATAGCGGTTACAATTATTAACAATATTTTAACATATCTTAGAATATTATTATATATTTTGCCATAATGGCTTTTGCGCGTATACAGCCGTTTTTACAATGTGGACACTTCTGCAGCCCGCCGGATCGGCCGGCCGGGCAACGCAAGAAAGAGGCTCCGCCGGCGAGCGGCGGAGCCTCTTTTCCATCTGCTCAATATAGCGGTTTTACAGGCGGAATTGGGCGATCGCGGTCTGCAGCTCCTGGGCCAGTCGAGCCAGCGCTTCGCTGGAGGAGGCGATTTCCTCCATGGCGGCCAGCTGCTCCTCGGCGGCGGCGGATACGCTCTGCGCCTCGCCCGCCGAATTGCGGCCCAGTTCGTCGATTTTCTGCACGGCGCCGACGATCTGGCGGCTGCCGCCGGCGATCCCCTGAATGGCGGCGGTGCTTTCCTTGATCTGGTCGGAGACGACGGTCACCAGTCCGGCGATCTCCCGGAAGGCGGCCCCGGCGGCGTTTACCACTTCCGCCCCGGTTTTGACTTCACGCGTGCCGCTGTCCATAGCAACGACCGCCTTGTCGGTGTCGTCCTGGATCTCGCCGATGAGATCGGCGATCTTCTTGGCCGCTTCCTCGGACTGCTCGGCCAGTTTGCGCACTTCTTCGGCGACGACGGCGAAGCCTCTCCCCTGCTCCCCGGCCCGGGCGGCCTCGATGGCGGCGTTGAGGGCCAGGAGGTTTGTCTGGCCGGCGATGCCGGAAATGGTCGCGACGATCTCGCCGATCTCCTTGGAGCGCTCGCCCAGTTTGGCGACCACTTGGGCCGAAGAGTTGACCGTTTCCTCGATCTGGGCCATCTGGCTGACGGCCTTGTCGACCGAATATCCGCCGTGCTTGGCTTTGTCGGCGGCCTGAGCGGCCTGGGCGGCAGACTGGTTGGCGACGGCCGCGACCTGTTCGATGCCGGCCGACATCCGCTCGACGGCGGCGGCGGCTTCGTCGGCCGCCCGCAGTTGAGCGTCGGCGCCTTCGGAAACGCCGGTGATCGAGGCGGCGATCTGGTTGGCCGCCTGGGAAGACTGCCCGGCACTGGCGGTGAGCTGCTCGGCGCTGACGGCCAGGTGCTGGGATTCGTCGGCTATGCGCCTGATGAGGGCGCCGACGTTGTGGGTCATTTTTTCAAAACTTGCGGCCAAGCGGCCGATTTCGTCGTGGGAACTTATCCCGATGCTGGTCTGCGACAGATCGCCGTTGGCGATTTTGTCGGCGGCGGCCTCGATGGCGCGGATAGGGGCGGCGATCCGCCGGGCGAACAGGGCGATGAAGACGAAGGCAATCGCCAGCACGGCCGCACTGGTGACCAGGGATATCCACTTAAGGGATTGCAGGCCTTCCAGCGCTTCATCGAGCGGCATGGTCACCGCCAGCGACCAGACGGCGCTCTTGACGGGCGCATAGCCGACCAGCTTCTCGATGCCGTTGTATTCGTAGACGGTAACGCCGGTCTCGCCCCTGATCATCTTCTCGGCCGTCTGGCGCAGGGACGGCGGCAGCTTGTCATTCTTTACCGGGTTATCTTTCATGACGAGGTCTTTGTTCGGGTTGGCGAGCGTCAGGCCGTCGCCTTTGAGCATGTAGGCGTAACCGGTCTTGCCGGTCTTGACTTCGGCTACCTTTTGGGCGATATCACCCAGGTCGATGCTGCCGAAAAACACGCCCGACACTTTGCCGTCGCCGCCCTTGACCGGGGAAGCGAACACGGCCACCAGGGCGCCGGTCGCCGGCGATACGACCGGATCGGAGATGGCGTTCTCACCCTTGAGGGCTTTCTGCACGTATTCGCGGGCGCTGAGGTTCACCGGCACGTTGTTGGAGTCGTAACCGACGCCGGCGGCGTTCAGATAGCCGAACGCCGCATAACGGCCGTTGGCCTTGACCGCGGCGGCAAGATACGGCAGGATCTGTTCCTTATCGCTGCTTTTGAGGACGGGCGACAGCGCCAGGGCCGCAACTTCCAGGCGATGGGCGTCGACCCAGTCGCTTACGTCGTTGGCGGCGGTAGCCGCCAGCGTTTTGACTTCATTGACGGTGGTCTGGTAGACGAGGTCGCGCGCTTTCCAGTAGTTCAGCCCGCCCAGCGTGCCGAGCGCCCCGAGAAAGATTACCAGGATGGTGACAGTCAATTTCATTTGGATGCTTCTCATCAAAAACAACTCCTTCGGCCATATATTCCCCAGCAGGCGGCACCATGGGCACTCGGGCTCGCAGACAAAAGCAAAGCGCGCCAAACGACACGCGTGGCGGGCGGAAAGCCCGGGAATGCTTCAGCGGCGCGCGTTGGCAAGTCTTGATGCTAAAACTGGACAAATGACCTATTGCATTGTCAGTCACCACGGGAAGACGAGCGGACGAACTGCCGTCTTCCTTTTTTGGCTTTTATGATATATTTCGATAAAATATTACAAAAACCTGTAAAATTTGCAATTATGGCGGTCGCTCCTTTAGGGGGCTTTCTTTTTTTGGCCTTCGCCCGGCGGCCGTTTCTAAACACAAACTTAACATTGGGCCGCGAAAGCAAGGATGACGAAGAGTCACTCGCAACAAAAAGGGAGGAAAAAAGATGAGCGTAACCTCGTTATCCAGCCTGCTGAACCCGTCCTCGACAACCTCCGGCTCGACGAACAGCACAACCGGCAACGCCTCGATCGACTTCGATTCGTTCCTGACGATCCTGACGGCCGAGCTGCAGTACCAGGACCCGACCGAGCCGGTGAGCAGTACCGAGTATATCAGCCAGATGGCGCAGTTGAGTTCGCTGTCGCAGATGAACAACATTTACGCGGCGGTCAACAACACGTCCGCCTACAGCATGATCGGCCGGGAGGTCGCCTACACGGTCACCGCCTCGTCCGGCGCTACCTCGACCGCCTCCGGCACGGTCACGTCGGTGCTGACCGCGAACGGCACCACGTACGTGATCGTGGACGGCACCGCCGTGGTGGAGCTGTCGGCGGTGGTGGAGGTGGGCGCGGCCGCCACGGACAGCGGCACCTCGGCATAATGCCGGCGAATCGTCCAGCCGGACCCCTGCGGGGGAGGCTGACGACTATTTCCGAGCGACTGAAGAAATAGTGTAGCAGGAGGAATTTGCCCTATGATGACCGCGTTTTTCTCGGCGGTTTCGGGTCTGAAGTCCCAGCAGACGAGCCTCAACGTTATCGCCAACAATATTTCCAACGTCAACACCACCGGGTATAAGCAGCAGCGGGTAAGCTTCAGCGACGTCCTGAGCCAGACGCTGAGCGGCGCGACCGGCCCGTCCGCAACAAAGGGGGGCACGAATGCCATCCAGCTCGGCCTGGGCGTCGGCGTCGCCAGTACCGATACGAATATGTCGACAGGCAGCACCCAGTCCACAGGCGTCGACACCGACTGCTCAATCAGCGGCAACGGTTTCTTCATCGTCCAGGGCGGCTCGTCTGGGCAGTACCAGTTCACCCGCGCCGGCAACTTCACCATGGACGAGGGCGGCAACCTGACGGTCAACGGCTACAACGTCTGCGGCTGGCAGGATTACGACATCGACGCCGCCAGCGGCGATTACGTCTACAATACCAGCAAGGCCGTCGAGCCGATCAACCTTTACTCCGATATCTACAACGGCAACAAGAAGGTCATCGCCGCCAAGGCGACCACCGGCCTGACGCTGAGCGGCAACCTCGACACGTCTGCGACGGCCTCGGGCACCGATCTGACGACGATCGGCACGGTGACGGACTATGACGGCACGACGACGGTCGACAATATCTATGACGCCCTCGGCAACGAGCACAGCATCAAGGTCAACTGGAAGAAGTGCTATGTCGACAGCAGTACGAATACGACCAGCTGGTACTACGAGATAACCTCCGACGACCTGACGGTCAGCCCCGCCAGCGGCTACGTCGCCTTCAACAGCAGCGGCCAGATGATCGACTCGGTCGTCAGCGGCGGCACGACATACACCTTCGACACCGATCCGACCCTGACGCTGACGCCGGCCGCCTCGCTAGGGACCGCCGCCTTCACCGTCGACCTCAGCCTGACGAATATTCTCCAGAACACCACCACGACCACGGCCGCCGTTACCGGTACCGCCGACGACGGCTACGCGGCCGGCGAACTGCAGGGCATCAGCATTGCGGAGGACGGCACGATCATCGGCACGTACAGCAACAGCCAGACCCAGCCGCTGGGCATGATCGCCCTGGCGGTGTTCACCAACCCCGAGGGCCTGGAGAAGATCGGCAGCAACCTCTACGCCGTGACCGCCAACTCGGGCGATTTCACCGGCGGCGTCGTCGCCGGCAGCGGCGGTTCGGGGTCGCTGAGCACCGGCACGCTGGAGATGTCCAATGTCGACCTCGCCCAGCAGTTCAGCGAGATGATGATCAGCCAGCGCGCCTACCAGGCCAACAGCAAGGTTATCTCCACCGCCGACGAGATGCTGCAGTCCGTCATCCAGATGGTGTAAGCCATGGCTTCGACCTTCGGGACCTACAACGTCGCCTATAGCGGCATGTACGTGAATCAGGCCGGCCTGACGGCCACCGGCACCAATCTCGCGAACATCAACACGGTCGGCGCGTCGCGCGTGCGCGTGGCCGCGGCCGAGAGGGTGGCCGACCAGCTTGTGGGCGCGTCGGTCGGGTCGGGAGTGAGCGTGGCGGATATCAGCCGGGCCCGCGCCCTGCTGCTCGACAGCACATACCGCCAGCAGAACGCCAAGGCCGGCTACTGGTCGGTCAAGAACGGCGATCTGGAATACATGCAGGAGATCATCAGCGAATTCGCCGCCGAGGACGGGACCTCGACCGACGGCCTCCAGGGCATGGTGGCGGATTTCTTCGCCGCCTGGGAGGAGCTGGCCAAAACCCCCAGCGGCGCGACCGAGCGCCAGGCGGTTACGGAGGCGGCCGCCTCCCTGCTCAGCGCCATGAGTACGCTCGACAGCCAGCTGCGCCAGCTGCAGGAGGACGCCGTCAACGGCGTCAAGGACGGGGTGGACAGCCTCAACGACCTCGCCGCCCAAGTCGCCGACCTCAACGGCCAGATCATCGCCGCCGAGGTGAGCGGCGCCGAGGCCAGCTACCTGCGCGACCAGCGCGACGCCCTGCTCGACGAAATGAGCGCCCTGGCCAACATCACCGCCAGCGAGCAGCAAAACGGCGCGGTGAAGGTGTCGATCGGCGGCATGACGATGGTGACCGGCACTACCTGCCACGAGCTGGCGGTAAGCGGCGACGGTTCGACGGCCAACCCGCTGACGATTACGTGGGCCGATTCCGGCTACGAGACGACGATTTCGGGCGGCAGCATCAAGGCCTACCTCGAGGACGCCGACCATACGGGCTACGAGCCGATAACCGCCGCCGACCTGCCCTATAATTTCACCGCCGGCGCCACCAGTTCGATCAGCAATCTCCGTCAGGGCCTCAACGCTATCGTCACCACCCTGGCCCTCGAGATCAACGCACTGCACACCTCCGGTTACGACCTGAACGGCGACGCGGGCGAGGCTTTTTTCACCGTCGTCGACGCTACCAAACCGCTCAGTATCTCTAACATTCAGGTCAACCCCGCCGTGGCGGACGACCCCGACAAGCTGGCGGCGGCCGCCAGCGACGCGGCCGGCGACAACACCATCGCCGACGCGATCTGCGCCCTGATCAGCGAGGACTGCTACGAATACGACGGCTTGGCCGTCGATATCGGCGATTTTTACGAGAACCTCGTGTCCTGGCTGGGGACGACCGGCGACGACGCCGCGACCAGCTACGACACCCAGACGGCCCTCGTATCCCAGGTGGACAGCGAGCGGCAGGCGACGCTGAGCATTTCCATGGACGAGGAGATGTCCAATATGCTCATGTACCAGCAGGCGTATACCGCCGCCGCCCGGGTCCTCAGCACGATCGACTCGCTCATCGGCGAGCTGATCCAGGAAATCGGCTAACAGAGAGGTGGCCCAAATGGCATCGACCTTCACGGGACTGAGCATCGCCAACCGCGGCCTGGCCAGCAGCCAGGCCGGGCTGGCGGTGACGACAAACAACATCAGCAACGTCAATACCAGCGGCTACTCGCGCCAGACGGCGACCCAGGTTTCCGTCGGCCCGGCCGCGGTGTACAGCAGCCGCGGCGCGGTGGGCGGCGGCTCCGAGGTGACGTCGGTGGACCGTATCCGCAGCTTTCGCCTCGACCAGAAATACTGGCAGGAAAACAGCGCCCTCGGCAGCTGGGAGACCAAGGCGGGGTACCTGGAAGAACTGCAAGAGGTGCTCGGCACCTCCTCCAGCGACGACGTGTTCAACACGACGATGGACGAGTTCTACAGCGCGCTTGAGACGCTGTCCGGCGACCCGACCAGCGAGGCGGCCCGGACGGTGGTGCGGGAGACCGGCCAAGCGGTGTGCGCGTACCTCAACAACGCCGCCACCCAGCTCAGCGAGCTGCGGCAGGATATCAACACCGAGATAAACACCGCGGTCGACCAGATCAATTCCTATGCCCGGCAGATCGCCGCTCTCAACCATCGCATCGGCGTCGCGACCTCAAACGGCGCGGCCGCCAACGAGCTGTGCGACGAACGCGACCTGCTGATCGACAAGCTTTCCGCGCTGACCGACGTGACCGTGACCGAGACCAAAACCGGCCAGGCGGCCGACGGCACGGAGATAACCGCCTATACGGTGGCAATCAACGGTATCGCCCTGGTGAGCGGCGACAACGCCCGCCAGTTGGAGTGCTACACCGTCAGCGGCGGCACGGCCGACGGCCTGTACGGCATCCGCTGGGCCGACTCGGGCGACGCCTTCGAGCCCGCTAAAAACGGCGCGCTGCAAGCGTACCTCGACCTCCGCGACGGCAGCGGCACGAACGGCGAATACAAGGGAATCGTGTACTTCGCCGCCCAGTTGGACACGTTCGCGAGCACGTTCGCCAAAGCGTTCAACGAGGGCATCTACCGCGACGGCAGCAGTTATTACGGCGGCCACGCCGCCGGCTACGGCACCGACGACACGACCGGCATCCGCTTCTTCTCGTACGACGGCCTGTCCTCCACCGACTTGATGGCGAGCGGCG
Source organism: Selenomonadales bacterium (assembly GCA_029976065.1). Classification (GTDB taxonomy): domain Bacteria; phylum Bacillota; class Negativicutes; order Sporomusales; family UBA7701; genus Anaeroselena. The sequence goes on from JARKNV010000038.1 coordinate 74,703, forward strand.
CCACGACCGACGCGGTTTACGCCAACATTACGGCCGCCAACATTTCCCTGTCGTCCGACATCGAAGACGATCTCGCCAAGATCGCGGCTTCGTCCGCCAGCGGCGAGGAGGGCAACAACGGGAACAGCGACGATCTGCTCAGCATTTGCCGGGATTCGCGCCTGTTCGCGAGCGGCTCGCCGGAGGACTTCTACAATTCCATTATCGCCACCCTCGGCACGACGGCGGCTTACGCCTCGCAGCAAAGCGACGTGCAGTCCAATCTCGTCGCCTATCTGGACGACAGCCGTTCCTCGGTGGCCGGGGTCTCGACCAACGAAGAGACGGCTTATATGACCAAATACCAGCAGGCCTACGAGGCGTCGGCCTCGATGGTCACCACCTGGAACGAAATCTATCAGACAACCATCGACATGGTGTCCGATTAGGAGGGGTCGGGGTGCGGATCACCAATCTGATGATGATTACCAACACCATCCGGAATATCAACAGCGCCGCCCGGCGGCTGAACGAGGCCCAGGAGCGGATCGCCTCGGAGAAAAACATCTCCCTGCCGTCCGACGATCCGGTCGTGGCGACACGGTCGATCAAGTACCGCAACTACGTCGCCAGGATCGAGCAGTACCAGAAGAACGCCGAGGACGCCGCTTCCTGGCAGGAGGTGACCGAGGGCGCGCTGAGCGACCTGAACGACGTCGTCACCCAGGTGCGGACGCTGACCGCCAAGGCCTCGGCCGGCACGATGACCGCAAACGACCTGGCCGCCATCAAGTCGGAAATCTCCGAGCTCCGCGATCAGGCGATCGAGATTATGAACACCACTTACGGCGACCGCTATATTTTCGGCGGCTTCAGCACCGCCGAGCCGCCCTACGAGGTCGTATCGACAACCGTCGGCGACACGGTGACCTTCAAAGACAAGTGGCTGAGCCTGTGCGGCGTCGCCGCCTCCGACATCGCCGACACGGACATCAGCAGCTTTTACGCCGCCAACGCCGCCAACATCTATACGACCGCGTCCGCCCAGTCGATCAGGTACAACATCGGCTTCGACACGGAAGCGACCGTCAATATCGAGGGGCAGGACGTCACCGGCGAAGGGGCCGGCAACCTGTTCGACACGTTCGCCAAGCTCTTCGTCGCCCTGGACGGGGCGACAAGCTATAAAAGCTACGATGCCGGCACAGGCTCCGTAACCACCGCCGCCATCGACGGCATCGACGCTCTGCTCGACGACCTGGACGCGAACCTCGACCGGATCGAAACCGTCCAGGCCACCCTGGGGGCCCGCATGAACTACGTGAGCGACGTGGCGGAGCGCCTCGCCAGCGACTATACGACCTATACGACGCTGATGAGCACCAACGAGGACATCGACATCGGCAAGGCCACGATGGAGGAGACCACCGCCCAGACCGTCTATCAGGCTTCGCTGTCGGTCGGCGCCAAGGCGATCACCAAGACGCTCGTCGATTACATGGCGTAACCGGCCTGTTTCCATAGCAAGGAGGCGAATGAAATGTCCAGTTCCAGCGGCGTGACTACCGCGACAACCGTCAACGGGACAACGAGAATTACCGGGTTATCCTCGGGCCTCGACGTCGATTCGATTGTCGAGCAGCTCATGGCGGCCGAGAAGGAGAAGAAGCTGAACAGGCTGCAGCAGAAGGAGCAGCTTGCGACCTGGAAGCAGGAAGCTTACCGGGACGTCATCAGCGACATCCGGACCTTCGCCAACAAGTATTTCAACCTCACTTCGTCGACCAGCCTGCTGAGCGGCAAGAACTTCAAGCAGTTCACCGTCTCCTCGTCAAGCAGCGCCGTGACGGCTAGCTACACCAGCGCCGCCAGCGCCGCCAGCCACAAGGTCACGGTCAGCCAGCTGGCCACCGCCGCCACCCTGGCGAGCGGCGCCAGCCTGTCCGCCGACGTGCAGGGCAGCGCGGCCGCCGATTATTCCGCCCTGAGCGGCAAGAGCATCGTCCTCACCCTCGACGGCACCGCGTACACCGTCAGCCTCGACGACGTGACCGACCTGACTTCGCTGCAAAATGCGGTAGACGATGCCGTCGGCGACGGCAAGCTGACGGTCGGCACCGCCACCGCCAGCGGCGGCGCAAGCGTGCTGACGATCACGGCCGCCGACAGCGGCGTGCAGCAGCTCGCCATAAGCTCCCCGGCTGCGGGCGACAGCGGTCTGACCGACCTCGGCTTCGTCGCCGCCGACGGCGCGGTGCTGTCCAACCGCCTGACGACGTCGACGGCCACATTGGAGGACATCGCCGCTTACCTGGGGATCACCCTGAACGACACCGACGGCGTCGACCTGACCATCAACGGCACCAGCGTCAGCTTCGACGCGAGCTACACCATCGACGAAATGATCGACGCGGTTGCCGACGCCGACTGCGGGGCGACGCTCGCCTACGACGAGGCCACCGGCAAGCTGGTGCTGACCGCCGCCGCCACCGGGGCCGGCAAGCTGCTGGCGGTGACCGAGGGAACGGGCAGCGACTTCCTGACCAAGGCGTTGAGCGTGTCGACCGCCGGCCAGGACGCCAAGCTGACGATCGACGGCCAGGCAATGACCCGCAGCGCAAACACCGTCACCGTCGGCGGGGTAACCTACACCCTCAACGCCGAAACGGACGAAACCGCCCTCGTCACCCTCACCCAGGACACGGACGGCGTTTACGAGCTGATCAGCGCTTTCGTGGACGATTACAACGCCCTGATCGCGACGATCGGCAGCGAGCTGTCCGCGGACTACGACAGCGATTACCCGCCGCTCACCGACGACCAGAAGGCCGCGATGACGGACGAAGAGATCGAGAACTGGGAAGCCAAGGCCAAGACGGGGCTGCTCGCGAACGACTCGCTGCTGAAGTCGCTGCTCAGCGAATTGCGGGCCAGCGTCGTCGACGCCATCGCCGGCGTGTCCACCGGCATTTTCGACATCGGCCTCGATACAGGCAGCTACGACGAGAACGGCAAGCTCTACATCGACGAGGATGCGCTGAAAGAGGCGCTGCAGAGCGATCCCGGCGCGATCATGAACCTCTTTTCGCAGCAATCGGCCAGCTACGGGGGCACGGCTACCGTGCGCACTCTGTCGGCCGCCGAGCTGGCCACCCGCTACGACGAGGAAGGGATCGCCTACCGCTTCTACGACGTACTGGCCAAATACACCTCAACCGTCCGCGACAGCAGCGGCAACAAGGGGCTGCTGCTCGAAAAGGCGGGCGTGGAGAACGATACTTCCGAGACGGACAACGCGCTGACCGAGCAGATCGAAAAGTATCAGACCGCGCTGTCCGCGGAGGAAGACCGGCTGGACGACTACGAGGAACGGCTGTATGCGCAATACACCGCGCTGGAAACCTATATCAACAATATGAACACCCAGCTTACGGCCCTCCTCTCTTATCTTGGCGACGGGAGCTGATGCTAAAATGACCAGGGAAGATTTGGGCGCGTGTCTGGAAAGGAAAGCGGCCTTGCTGGCGAAGATCGGCGTCAATACCGACAAGCAGCGGCTGCTGGTCGCCAGGCGGGAAATGCGGGGCCTCCGCCGCCTGCTGCGCGAGCGGGCCGCGCTGATCGACGAACTGGCCGCCGTGAGCAGGCTGCTGGCCAGCGAGGAACTGCGGCCGTTCCGGGCGTCGTTCGCCCGCGAATTCACAGCCATCGAGACCCGGCAGCGCGAGCTGCTGGGCGCCTGCGACCAGGTGCTCCAGCAGGCGCTGGCGGAGCGGGCGCGGATCGCGGCCGAGATAAACAACGGTCGCCTGATGCGCCAGGTGAAAAACCGCTATATCAACAAATGGCAGGTGATGGCCTGGGGCAACTGCCTGAACGTGAAAGCGTAAATAGCGGCAAAAAAGGGCCTTGCGATATTCGCAAGGCCCTTTCCTTGTGCGTCCGGCCGTTATTTGAGGAGCGTCAGCACCTGCTGCGGCTGCTGGTTGGCCTGGGCCAGCATAGCGGTCGCCGCCTGGCTGATAACGCTCAGCTTGGTGTAGTTGGCCATTTCCGACGCCATGTCGACGTCGCGGATGCGCGATTCGGCGGCGGTCAGGTTTTCGCTGGTGGTGGTGAGGTTGTTGATGGTGTGTTCGAGGCGGTTCTGGATGGCGCCGAGCTCGGAGCGGGCCGAGGATACCGTCGCGGTGGCGGTGTCGATGACCTTGAGGGCGACGTTGGCGGCGCCGTAGCTGTCGACCTTGAGCCCCTGGACGCCCAGCGAGCTGGCGTCCATGGTGTCGATGTTGATCTTGATGCTCTGGCCGGTGTTGGCGCCGATGAGGACGGAAGCCGAGCCATCGCTGCGGATGTCGTCGGCCGCCGTAGTCTGGGTGAAGGACGACAGGGCGTTGGTGGCGGCGGTCTTGGCCTCGCCGCCGGAGTTGGCGACAGTGATCGTCAGGCCGTAGACGGCGCCGGTCGTGCCTGCGGCCGTGGCGGTGGCGATGAGTTGGTTGTTGGCGTTCATGCTGAAGGTGAAGTTGGTGTCGTCGATGTCTTCGAGGGCGACGCCCGCAGCCACCGTGGTCGTGGCGCTGACGAGCTCGCCGTTCATCATGTAGCTGACGGTGACGGTGTCGCCGGCGACGATGCCTAGCGAGTTGCCGTCGGCATCGGTGAGGGTGGTGAGGTCGGCGGCGACGGTCGTAGCCGCGTCGAGCGCCTCGTTGGTCTGGATATTGGCGACGGCGGCGGCAACGGCCTTGCCCATCGAGCCGTCGAGCAGCTTCTTGGTGTTAAACTCGGTGGTGTCGGCGATACGGTTGATCTCTTCGACCAGGGCGTCGATTTCCGACTGGATGCTTTCGCGGTCGGCGTCGGTGTTGGTGTCGCTGGCCGACTGGGCGGCGAGTTCGCGCATGCGCTGCAGGATCTCGGTGGTTTCCTCGAGAGCGCCCTCGGCCGTCTGCACGAGCGAGATGGCGTTCTGGGCATTGCTGCTGGCCTGGTCGAGGCCGCGTATCTGGCCGCGCATTTTTTCGGAAATCGCCAGGCCGGCGGCGTCGTCGGCGGCGCTGTTGATGGCGTAGCCGGACGAGAGCTTCTGCAGGGACTTGTTCATCGCCGTGTTGTTGAGGTTCAACTGGTTGTAGGTATTCAGCGCCGAGAGGTTGTGGTTGATGATCATACCCATTTTATCTTCCTCCTTGAATTCTGCTTGGGCCTCCATGCCCAGCACGTTTGGTCGGGTTCCGGAATCCCGTCTGGCAGCAGCCGCCGGTTACATGGGGAACATCTCCTTTCACTGTCGTCTGCCCTTATGTTCGCGTGCCAATATTAAGTATTTGTTAAGTAATCCGGGCGGGAGAAAAAAATAAACCCCGGCGTCTGCCGGGGTTGCGGGGGACCGTTTTCAGTTGGCCATGCGGGCGGACCCGCCGCTTTTTTGGAGGTAATAGCCGACGCCGCGCACCGTTTTGAGGTTGGAAAGCTTGAGTTTTTTGCGCAGGTTGTGGACATAGAGGTTAACGGTGGTGAAATCCGTTTCGGCGTTGTAGCCCCAGACCTTTTCGACGATTCTCTCCTTGGTGACCACCTGGCCGTAGTTGCGGAGCAGCAGCTCGAACAACTGAGCCTCCTTGAAGGTGAGGTGGATGACTTCGTCGCTTTTGACCACCTGGTTGCGCTGGGGATCGAAAACGAGGCCGTCGGCGGTCAGCACGGCGGCCGCGATTTCCTTGTTCTTCCGGCGCCCCAGCGCTCTCAGCCTGGCAATCAGTTCAACAGTATGGAAGGGTTTCACCACATAGTCGTCGGCGCCGGCGTTGAGGCCTTCGGCCCTATCCTCGGGGGAGTCCTTGGCGGTCAGGAAAATCACCGGGGTTTCGTAGCCCAGGCTGCGGAATTCTTTCAGCAGCGACAGTCCGTCCCGGCAGGGCAGCATCCGGTCGAGAATGATGATGTCATAGGCTGCGGTGCAGGCCATTTCGATGCCTGTTTCGCCGTCCGCGGCCGTGTCGACCACGAAGCCGTTCTTTTTGAAGAGGTGGGCCAGCGCGTCGGCCAGCCGGATTTCGTCTTCCACCAACAGCAGTTTCATGAGCATCGTCCTAGGGGGGTCACTACCGTGTGAGTATTATCCGTCCCTGGATTCCACTCGGATTTTCGTCTGCGAATGTTAATGGAATGTTTAATTTTCCGGCGCTCCGCCGGAAAAAATAAATAAGTTTTTAATATTTCCCCGCGGCCGCAGGAAAAAAGAGCCTGGTATTCACTATTTTAGCAAGGTATTCTTGGAGCTGCATTTAATTTGCCGCTGTTTTTCAACAAATTATTATTATTTCTTGCTCCTTGCTCCGCGCCAGGGCAAAAAAAGGCCCGTCCACGGCATTGGACGGGGGAGGTCGTATTAAAACAACCCAACATCGCATTAATTAGTTCGGCGGGCAATGTTAAGAGTTTGTTTAATAACCGGGCCGCGAAAAAACTTTTTCCGGCAAAGCTATTCTTTGACGGCGATTTCCTTGAGCCGGTCCTGCTTGAAGCGTTCGAAATAGGTGTCGCAGGTGTAGACGGCGGCCAGCGGGTTGTGCCCCAGCGCCCTGTCCTTGACGGCCAGGACGCTGACCATTGCCTGGGAATATTTGATGAACAGCGAATCGTGGCCGACGCACAGCCCAAGCAGGATGTTGAAATCGGTGCCGGCCCCGTTGAGGATTTCGGCCTGGGCGATCGGGTTGCACATCGCTTCATAGGTGCCGATCTTCACCTTTTCCGCCGGTTTGACGCCGATAAAATCCTTTTCCACGCCGCCGACCTTGCAAACCACCGATACCACTTCCAAGCCGTGGGTCTCGAAGATCGCGGCGACGATGTCCGCTTCGCGGTGCAGCCCGCCGCAGAACGCCAGCCCCAGCCGGCGGTAGCCCATCCGGCGGGAGAATTCGATCAGCTCCTGGATGCGCGTTTTGACCGGGAAAAGGTAATGGGGCTCAGCCTCCCGGTCGATGTAGCCCGACCCTTCCTGCACCGCCGCCTGACGAGCGAATTCGGCGATATCCGGCTTTGCGTACTCGGCCGCCGCTTTGGCGAGCGCGTCGGGATACAAGACGGTCGAGCAAAACGCAGGGTTCTGCCCGTCGGGCGCACGGCACACCTTGTCGGCGACTTTGCAGGCAGCGCATTTGCCTTCGTTCATAATCGGTCCCCTCCCCTGTCAGCTTTCTTTCCTGGCGATGCCGTTTTCACTGATGTAGGCCATCAGCAGCCCGGCCGTCTGGCCGGTGATTTTCAGGCAGCCGCGCAGGTGCTCCCTTGTGTCGAAGGGATGGGGGTTGAGCCCCCGGCAGCACGTGCCCCCGAAATGGCCGCTGAACTTGTCGTGGAAGGCCCCGCCCGCGCGGTAGGCCTCCTCGCGGCTCCCGGCGCTGCTGTCGCGTCCCTGGAGCGCCCCCAGGACCATTATCGACGCGGCCAGCGCCCCGCATACGCACCCCGCATGCCCGATGCCGCCGCCGAAGCCGGCGGCGAGCCGCAGGGCATTGTCGTCGAGGCCCAGCCCGAGCGCGGTGTTGAAGGCCCGCAGGATGGCCTCGGCGCAGTTGTAGCCGTCGCGGAAGTTCTGTCCCGCCAGCTGGTTGACGTCGATCTGTTCGTTATCCATGCGCTGTTTTCCCCTCCCTAATATAGCTGACTATGGAGAGACATTCTTACCGGACGCCCGCGATTCCTGCCCGGCAAGCAAGTTACCGTCAGGCGGCGACGCAAAACCCCCGGGAAATTTCCCGGGGGCGCTTGTCTTTTCGCTTGCTACCACCGCGGCGCCGCCTGGCGGCCCCGGTCGAGGAAGAGGATCTTGTGGCCGAGGGCCTTCGCCTCGTCGGGGTCGTGGGTGACGAGGACGAAGGGGATGTCCCACAGCTCCTGCATTCTTTTGAGCTCCGCCTGCAGTTCCAGGCGGGTGGCCACGTCGAGCGACGACAGCGGCTCGTCGAGCAGGAGGATTTTCGGCTCGGCCATGAGGGCCCGCGCGAGGGCGACACGCTGCTTTTCGCCGCCGGACAGCTGGCCGACGTAGCGGCCGGCGAGGTGGCCGATCCTGAGCAGTTCCAGCAGCCGCCCGTACATCTCGTCCGCTTCCTGGCTGCGCTTCTTGACCCCGTACCAGATGTTCCGCTTCACGTTCATGTGGGGAAAGAGGGCGAATTCCTGGAACATGTAGCCGACGTTCCGCTCGCTGGGCGGCACGAAGACGCCGCCTTCGGCGGAATAGAGCACCCGCCCGTCGTGGACGATGCTGCCGGCGTCCGGGCGGACGAGGCCGGCGATGGAGCGCAGCACGGTGGTCTTGCCGCTGCCCGACGGGCCGAACAGCACGAGCACGTTGCGCTCGACGGTGAATTGGACTTCGAGGGTGAAATCGGCGAGCTGCCTGGTGATATCGACCGTCAGCATCACGACACCGCCCTGCCCGCCGCCGGTCTGGCTTTCATCTTGGACCAGCTGTTGAGCCAGAAGATGAGCGAGAAGGTGATGAGGCTGATGATGACGACGTACAGGCCGGCCAGGGTGAGGTCGTTGGCCTCGGCGGCAAAGTAGATGGCCAGCGGAATTGTCTGGGTTTTGCCGGGGATGTTGCCGGCGACCATGATGGTGGCGCCGAATTCGCCCAGGGCGCGGGCGAAGGACAGGATGAGGCCGGCGACGAGGCCGGGCCAGGCCAGCGGCAGGGTGACGGTCCAGAACACGCGCCACTCGCTGGCGCCGAGCGTCCGCGCGGCGTCTTCGAGATTTGTTTCGACGGCCAGGAAGGCGGCCTTGGCGCTCTGGTACATCAGCGGGAAGGCGACGACCGTGCCGGCGAGGATGGCGGCGTACGGGGTAAAGATAATCTGGGTGTGGAAGTATTCGTTGAGCAGCCGCCCTACCGGCCCCTGTTTGCCGATGAGAATGAGGAGCAGGAAGCCGGTGACGACCGGCGGCAGCACCAGCGGCATGGTGAAGAGGGCCTCCGCCGCCGCCTTGCCGGGGAATTCCCGGCTCCGCATGAGATGGGCGGCAAGGATGCCGAAGATGGCTACGAACACGAGCGAGCAGAGTGCGACTTTGATTGACAGGATGACCGGCTGCCATTCGACCACGATGTTCACCACGCTGTCTATTTCTGCGGATTAATCACGCTGAAGCCGTATTTCCCGAAGATTTTCGCCGCGTCCGGCCCGGAAAGATAAGCGAGAAAGGCTGCGGCAGCCTGGGGCTGCTTGGCGTCTTTCAGCACCGCGCCCGGGAAGACGATCGGCTGGTGGCTGCCCGGCGGGGCTTCGGCAACCACCCGGACCTTGTTGCTGAGGGCGGCGACGGTGGAAAAAACGATCCCGGCGTCGACATTCCCGGTTTCGACATAGGCAATGATCTGGCGGACGTCCTTGGCCAAAACCGCCTTTTCCTTGACCTTGTCCCACACGCCGACGTGCTTGAGGACTTCGACCCCGTACTGCCCGGCCGGCATCGTTTCCGGCGTGCCGAGGCCGAAGCGGCCGACCTTGTCCTCCGCCAGGTCGCGGAAGCTTGCCAGACCCAGCTTAGAGTCGCCGGGAACGACCAGCACCAGTTTGTTGCCGATCAGATCGCGGCGGGTGGCTGCGGCCAGCAGGCCCTTTTGCTCCAAGTCGTCCATTTGCTTGCGGGCGGCGGAAATGAAGACGTCCGCCGGCACGCCCCGCTCGATCTGCGCCTGCAGAACGCCGGCGGCAGCCAGATTGTAAACTATCGTTATATTCGGATTCCGGCGCTGGTACTCCTGCTGAATGTCGAGCAGGGCTTCCTTGAGGCCAAGGGCGGCGGAGACGTTGAGCTCCGTTTTCGGCGGCGCCGGTTCCGGCCGCGGACCGCAGCCTGCGAGCACCAGGACGATGAACGCGCCTATGAGCCACGCCGTCAATCCGGGCTTTCTCATGGCTCTCATCCGCCTACTTGCTCATGGTAAAGCCGTGTTTCTCGAATACCGCCTTGCCTTCCGGGCCGGCGAGGTAGGCGAGGAATTCCTCGGCCGCCTTGCCCTGCTTGGTGCCGCTCAAGATGGCTATGGGGTAGACGATCGGCTCGTGCGAGCCTTCGGGGGCGGTGGCGGCGATTTTGACCTTGGCGCCGGGGGAAACGGCGTCGGTTTTATAGACGATGCCAGCCTCGACGTTGCCTGTCGATACGTAGGTCAGCACAGTACGCACGTCTTTGGCGAAAACGGCCTTGTCTTTGACCTTGTCCCACAGGCCAAGCTTCTGCAGCACCTGCTGACCGTACTGGCCGGCCGGCACGGTGGCCGTTTCGCCCATGGCCAGTTTCTGCACCTTGGCGGCGGTGATATCCTCAAATTTGCTCAAACCGAGGGTGGAATTCTCCGGGACTACGAGCACGAGTTTATTCTCCACCAGATTTTTGCGGGTGGCCTTGTTGATCAGGTTCTTGGCGTCGAGCTCGTTCATTTGCTTGGGGGCGGCCGAAATGAAGATGTCGGCCGGCGCGCCCTGCTCGATCTGCTTCTGCAGCGCTCCGGACGCGCCGAGGTTATAGACGAGCTTCACGTTGGGGCTTTTCTTCTGGTAGTTGGCCTGGATCTCGGTCAAAGCGTCCTTCATGCTTACGGCCGCGGAGATGTTAAGCTCCACCGGCTGGGCGGCCGGAGCCGGCTGCGCCTGTTTCGCCCCGCCGCCGCAGCCCGCTGCCAGCAGGGCCGCCGCCAGCAGACCGGCGACAATCGATAATGCCTGTTTTTTCATTTTTTTCTCCTCCCTCATTTTCACAGCCTGGTTATTTTGCAGGTGATATCGAGCGGCGGGGCATACAGCACCGCACTCAACACGATAATATCCACCAGCGGGGCGTAGTCTTTCACCGTCGCCAGGGTTATGCCGCCGGCCACGCCCACCACGATCCGCGGGTTGAGCTCCCGCAGCCGGCGGGCGACGGCGGCCAGCTCCTCTGGTTCGAAATGGTCCAGGAGCATCACGTCGACCAGACCGGCGTAACGGTAAGCCTCTTCGGCCGAGGACGGCTCGAACTCGATCCGGTGGTGGAAGGAGTGGAGCCTGTCCGGCAGGACGCCGAGCGCCCTCATATGGTTCTGGGTTATCAGGATGGTGTCGCTGAGCGAATTGCGGTGATAGATGGCCCCGCCGTCGAGGACGGCCTGGATTTCGTCGGCGCGCATCCCCAGGTGGGCTTTGCGGCAGGCCACCACGATCTCGAGCTTTCCGTTCTCTTCCCTGGCCGCCTGGACGATCTTGCTCGTCTGGGTGGCGATGGCGCACATGACGGTAAGATACGTCTGGCAGATGCGCCACAATTTGAACAAGGTCTTGATATCGCCCGACGCCTCGATGATGACGTCGCCTTTATGTATCCTGTCTTCCGGCCTGCGGTAGGAAGCGACGGCGAGCTTCTGGGCCGTGAAAAATTCGGCCAGCCGGGGAGTGCCGGAAACCACGGCGTCCACCCGGGAAATAAACTGGAACCGCCCCGGCCCTTCGAGCGCCAGCAACTCGGTGGTAATATCGCCGTAGGGACAGTCCTCTTTTAGTCCCGTTTCCAGGCAATCGAACAGCGTCGGGCTTGAACCAAGCAGCACAATATCACCCCCTGATTAAAACGGCAAATAACCAAACATAACCGAATTAAAACCGATTTCATTGCGGTTTAGGCGTGTCAAGCGTCGAAAATAATGGCCATCAGATGTTTTTTCGCAAGTAAAGCAAATATAAACGAACATAAACTAACAAAATCCCTATGGTGTTATTATATAATTTGCGGTATGATTAACGCAAGAGGATTTGCCAATTAATGCACATGCGATATGAAGCAAAAAGAAGGTGAACTGATGCCCGACCCGCTTTCCTATACTCCCGAGGAAGTCGCTAAAATCCTGAAGATTTCGCGGTTCACCGTGTACGAGATGATCAAACGCGGCGACCTCACCGCCTACCGGATCGGCCGCAAGGTCCGCGTCGAGGCCCCCGACCTCGAAGTCTACATCAAAAAATCAAAGAGCCTTTCGCCGGCAGCCCAGACGCAGGCCGTCCGGCCATTCGACCTGCCCGCCCCGCCGCAGCCTGAGGGTCTCATCATCTGCGGCCAGGACGTCATCCTCGACATCCTCACCCGCCACCTGGAGAAGGTGCTGCCGTATATCCGCTTCCTGCGCAACTACGCCGGCAGCATCGACGGCCTGATGGCCCTTTACCGAGGCACGGCCAACGCGGCCACGACCCACCTGTGGGACAGCGACAGCGACACCTACAACGTTCCCTACGTGCGGCGCCTGCTGCCCGGCCACCGCACCATCATCATCAACCTGGCCTACCGGATGGAGGGCTTCTACGTCGCCAAGGGCAACCCGAAGGAAATCCGCGGCTGGCAGGACCTCACCAAGCACGGCGTGCGGTTCGTCAACCGCGAGCGGGGCTCCGGCGCCCGGGTGCTGCTGGACGAGCGGCTGCGCTCGCTTGGCATCGACCAGCGCGACGTCGTCGGCTACAACCAGGAGGAGACGAGCCACCTGGCGGTGGCCAGCAGCGTGGCCCGCGGCGAGGCCGACGTCGGCCTCGGCATCGAGAAGGCCGCCCTGCAGGTGCGGGAGATCGATTTCGTCCCCCTGCAGAAGGAGCGGTACGACCTCGTTATCCGCCGGGAAGACGCGGACCAGCCGCACTTCCGGGCCCTGCTGACGGTGCTGCGCTCGCCGGCCTTCCGCAACGAGGTGGCCGGCATGGGCGGCTACGACCTCAGCCACACCGGGGAAATACTGGCCGAAACCTGAGCTGCCGCACAGAAAAAGACACCCGCCGCGAGGACAGGTGTCTTTCTTCTTGAAGGATCTTTCCGGGTCACGGGATGCGGGCGACGACTTTCTGCCAGTCGTGCCGGTCGAGGAAGCTGCCGGGAACGTTTTCCTCCATTTCCCGAAACATCGCGAAGGGAACGCTGAAGGAGAGGATGTCGGCATCGACCATGGGCCGGGCCGATATGTCGGTCATGCCGACGACCGCCCGTGGCTGCGGCTGGGCGGCTTCGCGCAGGGGAAACAGGCAGACGGAGTGGCAGCCCGCGCCGAAGGGGATGATGGCGCTCTCGTTGCCGGCACGGCCGTAATTGGCCAGCACGACGAGGGCCGACAGTTGGTCGGGGTTGGCGTAAAAAACGATTATTTGCGGCTCTTCCCGGGCGGGGTCGACAGCGGCCAGCGGCTTGAAAATAACGTATTTGTAAGGGATGTCGGTGTACGGCAGGACATCCTCGAAGGTGCGGACAAGCTCGGGCGTTTTCTTGTAGCCCTCGCCCGGGGGATAGCCCTCGCCCCGGCCGACGGACAAGAAATAGTCGAAGCCGCCGGGGGTGTTTTTGTGGGAATTGCCGAAGCCCAACCCGACAAGGCCGCCGTGGCAGCCGCAGGTGCTGCGGCCGAGGACCGCCTGCTTCCCTTTGGCCGCGGCGGTCAGCATGGCGATGCAACATGCGTGGGGGCCGCCCTCGCGGAATTCCATCGCCTCGGCAGGCTTTTCGTCGCTGAAAACGATCGCCACAGGGTTATACTTCAGTTTCAATCGGGATGCGATTTCACTAATCACAATAACCCTCCTTTTGTTGCAAATCATGCGATGGGTTAGTATTCACTTTATTAAGGTATTTTTCCTGCGGCCGCAGCGATAAACGTCAAGGCTCCGCGATATTCCCGCGGAGCCTTGCTTAAAGCGATGGCGGCTAACCGATAGACAATAACGTGCTCTTAACCTTTTCGATAGTGGTGGTCTGGGTTTCCTCGCTCAGCCGGTTCCATTCTTCCTCGGTCATGGCGATCTCCGGATGAGACTGGAGGAGGGCGTTGAGCACCACCCCGAAGCTGACCTCGGCCCGAAAAGCGGCTTTGTCGATTTCCTGCACCAGCAATTTCAGGACGGACTTGCATAATTTAGCGGACATGTTATCACCTCGGGTATTATTTTATCATAAATCCGGGCCAGGAAGAAAGAATCGACAGTTTTCAACATGCAAAAACAAAAGGCTTCGCACTTCCGCGAAGTCTTTGTCGTGAACATGGTGAGGTAAGGAGGATCGAACTCCCGACCTCTTGAATGCCATTCAAGCGCAGGTTGTGAAACAAGGTAATTTCGAGAAAGAAATCTTGTTTCTGCTGGGTTTTTCATGGGTAATTGGTTCCATTGCCTGCCAAAAAGAATCCTCCAACAAAATGCCGGAAGGCTTGGTAATCCCTGGTGCGCCTGGTACGATTCAAAAATCCGGTAACGGATTACTCCCGAGAATTAAAACTGTTTTCTTTTCGCACCTTTAAAGACAGTCCGACGTGCATTGAAATTACATAATATCTTTATAGAAAACATTTTCATTGTCCCCGATACGCGGATAGCCTGAACATGGATAACAAAAACCTGTCATTCCACTTTTATCCTTTACCGTCATTAACCACGTAGTCTACAAGCCGGATCTTTTTGGCTGCCTTTTGCCGGGTCCGACAAAATGAACGAAGACAACGCTGCAAGCACGGCAATCATTGCCAGCAGTTCCATCGTGGTTATTAAACCGTAACTGTCAGCGAACCAGCCGATCAGCGGAACCGTCACTCCACCGATACTGAATGAAAGCCCCATCGTTACACCGGAGGCGAAGCCTATGCTGCGTGCCAAATAGCTTTGCCCCAAAACGATAACTGAGCTAAACGGGGCAAACATGGCAAAGCCAATCGGCACCATCAGCAAATACCCGCTAACCCCATCCGTCGTCTGCGACAGGATGGCAACCATGGGTGCCAAAAGCATATAACTAATACGGACAGTTTTAAGATAGCCGAATTTGTCGGCCATCAGTCCACCGATCAATGTGGTCACCACGCCAAGCGTAAAGAGCAACGTAAGTGCCGATCCGGCCGAGGCCGCGGAAAGACCCATAACATCCACCCAATACAGCGGGATGAAACTCCGCAAACCGCATATGACGATCGAACTGAAAGTAATCAAAACTGTCAGATGGGCAAATGCGCGCCAATCGTTATTGCCTGTTATTTCTCTTTCGGTAACCTTACCGATGGTCGTATCCTCAGAAACCGTCCTCCGGGCAATTTCTCTGTTCATTTTGGGAACAACTATTATTAAAATTATCGCCATTATTAATGCGGCTAGACTCAATACAACTGTACCCTTCAGACTGAACGACGTGATTGCCGCGACGACGATGAGCGGCCCAACGGCAAAACCGCTGTTGCCACCCACGGAAAAGATACTTAGCGCCGTACCTTTCCTGTTTCCCGAAACTTTGTTAACCATACGGGCTGCTTCCGGATGGAAAATAGCACTACCAATTCCCCCCAAAGTTATCACCGCAAATATCAGCCAATAATTCTCGAATAATCCAGATATCCCCATGGTTACGCCGGATAGCAAAATCCCCAAAGGCATGAACCAGGTCTTCGAGCTCCGGTCTGCCAGCCATCCAAACGCTGGTTGCACGAGCGAAGACAAAAAACTGGAAGCAAACATCAGCCCCGCCGCAGATCTGTAATCCATCCCATACTGGGAAACAAAAAAGGGCAAAATGGCCGGTAACGCCCCCATTGCTAGGTCGACGGAAAAATGTCCCATTGCCAATAAATAAATGTATTTATGGTTCAAGGAACGGAGCCTCCTCATTATACTCGTTTCCTCAGACATCTAATCCCATAATTAAGAACGCGGCGCCCTTTCTGGATGCCGCGTTATCATCTTATATTGCCGATTACTACATAGAATGGATTATATAGTTCCCCGTACCCTTGCTCAAGCTCCTAATAGCTTTAAGGGTATTAAGCGTATGCTGACGCACATATTCTTCGATCGTTGCCGCCGGAGCCTTGGCCCGCAGAAGGGTAATGATCTGCTCGTGCTCCTCTGTGGAGGCTTTGGCGCGTTGCGGTGCAAACGCAAGGTTAGCTCGCCGTACCTGGGCCACCCGCTCCCATACCTGGTCGAGTTTTTCCATAAGATACGAATTGCCGCATTTATCGTGGATCGTAGCATGGAACTTGACGTTGAATTCCCCAACCCGCTCGAAGTCTAGCTCCTCCAACGCTTTCTTCATCGCGTTGTTCGTCTTCTCCAGTCCGTCGAGATCCTTCTTGGTCAGGGTGTTCGCAGCCAGAGCCGTAGCGGCCGCTTCAAGGATCGACATCACATAGGTAACTTCCTGATAGTTGACCTCGTCCACCGTCTTAACGATCGCCCCGCTGTAAGGTATGTTCGCGATTAACCCGTCCGCCTCAAGTTGCTGGATAGCCTCACGCACGGGGATCGTGCTTAAATTGAGTTCCTTGGCCACACGGTCGATCACGATGCGGTACCCAGGCCCGTAAATGCCGCGAAGAATGTTAGTCTTAATATACTGGTATGCCTGTTGTTTTTTGATTTTCTTGGGTGTATCTTTCGTCATGCCGCCACCATATCCTAATGAAGTTAACAATACAATATTATATACGAAAATGTATACAATCTCAACTCCGTCAGGTAATTTTAGTGTCGGCTTTGAACAACTTTTATAGCAATCGCCATTGCCGGCCAATCGAAGAAGGAGGACACACCGTCACTATGTTAGACGAAAGATGCTCCTCCTCCTTCGCGCCGGTAAGGCTAATTACAGGTGATTATACGTTTGATCTGTTCGTAGGACCGGTTGACATGTTCCTGTAGTATGGCAAGCTCTTCGGTCGTAAGATGGGTAAACCGTTTCATGAGGCGTGTGAACTCCTGGATAGGTGCCGGATTCTGCACCTCATGGGTGAACCTGATGACGCCGTTTTCCGCCTCCCACAGCGGGAAATAGTTGGTCTCGACCGCAGCCTTGGTCACCTCCACGACCTTTTCCGTCTCGAACTTCCAGCCAGTCGGGCAAGGAGTGAGAACGTGGATATAGGCCATTCCGCGTTTGACCGCCTCTTTGGCTTTAAGCAGCTTGCGCACATAGTCTTCGGGGTAGGCGAGGGTGGCGGTGGCAACATATTCGATATTGTGGAACGCCATCAAGAGCGGCACATTCTTCGGCATGCCCTGGCGCCCGCGCCCGCGCTCGCCCACCTGAGTCGTGTTCGTCCAGCTGCCGAAGGGGGTGGTGCTGCTGCGCTGGATACCGGTGTTCATGTAGGCTTCGTTGTCGTAGCAGATGTAGAGGATGCGCTCGCCCCTTTCCGCGGCCCCCGACAGAGTTCCGAAGCCGAGGTCGGCGGTCGCGCCGTCGCCGATAATCGCCAAGCAGATGGTCTCTTTCCCGATGTGCCGGAAATACCGGGACACCCCGGTGGCGCTCGACGGCACCTGGGTCATCAGCGTTCCGTAATAAGGCACCTTGGCCTTCGAGCTCAGCACGTTGCAGCTCGGGGCCCCGAACAGCACGACATCCTTACCCAGAACCTGCAGCGTCTGCCGGTCCAGTAGCTCCATCCCGCAGCCCGCGCAATACGGCAGCCCCGGGGATAGCAGGTCTTCGCCGAGATGATCGGCCACAGTCGCCGCCTTTTCAAACGTGAGAATATTGTTGGGGCAGGCTTTGGCGCACTGGGCATCGCCTCCACACTGGTCGCATTTTTGTGATTTGTGCTCGCTCTGCTGCGGGTATATGCCGCCATACGGGCAGACCAGGTTGCAGATGCTGCAGCCCACGCAACGGTCGGCGTCGAGCACTACCGCGCCGGTTTCCGAGCGGCCGAGCGCACCTGTGGGACACACGCCGACGCACTCGGCCTGGCTGCACTGGTTGCAGGTCAGCACGCTGTGATAGCCCACCTCGGGGAGATCTATCTTCTCGATGACAGGCTCCGCGCCCGCCCCCGCCCTTTTTCCGCAGGCTTCGACGCACAGGCTGCACGAAGGCGGGCAGTTGGTGCTGCGGATCATAAGGGTATTGTTTAACATGACCATTCCTCCTTTAGCGGTCAGATCGCTCAATTACCGCGGTGCTGCATCATCAGCCAGCAGGCCGCTTCACGGGGCTTGGCAAGCAGGAGTTCGCGGCTGTCGCCGATCGGAACCTGCTCCCTAATAAGGTACATGAAGACGCCCGGATGGGCGTATTTCCGGTTTAGGCCCTCGGCCCCCACAAGAACTCCGTCCTTGGCCACCAGCTTGAGGAAGCCGGTGCCGTCCGTCTGTTCGAAAGTCTCGTAGCCCGCTCCGGCCGGAGCGTCGGTGATCCCGATGCTGAAGAGATTCTCGTCGAAGCAGCGCAGATAGTTGCCGGCAATCCAGCCTTTGTACTCCACCGCTTCGCCCGCCATGTTGGCCCCCGCCACCTTGCCCTGCTGCACGGCCTCCGGAAGTATCGGGCAGGGGGCGTTCTCAGTGTTATTGAATGAGGGGGCGGCAGCAACGTCGCCGGCGGCGTAAACGTCTGGGAGGTTGGTCTCCATGTGCCTGCCGACCTTGAGGCCGCCCGCGGCCACCGTGATGAGGTCGCTGGCCACCATGTTGGCCGCGACGCCCGTGGCGACGATCAGCCGGTCTACGGCCAGCTTCTGCCCGCCGGACAGCAGCAGTTCAAGCTTGTCGCCTGCCTGCTTGACCGCATCGAGCGTGGTCTTGACAAGGACCTTGCAGCCGTGTTTGGTGAAGGCTTTTTCGAGGACGGCGACGCTTTGGGGGTCGAAATATTTGCGCAGGAGAGAACTTCTGGCGATGATGGTGACGGCATGCCCGGCATGGCAAAGCTTTTCGGCCGCTTCCACCGCGACGAGGCCGGCGCCGTAGATGGCGATCTCCTGTTTCTTGCCGAGCGTTTTCTGCAACCGTTCGAAATCGCGGAACGTCCGGAAGGTATATATCTGTTCGCCTGGCAGATCTTTGACGGGCGGAACCTGGGGGGCGGCCCCGGTGGCGATGAGCAGCTTGTCGTAGGACTCGCGTCCGCCGTCGGCGTATTCGATTTCCTTTTTATCGGGCAAGAGGGCAACGACCTCCTTACCGCGGACAAGCTGGACGTCCATCGCTGCAAGCGTTTCCTGGCCCTTGACGAAAAGGTCCTGTTCGCTGAGTTCCTGGCTGATCAGATAAGGCAGCATCGCCGGCGAGTATGGGAGCGTCTCTTCTTTCGTAACAAGCTTTATCTCCGCGGATTTGTCCGTGCTGCGGATCGCCTTGGCAGCGGCGAGGGCGGCAGGTCCGGCGCCGATTATCAGATGTTTGCTTCTGTCCATAGCGTCCTCCTTATTCAATCCCATGTCAGCCAATTGGTCTCGGCCACTTTCTGGCCTTTCATGGCGGCAGCGGTGAAATTCAGGGCCTT
>JARKNV010000043.1 GCA_029976065.1 Selenomonadales bacterium
TCGCTGCTCACCACGCTGGCGGTCGTCTTCGGGGTGATGCTCACGTTCGGCCTCAACGGGATCCTCCCCGCGATGACCGAGGCGTTCACGCGCAACCTGCTCTCCGCGGCGGGCAAGGTCGACCTGACCGTCACCAGCGCCTACAACCAGCCGTTCGGCTCCGACGTCGTCGACCGCGTGCTCGCCGTCCCGGACGTGGCGACCGCCAGTCCCGGCGTGCAACGGGTGGCGCCGCTGCCGCGCAGCGCGGACGCCCCGCCGGACGCCCTCGCCCAGCTGGTCGTGGTGGGCGTCGACCTCGGCACGGCCCAGGCCGTCCACGACTTCCCGCTCACCGCCGGTCGCATGCTCGCCGCGGGCGACGGCGCGTCCGTGGTTCTGAACGCCGACCTGGCCGCGGAACTCGCCCTGGGGGTGGGCGACCAGCTCGTGCTGCCGTCGGCGGGCGGCACCGCGCGCTTCCGTGTCGTCGGGCTGCTGGCCACCGCCACCGTCCCCGGGCAGGAACAGGTGTACCTCACCCTGCCCGCAGCCCAGCAGCTCTTCGGGCTGGGCTCCCGGATCACGCAGGTCGAGGCGGCCGTCGCCCCCGGCGCCGACCGGGCGGCCGTCGAGCGTGCCGTGGTCGCCGCGCTCGGCCCCGACTACCGGGTGGGCGGGCTCTCCAGCGAGTCGACGCTGATCGCCTCGCTCCAGGTGGCGACCTTCTCGTTCAACATGTTCGGCATCTTCGCCCTCGCCACCGCGGGCTTCATCATCGCCAACTCGTTCCGCACCGTCGTGGCAGAGCGTCGCCGCGACATCGGCATGCTGCGCGCGGTCGGTACCCGGCGGCGCACCGTGATGGGCATGTTCCTTGCCGAGTCGTTGTTCCAGGGCCTGCTCGGCACCGGGCTGGGGCTGCTCGCCGGCTGGGGGCTGGCCGCAGGGATGTTCGCGGTGATGGCGCCGATCTTCGAGCAGGTGATGCACTTCCGCGTCGGCGGCCCGGTCTTCGAGCCGGCCACCTGGGTGACGTCGATCGCGCTCGGGGTCGGCGTGACGGTCGCCGCCGCCATCCTCCCGGCGCGGGCGGCCGGGCGGGTCACGCCGCTGGAGGCGATGCGTCCCCAGCTCGGCGAGGTCTACGAACGCCGCGTCGGACGACGTGCCTGGGTCGGCGTCGGCCTCGTCGTGGCGTCGCTGTTCGGACTGGCCACCGGCCAGGCGAACCTCGTCGGCCTCGGCGCGGTGGTGTTCCTCGTCGGGGTCGCGCTGGTGGCCCCCGCGGTGGTGAACCCGATCGCGGACGCGGCGTCCCGGCCCCTGGAACTCGTGTTCTCGCGGGAGGGCGCGATCGCGCGCAGCAACCTCCAGCGCAACCCCGGCCGCAGCGCGATCACCGTGACCGCGGTGATGCTCGGGCTGGCGTCCATCGTGGCGACGATCAGCATGGTCACCTCGATCTTCGCCGGGTTCACCAGCTACCTCGACAAGTCGCTGAGCGCCGACTACCTGCTGATCCCGCAGTCGATCATCCTGGGCCAGGGCAACGTTGCCGCCGGCCCGCGCCTGGCCGAGGAGGTGCGCTCCGTCCCCGGGATCGCGGCGAGTTCGACGCTCCGCCAGGCCCAGGGACGCTCCGACGGCGGCGACGTGCAGGTGATCGGGATCGATCCGGCCAGCTACCTGACGGTGGCGGCCTTCGACTGGAACTCCGGCTCGTCCGACGCCGCGGTGGCGCAACTCCGTACCGGCCGCTGGGTGATCGCCAACGGCGTCTACGCTGCCCAGCACAACCTCGTGGTCGGACAGGCGCTGGAGCTCGACACCCCCACCGGGCGGCGGGTGTACCACCTCGCCGGCGTGGGGAACGACTACCTGAACGCCAAGCTGTCCACGCTCTACACCTCGCAGCAGAACCTCGCCCGCGACTTCGGCGTCACCGCCGACCTGCTGCTGATGGCCGACCGCAGCCCGGGAGCGGATGCGGACCAGGTGACGCGGCGCCTCGCCCGCGTGGTGAGCGGCTACCCGGCGTTCCGGCTGTACGAGTCAGCGGCCTGGCGCGCGGAGCAGATGCGGACCTTCAGCCAGACCATCGTGATCTTCGACGCACTGGTCGCGGCCCTGGCCCTGCCTTCGCTGCTCGCCCTGGTGAACACCCTGGCGATCAGCGTGCTCGGGCGGCGCCGCGAGATCGGCATGCTGCGGGCGGTCGGCGCCACGCGGCGCCAGGTGCGGCGGATGGTCATGGCGGAGTCGCTGCTGCTCTCGGTGATCGGCACCGGGTTCGGAGCCGTGGCCGGCCTGTGGCTCGGGTACGCGCTGGTCGCGGCGATGGGCGCCGTCGGGTGGCAGATGCCGTACGCGTTCCCGTGGACCGGCCTGGTGGCCACCGTGGTGGTGGGCATCACCTTCGGCGTGCTCGCAGCCCTCGGGCCCGCCCGCTCCGCGTCGCGCCTCGACGTGGTGGCCGCACTGCACCAGGAGTGACGGCCGACCTCACGCCCCTGCGTCCTCGGTGCTGCGCTTGACGAACTGTACCTAGAGGTAGGTACAGTGGCGGCATGGAGTCCCGGGAGCGGCTGGTGGTCGCGATGAGCGAGCTGATGTGGGAGCGCGGATACGCGGCCACCAGCCCGCGGGAGGTCCGCGAGCGCTCCGGCGTCGGGCAGGGCAGCATGTACCACCACTTCCCCGGCAAGCGCGACCTCGCCCTCGCCGCCCTCCGGCGCAACTGCGCCGACCTCCTGCCCGCAACGGAGGAGCTCCTCGCCGCGCCCGGGGACCCGCTCGAGAAGCTCACGGCCTACCTCACCCGTCCGTTGCCCGCGCTCAAGGGGTGCAAGGTCGGCCGGATGACCCAGGACCCGCTGGTGGCCGCCGACCCGGGACTGCTCGCGCCCGTCGGGGAGGCGTTCGCGAGGGTCCACCAGGCTCTGGCGGCGGTGATCGGCGAGGCGGTCGCCCTGGGCGAGCTGCGCGACGACCTCGACCCGGAGCGGATCGCCCGGTTGCTGGCGGCGTCCATCCAGGGCGGCTACGTGCTGGCGATCGCCGCGCAGGACCCCGCTCCGTTCGACGACGCGAGGGCGGGCGCCCTGGACCTGCTGCGGGCGGCGGCGCCGCCACCACGGACCGACACACAAGGAGAGGAACGACCATGACCGTACGGATCGGCATCAACGGCTTCGGCCGGATCGGACGCAGCTACCTGAGGGCGGCGCTCGCCAGCTCCGCCGACGTGGAGGTGGTGGCCGTGAACGACCTCACCGACGCCGCCACGCTCGCGACCCTTCTCGAATGGGACTCGATCTCGGGCCACCTCGACGGCGTGTCCGTCGACGGCGACGTGATCACCGTCGGCGAGCGGCGCATCACGGTGCTGTCGCAGCGGGACCCGTCCGCCATCGCCTGGGGCGACCTCGGCGCGGACGTGGTGATCGAGTCCACCGGCTTCTTCACCGACGGCGCGAAGGCCCGTGCCCACCTCGACGGCGGCGCGCGCAAGGTGATCATCTCCGCGCCGGCGAAGGGCGACGTCCCCACGTTCGTGCTGGGCGTGAACGACGACACCCTCGACCCCACGTCCGCGGACGTGTTCTCCAACGGGTCGTGCACCACGAACTCGCTGGCACCGCTGGCGAAGGTGCTCAACGACTCGTTCGGGATCGAGAGCGGGCTGATGACCACCGTCCACGCCTACACCGGCGACCAGCGGCTGCACGACGCCCCGCACTCCGACCTCCGCCGGGCGCGCGCGGCAGCCCTGTCGACGATCCCCACCTCCTCCGGGGCCGCGAAGGCGATCGGCACGGTGATCCCCGAGCTCGACGGCCGGCTGACCGGCTTCGCGCTGCGCGTCCCCGTGCCGGTGGGCTCTGTCACCGACCTGACCGTGGTGCTGAACCGCGCGGCCACCAGGGACGAGATCAACGCGGCCTTCGCCGCGGCGGCCGCGTCCGCTCCGCTCGCCGGGTACCTCCAGTACTCGGAGGCCCCGCTCGTTTCGGCGGACATCGTCGGCAACCCGCACTCGTCGATCTTCGACGCCCCGCTCACCGAGGTGGTCGGACGCCAGGCCAAGGTGCTCGGCTGGTACGACAACGAGTGGGCCTTCTCCCACCGCCTCGTGGAGTTCTCCGAGAGGATCGGCGCGGCACTCTGACGCTCTCGCCGTCCGGCGGCGACGGCTCGCCTCAGCCGTGGCCGCCGACGGCCGCCTCGATCCGGGCCCGCGCCGAGGCCACCCCGTCCTCGCCGGCCAGAGCGGCGCGGATCCTCCGTGCCGCCGGCACCAGTGCGTCGACCTGCGCCAGCGAGGCGGCCAGCCCGTCCGCGGTGAGGGAGGACAACGTCGGGGGCGCCACCCCGAGCTCGTGGAGGCGGCGCGCCCAGAAGGGCTGGTCGCCGAAGAAGGGGTGGACGACCTGGGGGACGCCCGCCCGCAACGCCGCCGCAACGGTGCCGACGCCGCCGTGGTGGACGATCGCTGCGACCCGCGGCAGCACGGAGGCGAAGGGGACGGCGTCGACGACGTGGATGTCCTCCGCGGCGGACGTCGCACCCAACCCCGCCCAGCCGGAGACGATCAGCCCCCGCCGCCCGGCCCTCCTCAACCCGGCGACCACCTCCGCGGCCAGAGCAGCGGGGTCCCGGTGGGTCATGCTGCCGAAGCCGACGAGGACCGGTGGCGGGCCGTCGTCGAGGAATGCCTCCAGAGCCGGCGACGCGTGCCAGTCCTGCGCCGCGGGTACCGTCCAGAAGCCCAGTGGTGCCGCGGAGGCGGGCCAGTCCGACGGAGCGGGGAGCAGGTGGGAGCTCCACGCGCTCAGGATGCCGCCGGCGGCGACGAGGGACGCGAAGCGGGGTGCCCGTGACGCAAGGCCCAGCCTCTCTGCGCGCCAGCGCGCCACCATGCCGCGCCAGGGCCGTTCGACGGCATCGGAGAGCGACCAGGCGAGCCGCGCGAGGGCCCGGGGGGTCCGCGCCGGAGCCAGCGGGCTGGCGAACGCCGAGGTCGCAGGCACCGTCGGGATCAGCTGCGCAGGGATCGCGGGCACGCCGAGCTTCTCCGCGATGGAGGCCCCGCCGAGGGTCTTCTGGGTGAACACCACGACGTCCGCGCGCGTCCCGGCGAGCGACGCGAGGTCGTCGAGCCATCGCTGCAGGTAGGGCCGCGCCCGCGACGCGGCCGTGATCGCCGCCCACGTCCCTGCGCCGACGAGTTCGTCCTGGAGCACGAACAGGCTGTCATCGAGACCGACGAACTCGGCTCCGACCTCGGCGGAGAGGGCGGCGAAGCGGCGCGGGGCGGCGACCGTCGCCTCATGGCCGGCCTCGGTGAGACCCCGGGCCAGGGCGAGGAACGGCTGGACGTCGCCCCGGCTGCCGGTCGTCAGCAGAAGGACCTTCACCGGATCGCCTCCCACTCGTCCAGCAGTTCGGGGAAGCGGCGGGCCATGAAGGCGTAGAGGTCCCGCATGCGCTCCAGCCTCTGCCGGGGAACCGGGTCGTCACCGACCAGTTGGAGACCGTGGGCTGCCAGTTCCTCGAAGCGCCGGAGCTCGGCCATCTTCGCCCGGAAGGCCACGCCGAACACATCCTCGCCCGCGGCGAACCGGTCCCGCCGCGCCCCCGGGGGGCGGACCCGGACGACCAGCCCCAGCAATTCCAGCTTCTGGAGGGCGACGCTCACGCTGCTCTTGGCCGCTCCGACGGCCGATGCCAGCTCACCCGGCGACGCGCCGTCCGCCCCGGCGGTGAGCAACCAGCCCACCACCCGGCCCGCCGTGGGACTCAGGCCCATGCCCTCGAAGTAGCGCCCGACCTCGTCCGCGTACGCCGCACGGGCGGCCTCCCGTTCCTCCATGCCTCGATGTTATCGCGTTCGGAACGATCCGAACAAGATGGACGGCTCGGGACCCACCCCAGAAGGCGACGGGTCGCGCCCGTCCCCCGGCTCAGGAGGCGAGGAGCCCGTCGATCCGCTGCGCGAGGACGCCCTCCGGCTGGGCGCCGACGATCCTGGCCACTGTCCGCCCTCCCCTGGTCATCACCAGGGTGGGGATGCTCCGGGCATCGAAGCGGGCAGCGGCGCGCGGGTTGTCGTCCACGTTGACCTTCACGACCTTGATCCGGCCGGCGTAGCGCACGGACAGTCGTTGCAGGATCGGGGCGACCATCCGGCACGGCCCGCACCAGGGCGCCCAGAGGTCGATCAGCACCAGGACGGAGGTGTCGAGGGCGGCGGCGAGGTTGTCGTCCGTGGCGTCCACCAGCCACGGAAGGGGTTCGTGGCAGGAGGCGCACTGGGGCCGTCCCGACGCCACGACAGGGACGCGGTTCTTCGTGCCGCACGACCCACAGGCGGCGATGCGAGCGCTCATGCCCCCAACCTAGCCCGCCCCGCATGCAGGACTCCAACTTTAATTGAGTTCGGCATTGATTTAATCTCGGATAGATATTTATAGCTAAACGCACTATGCCTTCTCATCGTGCACATTTCTTCGCCGTTTAATTTACTTGGCTTATTTAATATCTCTAGCGGAATAATTGCTTTTCCAATGTCATGTAGCAACCCAGCAAGCATTAAATTTCCGACCTCTTCATTGTCATAACCTAGCCAACTGCCGATTATAGCAGCGATTGCGCCAACCTTCACGCAATGGCGGTATGTAGACTCAGATCTATTTTTTACCATGTTAATGATATGGGCCGTATCAGCTATACTTTCCATCAATGGTGAATTACCTTTATTGATTCCAACTATCCGTGTGACCGGCATTTGAGTTAACGCGCACTCAGTTTTGTCAAAAGCATGTAATAGTTCGCCAATAATCTTTTGTCTTGAACAGAACTTTTCTTGGCAATCTTCGTCTATTGGAAGCAATTTATCCGTCCCAGATATTATATAGATATCTTGGGAAGCCAGGTTAATCAAGGAGTTTATATGCTCATTAGTTAAAATTGTACCTTTTTTGATTAATATTCTTCCGCTGTCAAGAATAATATCGCGTCCAAGTACCATACCCGATGTAATGTTTCTTGTACTTACAGGAAAAATCATTATTTAGATCATCTCCTTTCTCGTCTAGTAAACATAATAAAACCCGGATATCGACACCGGGTTATAAACAAATATGTTGCAACCTGGCGATCGTAGAGATATCTTTAGACCCATGGCTTTGCGTCCTTATCTTTCGATAAGTTTGCCAGTATTATCTTGTTCATCGTAAAGGTGCAACTAGACTTTTGGGTGAATGCTTCAAGCACTTTCGCTGTCAATTGTTTGCTCTAAGGTTTTGAGTCCGGAACTGTCTTTCTTCGCCGCCGTAGATGCAAGGCTGGCCTTGTTGATTAACGACGCCAATAATCGGCCATGCGAAAGGGACCGGTCACTTACCCGGCCTGCGGTGGCAACACCAACAGACATGGTCACCGGTATGGTATCCGGAAAATGATACCCGGCCACAATCTGTCTTAAGTCATTTGCCAACGTTGTAATGTCTTCTCGGGAGCATGTCATAAGGGTGATAAATTCGTCGCCGCCATACCGGCACAGGATTGCCCCTGGCGGCGTATGCGCTTGTAGAAGCGCACCAAATTCTTTCAATATGAGATCACCTTTAACGTGACCATATTGCTTGTTAATCTCCCCGAAATTATCGATGTCAGCAAATACCATAGATATTTCCTGGCCGGACGCCATAAGTTTCAGCGCGTTATAATAAAGATAATCCGTCCTATATAGCCCGGTAAGTAGATCTGTATGTTTCCCTAATTCTTGCTTTATAACGGTCGGAGTTACAATTCCCTTTAACACATCATGTTCGCACACCAGAAGGGCTGATAATCTATCTTGCTCCATAAGTTCCCTAGCACGCCAGAGAGGCATGTCCGGTTCTACATATGTAAAATTCCCACTCATCGCATCGGCCGCAATACGATTCGGGTGCGCCCGCATAGTGTCTTGCCAAGACAATACGCCCACTACTTGTCCTTCATCAATTACCGGAAAGCAGTCTTGCTCTCTTTCAAAAAATAAAGATTTTACCTGTCGGAGGCCGGCCGTTGCCTCGACGGTCTCCGGAGTAATCATGAAATCAACTATCTTTCTAATCATAATTCCACACTCTTATGCACTTCCAGCGTAATCTGGATCTGAACTTTAATAATCATCTTTTCATTAGCGATTTTTTCAGCTTCTTCCAAAATCAGCGCAACCAGTTTGTCCCGCCGAATCATGCTAAGAAGTGATTTGCGGATGACCACTGCTTCAATTAGTGCATGCTCCACTTTTTCGATTTCATATTGATCCGGGGATAAAATGTCCACCATTCGCCTGGCTGCCTCAGGGCCAATGGGAGCCATTTTCCCTACAATAAGGACATCCTGCATGGGAGGCATTTCAAACTCGGTCAACCGCATTTGAATATCTGCCTTACGTGAATTCTCATTGGTATTAGTCACAAGTTCTCCTCCCCCAATTAGATCATATCTCTTTTATAATACTACAAATTTTTCCTATTATTAATACTCAACTGGCAAAATCAGCTATGAAAAAACATAAAAGGGGGTGTCGCAAAACGCTTTTTTTCAAAAAGCGTTTTGCGGCCCTCTTTTTGTATGGGTAGGCAGAAAATAGATAGGGGAACAAGTAAAAAAGAAACCCTCCGCCGGTTTCCGAGCACAACAAAACAGAGGAAGCCTCTTCCCCTAAGAAAAAGTCTGGATGTGGTTGTCAGGCCGTTTGGGGAATATGCAAATACGTTCCATAGCGACCACTTTGGATTTTGTTGTGAAGCTTGTTTAGGTTATACCCCATGCACAACAGAAGAAACTCGGTTTGTACCTTGACGCTGCCCCGCAGCAGAAACCTCCGAAAGCCCATGTCCTGTTTGAGTACCCCGAAGGCTCCCTCCACTTGAATGGAGCGGTTTATACGTAACAGGATACCTTCCTCGCTTTGAATGCGCGCCTGCATTTCTTGCCGCTGTCTAAGAAAGGTTTTCGATACATACAAGTTCTTGCTTCTCTCTTCGAGCGGTGTCTTGCTCTTGCCTTTAATGCATTGGCTCTTATAAGGACAACCGGCACATTCAGTACAGGTATAGACCGTTGTCACAATGTTGCAACCGGCTTTTGAATGGGTCTTCTTTTCATACGTTGCCCGGATGGAGTGGCCCTTGTAGCAGAGGTAGCTGTCGCTGTTCTCATCGTAAGGCATATTTTCCCGCCTACCGATGTCACTTTTGTACTTGCGCGTTTTGGCTTTGTCGTGATTGGCCGGTTTAATAAACGCGGTTTGCCCGTTTTCCTCGCACCAGGCATAGTTTTCTTCACTCTCGAATCCCGCGTCGGCTACGGGCCTGGTATACCCTAGTCCTTGGAGCACCTTGAGGATCGGAATGAGGGTTGGGCTGTCGCTTCGCTCCTGAGAAATCTTAGCGGCTACGACATATTCGGCGTCCACCGCCAAAGTTGCGTTGTAGCCCGGTTTAAGCTGACCGTTTTTCATGTGGTCTTCCTTCATCCGCAGGAAGGTTGCGTCCCGGTCTGTCTTAGAAAAGCTGTTGCGTTCCCCGAAGCTGTGGTTGTAGTCGTCGTACTTCTTCTGTCGGGCCAGATATTCCTCGACCATTTCCACCGCCCGCTGCAACGGCGTTTTTCGCTGCCCTTTGCCGCGGGCAAAGACGATACTTCGCTGAGCTTGTAGCGTTTTGAGCCGTTTGCGCAGCTTTTTCAGATATTTGGCCTTGATCTTCTCTCCGGCGTAAAAACGCAACCCGAGCTGGCCCGCCAGTGGCGGCAGCTCAAGCTTCATCTTTTCCTGCATCTTTTGTTCATTCGTTTGTGTCGCTTTCTTCCAGACAAAGCTGTCGCGGTTAGCATTAGCCTCCAGCTTGGTTCCATCGATGAATACGCTTGACAGCGATAGTTCGCCTGCATCGGCCAAGTGCCCTACAAGCTGGGTAAATAGGTCATCTACCACCTCAGTCAGCCGCTCGCTGCGAAACCGTGCGATCGTGGCATGATCGGGGGCTTTTTCCCGGCCCAGCAGGTACATGAAATTGACATCTCGTCGACAGGCCTGTTCCAGTTGGCGGCTGGAATAGATGCCATTCATGTAGCCATATACGAGAATTTTGAATAGACGTTTCGGTGAAATCTCGATTCTCCCTATGCGGGAGTACGCGGCGTGCAATTTGCTGTAATTCATCCCTTCCAATACCGCGTTGAGTAATCGCACCGAATCGTCTGACGGAATCATTTCGCCAATGTCCATGGGGATAACCAGTTGATATACATTCCCGTTTGTTGTATAATCTGGTTGTAATTTCTGGGTCTTCACAAACTTGATTTTACAACAAAAAACGGCATCCGGCACTAGCCGGAAGCCGTTTTTTGCTGTCGGAAGGGGCGGCCTTAGCGCGACAGCCCCCCTTCCTATAGTTTTACAGCTATGTATTGTCCTGCTTTTACGGGGGTTTTTGTAACATTGGCGCTCGGCAACAGGCCGGTATCTGTTAGAAACTTCTTGGCCCCGATATAAGCTCCTCCGTTAGTATGCCGGATAGCAAAAGCATTTAGTTCCTTGGCCTCAGTAGGTAAGACCCCAATTGCTTTGTTTTCTTTGTCATAAGCCAGCATACAATAAGGTTTGCTCTCTAATAAAGATGCGGCAAGTTTATTAAATACTATGCGACCATTGGTTTTTACTTCGGCCAAAGGTTCAACTTGTTTAGCCCTAGTTCTCTTTTTCGGCTCATAAGTCGTAAATTTGAATTCCATAGTTACCCTCCTATGTGATTCTATACATAGTATTCTCTTTATATCCATTATTTCCTACTTGGGTATTTTCAATCACTAGGATATTCAAAGTAGTACCAAAATTTCTTTGGTTGCCGACCATTTGCAGGTACGACTTCCGGAGTCGTCTTAGCCTTATACGTAAGGGCTTATCCCATAAACTCTCTGAATTTCTTAAAACTAAAACCTATCCCGTGGAAATTAGGTTCCAAAATAATCGAATCTACTATGGCTCTTCCCAATCCCTGCTTCTGTTCTTGGGTTACTTGAAATCTGTTTAAATCCTTTTTGTTTTGTATATCCTTAAAAATTGAAGTTATTAAAGGCATTACATCAGATGTACTCTTGCAACATTTTCTCAAGGGAATCAAAACAAATTTAAACTGTTCATTATTATCACTTAAGCTCCTTGCTCTTCTGGAACGATTCTTAAATTGATGTGGATTTGTTTTAGTAATCAAAATAGCAGGTAGTAAGTCCGTTGCATCTTCTCCATTAATACTATGCCAAGACAGTACTTCGTCATCAAAATGTCCCATATCTTCCCCAGTACCTATGATAACCGCAGACTTAGTCTTGCATGCTAAAGCTGATAATTTGTAAAAGTTGTCCCTAATAATATTGCACAAAGGCTCATCCCAACCATAATCAAGTACATAAACATAATACTCACGGTCAGCTTGAGGAGATAACATTTCTAAGCTATGAATGACTAACCCCATATTTCACACTCTATTTCCGTCAATCAAGGACTATTTTCCCAAGTCAGATAGTAGATCGACTCAATTTCATTAAATCAAAATCAGTCGCCGATTAGGCGTTATTTTTATTAAAAATATGAGTCAATCCCTTTCTCCTCTATCTCTTGAGTTAACAAATCAAATTCATATCTTTTGATTTCATTTGTTTTACTAAATTCATTAATCATCTCAGTCAATTTTCTTTTTCGATGATCTTTGGATAGTATCGTATTTATTGCCTTAATTTGAGAAAAGGTAGGTTTCTGGTTGTGAAGCCTAACCACCTCTTCTTTAATTGCTATCATTGGCCCTCTAGGTATAATATCCCAACAAATAATTAACCATTGAATTGCATTGTATAATTGTTTAGCTGTACTGTCCCATTTGTCCTCAATAGTATCTCCCCCGCCTGCACCACTGCCTCCCACTTCATGGGACTTTAGTGGGTCAAAAAGTGCTGGGCTTTCTTGACTTAATAATTGTAAAAAATGCTTTCCAGCCCCACTCCCGCAGATAATAGTTTCAATATTATTAACATTAGATTTTAGCTTACACTCAAAAATATAATACGTATCACTAAGATTTGCTTCGGCATCACTTCTTTTTGTTTGTCCATTTAACAATCTCAAATGAGCTATTGGTTTAACATAATAATTATTTACAATTTGTTGCCTACGTCTTTCGCCCCTGCAATTCATAAGGCCCTCTCCTCCAACTTTTCGCTTTCAGCAGATAATATACAAGAATCATCAACTTCTCTTCTCACTTTATAAATCCACTCCGTTATCTTCAAGTATTATTAGCAAACCGGCTATTGTAAATAAGCATTGTGAAACACCCATAGTCATTTTATAGAGGTTCCAAACATCTTCAGGTTTTCTAGATAGCATATACCATCCTATTTCTAAACCTATTTCTTGTTGTTTCATTTCCTGCATTAGGCTTTCTCTATCTTCAAAGACTAAAAACCGATGTTTAATTTTATTGTATGCTCGTACCAATACGCCCCGTGTTTCTGACTTTGGAGATTTTGAAGTATCCATTGCATCGCAAATTACGTAAGCATAATCTTTAGGGTTGGGAACATCTATTGCAGTAATTCCAAGGCTTTTATATCTTCTTGCTGCTTCAATGATTTGAATAGCCGATTGCTGATACAACTGAGCAAAGCCATTATATTTATTAGGGTCGCGAGCAAATTGCTGTTTCAGATCATCAAGGTGAGGAATATTAATCATTTCTGACAACTGTATGCCTTCATCAATGGAGTCTACTATAAACCTATGGAATTGCCCGTGTTCTGTCTCGCTCAGAACATACCGTTTAAAGATACTTTGTTTATTTCTGTGCTTTATCGCGAAGCATAATGCACCTAAATCCTCTAACCCACCTACAAATTCAGCTAATAATCTTGCAATGACTACAATTTGAACTCTGGCAGAGTCGCCTTCCTTTTTGGCTTTCTCTGTTGCCTTCTCTTCATCCAATAGCAAAACATGTTTATGTACCAGCATCGCCGTATCATCACATTCACATCCTGCGCGATACAGTCCTATGGCAGAAACTGGTTTCCCCATATATGGAAGGCTGACAAACTCTCGCAGAAAGGCTTTATCTACCGCTAGAAGCATATCTATCTTTCCTTCATCTTTTCAGGTTAATTTCCAATGTGTCATTCACTATTTTGAAGTCAGGATAAACTTTAAAAAGGTCAATACGTAGAGACCCCAGCCGCTGTGGCTGCTACTATTGGGGCATTAATAAATCTATCACCTATCCCGCCAAAATCGCCTATGCCGTGGGAATTGAAACTCACTAGAAATCCCGGCTTCACCGCATATTTCCGAAAATATTTTTAGTATTTCAGCACGCGTCAAATCAAACCAAGCACCTAATTGCCTGTCGTTAATACAGTAAAATTGTCGTTCATCACTTGTCGAACCCAGATGGATATCATTAGTCCTTACAGCTAGTTCATACCTTTCGCGTAATGCGCGTAGTAAATCGCCAATGGCGTCCATTTCCCTGCGCCATAATGGATTAGATAAATAGGCTTTCCCCTTTGATTTTTGAAGTACTCCCCCATCCCTTGCTCTTAGCGCCCCTGTATTAATAGCAGTGATAGTATCTTCTATAGCTTTATCAAAATTCTCCATTGACCCTTCTTGATCAAATGGATCTTGAAACGCTGGACGGTCTAAACATTGCGCAAAAAATTTAATTATTTCTCGATCATCTACAAGATTAATCACGCCATTATTTTGTATTTCTAACAGAGCAGCTTTTTCTGAGAGATGCTTCCATTCAAGCAAAATATCACTGGAATATAGTACTGGATCATTATCAATCAGTTTGGCACAATTTTGGCAAAGCCATATGCCATTGTCAATTGATTTTCTTTCTTCTGCGGTTAGCTGAGAATCATATCTTGGACCACCTAAAGATGCAGCGCTAATATGTGCCGCAACGCCAATATTAATTGATCCTGCTGAATCTATCTGCGGACCGCTAGTTAATTTTCTACAATTAGGGTTGGAGCATCTAAAGCCGACTCGTTTAGCAAGCGTTTCCTTTGTAGTCATGTCAAAATTGTCACGACTCATAATACTTCATCCTCCATCTATTTACTAAACAAGCTTTTTCTTATGCCTGATCATACTGCCATTTCAAATATACAATGTTGTTTTATAAAGCAAAAGGAAAAATTATCATTCTGGAGAAAACAACCAACAAATGTTAATTGTTAGAGGGGAGTAAAGATGAGCATAACCGGGATAGATACTTTGGTAAAAGTTAAACATTGGGCACAGTGGCCTACAGATTTGCATAACAAACCCGAACAAATAAAGAGACAGATTTCCGCGAACAAGGCTAAGCATCAACCATTAGAAGTTAATATGGAGACACAGACGGGTACCTTTGCTGGTTCCGGCAAAAAGCCCTATTCAACAACTTTAAGCAAGTGTAACTGTAATGATTTTGTGAAAAGAAAGTTGCCATGCAAGCACATGTACAGTCTTGCAAACTATCTTGGGTATATTGAACTTTATAAGCCAGAAACTGAATATGATGAGAGCATGGTATTACTGCGAGCATATGAACCAACCGACGATTGGGGCAAATGGGACCCTGGCGTACACAAGGTCTGGAGTCAAAAAGCCCGATATCATAGAGCATTTGAAGAAGAATTCGATATTGCTGACTTTTCGAAGGAAAATCAGTTTGCCAGGATTAATGGGTATTCAGTTTCACTCGAATCATGTTCATGCCCGGACTTTCATGAGCGCCAATTTCCGTGCAAACATATTTATCGTCTTGCCGCAGAACTAGAGTTGGTCGAAGAACCTAAAACAGCGTCCCGCCAATACGAAATTCCGGAAGGCGCAGCTATGATCACTATAAAGTTATAGCTTCCCTAATATCGGACAAACATTATCCCATAGCGATATTGGGTTTACAAATTTTACATGGCTTATTCCTTTTCTCAACTGCGTACGTTTCTCCATATGGTTTTATTTCCAATTGGGGATTTCTATTTTTGAAACGCCGGACTACTGGACACCCCACTAAATGATAGCAATGAGAGGAAGGCAGCGTCACAATACCAAGCTTACCCTGCAGATAATCAAAGAGCAGTATTAATTTCAGGGAATTGGTAACGGTACCATAGTCAGTATCACCACCATGAAGAATTGCATGACGACTTAAGAAAGATTTAGGTGTTATGCCATGTTCAAAGTCAACCAGAATGATATGAAAAAGAAACTCTTGTATTTTTTGATCAAATGAATATCGATAAGACTCATCCAGTAGTTTCTTATAATATTCTTTCAGCATTTTTCCAGGCATTCTGCCATTATGACAATATCCATCGACAATAATACCTTCAATCTGCGGTAAAATGGTTGGTACAGAAAGATAGTAATTCCCTGCGTTATGGGCAGTAACAGCTTGTCTTATAATAGGCATACGTTTTGCAAGCCATTTTTTCTTTCCCCACTCGCCTGAGAGCTTTTCAATTTCATCCGCATCAAATCTCTCAATGAATAATTGATCAACCTTTTCTCGTATTGCTTCTGGACCAAATCGGTTATACGCTCTAATGATCTTCTTCATCTCTGGAATATATAGTCCTCCATAAGGAGGCCATCCTAATTCGACCATAATAGCAGAATATTGCTGATTAATATTCCCAAATTCATTTATATTTCTGTGGAATTGGTTCATCATTTCCGTAATTCTAAAAACACCGTTTTCGGTCCAAGCTCGAAATATTTCTGTGGCTTGTTTTACATATTGCCCGCTTAAATATTGATAAGCTGAAGATGAATAGCTCATTTGGCTGAATCTATTTATTCTCTCGATAGTTTCTAGATAACGAAATATATTGTTATTGAACATCAGTTGCCTCCACACTAGCAATCTCCCTACTAATCTGATTTTTCATTAATTCATATTTTCCTGCAAATTACATCTAGACGCAGTTCATATTCATTCGATTATCATGAATTCAATGTACATCCTAGAAGGACATCCAATGAAACTGGAAATCCAGACCATTGACAAAAAGGAAAAAACCTGAACTGGCCTTCCCAATAGCGGAGAAGCAAATTCAGGGCCGATATGAGAAAATAGCCTACAAACCCTTATAAATCAAGGATTCATAGGCTCTCCTTCCAAGTCGGTTTTCATAGTTTTTAATACGTAAAACGCTAAGTCTGAAAACCTAATGTTTTCTAACCATGTCCGGGGAAACATATACCATCTTTTCCCACAACCCTTGAATCCTTGCTACACAAGGCTTCAAGGGTTGTGTTTTCTTTGCAGCCAAACTACACACTCAATGTGAAAAGTCTGTGGAAACATATCGACAGGCTGAATCTCCGCCGTCCGGTAGCCGCCAGCGGCCAGGACGGCGAGGTCGCGGGCCAGCGACGCCGGGTTGCAGGACACGTACACGATGCGCTCCGGCCCCATGCGGATGAAGGTTTCCAGCACCAGCGGCGCGCAGCCGGCCCGTGGCGGGTCGACAACAATGGCATGAGGCCGCACCCCCTGCGCCCTGAGTTTCGGCATCACCTCCACCGCGTCGCCGACAATGTACTCCACGTTGCCGACACCGTTGGCGACGGCATTTGCGCGGGCATCGGCGATCGCGTCGGCCACCACCTCAATGCCGTACACCTTGGCGGCGCGGCGGGCAAGGAACAGGGTGATCGTGCCTGTGCCGCAATATGCGTCGATGACCGTCTCCGCTCCGGTGAGGCCGGCGTATTCCTCCGCCTTGCCGTACAGCACTTCCGCCTGGGCGGTGTTCACCTGAAAAAACGACCGGGCCGAGACGCGGAAAATAAAATCGCCGAGCCGGTCGGTGATCGTATCCTCACCCCAGACCGTCGCCGTCCGGCGGCCGAGGATGACGTTAGTCCGCGCGGGGTTGACGTTGTGAACCACGCTTGCCAGCCCCGGCACCTCCCGCCGCAGGGCGGCGATGACCTCTGCCCGGCGCGGCAATTCATTCGTGGCGGTGACGATCACCGCCATCACCTCGCCGCTGGCGGTGCCTACCCGGCCGAGGACATGGCGGACGACGCCGCGGCCGCTCTTCTCGTCGTACGGCGGGATGCCCAGCCCGGCGAGGGCGGCGCGGGCCGCGCGGGCGACAGCGTTGTTCGCGGCATGCTGGATATGGCAGTCGTCGATATCGACGATATCGTGGCTGCCGGAGGCGAAGCAACCCACCGCCAGGCGGCCGCCGGCCAGCCCGACGGGAAACTGCATCTTGTTGCGGTAGTGCCAGGGTTCGGCCGCGCCGATCGTCGGGTGGACGACGACCCCGTCCAGTTTGCCGATCCTCGTGACGGCGTCGACCACCGTCTGGCGTTTGGCGGCCAACTGTGCCCGATAAGAGAGGTGCTGTAGCTGGCAGCCGCCGCAGCGCGCGTAAGCGGCGCAACGGGGCGCCACGCGGTCGGGCGAAGGCGCCAACACAGCGTCGAGCCGCGCTTTGGCGTAATGCTGCTTGACGACTTCGGCGGTAACCGCCACCTTTTCCCCCGGCAGGGCGCCGGGCACGAAGACGGTGAAGCCGTGGTACCGGCCCACGCCTTCACCGCTGTGTCCCAGACTCGTTATTTCGATTTCGTATATCCCGCCGCGTTCGACCGGCTGGCTCGTCATGCAGATTCGTCCTTGTGCCCGTCCCCGCCGCCGTGCTCTTCCGCCTGCCGGCCCATTTTGATGAGCGTGTCGGTGTAGGCGGTCAGCTGCTTGTTAACCAGGTAATGGATGGTGCCGGGCGGATAAGTCCCGTCCAGGCCCTTCTCCCCAGCCGGCAGGCCGGTAAGAATCTCGATGCCCTGGTCGATGGTTTCCACCGGCCAAATGTGGAACTTGCCTGCTTTCACCGCCTCGATCACCTCGTCGTCGAGGGTCAGGTTGGTGATATTCTGGTGAGGAATCATCACGCCCTGCCGGCCGGTCAGTCCCTTGGCCTTGCAGACCGCGAAGAAGCCTTCGATCTTCTCCGTCGCGCCGCCGATCGGCTGGATTTCTCCCTTCTGGTTGACCGAGCCGGTGACGGCGATGTACTGGCGGATAGGTACGCCCGACAGACTGGACAGGATGGCGTACAGCTCGGTGCTTGACGCGCTGTCGCCGTCCACCCCGTCATAAAGCTGCTCGAACGTCAGGCTGGCGGTCAGATTCAACGGCCGCTCCTGGGCGTATTTCTGCCCCAGGTACCCGCCGAGAATCATGACCCCCTTGCTGTGGCTGGTGCCGCTCATCTTCGTTTCCCGCTCGATGTTGACGACCCCGCTCTTGCCGAGGAAGGTATTGGCGGTTATCCGCGACGGCTTGCCGAACATGTACTC
Source organism: Selenomonadales bacterium (assembly GCA_029976065.1). Classification (GTDB taxonomy): domain Bacteria; phylum Bacillota; class Negativicutes; order Sporomusales; family UBA7701; genus Anaeroselena. The sequence goes on from JARKNV010000043.1 coordinate 18,410, forward strand.
GCCCACCGACAGCACCGCCAGGCCGTTGACCTGGCCGACCTTCTCGCCGTCGGTGTCGATCAGCAGCTTGCCGTCGGCGAACATCTCCTGCAGTTTTTCCTCGTATTTGTTGTAACGGAACCGCTTCTCCTCAATCGCCCGCCGCACGTGCGCGAGTCCGACGAATTCGGCCCTGTCGACGCTCGCCCAGGCGTCCGCCTCGCACAAGAGCTCGACGACCTCGCTGAAACGAGTGGTGAATTTCTGCTGGCTGCCCGACAGGCGGGTGGCGTACTCCACCACCTTGGCCACCGCCGCCCGCTCGAAATGCTTCAGCTTCTCGCGCTGGACGGTGGACGCCACGAACCCGGCCAGCTTGCCGATATTGGCATCGTTGTTGGCCATCACGGTGTCGAAGTCGGCGTAAACCTTGAACAGCTTGCGGAAATCCTCGTCGTAATTGAAAATCAGGTGGTACAGAGACGGATTGCCGATCAGGATGACCTTGACGTTGACCGGGATAGGCTCAGGCTTCACGGACGCCATCGCCAGCATCCCGTATTGCTCGCCAAGATTTTCGATATGGAGCTTCCTCGTCTTGAGGACGCGTTTCAGCCCCTCCCAGGCGCCGATATTGGCAAGGACATCCTTGATGTTGAGGATGAGATAGCCGCCATTGGCCCTGTGCAACGCTCCCGGTTTGATCATCGAAAAGTCGGTGTTCACGACCCCCATGCGGGCTTCGTACTCCACCCGGCCGACGAGGTTATAATACGTGGGGTTGACCTCGACCACCACCGGGGCGCCATCGAGTTCGCGGTTATCGACCAACAGGTTGACCTGATACTTGTCCTTTACCGCCTCCTGCATGCTCTTGCGGAACATCATCAGCGGATTGTTCTCTTCCTCGCCGGCAGGCTTGAAGTCGTTGATATTCTTGACGACGTCGTTCTTCACCGCCTCCAGGTAGGCGACGACTTCGTCGTAAGCCTCGTACTTGGCCTTCAGCTCGTCGATGAAATGGCCGACGGCGAACAGCCCCACTTTGGAATCGAGGCCCTTCATTTCCTCCCGCGCTTCCCGCTCCAGGTGCTGCACCTGGCGGATGGCCTCCATGGCCTTTTCATGGACAGCCAGCATCCGTTTCTCGATTATTTCCTTCTGATCGCGGTCGAGCTGCTGGAACTCCTCCGGTGTCAGCGGCTTGCCGCCCTCTATCGGCAGACCGACGAACCCCGTCGTCGTCCACTGGGGCAGGATGCCGTGCTCCTCGGCCTGATGGCCGAATGATTCCATTATCTGTCCGCGGCTGTCCTGGAATTTTTTCATTATGGCGGCTTTGGCCTGCTCATAGTCCTCGCCGCTGAAAACCTTGGGAATATCGCTCTTGAGATCGTCGACCAGCTCCTGCATATCCTGGCGAAAGACGCTGCCCATGCCGGCCGGCAGGCTAAGCGCTATCGGCTGGCCGGCGTTTTCGAAGTTGTTCACATAGCACCAATCAGGCGGCACGGGCTCGCTGCAGGCCACCTTGCTCACAGCCGCCTTGGCGTAGGTAATCTTGCCTGTGCCCACAAGCCCCGACACATAAATGTTGTACCCGAAATTTTTGGCGTACAGGCCGAACTCGATGGCCTTGACGGCCCGCTCCTGCCCGATCATCACCTCGAGCGGCGACACCGTGGCCGTAGTCTCGAACGGAAGACTGGCATCGGCACAGAAATAGCGGAGCTTCTCCGGCGGCAGTTCCAGCCGTGTGGTCATTACCTCAAACCCCCTCGCCAAGTTTCGCCACCGGGTCGGCCGCCGTAGGCAAGGCGGATAATGCGCGCTCGCTGCAGGCTTGAGAAGTCATCTTTTTCCTCCCTCTGGCGTTTATGGATAATTATTCTCTTTCTCAAGCCTATTTTCCTTTTTCAGCCCGACCAATCGACATCCTGGCTGCCGCAGACGAGGCAGGTGTCAAAATACTCGGCCGGGTGGCCGCCGGCGGCCCTGGCCATGGACTTGTCGGCCCCCAGACGGGTGATGGTCACCAACTCGCCGCCGTCATTGAAATCGCCGAGGAGACCGGAGGCGAATCCGTTGGCGGTCGGCGCGGCTGGCGGCACGCGGCTGGCGGCGAAGAGGCGTCGGTTTCCACAGGCTCGGCAATAAGGCATAACGGCACCTCCCTTGTTAAATAAGCGTCACATTGTAAAACAGCATCGCAATCTTGGCGGTGTTGATGAATGAATGCGCTGTTATCGAGGCCAGGAGCGAGCCGGTCCAATGGTAGAGAACGGCGAGGCCGACGCCGACCACCACCATCTCGGCCAGCCAGTAAGGATTGAAGTGAAACAGGGCGAAGATGGCGGCACTGAGAACCGCCCCGCCCCACAACCCGAAGCGGTCCCTGAGAGCGGTAAAGGTAAACAGGCGGTAAAGCACTTCCTCAGCCACCGGTGCCGCCAGGCCGGCGAGAAATAGCGGCAGGACAAGGTCGCGCCAGGAATAAGCCTGCTCGACCATCGCCACCAAGGGATGCTGGGTGGGCGAGATCAGCAGCACCGTGGTATAGATGCGTTCGCTGAAAATGCTGACTGCCAGCAGGAGAGCGCCCGCCCCCAGTCCGGCGGACAGGTTGCGCAGCGGCCGCGCGAACATCAGCCCCCAGGCGGCGAGCGTCCCGCCGTGGCGGTGAACGGCGAACCATACGAGCCCGATCACCACCAGGCGGTCGGTAACCTCCACCACCGGCGGCGGCGCGGTGAAAAACAGCGGGTAGACGAACCGCACGACGACGAACCCGACCACCAGGCGCATGAAATGGACGAGAGCCACATCCCTGATATTCCACGGCGCTTTGCCTCGCAGCATTTTTCTCCTCCTTGTCGGCCGGGCCACAGTACCATTATGCGCGGGCTATTTTCGTTTCATGCATTAGAAAACTTTGCTTCGCCAAGCTTCCTGAGAAGCAGGCGGAGCAATCCGACAGCTAAAACGGGGCTGCCTGCAAAGCCCGTCCGGGCCTTTCTGGCAACCCCGCTGTCAATAATTGAACAAATTCTATCACCAAACTGGACAAATTCTGTCACAAAAAATTCGTCATATCCTCGACTTCCGCCGCCGTCAGCCGGCGCAGAAAGGCTTCGACCAGAGCAGCCGTGCTGGCGATGTCGCCGATGTCGGCCACCTCCACCGGCGCGTGGCTGCAGCGCCGCGGCATATAGACGCCGCCGCTGGGCACGCCGTCCCCGGAATAGGCGACGGTGGCCGCGTCCGTCCAGGTTCGGAAGACATCCTCCTGCCAGGGGATGCCGGCTCCCGCGGCGGCGGCCCGCAGGGCGCGGACGATCTTGGCGCTGTAAACGGCGCCGAGCAGCGCATGCGGCAGGAAATCGGCGGTGCGGATGACCGGTCCGCCGCCCAGTCGCGCCGCCGACTGCTGGGGCGGAGTGTAGGGATCGGCCGCCGGCACGGTGTCAAGAGAGAGCGCGATATCGGGATTCAGGCGCTGGGCGGCCACCTTGGCGCCACGCGAGCCGATCTCCTCCTGGGTCGTGGCGACCAGACAGAGGGTATAGGACAGCGGCGCGGCGGCCAGAGCCTCGGCCACGGCAAGCAGCACCGCGCAGCCGGCCCGGTCGTCGATGGCCTTGGTCGTGAAGCGGCCGCCGGCCAGCACATCGAAATGGCGGCGATACACGATCGGGTCGCCGACCTTGATGCCTAAAGCGGCAACAGCCGCACTTGAATCGGCGCCGACATCCAGCCACAGGTCGCCGATATTCACCGGCCGGGCCAGTTCTTCCGGCGTCATGAGGTGGCGGCTTTTGATGCCGATCACGCCGACATGAACCTTGCCTTCGCCGGTGACCACCTCGACCTTGGTGTCAAGCAGCACCCGCTCGTCGAGGATGCCGTTGGCGTCGAAGTAGATGTACCCCTGCTCGTTGATGTACTTGACGAACATTCCCACCTCGTCGGTGTGGGCCGACACCATCACCCTGCGCTCGCCCGTGCCGAAGAAGGCGTACACGTTGCCGACGGCATCCACCTCTACCTTTGCGGCATAGCGGCGGAAGGCCTCGGCCATGTAGGCGGCCACCGCCTGTTCGCGCCCGGCGCCGCCCGGCAGGGCGGCGAGGTCGCGGATAAGTGTCAGGAGTTTATCCTTGTCCATCGTTTTCCCTCCCGCGGTTAGTTTCAGCCGAACCGTGTGCAATAACAACCCGGTTGCGGCCATGCTTCTTGGCCTGATAAAGGGCAGTGTCGGCCCTGGCGACCACTTCGTGCGGTTCGTCGCCAGGCCTCGGCCAGACGGTGGCTACGCCGAGGCTGATGGTAACAACCGGTGCAACTGGTGACGCGGCATGGGGAATTTTCATCTCCTCCACGGCGCTCAGCAAGCGCACGGCAACAGTAATCGCGCCGGCGGCGTCCGTGGCGGCCAGAACAACGACGAACTCTTCGCCGCCGTACCGCGCGAGCAGATCGGTCGTCCGCTTGACAACGCCGCCCATCGCCGCCGCTACTTTGCGGAGGCATTCGTCGCCCGCCCGGTGACCGTAATTGTCGTTGTACAATTTGAAATGGTCCACGTCAGCCATTATCACCGTCAGCGGCTGCTCAGCGCGGATCGCCCGCTTCCACTCGCCGCTGAAGAAATCGTCGAACAACCGGCGGTTGGCGATGCCGGTCAGTCCGTCCACGCCCGACAGCCGCATAAGTTCAGCGTTGGCGACGGCCAGCCGCTCGGCCTCGCTGCGGATGGTGCGGGCCGCCGGCTGAAAAATGAACAGATATTCCAGCACAAGTACGAACAGCATCACCGACAGCGCGACCGCGGCCATGCTTTTCATCTTTTGCTCCCGGGCCTCGCTTTCGGCCTGGATCCTGCCGACCACATCGTTCATATTCTCCACGAACACCGCCGCCATGGCGGCGATTTTCTCCAGGCGGTAATCCTGCGCCCGGAGGTCGCCATCCGGGGCGTTGGCCAGCTCTGTCACTGCCTGAAGATAAATTATCAGCGTCTCCTCGATTTTGAGGGGCGGTTCGAGAAACATCGCCCGCACCTCGGGCGACAGGTCGCCGGTCAGGCCGAGGCCGGGGTTGCCGTGCAGCAGCGCGTGATGGGCCTCGTGCAGCTGCAGGACAGTGCGGTGCAGCTCCCCGCGGAGGACAGTCCGCCGGGCGCTGTCGGCCGTATTCATAAGCTGCAGGCTGAGAAGCGCCGCCTTCTGGGTCAGCATCCGCTGCCGGCCGCTGATGTTGACGGTCGCGGCCGTGGCCTGTCCGGCCTCCAGGAGGTCGTGAAAAGAGAAATATACTGCCAGGGAAAGAATGGCGATAATCGCTAACCCGGCGACATATCTGACTACCAGTGAACGCACGGCTAAACTTTTCACCGCCGTGTTCATTGCCGCTACAGCCTTTCGCGCAGCAGCTTGTTGACAAGTTCGGGGTTGGCGCGCCCCTTGGTCTCCTTCATGATCTGGCCGACCAGGAAGCCGAGCGCCCGCTCCTTGCCTGCCTTGAAATCGGCGACCGACTGCGGGTTGGCGGCGACGACATTCTCGACGACGGCGACGACCGCCCCCGCGTCGGAAATCTGCACCAGGCCCTGTTCCTTGACGATGACGGCCGCGTCCTTACCGCTGGCCCACATCTCCTCGAACACCGTCTTGGCGATCTTCCCGGAAACGGTGCCCTTGGACTGCAGGTCGATAAGGGCTGCCAGCTGTCCGGGGGCCACCGGGCAGTCGTCGATTTCCCGGCCGGCGGCGTTGAGGTGCCGGGAGAGCTCGCCCATGAGCCAGTTGGCGGCCGCTTTGGCATCGGCGCCGGCGGCAATAGTGGCGTCGAAATAATCGGCCATCGCCCGGCTGGCGGTGATGACGCCGGCGTCGTAGGCCGACAGGCCGTAGTCCTTCATCAGCCTGGCCTGGCGAGCGTCCGGCAGCTCGGGGAGGCCCCGCCTGATTTCCTCGACCCATGCGGGATCGACCACCATCGGCACGAGATCGGGCTCGGGGAAATAGCGGTAATCGTGGGCCTGCTCCTTGCTCCTGAGCGACACCGTCTGGCCGCGGGCGTCGTCCCACGACCTGGTTTCCTGCACGACGCGGCCTCCTTCGTCCAGCACGTCCGTCTGGCGGAGCGTCTCGTACTCGAGGCCCTTCTGCACCGCCTTGAAGGAGTTGAGGTTCTTGATCTCCGCCTTGGTGCCGAACTTCGTCTCGCCCTTCGGCCGCAGCGAAATGTTGGCGTCGCAGCGCAGGCTGCCTTCCTCCATCTTGCAGTCCGATACGTCGATATACTGGAGAATGGCCTTGAGTTTCTCCAGATAGGCCTTGGCTTCCTCCGCCGCGCGGATGTCGGGCTCGGATACGATCTCCAGGAGCGGCACGCCCGTCCGGTTGTAATCGACGAGGGTATAATCGGCCCGGGCGATCGTGCCGGCGTGGACCAGCTTGCCGGCGTCCTCTTCCATATGGACGCGGGTGATGCCGATGCGCCGCACCTCGCCGTCCACCTCGATGTCGAGATGGCCGTCGACGGCGATCGGCAGGTCGTACTGCGAAGTCTGGAAATTCTTCGGCAGATCGGGATAATAGTAGTTTTTGCGGTCGAATTTGCTGAATGGCAGGATGCGGCAGTTCAGGGCCAGGCCGGTGCGGACGGCGAACTCCAGCACTTTGGCGTTCAGGACCGGCAGAACGCCGGGCAGGCCGAGGCAGACCGGGCAGACGTTGGTGTTCTGCTCCGCCCCGAACGAGGTGCTGCAGCCGCAGAAAATCTTCGAGGCGGTCTTGAGCTCGGTGTGGACTTCAAGGCCGATGACGACTTCGTATTCCATCTCCTACGCCTCCCCCAGCGGCGCCAGGCGCCGGTGATAATCGTTGGCCTGCTCGAAGGCGTAGGCCGCCCGCAGGATGGTCTCCTCGCCGAGGGGCCGGCCGATGATCTGCAGCCCGACAGGCAGGCCGCCGGCGAAACCGCACGGCAGCGAGATGGCCGGCAGGCCGGCCAGGTTGATCGGCACGGTGCACACGTCCTGAAGGTACATGGCCAGCGGGTCGTCCACCTTCTCGCCGACCTTGAACGCCGTCGTCGGCGCGATCGGGGCGATGAGGACGTCCACGTCGCCGAACGCTTTGTCGAAGTCCTGCTTGATGAGGGTGCGTACCTTGAGGGCCTTGAGGTAATAAGCATCGTAGTAGCCCGAGCTGAGGGCGTAGGTGCCGAGCATGATGCGGCGGCGCACCTCTTCGCCGAAGCCTTCGGTGCGGGAACGCTTGTACATGGCGATGATATCGTTGCCCTCGCCGCGGTGGCCGAAGCCCACGCCGTCGAAACGGGCCAGGTTGGAGCTCGCCTCGGCGGTCGCGATCAGGTAATAAGTAGCGAGAGCGTATTCGGTGTGGGGCATATGGACTTCCCGGTACTCGGCCCCCAGCGCCTTGAGCTGGTCGATGGCGGCGTAGACCGCCTTCTCCACCGCCGGGTCCATGCCGGCGACGAAATATTCCCGCGGCAGGCCGATCTTGATGCCTTTGAGTTCGGGAACGAGGGCCTTGGTATAGTCGGGCACGGGGGCGTCGATCGAGGTCGAGTCGCGGCCGTCGTGGCCGGCAATCACGCCGAGAACGAGGGCGCAGTCGGTGACGTCGCGGGTGATGGGACCGATCTGGTCGAGCGACGAGGCGTAGGCCACCAGCCCGTAACGGGACACGCGGCCGTAGGTGGGTTTGAGGCCGACCACGCCGCAGTAGGCGGCCGGCTGGCGGATCGAACCGCCGGTATCCGAGCCGAGGGCCCATACGGCCTCAGCAGCGGCCACCGCCGCCGCCGAGCCGCCGCTCGAGCCGCCGGGCACGGCAGCCGTGTCCCACGGGTTGCGGGTGGCGAAGAACGAGGAATTCTCGCACGACGAGCCCATCGCAAACTCGTCGAGATTGGTTTTGCCGACCACCACGGCGTTGGCGGCGGCCAGCTTCTCGGCCACGGCGGCATCGTAGGGCGGCACGAAGTTGGCCAGGATTTGCGAAGCGCAGGTCGTCTTGACGCCCTTGACGCACATGTTGTCCTTGAGGGCGCCGGGGATGCCGGCCAGCGGGGCTATCGCCCCGCCGCGGGCGAGCTTGTCGTCCGCCGCCTTGGCCTGGGCCATCGCCAGATCGCGGGTCTGGGTTATGTAGGCTCCCACCTTGCCTTCAACCGCGTCGATGCGCCCGAAGACGGCGGCGGTTATTTCCGCGGCCGAGACTTCCTTCGCGGTCAGTCTGGCATGCAGTTCGTGAGCGGTCAGTTTATAAAGCTCCAAGCGTCTCCCCCCTACCCTTCCAGAATCTTCGGCACCTTGAAGTAACCGTCTTCCTGCTCGGGGGCGTTGGCCAGGGCCAGCTCCCGCGGCAGCGAAGGCCGGGCTTCGTCGGCGCGCATGACGTTTTTCAGGGGCAGCACGTGGGCGGTGGGCTCGACGCCGGTCGTATCGACCTTGTTCAGCACGTCGATGTAATCCAATATGGCGTTCAACTGGCCGGTGAACTTTTCCACATCGTTGTCGCCCAGCTCCAGCCGTGAAAGGAGGGCTACGTGTTCTACGTCTTTACGGGTAATCTTCATCACTGTCACCACCAAATCAGGATAGTAGCACTTGCCGGTTATGCATTATTATACCACGTCCGGGGCCGAGGACAGCAATTCGCCGAAAGCGGCCTCGTCCAGCACGGCAACGTTCAGGGCGCGGGCCTTGTCCAGCTTGCTGCCCGCCTCCTCGCCGGCCACCACGTAATCGGTCTTCTTGCTCACCGACCCCGCCACCTTGCCGCCCAGCGCCTCGATGCGGGCGGTGGCCTCGCTACGGGTCAGAGCGGTGAGGGTGCCGGTGAGGACGAAGGTCTTGCCGGCGAACGGCCGGGGGCCTGCCGTTTCGACCCGCTCCTCGGTGAGCTTGACGCCGGCGCGGCGGAACTTGTCGATGAGGGCGAGGTTGGCCGGAACGGCGAACCAGGTGACCACGCTGCCGGCGATCTTGGGGCCGATCTCTTCGATGGCGGTCAGCTCCTCGGCGGTGGCTGCGGCGATACGGTCGATATCGCCGAAGCGGCGGGCAAGGATGCCGGCGGCCTTTACCCCCACGAAGCGGATGCCGAGAGCGAACAGCAGCCGGGCCAGGCCTGCCTGCCGGCTCTTGTCGATGGCCTCGATGAGGTTTTGGGCCGATTTTTCGCCGATCCGCTCCAGGGGCAGCACCTGCTCCTTCGTAAGGCTGTACAGATCGGCGGCGTCCTTGACCAGGCCGGCGGCGAGCAGCGACGTTATGACCGCCGGGCCGAGGCCGTCGATATCCATGGCGTCGCGGGACACGAAGTGAAACAACCCCTCGCGGAGGATGGCCGGACAAAACGGGTTGGTGCATTTATGGGCCGCTTCCCCCGGCTGGCGCACCACGGCGCTGCCGCATTCCGGGCATTCGGCCGGGAGGGCGAATTCGCGCTCCGCGCCCGTTCGCCGCTCGGCGAGGACGGCGACCACCTCGGGAATGATCTCGCCGGCCTTGTGCACGACAACCGTGTCGCCGATGCGGACATCCTTGTCGCGGATGGAGTCCTCGTTGTGGAGAGTGGCCCGGCTGACCGTCGAGCCGGCCAGACGCACGGGTTTCAGAATGGCCGTCGGCGTGAGGACGCCGGTGCGGCCGACGCTGACGATGATGTCCTCCACCACCGTCACCGCCTGCTCGGCGGGAAACTTGAACGCGATCGCCCAGCGGGGGTCCTTGGCGGTGAACCCGAGGGCCGCCTGGTCGGCAAGGCTGTTGACTTTGATGACCAGGCCGTCGATATCGTACGCGAGGTCGGCCCGCTTGTCGGCCCAACTTTCGCAGTAGGCGGCCACCTCCTCGATGGTCGCGAACACGCGGTAATGAGGATTCGTCTTGAACCCCAGGCTGGCGAGATAGGCCAGCGTGCCGGCGTGGGTGGCAAGCTCCGCCCCTTCCCGCACCCCCACGCCGTAGACGAAGATGTCCAGGGCGCGTTCGGCGGTGACGCGGGAGTCGAGCTGGCGGAGCGAGCCGGCGGCCGCGTTGCGCGGGTTGGCGAACAGCGGCTCCTCGGCGGCCTCGCGGCTTTTGTTGATACGTTCGAACTCGCGGCGGGGCAGGTATATCTCGCCCCGCACCTCGATGCTCCGCGGGTAATCGCCGTGGAGGACCAGCGGCACGGCGCGGATCGTCCGCACGTTGGCGGTCACGTCCTCGCCGTACTGGCCGTCGCCGCGGGTGGCGGCCCTGACCAGCTTCCCGTCCTCATACACCAGGTTGACCGCCAGGCCGTCAATCTTCAGCTCTACGACATACTCCACCTTGTCGGTGCCAAGACCGCTCTTCACCCGGGCGTCGAAAGCCTGCAGCTCGTCGAACGACAGGGCGTTGGCGAGACTGAACAGCGGCGTGGGGTGGGCCACCCGGCCGAAGCCCTCGGCCGGAGCGCCGCCGACCCGCTGGGTGGGCGAATCAGGGGCAACCAGTTCCGGATAGGAAGCCTCGATCGCCTGCAGGCGGCGCATCAGGGCGTCGAACTCGGCGTCCGCTATCTCGGGGGCGTCGAGGACGTAGTAACGGTGGCTGTGGTAGTTGAGCTTGTCCCTCAGTGCGGCCGCCTGCCGGGCGGCCTCCTTTTTGTCGGCGGGTACGTTGGCGGACATGTCGTTCACCCCTGCACTTTTTTCAGCGGCGCGAATTTGGCCATCAACTGGCGGATGCCCATCCCCGGGAAAGCCACCTTGACTTCCTGGCTGTCGCCGTCGCCGCGGACCTCGACGATCGTCCCCACGCCCCACTTGGCGTGTTCGACCTTATCGCCCGCCCGCCAGGCGGCGGCGGGCTTGTCGCTCTTGAGCGTCGGCGCGGCCGGCGTCACGAGCGGCTTCGGCGCCGGGCCGAGAGCCGGGCTGTAGCGGTCGCGCTTGACGGTATGCTTCTCGACCAGCGCCTCGGGTATCTCCTGCAGAAAGCGCGACGGCGGGTACATGACGGTGTTGCCGTAAATCGTCCTCAGCTTGGCGTTGGTCAGGAACAGCCGGCGCCGGGCGCGGGTGATGCCCACGTAGCAAAGCCGCCGCTCCTCCTCCACCTCGCCGTCGTTCATCAGCGTGCGGGCGTGGGGGAAGATGCCCTCCTCCAGACCGGCGAGGAATACTACCGGAAACTCCAGCCCTTTGGCGGAGTGGAGCGTCATCAGGGTTACCTTGTCGCCGTCCGTTTCGGCGGCGTCGATATCGGAAACCAGCGCCACGTGGCTGAGGAAATTATCCAGCGTGTCCTCGATGTCGCCGGCGGCGAATTCCTTGGCCACGCTCAACAGCTCGCGCAGATTCTCGATCCGGGCTTCGGCCTGGGGTGTCTGTTCGTTCTCCAGTTCGGCCAGGTAGCCCGAATCGTTCAATACCTTTTCGATCAATTTGGCCACCGGCATGCCCGGCGCCTGGGCGGTCAGGTTGAAAATCAGCGCCGCCAGGCCGTCCAGCTGGTTCCTGGCTCGCGGCGTCAGGCCGGGAACGGCGTCGGCCCCCGACACGGCGTCGAAAAGCGTGATGCCTTGCGCGGCCGCGTAGTCGTTCAGGCGGCCGACGGTGGTGTCGCCGATGCCCCGCCGCGGCACGTTGATGATGCGGAGCAGGCCGACCGCGTCGGCGGGGTTGAAGATCACCCGCAGATAGGCGAGGATGTCCTTGATTTCCTTGCGGTCGTAGAATTTGAGGCCGCCGACGATGGTATACGGCACGCCGGCCCGCATGAACGCTTCCTCGATGACGCGCGACTGGGCGTTCGTGCGGTAAAGCACGGCCATGTCGCGATAGGGCACGCGGAAGACGGTGTTTTGCTTGATGACGTTGTCGCACACGAAGCGGGCTTCGTCGCGCTCGTCGAGAGCCAGATAGTGGGTCAGGCGCTCGCCGGCTGGGTTGTCGGTCCACAGCGACTTGGGCTTGCGGTCGCGATTGTTTTCGATGACCGTGTTGGCGGCGTCGAGAATCGTCTGGGTGGAGCGGTAGTTCTGCTCCAGCTTTATTACGCGGGCCTCGGGGTAATCGGCCTCGAAATCGAGGATGTTGCGGATGTCGGCGCCCCGCCAGGCGTAGATGCTCTGATCGATGTCGCCGACGACGAAAATGTTGCGGTGTTTCGCCGCCAGGAGGCGGGCCAGCATGTACTGGGCCCGGTTGGTGTCCTGATATTCGTCGATGAGGATATAGCGGAACTTGTTCTGATACTTCTCCAGCACGTCAGGCTCGGTTTCCAGCAGGCGGACGGCGAGAAACAGCAGGTCGTCGAAATCGGCGGCGTTGTGATTGCGCAGCTTGCGTTGGTAAAGCTCGTACACCTCGGCGATCTTGTGCTGGTGGAAATTGTCGGCCTCTTTGGCAAACGCCCCCGGGTCCTGGAGAAGGTTCTTGGCGTTCGAGATGGCCGCCTGCACCCCGGCGGGGGGATAATGCTTGTCGTCGAGGTTGAGCTCCTTCAGACAGTTTTTGATGAGCGCCTGGCTGTCGCCGGCGTCGTAGATGACGAAATTCCTGTTGAGGCCGTTGAGGTAGTCGGCCTCCAGGCGGAGGAACTTGGCGCAGAAGGCGTGAAAGGTGCTCAGCCAGATATCCCTGGCCGGCGCCCCCACCATCCTGTAAACCCGCTCCTTCATTTCAGCGGCGGCCTTATTGGTGAAAGTGATGGCGAGGATGGCGTATGGCGGCACCCCCTGTGCGAGCAGGTGGGCGATGCGGGCGGTAAGGACGCGGGTCTTGCCGGAACCGGCCCCGGCGATGACGAGCAGGGGGCCGTTCAGGTGGGTGGCGGCTTCGAGCTGGGCCGGATTGAGTTGGTCTAATATTTTCGGCATCTTGTCCTCCGGGTATATGCTTTAAACAAAAGTAAATTCGCCCACCAGGCTAGTATTTCCTGTCAGGTGAGGCAAAATTAGAAAACTTGGCTTCGCCAGGCCTCTGGGGCGCCGGCGAAGCCAAGTTGCGCTTACGTCTGTCTTGGTCGGGGAAAATAACCTTACGGATAGACAAAAAGAAGCCCGCTTGCGCGGGTCTCTTATCGCCATATGCCCTTGCCTTCGATTCTTACTCCTTCCCTCACCATCGGTACGCCGGCCGTCTTCAGGGCCGCCGCCGCCCCGGCGACATCGCCGCCGGCAACTTTTGCGGCCAGTCCCTCGCACGACCCCGACAGTTCGCGCGGCACGGGGATCAGCTCGGCGGCGATGCCCGCCGCTTCAAGCACCTTTTCGGCTCGGAAGGCGGAAAAAACCGACGGGAAGGTTATCACCCAATAGTCTCCCGGCATGTCGCTACTTCCTGATGATAATGGTATATTCCCCGCCGGCCGCAGTGCATTCCACCCGCCAGTTCTGGGACCGGGCGAACTTGATGATGTTCTCCCGCGGCGCCGGTTCGTCGACGAGGACGGTGACTGCCGCGGCGGTCACCAGGGCATCCCTGGTCTTGATAAGGGGGATGGGGCAGCTCAGCCCCCGGAGATCGAGTATCTTTTCCATGTTACACCTCCGCAGCGACGGTGATCGTTTCCCGGAATGCCAGGCCGATAAAGGCGGCAATGGTTATGCCGACAACGACGGCGATCTGGCCGGCGGCCGTGACGCCGGCCGCGCTGGCGGCGGCGTTGAGGCCGTGTGAAATGCCCGCCCCGGCCAGCATGCCCAGGACGGTGAACATGGCGTCGGTATTGCCTTCGCCCGACTGGATCAGCTGGCGGAGGGGGCAGCCGCCGGCAAGAGTGGCCGCCAACCCGGTGAGGAACAGGCCGAGGAAATTCCACAGGTGGGCGGTGTGGGCAAGCGGCTGGCCGGCGAAGCCGAGTTTGAACGTCCCGAAGGCGAGGTTGCCGGCGAGGGCTGCCAGGAAGATCACCGCATAGATTTTGAGTAGATAGGTGTCACGCACCAGCAGAAAATCGCGGATGCCGCCGCTCAGGCACATGCGGGTGCGCCAGGCGAACCCGCCGGCGACGAGGCCGGCCGCCAGGCTGGCCACCACCGGCGCATGCTGCGCCCCGGGACCCTTGACGCTGAAATTGAGCCAGGCGGCGCCGGTGGCGACGCCAACAACCAGCGCCACGGCCGCGGCCGCCCCCAGGTACCCGGCGAAGCGTCCGGCGTTGCCGCTGTGGGCGCTCGACCGGCCGAGGTTATAGCCGCTGCGGAGGAAAACGATCCCGGCCGCAATGCCTGCGGCAAAGCCGGCCAAACCGGTGATGCCGTTGAGGTCGCCGCCGGCCAGGCGCAGGATGCCGCGCAACGGACAGCCGAGAAAAACGAGCGCTCCGATGACCATCAAAGCGCCGAGCACAAATCTCACCAGCGGCTTCGACCCGCCACGGGGCCGGAATTCGCCGCTCGCTTTGGACATAGCGAAAGCGCCGAGCACGAAGCCGGGAATCTCCGGCCGCGCGTACTGCAGCATTGCCGCCTGGTGGAGCCCCAGGGCGCCGGCGATATCGCGCAGGTGACAGGCGGCGCAAAAACCGTAGTTGCCGGGATTGCCGGCCACGACAAGCAACACGGCCCCCAGCCCGAACACCACGCCGGTGGCGATTATCAACAATAAACTCATCCAATCACTCCCTATATCTTGATAATAGATAATACTTATAATACTTCCAGGTTTATTCTATGATTTTCAGTTTATTCCTGCCCGCATAAAAGAAAATCCCCCTTTTCGCGGGGCGATTTCCCAGGAAAAACCCTCTGCGCGACGAAGGAGGTATTATTATTTGTTTATTCGAGGTGGCGCTCATGTCCCACTGGCAATCCCTGTCCGTTTTCCTGGCCGTCGCCGAAGAAGGCAGCTTCTCCGGCGCGGCGAAAAAGCTCAATCTTACCCAGCCCACCGTTTCCTTCCACATCGACAACCTGGAAAGAAGACTGGGATGCCCGCTGGTGGACAGAACGACCAGAGGCACCAGCCTGACCGTCTACGGCGAGTTGCTCTATGCGAATACCCGCAAGGCGGACGACATGCTGCGGGCGGCGGAAAGCCAGCTCAGGGCCATGATCGCCGGCGCCGCCGGCCGGATCACCATCGGCGCCAGCACCATCCCGGCCGAGTACATCCTGCCCGCCCTGGCGGCTTCCTTCCTGCAAAGCCACCCCGGCGTCGAGGTCGATCTGCGCACCGGCGACAGCCAGACGATGCTCGAAGCCTTCGACGGCGGCGATCTGCCCATCGCCGTGGTCGGCGCACGCCCGGGCGGCAACTATGAAGCCTATCCCCTCTGGCAGGACGAACTGGTGCTCGTCGCCCATCCCGCCCTGGCCGCCCGCCTGAGCCCCGCCCCGTCGGCGGAGGAAATACTCGCCCTGCCGCTCGTCGCCAGAGGCAAGACCTCGGGCTCGATGCGGGCCGTAAACGAGGCCCTGGCCGACCACGGCATCGACCCGGGCCGTCTGCGCATCGCTTTCCGGGTCGGCGGCAACGAAGCCTTGAAAGCCGCCGTCGTCAGTCGGGCCGGCGCGGGGTTTATCTCCCGCTGGGCAGTGAAAGAGGAGCTGGCGGCCGGACACCTGACTGTAATCGACCTGCCGCCGCTGAGGATCGTCCGCTCCTTTTACGCCGTCAGCCGTCCGCCGCTCGTGCCCGAGTGCGTCAGGCTGTTCTGGGAGTACCTATTGGCAAGCGGCAAATAGAACTTATGTAATTATGCAAAAGCTGTAGAAAGCTCCATCTGCAAGGCGCTCTGAGGAGCAAGTGCGCAAGTTCTTGGCACGGCAGCGCCTAGAACTGCGGCCTGCCCCTTGCGGGTACGCCGCAGATGGACTGTCTACAGCTTTTCTTGGTATCGACACTCAGTTCCGGGTCGCTTCCACCAGCGGCGGCACCACTTGCTTCTTCCGCGACATCACCCCCGGCAGGCTCAGCACCCCGCCCTCGCCCGCGCTGCCGAACGCCGCGGGAACGAGGCCGGTCGCCTGTCCGGCGTAGACCAAATGGCTCGTCTCTTTGACGATATCGGTCACCATCAGGATTACGAGGTCGTAATCCTCCTTCTGGCCCATCGCCTCCATCGCCGTCTGCAGCTTTTCCCGTGTCGCCAGCACCGCGCCGGGGTCGGTCACCGAAATCTGCGCGATCGCGACCCGGTATTCGCCGATCTGAAACTCCTTAAGGTCGCTGGCGATGAGCTCGGCGGGCGACAGGGTGCCCGGGGCCCAGCCGGCCTCGAACATCGCCTGCCCGAAAGCATTAGTATCCAGCCCGGTTGCCACCGCCAGCCTGTGGGCTGTTTCCCGGTCCTTGGCGGTCGCGGTCGGCGACCGGAACAGGACGGTGTCGGATAGCACCGCCGCCAGCAGCAGGCCGGCGATTTTCGCCGGAATCTCTATGCCCCGGTGCCAGTACATGTTCGCGACGATCGTCGCCGTCGACCCCACCGGCTCGTGGCGGATGAAGATCGGCTCGCCGGTCTCCAGGCCGCCTAAACGGTGGTGGTCGATGATCTCGACGATATTTGCCTCTTCGATGCCCTCCACGGCCTGGGAGCGCTCGTTGTGGTCGACGAGAATGACCTTCTCCCGCTCCGGCACGATCAGCCGGTCGCGATCCAGCAGGCCCACCAGCCGCCCCTGGTCGAGCACGGGGTAGTTGCGGTATTTGGTGCGGACGATCACGTTTTTGATCTCGGCCACAAGGTCGCCGGGACTGAACGCAACCACTTCCCGCACCATTATCATCCGCACCGGCACGCTCTGGTTTATCAGTCGGGCAGCGGTATATGTATCGTACGGGGTTACGATCACCGCCACGCCCTTCGCGGCGGCAGTCGTCCGCACGGCGGCGGAAACTTCTGCCCCGCCGGTCACGATCAGGCAGGAGACGTCGCGGCCGATGCAGGCCAACTGGGCCTCCTCGCGGTTGCCCACCAGCACCACCCCGCTAGGCTGGATCATCCCGGCCATCGTCTCGGCCTTGGCGGCGCCGATCCACACCTGGCCGGCCACCTCGCGGTCCATGTCGCCGCCGGCGGCCAGCGTGCCGTCGAGGATGCGCAGCATGCCGGCGAACGTGACGCCGGTCCCTTTGAGGTCTTGCAGCTCCAGTTCGTCGATATATCTTTTCGCCAGGTCGCCCACCGACACGAAGCCGGCGAGCCGGCCGTCCCTCTCTACCACCGGCACCGACTTGACATTGTGCCGCTTCATCACCCGGCCCAGTTCGCGCAGCGTATCATCGGCCCGCACCGTTACCGGCGCGTCCTGCATCACGTCGCCGGCCCGCGGGTGAAGGTCGGCGACCAGCAGCGGAGCCTCCGCCCCGAAATAATCGAGCACGAACTTCGTTTCGGCGTTGATCTTCCCGGCCCGGGCGGCGACAGCCTCTTCGCCCTGGGCCTTTTTTAGGTGCGCGTAGGCGATGGCGGAACAGATGGAGTCCGTGTCCGGGTTGCGATGCCCGATGACGTACAGCGGCTTGGCCATGCGAACCTCCTTGGCCCTGATTCCTTACCCATATTATAGCACGGCGGCCTGTGATAAAATAACATGGCGAAATAACGAACAAATGTTTGCCAAACTAGTGTTCGCCATTGTATAATAAGGGCAGAGCGTCGTGGACATTGGAGAGAAAGAGTGTGGTCACGTGGACGTTTTCGAAAAGCTGAAGATTCTCACCGATGCGGCCAAATACGATGTCGCCTGCACCTCGAGCGGTGTCGACAAAAAAGCCTCGCCCGGGGGGATCGGGAGCGCGGCCGCCTGCGGCATCTGCCACAGCTTCTCGGCCGACGGCCGCTGTGTCTCGCTACTGAAGGTGCTGATGACGAACGTCTGCGTCTACGACTGCAAATACTGCGTCAACCGGCGTTCCCACGATACGCCGCGCACCGCATTCACCCCCCGGGAACTGGCCGAGCTGACAATCAATTTTTACCGGCGCAATTACATTGAAGGCCTCTTCCTCAGTTCCGGGGTGCTGAAAAACCCCGACTACACCTGCGAGCAAATGATCGAAGCCCTGCGCCTGCTGCGCGAAGAATACCGTTTTTCCGGCTACATCCACGCCAAAGCCATCCCTGGGGCGGACAACGCGCTATTGACCCGCCTCGGCATGCTGGCCGACCGGATGAGCGTCAACATCGAGCTGCCGTCCCGGCAAAGCCTGCAGCTTCTCGCCCCTGACAAGACCAGGCACGCCATCTTTACACCCATGGGCCATATCCAGAAAAGCATTCAGGAAAACGCGCGCGACATCGTCAAATACCGGCACGCGCCCAAATTCGCGCCGGCCGGCCAAAGCACGCAGATGATCGTCGGCGCGACCCCCGACACCGATTACCGGATATTGAACCTGGCGGAAGGCCTTTACAAGAAATATCGGCTGAAACGGGTCTTTTTCTCCGCCTACACCCCGGTGGCCGAGGATAGCCTGCTGCCCGCCCCCGACACGCAGCCTCAGCTGTGGCGGGAACACCGCCTCTACCAGGCCGACTGGCTCCTCAGATATTACGATTTCGCCGCCGCCGAGCTGCTCGACCAGCAACACCAGAATTTCAATCCTTACCTGGACCCCAAATGCACCTGGGCGCTCAACAACCTGAGTTTTTATCCGGTGGACGTAAACCGCGCCGAATACCGCGACCTGCTCAGGGTGCCCGGCATCGGCGTAATCAGCGCCAAGCGGATCATCGCCGCCCGTCGGACACGCGCCCTCCGCTTCGAAGGTCTGAAAAAACTCGGGGTCGTTCTCAAACGGGCCCAGTTTTTCATCACCTGCAGCGGGAAAACGGCCGACGGCCTGAAACTCACCGAGAATATGATGCTCCACTCCCTGCTGTCGGAAAAAACGCTGGAACAATATCATTTCAATTTCTCGCTGCAGCAGCTTTCCCTGTTCAACCCGCCGCCGGCTTACCAAAATCCCGGAGGAACATACGAGAATGAGTACGCAAGCGGACTTAACCTATTATTATGACGGCAGCTTCGACGGGCTGATGTGCTGCGTCTTCGAAAGCTACGACAAGAAGGAAATCCCCATCGACATCCTGGTCGATTCCGCCGTGCCCCAGCTGTTCGCCGGCCGGCCCATCCCGACCGACTTACGAAAATCCGGCCGGGTACTGGCGTCCATTCCTCAAAAACTCGGTCCTGCGGCCCTGTATTTCGTGAGGCACGCCTTCCTGACCTGCCTGCCGCAAAAAGAGCTGTACATCCTGCTCTTCCTGCGTCTCGGCTACCGGCACGGCCCGTCGGTGATGAACATGCTCACCGACGATATCGTGAACACGCTTTTTAAAGCCGTCAACCACCTGACCCGGGAAAGCCACCTGCTGAAAGGCTTTTTGCGGTTTTCCATCTGCAACGGCATCCTCGTCGCCGAAGCCGCGCCGAAAAATTTCGTCCTGCCGCTGCTCACGCAGCACTTCTGCGAGCGCTACCCCGAAGAACGCTTCCTCATCGTCGACAAAACCCACGGCATGGGCCTGATGTATCAGCCCTACCAGGCCAGAGTCATCCCCGTCGCCGACCTTGAGCCGCCGACCTTGGACGACGACGAGCAGACCTTCCGCGAGCTCTGGCGGCTGTTCTACAACACCATCGCCATCAAGGAACGCTACAACCCGACCTGCCGCATGAGCCATATGCCCAAACGCTATTGGCAATACATGACGGAGTTCGGCTCCCCGCCGGACGATGCCAGGCCGAAACTCGCCGCCTTCGGCGGCAAATTGCTCAACCCGGCCGCGGAAAATTGACGCTGGCGTTTTGGCCACGCTATAATAAAGAAAAATCTCTTTGCGAGGCCGGACAATGAAGCCAACAATGCCCCAGAAATATTACTCCCGCCTGTGGCGGGCCATCCTCGAATTCGACCTGCTCGCCGCCGGCGACAAAATCCTCGTCGGCCTGTCGGGCGGCAAGGACAGCGTTTTTCTCACCTATGCCCTCGCCGCCATCCGCGACTGCTCCCCCCGGCCGTTCGAACTGGCCGCCATAACCCTCGACCTTCAATTCACCAGCGACTTCGACCCTGCCCCGCTGACGGAATTCTGCGCCAGCCTCGGCGTGCCCCACCACGCCCTGAAGGCCGACATCGCCGGCGCCATCGCCAAAGGCGGCGGCAAGGACCCCTGCTTCGTATGCTCCTATTTCCGGCGGGCTGTCATCAACGGTTTTGCCGTCGAGAACGGCTTCAACAAAATCGCCTACGCCCATCACCACGACGACGCCGTCGAAACCTTCGTCCTGGGCCTCTTGTATACCGGCCAGCTCAAAACCTTTCTTCCCCGCACCCATCTCGACCGCACCGGCCTCACCGTCATCAGGCCGCTCATTTATTTCCGCGAACGCGAGCTGCGCGCCACCCGCCGCCTGCACGGCTTCACTCCCCTCCCCAGTCCCTGCCCCCTCGACGGCAAAACCAAGCGCCAGGAGATAAAGGAGCTCATTCGCGGCTGGGAACGGGCCGACAGGCACGTATTCAGGCACCTGGCCGCCGCCATGCGCGAAAGCCCGGCCACCGAGCTCTGGCCGCAGACCCCGTCGCGGGCGGAGCTGCAGGCCAAACACCGCGCTTTTTGGGGCAAGGACGGCGGCGAATAGCGCCCCGCCAATATTCTGAATTATTCCGCTTGCGTCCATTCGCCATTCGTGCTATCATAATTAGCAAATCAACATCGCAAAGGCGATGAGCGGGAAAGTACGCACGCCGTATCCTCTCAGAGAGCCGGGCAAGGTGCGAGCCGGCAGGAAAAGCGTTCCGAAAGCCCCCTGCGAGCCGTGGGCCGAACAGCAGTAAGCCCCACCGCGTTCCCGGCGTTAACGGGCAGAGGCGAGCCGCACGGCGGCTAATCTAGGTGGTACCGCGGGATAATAAGACCCGTCCTTGTTCAAGGACGGGTTTTTTGTGTCTCGGCCGCCGATAAGCCTCGATCGGTACAACGGTAATTATTGTTATTACAGTAATCAACATTATTATTGAGAGGTGGAATTCTGCATGCGCGAACTATTGGAACTGTTGGAAAAGGATCATACCCTTACGGTTGCACAACTGGCGGTTATGCTCGACAAGCCGCAGGCCGAGATCGCCGCCCTGATAAAACAGTACGAGGCGGACAAAACCATCGTCAAATACCAGACGATCGTCAACTGGGAGAAAGCCGGCGCCGACCGGGTGACCGCCATCATCGAAGTCCGGATCACGCCCCAGCGGGAGGTCGGCTTCGACGCCATCGCCGAGCGCATCTACCGGTTCCCCGAGGTCCGCAGCCTCTATTTAATGTCGGGCGCCTACGACCTGCTCGTCATCGTCGAAGGCAAGACCCTCAAAGAAGCGGCCCAGTTCGTTTCCACCAAACTGTCGACAATTGATGGCGTCATCAGCACAACCACCCACTTCATGCTCAAGCAGTACAAGGAAGCGGGCGTCATTCTCGAGGACGGGGAAGAGGACCGCAGGCTGGCGGTGTCGCCATGACCTGGGCCGACCGCGTCTCGCCCACCGTCAGGGCCATCCCGCCCTCCGGCATCCGCCGCTTTTTCGATATCGTCGCCGAGACCAAGGGCGTCATTTCCCTCGGCGTCGGCGAACCCGATTTCATCACCCCCTGGCATATCCGCGAAAGCTGCGTCTACGGCCTCCAGAAGGGCTACACCGCCTATACCTCCAATTACGGCCTGCTCGAACTCCGCCAGGAGATCGTCAAAAACTGCTCCGCCGCCTACGGCGTCGACTACGACCCCCGCAAGGAGGCATTGGTCACGGTCGGGGTCAGCGAGGCGCTCGATCTGGCGATGCGCGCCATCCTCA
The DNA here is from genome assembly GCA_029976065.1 of Selenomonadales bacterium. Classification (GTDB taxonomy): domain Bacteria; phylum Bacillota; class Negativicutes; order Sporomusales; family UBA7701; genus Anaeroselena. The sequence continues at coordinate 40,205 of JARKNV010000043.1, forward strand.
GCCCCGGCGACGAGGTGCTTGTGCCGGAGCCCAGCTACGTCTCCTATAAGGCCTGCGTGGCTCTCGCCGGCGGCGTGCCGGTGACGGTAGCGACGAAAATGGCCGACGGCTTCCGGGTCACCGTCGATCAGCTCGAAGCGCTCGTCACCCCCCGCACCAAAGCCCTCCTCATCGGTTACCCCAACAACCCTACCGGCGCGATCATGACCAAAACGGAACTCGAAGCCATCGCCGCCTTCGCGGTCAAATACGATCTCATCGTCATCGCCGACGAAATCTACGCCAGTCTCACCTACGAGGGCACCCACACCTGCTTCGCCGCCCTCCCCGGCATGCGCGACCGCACCATCCTCCTCAACGGCTTCTCCAAAGCGTACGCCATGACCGGCTGGCGCATCGGCTACGCCCTGTCCAACGCCGATTTCATCGGCGCGATGACCAAGATCCACCAGTACACCATGCTCTGCGCTCCCATCACCGCCCAGGTGGCGGCGATCGAAGCCCTGCGCCACGGCCAGTGCAGCATGCTCAAAATGGCGGAGGAATACAACCGCCGTCGCCGCCTGATGATCGAAGGCTTCAAGACCATCGGCCTCGATTGCTTCGAACCCCAAGGAGCCTTCTACATTTTTCCCTCCGTGAAGCAGACGGGGCTCAGATCGCTCGCCTTCGCCGAGGAGCTCCTCAAGGCCGAAAAGGTGGCCCTCGTGCCGGGCGACGCCTTCGGCGAAAGCGGTGAGGGCTTCGTGCGCTGCTCCTACGCCTCCTCGACCGCCAACCTCTCCGAGGCCCTGACCCGTATCGGCCGGTTCGTAAAAAAGTATCTCTAATAAAAACGGGACCCCCGAAAATCGGGGGTCCCGTTTTTACCTTATGACCTGTGATACGAACACGAATTTCACGCCCATGGCCTCAAGCTCGGGGATCATCTCGCGCACGGCGATGGCCGTCGCCGGCCGGGCATGGCCGATGGCGATCGCGTTGCCGTCCCTGATCGCCAGCCGGGCCGCCGTTCTCAGCTGGCCCTTGATATACTCGACCTCGTTTCGGCCGTCGAGGAAGATTTCGTTGCTGCCGGTGCGCAACCCCGCCTGGCGGGCCGCGTCGGCGGCGATCGACTGGCCGCTGGTGCGGCTGTCGACGAAGAACAGGTTGTTGGCCTTGAGGACGCCCAGCACCGCCTTCATCACCCGGCGGTCACCGGTGGCTTTGGAGCCCTGGTGGTTATTGACGCCGATAATCCCCGGCACCGCCTTGATCGCCTTGGCGGTCATGTCGCGGATTTCCTGGTCGCTCATCGCCACCATAATCGTGCTTGCCTCCGATTGCTCGGCCGCCGACAGCGGTTCCATCGGCAGGTGGAGCATCACCTGGTGGCCGGCGCTGAGCGCCCGCGACGCCGCCTCGTTGCTGTACGGGCGGTACGGCAGGACGGCGAAGGTCACCGGGCGGGGCATGGCAGCGAAGGAGGAAATCGTTTCGGCGCTGTAGCCGAAGTCATCGATAAGCAGCGCCAGATTGCCGTGGCCGAGCGGTTTAACCACCGGCGGCTCGCCCTTTTTCCCCGGGAGGGGGATGAAAAGCCGGTCGGTTACGATGACGAGCGGCTCGCCGGCCAGCTTGTCGCGGATGCCGACATCCACGCGGGCGGCCGGCTGGCCCTGATAATTGTCGTTCTCGGTCGCCAGCACCTCGCCGCCGGTGTTGAGAAGCTGCGCCGCCAGCGCCTGCCTCACGGCCTCCGGCTGGGTGTCGGCGGCCAGGAGCATCTGGCGGGCGTGCCAGCGGATCGAGCCTTCCACCGACGTGCGGGGCGTTTCGCGACCCCCTTCCTGCAGCTTGCGGGACTCCAGCTTGGCGCCGGCCAGGCTTTTGTCCACGGCGGCGTGGATGCGCTGGGCGCTGGCCGTATAGTCGGCCACCGCGCCGGCGCCGGTTTTTTCCAGCGTGTACAGTTGTTGTTGTTTAGGGGCTACCGTCTCCTTGGGCTTTTGTTCCGGCGAATTGAGGTAGAAAATGAGCGCGCCGAGCGCCATTAGGACGAGAAGCAGCCGTATTTTGCTCGATTTGAACATCACAATTGTCTCCTGTGAAACTATTATGTCAAACAAGAATACCTGGCTTAATTATAAGCCAGGTATTCGCCCTAAACAACCAGAATCCTTTTACAATTTCACCGTTTCCCCGTCCGCCGGCACCGTCACCCGTTCCGCCAGCCCCGTGCGCTCCAGGTAATCACGCAGCAGCGGGCGGGTCAGCAGGCAGTGGTTGAAGGTTTCCATGTGGACCACGACCACTCTCGCCGCCGGAGCCGCCTGGCAGACGGCGGCGATGTCGGCGGTGTCCATGGTGATCGGGCCGCCGCTCAGGAACTGCGCCGCCCCGGCGAAGAGGACGATAACGTCGGGCCGGTGCTCGGCTAGGGCCGCCGCCACCTCCGGGCACCATACCGTATCGCCGGCGATATAGACCGCGGGTTCCCCGGGGCTGCGAAGCACATAGCCCGACACCGGCCCCATCTTGTCGCCGATCTCCCCCGTGCCGTGCCGGCCCCCCGTCCTGGCGAAGGACACCCCCCGCCACTCGGCCCGCGCGCCGACGGCCGTCACCGCGCGGAAACCGAAGCCCCGCAGCTTCTCCTCGTCGGCCGGCTGGCAAAACAGCGGCAACTCCTTGGGCAGCCGCTCGGCCGCCGCCGCGTCGAAATGGTCGCGGTGGGTATGGGTGCTCAGTACACCGTCCACCGCCGTCAATTCGCTTTCATTTATCGGCAGCTCGACAAGAGGATTCCGGCGGGGCTGCGGGGAATTGTCAATAGGCGGCATCGCTCCGGCCGGGCTGAGGACGGGATCGACGAGCAGCCTTACGCCGCCGAAGCTCAGCAGAAAGGTCGCGTGCCTTATCAGGCGCAGTTCCATTTTATCATCTCCCGCTGATTCGTTTCTCCTTCTATTGTAAACAACACCGCGCCCAAAAACGATAGCGCGGTGAAAAAATTGGCCCGCGTTTGATTTCGCCGGGAAAGGATTTGGCCGCCAATGATTGACGCAACCGACCTCGCCATCATCAAACTCCTCCAGGAGAACTCCCGCCGCCAGTGGAAGGAGATCGGCGCCGCCGTCCACCTCACCGGCCAGGCGGTGGCCGCGCGGGTCCAGGCCCTGGAAGACGCGGGCGTCATCGCCGCCTACTCCGTCCTGGTGGACGCCGCCAAGCTCGGCAAGCCGCTGACCGCCTTCATCACCGTCTTCATGGCCAGCGCCGACCATGCCGCCTTCCGCACCTTCCTCGCCGGCGAGGCGCGCATCACCGCCGCCCACCGCGTGAGCGGCGACGGCTGCTACTGGCTGCGGGCCGAGCTCGCCTCCCACGACGACCTCAACACCCTGTTGGAACAAATCCTCCGCCACGGCAACTACCGTCTCCACCTGTCCATCGACCGCATAAAATAGAAGGAGGTGCCCGCATGGGCCACCTTGGCGCCGGCAAAGCCGACGTATTCAGAGCCCTGGCCGAGCGGCTCGACAAAAACCCCGTCGGCGCGCCGTTCAACGCTACCCTCCTCAGCATCCTCCAGATCATGTACACCGCCAAGGAAGCCGCCGTCGGCGGTCAGTTCCCGTCCGGCTTCGTCACCCTCGACAAGCTGGCGGCCCTCACCGGCCAGGCCGAGGCCGAGCTTGCCCCCCTCCTCGAAAACATGGCCGCCAAGGGCCTCGTCGTCGATATCCCGCGCCGCGACAGGGTGCTGTACGCCCTCTCCCCCCTCGTCGTCGGCTTTTTCGAATACACCTTCATGCGCACGGGCGGTCCCCTGCCGCTCGGCGAGCTTGCCGAGCTGTTCGAGCGCTACCACCACGAGCGGGGCGTCGCGGGAGAATTTTTCGGGGCCGACACCAAGCTGTTCCAGGCCTGGGCGTACGAAAGCGCCATGCCGGGCGACGTCACCACCGAGGTGCTCGACTACGAGAAGGCGTCGGTAATGATCCGCGCCGCCGGCAAAGGCGCCCTGTCGATGTGCTACTGCCGCCACCAGGCTCAGCACCGCGGCACCGTTTGCAACGCCCCGGTCGAAGACGTCTGCACCTCGCTCGGCAACGCCGCCGAGTGGCTCATCCGGCGCGGCTTCGCCCGCCCGGCGAGCGCCGACGAACTGCTGCGCGTCCTCGACCGCACCGAGGCCCTCGGCCTCGTCCACCTCGCCGACAATGTCGCCAACAATCCCGCCTTCGTCTGCCACTGCTGCGGCTGCTGCTGCGGCGTGCTCCGCACCATCAACGAGCAGGGCATCCTGTCCGTCCACCCCAGCAACTTCATCGCCACCGTGGATGCCGCCAAATGCACCGCCTGCGGCCTGTGCGCCCGGCGCTGCCACGTCCGCGCCGTCACGGCCGCGTCGCCGGAAACCGCCGCCGGCGATGCCGGCCGCTGCCTGGGCTGCGGCGTGTGCGTCAAGGCCTGCCCGCAGGGAGCGATAACGCTTGTGCGTCGCGACATCATCCGCATCCCGCCCCGCGATAACCTCGAAAAAATGAAACTGATAGCGAAAGAAAAAGGTAAGTTGTAGGAGGCTTGACCATTTGAACCGGTATTACCAAGGCGTCGCCCTCGTCTTCCTCTCCGCGCTGGGCTTCAGCCTGCTGCCCATTTTCGCCATTTTCGCCTACCGCGAAGGCGCCGGGGTTCTGACCCTCCTCTTCCTGCGCTTCACCCTCGCCGCCCTCTTCCTGTTCGCCTATCTGGGCCTGAAGAAGCAGCCGGTCGCCGTCTCCCGCCGCCAGCTCGCCCTGCTGTTCGCGCTGGGCGGCGTCCTCTACTCCGCCCAGTCCTCGCTCTTTTTCGGCTCGCTCCGCTACATCCCCGCGACGCTGACCTCGCTGATGCTCTACACCTATCCGCTATTCGTCGCCCTCCTCGCCGCCGTTGTCGACAAGGAGAGGCTGACCGTCAAAAACCTGCTGGCCATTGCCCTGTCCATGACGGGGCTGGTATTCGTTCTCGGCGCCTCCGCGGAGGCGATCAACGCCACCGGCGTGCTCATGGCCCTGGGAGCGGCCGTCGTCTATTCCGCCTACCTCGTGATCGGCACGAGAGTGGTCAGGGAACTGTCGCCGCTCGTCACCACCGCTTACGTCGCCAGCTTCGCCGCCCTCTCGATGCTGACCGCCGGCACGGCCGGCGGGTCGCTCAACTTCGCCCTCACCCCGACCGCCTGGCTGGCGGTGGCCGGTATCGTCGCTTTCGCCACCATCCTGGCCATGCTCACCCTCTTCCGTGGCCTGGAGCTCATCGGCCCGACCCGCGCCTCCATCCTCAGCATGCTGGAGCCGCTCCTCACCTTCGGCTTCTCCGCCCTGCTGTTCGGCGACCGCTTCACCGCCCTGCAGCTGGCCGGCGGCGCCGCCGTGCTCGCCGGCGCGGCGATGGTCGTGCTGTCGCGGGCCAAAGAAGAACCCCCAGAAAAACGGTAAAACCCTTGCCGCCCTGGCAAGGGTTCGTTTATAAAACACCGTTGATCGTCAGCACTATCATCATCAGCATCACTGCCTGGGTCACGATAAACCCGGCCGCCGCCACCTTTGTTCCCAGTTTTTTGCCGAACACGCCGACCGCCCTGGGGAACGACGAAGCGAACAGGTCGTAGAAATTATGGAGCAGGGAAACGGTCAACAGCAGCGGCACGACCACCGCCGCCGGCACCACCCCGTCGCGCAGCGCCGCCCCCACCGCCGCCACGCCGCCGATCATGCTGACCAGTCCGGTGCCGGCGATGGGCAGCAGGCCGGCGTCGAGTCCCAGCCGGCCAAGAAGCGGCAGGTAATCCGTAAGACGCTGAAGATAGCCCGTTTTAATGAAATACATCGCCGCGAACGACATCGCCGCCATCCACACGGCCATGTTCAGGAAGGGCCGCCAGCAGCCAACCACCGCGGCCCGCACCGCCGCCGGCCAGCCCATGGCCGGTTTCTCCGCCGGCACCGCGCAGCCGCCCGTCCGGCCGCCGCTCAGCAGGCGGGCGTAGGCCACCCCGAGCAGCGAAATTAGCGCGAAGGCGGCGAAATAGACCGCAAGAAAACGTACGGCTATAGTCAACGGATACATGGCCGCCATTATGGGTATAAAAGAGAACACGAAAAACTGCAGTACCGACGGGGCCTTGGCGACCAGGTTGGCGGCGATCACCTCCCCGTCCGTCAGCCCCGTCCGTTCCCTCGCCAGCGCCACGGCCGCCATGCCGGCCGTGCGGTCGCCGGCCGCCAGCACCACCGACAGGGCGCAGGCCGGCGGCAGGCCGGTCAGCCGGGCCACGGCCGGCAGCAGCAGCCGGCTGCCGATCACGCCGCCGCGGTTGGCGAACAGCCCGGAGAGGAACAGGCCGATATAGAGCGAGGGGAGCACGCTTTTCAGGATATCCGCCGTCGCCCAGGCGGCGGCGATAAGTTCATTCATCGTCTGTCCCCCGCCGGTAGATGCAGCCGCGATGCCGGTGGCAATAATAGCCGCCCGCATCGCAGGCTACGAGGCTCTCGGCCGCGCCGGCCGTCGGCCGGCCGGTCTGGGCGGCGATCAGGGCGAACGCCATGTTCACCTGGGTCGCCGTTCCCTCCACCGCCATCACCGTCGCTCCTTCCGCGCCGCCCAGGCCCCCGGCGCCGATAACCGTCGCCGCGGCCCCGGTCAGTAATTCCAGGGCGTCTTTCTCGGTCACCACCCTGCCGGCCAGCGGCATAAGGCCCACCGCCATCCCCATCGCCTGGTCGGCCCGCCCGCGGCCCGCCTTGGCGACAGCCTCGGCGATCGACCCCGGGATCAGCTTCTCCAGCCCCACGGCGATAATCGTCCTGATACCTTCCGCGTAGACCGCGCTCAGCACCCGCCCGGCCGCCCCGCCGCCGGCCAGCCCGGCCATGAGCGCCGCCGCCCCGCGGCAATCCAGCGCGTTGGCGCCGGTCACGAATACGTCGTCCGGACCCATCGCCGCCAGTTCCTCGCCCGGGCAGCCGTCCACGCCGCGCCATTGTCCATCCTCGATCAGCACGTAGTGCGGAGCTTCCACCAGCACTTTGGCCGTACGCGCCCCGTCCGGGGTTATCCGCCCGCCGATGCGCAGCGGCGACGCGCCGAACAGCTCGGCGAGCGCGGCCACCGTCGTGCCTGCTTTCAGCAAAATCTTCCCTTTTTCCCTGGCCGCCCGCACTGCGGGCAAATCATAGATGGCAAGCGCGATCAGCCGCTTGGCCGCCGGCACGCTCACAACCACCTGACCGTTCATGACAAAGCCTCCTTACCGGGCCCCGCAACCGGAAACCCACCGCTACCGGATAAATTCCCGCCCGGCGGCCGCCAATCCTGCCAAGGAGCTGATATCGTGCAAGAAGTCCGCGACATCGTCCGCCCCGGCCTCACCGTGCTGTTTATCGGCATCAACCCCGGCGTCCGGTCCGCCGAAACCGGCCACCACTTCGCCGGCTACTCCAACCGCTTCTGGAAGCTGCTCCATGCCGCCGGGCTCACCCCCCGGCAGCTTAAGCCGGAAGAGGACGAACTCCTGCTCTCCTTCGGCTACGGCATCACCAACATCGTGCCCCGCCCGACAAGGGCCGCCGCGGAAATCACCCGCGACGAATACCGCCAGGGGCGGGCGGCGCTCCTGGAGAAAATCTCCCTGCTCCGGCCGCGGGTCGCCTGCTTTGTCGGCATCGGCGTCTACCGGGAGTACTCCGGCCGCAAGGAGGTTGCCTGCGGCCTCCAGGCGAACGCCGTCGTGCCCGGCGTGACCGACTTCGTCGTGCCCAACCCCAGCGGCCTCAACCGCATGCCTTTCGCCGAACAGCTCGGCCACTTCGCCGCGTTGGCCCGCCTCATCGGATAGTCTGCCCGCGTCCGGTAAACGCTAAAGGCAATACTGTTCGCCGGAGGAAACGACATGGAAAGAATAAATTTCCCCCAGATTACCGGCCAGTCCGACCTATTGGACCCCCTCCGTCCCGGACGCTTCCAGTACAACTTCTTCGACCGGTGGGACGAGCTTGAAAGGGAATACGACCAAAGGCTATGACCGTATAATCAATAAGCCGCCCGGAAAACCTTCCAGGCGGCCATTTTCTATTTCCGGCGGCTCCTGAGTTCGGCGAACAGCTCCGTCGGCGTGATATTGTGATGGGCCAGCAGCACCAGGCAGTGGTACCACAGATCGGCCATCTCGTAAAGGATCTCCCCCTTGGCGTCGTTCTTCGAGGCGATGATCGTCTCGGCCGCCTCCTCGCCCACCTTCTTGAGGATCTTGTCTTGCCCCTTATCGAACAGGTAGGTGGTATAGGAGCCCTCCTTGGGGTTGGCCTTGCGGTCGTTGATGACGTTGTAAAGCTCGTACAGCACCGTCATCGCCGGTTTATAGTCGGCTGCTGCGGAAGTATCCCGCTCTCCCCCCGCGCCGTCCAGGCGGCGGCTGAAGCACGAGAAGGTGCCTTCGTGGCAGGCGGCCCCCGTCTGCTCTACCTTCACCAGCAACGTGTCGCCGTCGCAGTCGTAATAGATTTCCCGCACCTTCTGCACATGCCCCGAGGTTTCGCCCTTCTGCCACAGGGCCCGGCGGCTGCGGCTGTAGAACCAGGTCACACCTGTGTCCAGCGTCTTCTGCAGCGACTCGGCGTTCATATACGCCATCATCAGCACGGCGCCCGAGCCGGCGTCCTGGATAACGGCCGGCACCAGGCCCTGCTGGTCGAATTTTATCATGTCCGTGTTCATAGTCTGACCTCCACACCGCGCGAGCGGAGATATTCCTTCACCTGGCGGACGGTGAACTGCCCGTAGTGGAACACCGATGCGGCCAGCACGGCGTCTGCCTTGCCGTCAACCAGTACCTCGTAGAAATGAGCCATCTCGCCTGCCCCGCCCGAGGCGATAACCGGCACGTCCACCGCTTCAGACACCGCCCGGGTCAGCGGGATGTCGTAGCCGTCCTTCGTGCCGTCACGGTCCATGCTGGTGAGGAGGATTTCCCCCGCCCCGAGAGCGGTGCCCCGCTTCACCCATTCCAATACGTCGATGCCGGTCGGCGTGCGGCCGCCGTTGATGTAGACCTCCCACTTGCCCGGCCCCGCCTGGCGGGCGTCCACCGCCAGCACTACGCACTGTCGGCCGAACCGTTTGGCCCCTTCGGCCAGAATGTTCGGGTTCTTGACCGCCGCCGTGTTGAGCGACACCTTGTCTGCGCCGGCCTTGAGCATTTTGCGGATATCCTCCTGGGTGCGGATGCCGCCGCCGACGGTGAAGGGAATGAACACCTGGGCCGCCGTCCGCTTGACGACGTCCACCATCGTGTCGCGTTCCTCGGCCGACGCGGTGATATCGAGGAAAACCAGTTCGTCGGCGATTTCGCGGTCATAGACCGACGCCAGCTCCACAGGGTCGCCGGCGTCGCGCAAGCCGACGAAGTTTGTGCCTTTGACAACCCGCCCGTCCTTTACGTCCAGGCAGGGGATTATCCGTTTCGTGTACATCTCAGGCCCCCTCTCCCCGCGCCGCCTTCAGCGCGGCCGGCAGCTCCACAGCGCCGCTGTACAGGGCCTTGCCGATGATGACCCCCTCCACGCCGTCGGCCTCCGCCGCCTTGACCGCGGCGATGTCGCCCAGGCTACTCACCCCGCCCGAGGCGATGACCGGCACGCCTGCGGCCTTGGCCAGCGAGCGGGTCGCAGCCACATTTACGCCCGTCAGCATACCGTCGCGGGCGATATCGGTGTAAATGATGCGGGCCACGCCCGCGGCCGCCATGCGGGCGGCCAGCTCTTCAGCCCCCACGCCGCCGCTTACGCCCCAGCCCTCCACGGCCGCGACGCCGTCCTTGGCGTCGATGCCGACGACGATGCGTTCGCCGTGGGCGGCGCACGCTTCCTTTACCAGCGCGGGCTGCTTTACGGCCACCGAGCCGAGGATGACCCGGGCCACGCCGGCCGCCAGCACGGCTTCGATACCGGCAAGGGTGCGGATACCGCCGCCCAGTTGGACGGGGATGCCGACCGACGCGGCGATGCCCGCCACAATGGCGAGGTTGACGGGCTGGCCGGCCAGCGCGCCGTCGAGGTCGACGACATGGAGGTATTCGGCCCCCTCGGCCGCCCAGCGCCGAGCCATGGCTACGGGATCGTCGGCGTACACCGTCTCGGCGTCGAAACGTCCCTCGGTAAGGCGGACGCACTTGCCGCCGCGGATATCGATAGCGGGAAAAATTATCATAAGACAAGCTCCTTAAAATTGGCCAGTATCTCCAGGCCGGTGTCGCCGGACTTCTCGGGATGGAACTGCACGGCCTGCACATTGCCCCGGCCCACGGCCGCCGTCACCCGGCCGCCGTAGTCCGTCCAGGCGGTGACCAGCGCCGGGTCGTCAGGCACGGCGTGGTAGCTGTGGACAAAATACACGTACGGGTTGGCGGGCAGGTCCCTGAGGAGCGGGCTCTCCCCGGCGACAGCGAGGCTGTTCCAGCCCATATGGGGCACCTTCAGGCCGGGAGCGACCAAACGGCGCACCAGGCCGGGAAAAATCCCCAGCCCCGGGACTCCCGGGTCTTCCTCGCTGCCGTCGAACAGTATCTGCAGCCCTACGCAGATGCCGAGCAGCGGCGTGCCCTTGGCGGCTACCGTGCGGACAACATCGGTGAGGCCGTACGCAGCCAGGTTTTCCATACAGTCGCCGAACGCCCCGACGCCCGGCAGCACCACCTTGGCGGCCGCCGTGATCGCCGCCGGATCGCTGGTAACGGCCGCCTCCGCTCCCAGGCGGGCAAAGGCCTTCTCCACGCTGTAAAGATTGCCGACGCCGTAATCGATGATGGCAATAACGTTATTCACTATAATACCCCTTTACTGGACATCACGCCGACGATGCGCTCGTCGATGCGGGTCGCCTCGGACAGCGCCCGGCCGAGCGCCTTGAAAATCGCCTCGTGGATATGATGGGCGTTCCTGCCGGCCAGCAGCCGTACATGAACGGTCAGCCCGGCGTTCACCGCCAGCGCCCGCAGAAACTCCTCCGTCAGCTCGCCGGCGTAGCTGCCGATGACGCTGGCCGGGGCGTCGACGTCGTACTGGAGGAACGGCCGGCCGCTCACGTCCAGGGCCACCAGCGCCAGCGCTTCGTCCATCGGCACGAAGGCCGTGCCGTAGCGGCGGATGCCCTGCTTGTCGCCCAGCGCCTGGCTCAGCGCCTGGCCTAAAACGATGCCGGTATCCTCGACGATGTGATGGGCATCGACGTCAAGGTCGCCGTCCGCTTTTACGGCCAGGTCGAACAGGCCATGCTTGGCGAACAGAACGAGCATGTGGTCGAAAAAGCCCACCCCGGTGGCCGCCTCGGCCTTGCCGGCGCCGTCCACATCCAGCGTCAGCCTGATATCCGTTTCATTAGTCTTGCGGTCGATTTTACCGACACGGTTCATCATCTACACCTCGCCCCGGATAAATTTTTCCGTCGCCGCCAAAAAGGCGTCGTTCTCCGCCGCCGTCCCGACCGTCACCCGCAGGCAGCCGGCCAGTCCGGGGGCCTTGCCGAAATCGCGCACGCCGATGTTCCGGGAGGCCAGAAAACTTGCAAGTTCCCCTGCGCGGGCGCTCCTTACCAGCAGGAAATTGGCCGCCGACGGGAAGACCTCGATCGCCGGCAGCTCCTTCAGGGCGGCGGCCACCCGCTCTCGTTCGGCCACCGTCGCGGCGATGCCGGCGGCGAATTCGGCCCGCAGCTCCCAGGCCACCGCGGCGGCGGCCAAGGAAAATGCGTTCACGTCATAAGGCAGCAGCACCTTGCCGACAAGGTCGATGATGTCCCGGCTGGCGGCGATATAGCCGACCCGGGCGCCGGCCAGGCCGAAAGCCTTGGAAAACGTGCGGGCGACGATAAGGTTCGGGTACTTGCCGAGCAGCCCGAGGACCGAGTTGCCGGCGAAATCTATGTACGCCTCGTCCACCACCACCGGGCAGCGGGCGCCGGCGACCACGTACTCGATCGCCTCGGGGGGCATCGCCCCGCCGGTGGGGTTGTTGGGGACGCACAGAATAATCAGCGCCGCCTGCTCCTGCAGAGCGGTGGAAAACACCTTCTCCGGGGCCAGCACGAAGCCGGCGTCGAGTTCCACCGTTACCGGCCGGCTGTCGGCCAGCAGGCAGTAAATCGGGTACATCGAAAACGATGGGCTGGGATAAACGATTTTCCGCCCTGGCCCGCCGAACACCCGGCAGAGCGCGGCCAGCACCTCGCTGGAGCCATTGCCGACGGCGATATTCCCCGGCGTCAGACCCAGGCCCTCGGACAGCGCCTGTTTAAGGCTGTGCTGGCCGATCTCCGGGTAGCGGTTGGCGGCAATCGCCGCAAGCCTGGCGGTGATTGCCGCCTGCACCTTCGGCGGCAGTTCCCCGGCCCGCTCGTTGGCGTCCAGCTTCACCGGCCAGGCGATATCAGGCACATGGTACGATTTGATTGTATCAAGACCGGGACGAATCTGCCACATCTCGGCGCCTCCTTATCCGTACCGCGTTAGCGTGAGCTTCCAGCCCCTCGGCGGTCGCCAGGGCGATAACATCCTCGCCGGCCGCGTGCAAAGCGGCCTCGGTATACGCGATCACGCTCGTTCTTTTCATGAAGGTCTCCACCGACAGCACCGAATAGAAACGGGCGGTGCCGCCGGTCGGCAGCACATGGTTGGGGCCGGCCAAGTAATCGCCCAGCGGCTCGGGCGAATAGGGGCCGAGGAAGACCGCGCCGGCGTGCCTTACAGACGGCAGTTGGGCGAACGGATCGGCGGTCAGGATCTCCAGGTGCTCGGGGGCGGCGATATTGGCCAGTTCCATCGCGGCGGCGATATCGTCGGCGATAATGATCAGTCCGTTGCGCGCCAGCGACTCGCCGGCGATCCCGGCCCGCGGCAGCAGGGCCAGTTGCCTCGTCGTCTCCTGCTCGACCGCCGCCGCCAGGGCAGGACTGTCGGTTATCAGGATGCTGGCTGCCAACACGTCGTGCTCGGCCTGGCTCAGGAGGTCGGCGGCCACATAGGCCGGATCGGCGCCGCCGTCGGCGACGATGAGAATTTCGCTCGGGCCGGCGAGCATATCGATATCGCAGTAACCGTATACGGCTTTTTTCGCCAGAGTCACGAAAATGTTGCCCGGTCCGGTGATCTTATCGACCTTGGGTACGGTGACGGTGCCGAACGCCAGGGCGGCCACCGCCTGGGCGCCGCCGGCCTTGATCACCATCGTCGCCCCCGCCGCCTCGGCAGCAGCCAGCACATAAGGATTAACGCTGCCGTCGCGCGCCGGCGGCACGGCCATGATAATTTCCTTGACTCCCGCCACCACCGCCGGGACGATATTCATTATCACCGACGACGGATAGGCCGCCGTCCCGCCGGGGACGTACACGCCCACCCGTTCGAGCGGCAGGCAGCGCTGGCCGAGCTTCGCCCCGAGGGGCCGCTCGGTCATCCATGACTGCGGCACCCGTTCGGCGTGGTAACTGCGGACATTGGCGATCGCTTTCGTCAGCGACGCCATCACCGCCGGCTCCACCGTCTGCCGCGCGGCGGAGAATTCGGCCGCGCTCACCGTCATTGTTGCCGGCGTCAACCGCGGGCCGTCGGTCATTTCCGTATAACGCAGCAGGGCGGCGTCACCTTGCTCGCGGACGTCGGCGACGATCCTCGCCACCACCTCGGCGGCCGTCATATCGCGGCCGAACATCGCCTTCACCCGCTCGCGCGCCCCCGCGCCGAGCGTCACCGCGTCGAAGGGCGGCTTGACGAGCAGGGGTCTGACCTCGGCCAAAGGCTTGTTGCGGACGTCAACCGTCCTCATCGTCCCGCCCCGCTTTCCGTCAGCCGCTTGAGATCCTCGGACAGCCTGTTGATGCGGGCGAATTTCATCTTGAAACTCACCCGGTTGGCGATGAAACGGGCGGTCGCCTGATTTATCGTCGCCACCTCGATAAGCTTGTTCTCCTTCAGCGTGCGCCCCGTTTCCACCAGGTCGACGATCATTTCCGCCAGGCCGACGATCGGCGCCAGCTCGATCGAGCCGTTCAGCTTGATAATCTCCATCTGAATGCCGGTGTCGCGGAAGAACCGCTCCGCTGTGTTGGGATATTTGGTCGCCACCCGCATATGGGCGTAATCGGTGAGTTTATCCTGCCTGAGTGCCTCGGGCACGGCCACCACCATCCGGCAGAGGCCGAACTTGAGATCAAGCAGTTCGTAAACATTTTTGCTCTCTTCCGCCAGCACATCCTTGCCGATGATGCCGACGTCGGCCGCGCCGTACTCCACATACGTGGGCAGGTCGGCCGTCTTGGTGATGATAAACCTTATCTTAAGCGCCTCGTCGGCGATGACCAGCCGCCGGGAATCCTCGCTCAGCCCCTCGGCCGTATAGCCGGCTGCAGCCAGCAGTTTGGCGGCCGGGGCAAACAGTTTTCCCTTCGGCAGGGCGATTGTCAGGTAATTCATGTCACTCGAAGTCATCTCGCAGCCTCACTTTAGTTATTTAAAGCATTAACATGGTAATATAATATCATTGCGGCAATCGATTCGTCAACCCCTCATGTAGGAATTTTTACGTATGTGTAGAAGTATTTGACAGATAATAATCCTCGTAAGGGGGCTCAGCATGAGCGCGCTCAACATCCTCGTCCTCAACAACCTGGCCAGCCGCCACAAGGACGCGATCACCGCCGTGATGCCGGACATCACCGTGACCGTCACCGACCTTGAGCATGCCGGCGAACACATTGCCGCTACCGATATCCTCGTCGCCTGGGGCTGGACGGACATCCGCCCCCTTTATCTCGCCGCGCCCCGCCTGAAATGGGTTCACGCCCTCAGCGCCGGCGTCGAGAACATGACCTGCCCGGAAATCCAGGCCAGCGACACCATCCTCACCAACTCGAAGGGCATCCACGGCATTCCGGTGTCCGAGCACGTCTTCGCCATGATGCTGTCCTTCACCCGCGGTCTTAACCTCCTCGGCCGCCAGCAGCAGGACGCCAAATGGGCCAGAGTGCCCACCGAGGAAATCCACGAGAAAACCATCGGCATCGTCGGCCTTGGCAGCATCGGCCGCGAAATCGCCAAAAAGGCCAAAGGCATGGGGATGGAGGTCGTCGCCACCAAGCAGGAAATGACGACCGAGATTTTTGTCGACAAGCTGTATAAGCCCGAACAACTGCACGAAATGCTGGCCGCTTCCGACTTCATCGTCGTCGCCTTGCCTCTGACGGATAAAACCGCCGGCCTGTTCACCCTCGAAGAATTCCGCGCCATGAAACCGACCGCCTATTTCTTCAACATCGCCCGCGGCGCCATCGTCCGCGAGTCCGACCTCGCCATCGCCCTCCAGCTCGGCGTGATAAAAGGCGCCGGCCTCGATGTGTTCGAAAACGAACCCCTGCCGGCCGACAGCCCCCTGTGGGCGATGGACAACGTCATCGTCACCCCGCACATGGCGGCCATCTCCCCGGCCTATCTCGACCGGGCCGTCAAGCTGTTCGTCGACAACCTCACCCGCTATATTCAGAGCCGGGAAATGTTCAACATCGTCGACAAGGTCAGAGGTTACTAAACTGCCGATAAAGCCCCATCTGCTGCGTTGCTCCTCAAATCGCTTGCTTGCGTACGTTTGAGGTACGCGGCGCGGCGCGCTTGCACCCTCCCGGGTATAAGCGATCACATCAACGCTAAAGCGTTGTGTATCTGCTTATCCGGTGCGCCTTGCATCTGGAGCTTTCTTGGCAGTTTATCTGATAAGTTATAATGTTTCAAGGGCCAAAAGGATTAGTCCTTTTGGCCCTTTTCAATGCAGTTCGTCGGCCTCGCGCAATATCGTCAGCTCCGGCGGGTCGCCGGCGGCCGGCGGCCGATGGTGGCGGCCGATGATATCTGTCAGCCGTTCGTCGCCGCCTGCTGCCGCCACGAGGGCGGCGCCCCGCTCGGGGTGGTGGAAATAAACGTGTAGGGCATGGCGGAGGTTGGCTATCCGCCCGCCCCGGCCCGGCCGGCCCCAGCCCTCGGCTTTTTCCGGGGCAAAGCGGTTAGCCAGCACGGCCGCCGTCTTATCGAAGGTGCTCACATCGCCCTTCACCTTGCCGACGTCGTGGAGAAGCGCACACCGCACAAGCAGCTCAAGGTCGACGTCCGCCCGCCCGGCGGCGAGGCGGCGGGCGGTACGGGCCACCTGCAGAGCGTGGTATTGGTCGGGAAGGTTCATGGCATAGAACAGCGCTCGCTCGGCGGCGTTCAGCCAGGCGTCCGCGAATTCGCGGTCGGCCGCCGTCACTTCGGCTGTCAGCGCGGCGAAAAACTGCTTAACCCTGTGCCACATGGCCGTCGAAATACACCAGCCGGGTATACCCCTTGGCTGTCTGCGTCCGGGCCGCCGCTTCCCGCGACGCCGCCTCCAGGGCCAACTCCACCGTCAGTCCCTCGCGGCGCAGGCGGTCGGCCGCGGCAATCGCTGCGGCCAGGGCTCCTTCGCCCCAGGCCACGTATGCGTCGCGGACCGCTTCCGGCGGCGTTATTCCCTGCCGCTCCAGCGCCAGCAGGATCCGTTCGATCCCCATGGCAAAACCGGTGGCCGGGCAGTCCACTCCGAACGCGGCCACCATGTTGTCGTAGCGTCCGCCGCCGCACAGCGGGAAGCCCAGCCCCGGAGTATAACCTTCAAACACCATGCCGGTGTAATAATCGAAATCGCGGATCAGTCCGAGATCGAAGGTCACATAGCGCTCCACCCCGTAGCCTGCCAGCAGGCGTCGGATGTCGGCCAGATTTTCGAGGGCCGCGTGGCTGATATCGTTGCCCACCAGCCTGTAAGCCTCGCTGACGACGTTGTCGCCGCCATGCAGCAGCGGTATCTCGCGAATAAGCCGTTGGGCGGCGGCACTCAGCGAACTGCCGGCCAGGATCTCGCCCAGGCCGACGAGATCGCGGCTGACCATGCATTGTTTCACCCGTTGCTGTTCGGCAGGCGTCAGACCGCTTTCACCCATCACGCCGTTGATGAACTGTACCTGACCGAGACCGACCTGGAAATTCGTCAGCCCGGCCTCCAGCAACGCCGTCACCGCCAGCGCCACCACCTCGGCGTCGGCCGCCGGCCCGCCGGCCCCCAGCAGCTCCACCCCGGCCTGGTAAAACTCGCACTGCCGCCCGGCTTGGGCCTGCTCCTGGCGAAAAACATTTGTCAGGTAAAAAAGGCGCAGCGGCGGAACGCTCTCACGGAAGCGGGTCGCCGCCACCCTGGCGATTGGGGTCGTCATATCCGGGCGCAAGGCTAAAATAGCATTATTCCGGTCGAAAAACTTGAACAGGCTTTGCACGAGGTCGTTGCTGACGCCGACAGTCAACGTCTCCAGGTACTCGAAGGTCGGCGTGACAACTTCGTCGTACCCCCAGCGGGTGAACAGTCCGGCGAGGGCGTTCTCGGCCGCCCGTTTGCGTCTGGCCTCGCGGGGAAGAAAATCCTTGGTTCCGTAAGGTATCTGGGGCAAAAACTGGGCTTTGTTCATTTCGTCTCTTCACCATCCAAGCGGGCGAGTATCGTTTTATAGCCATCGGCGCCGTAATAGAGGCAGCGTTTGACCCGACTGATTGTAGCCGTGCTTGCCCCCGTGCGCTCTACGATATCGTCGTATGTATGGCCATGCTTAAGCATCCGCGCCACTTCCAGCCGCTGGGCCATCGCCTTCAGTTCGCCGATCGTGCAGATATCCTCGAAAAACTGATAGCATTCTTCCTCGGTTTTCAGCAATAGCACTCCGGCGAAAAGCTGATCGTTGAGGGGCTCCTTCAGCCGCGGATTCACAGGCATATTCATCGCTCCTTTACCCTGCGCTTTCGTTCCTATATTCGGCCTTGCCCCGCTTCGTTCCTGCTTCACTTCTTTTATTCTTTAATCTGTGAAAATGATTATGCATTTTCTTGCCAAAAAAGCCGGTACCGTTATAAACTGTCAGTAGCATCCGGTACGCCTGCCGGCCCGCAAACGGAGGACCTCCATGAAGAAAGTTCTTCTCGCTATAATCATTCTCGCCGCCGTCGCCGCTCTACTTGCCGGCGCCTTCGGCCCCAGCGGCGCCAAACCGCTCCGCGTCGCCACCACCACCGGCCCCCACGCCGAGCTTCTCTATGCGGCCAGCGAAATGGCGCTCAAAGACGGACTGGAAATCAAAATACTCGAATACGACGACAACCTCAAGCCCAACGACCTCCTCCTCAGCGGCGACGTCGCCGTCAACAGCTTCCAGACCCTGCCCTATTTCGAAAGCCTCGTCGCCGACCGCCGGCTGCCGTTGGTGGCGGTAGCCAAAACGGTCGTCTTCCCGGTGGCGTTGTACTCGCACAAAATCAGCCGCTTGGACGACCTGCCGCGCGGCGCGATGGTGGCCATCCCCAACGATCCGGTCGGCGGCGGGCGAGCTCTCCTCCTGCTGGCGAAAACCGGCCTGATATCCCTACGGGACGGGGCCGGACTGCAGGCGGCTCTCACTGACATCGTCGCCAACCCGCGGCGGATCAACCTCGTCGAAGTCGACGCCGCCGACATCGCCCGACGGCTGGACGAATTCGACCTCGCGGCCCTCGGCAGCATCTATGCCGTTGCCGGCGGCCTTATCCCCGACCGCGACGCCATCGCCGGCGAAGGGGTCGACGCCCCCTACCCCCATATCATCGCCGTCCACGCCAAGGACAAAGATAATCCGTCCGTTAAGACCCTCATTGCCGCCTACCATTCCGATCATGTCAAGGATTATATCCGTCGCCGCTTCCATGGGGCGGTCGTCGCCACCTGGTAAATGCTGGGTGTCCCGATATGTATACACGGAAGCCGCTTGAAAATAGCCTCATAATGTCTTATAATAAAGACAAAGGTAAGTGTAGAAAAGACAATGAAAACAGCCGGGAAATGGGGTGATTCCAGTGAATGGTTCTGACGGAACTCCAACCCAAGTCCCTGGTCTTCCTGCAGATGACGAATCGACGGATCTGGACTGGGGTCGACAACTCCATACCGGTTCGTAAAAACTCGTTTGCGTTTGCCGGCAAACGGTTATGGTACAATTTAAATTGTACAAAGAAGGGGGAGCGCCTAGTTGCGCTCCCCCGTGTGTTTATGTTGCCGTTTTCCAGCCTAGCTCCCGGAAACAGGTGCGCCATTGGCGCCACTGCCCGCCGCCGGAGCGTCCGGACCCGGCGGTGCCACCTTGAACCAGGCGGCGTACATCGTCGGCAACACTAGCAGCGTCAGCACGGTCGCCCCGAACAGACCGCCGGCGATCGCCACCGCCATCGGACCCCAAAAGCTGCTGGGCAGCAGTGGCACCATCCCCAGGATGGCCGCCGCGGCTGTCAGCATTATCGGCCGAAATCTCAGCACCGCCGAATCGACGATCGCGTCCCACGGCGTCTCTCCGGCTTTGATGTGCTGTTCGATCTGATCGATGAGGATGACCGAATTGCGGATGATCATCCCCCCGAGCGCCAGGATGCCGAGCTCGGCCACGAAGCCGATCGGCCGCATCGTCACAAGCATCGCCACGCTCACGCCGATGATGCCCAGCGGCGCGGTGAGCAGCGTCAGAAACATCAGCGACATCCGCTGCAGTTGCAGCATCAGCAGGGTGATGATGACGACCACCATCGCCGGCACCGGCTGCAGCAGATAATCGATCGAAATCTTGCTCCTTTCCAGCGAGCCGGCGATATCGACGCTGTAGCCCGGCGGCAGGCCCGCCCGGAGCGCGGCGAGGCTGTCGTACACCTGCCGGCTGGCGTCGTTGCCCGTTAGTCCCGGCGCCACGTCGGCCTGGACGGTGATCGTCGGCTTGAGGTCGCGGCGCCAGATCAGTCCTTCCTCGGCCTCGTAGCTCAGCTTGGCGACCTGCTCCAGGGCGACGAACTTCCCGCCGCCGATATGGACGGGCAGACTCCGGACCGCCGATAGGTCCTGCCTGTCCTGGGCTGCCAGGCGCAGGACGATCGCGACCGTCCTGTCTTGCTCGCGGAACTCGCTGATCGCCGCCCCCGATAGCTGCATCTGCAGGCTGGACGCCAAACTCTGGCTGTCGACCCCCAATAGCCGCGCCTTATCCTGATCCACGGCCAGCCGCATAATCTTGTTTTTCTCGTTCCAGTCGAGATTGACGTTCAGCAGGCTGGGGTTGGCGGCCATCGCGTCAGCCACCTTGCCGGCGATCTCCCGGACCTTCTCATGCTCGTAGCCGCTGACCCGCAGCATCACCGGATAAGGCGACGGCGGACCGGTCTGGATGAGCTTCACATGGCCGCGTACGGTAGGGAAACTGTCGGCAAGCAGCTTGTCGATCTTCTTCTGCAGATTTTCCCTCGCCTTCAGGTCCTTCGCCACAACCACGAACTGGGCATAGTTCGGGCTGGGCAGAACGGGGTCGGTCGTCAGCACGAAGCGCGGCGCGCCTTGGCCGACATAATAGCTGTAGTTGTCGATGTCGCCGTCGCCGCCAAGCACCTCGGCCAGCCGCTTCGCCTCGGCCTCGGTGGCCCGTAGCGACGACCCTTCCGGCAGCGTCAGTTCGACGATAATCTCCGGCCGCA
This sequence comes from Selenomonadales bacterium, assembly GCA_029976065.1. Lineage (GTDB taxonomy): Bacteria > Bacillota > Negativicutes > Sporomusales > UBA7701 > Anaeroselena. Next base: position 60,822 of record JARKNV010000043.1, read on the forward strand.
CCGACGGCGGAAAAAATTCCTGTTTTGCGAATTTCAGCAGGAACAGCGACCCCAGGAACGCCGCCGCCGTAATGCCTAGCACCACCCGGCGGTTGTGCAGGCACCAGGTCAGCGCCCGCCGGAACAGGCGGTAAAATTTCGAATCGTAAATGTCCCGGCCCTCCCCGGCCACGGCCTTCGGCCTGATGAGGCTGTAGCCCAGCAGCGGGGCTACGAGCACCGACACCAGCCACGACAGCAGCAGGGCGATGGAAATAACCGTGAACAGGCTGCTGGTGAATTCCGCCGCCGATCCTTTGGCGAAGCCGATGGGGATGAACCCGGCACAGGTTATCAGCGTGCCGGTCAGCATGGGAAAAGCGGTCGCCTTGTAAGCGAAGCAGGCGGCTTCGAAGCGGTCCCACCCCTGCTCCAGCTTCACCGCCATCATCTCGATGGCGATGATTGCGTCGTCGACCAGCAGCCCCAGGGCAATGATCAGCGACCCCAGGGAAACCTTGTGGAGGTCGATGCCCGTCATTTTCATGGCCGCGAAAACGCCGGCGATGACCAGCGGGATGCACAGCGCCACAACCACCCCGGAGCGCACCCCGAGGCTGAGGAAGCTGACAACAAGCACGATGATGATCGCTTCCCGCAACGACTTCACGAACTCGCCGATCGACTCCTCGACAACCTTGGGCTGATTGGCCACCTGACTTATTTCCAGTCCCAGCGGCAGGTCCGTCTTGATCCGCGCCAGTGTTTTCTCCAGATCCTCGCCGAGGGCGAGGATGTTGCCGCCCTTATCCATCGACAGGGCGATGCCGATCGCCGGCTGGCCGTTCACGTACATTTTGGGGTCGGCCGGCTCGCCGTAGCCGCGTTCCACCCTGGCGATATCGCCGAGCCGGAAAGTACGGCCGGCGCGGATCGGCAGGTTGCGGATGCTCTCCAGGTCGTCGAACAGACCGGAAACCCTGAGATAAACATTATCTGAGGACGTCTCGACCATCCCTGAGGCCGCCATCGCGTTCTGCGCCTTGATTGTGCTGATAATCAGGCCCGGATCGATGCCCAGCCGGGCCAGCTTGCTGTTCTCGATCTCGATATAAATTTTCTCGGCCTGCACGCCGATCAGTTCGACCTTCTTGACATTCTTCACGCCCAGCAGCATGCGGCGGATCTTCTCGGCCCGGTCGCGCATCTCCTCGTACGTGAACCCGTCGGCGGTCAGGGCGTAAATGCAGCCGTATACGTCGTCGAAACGATCGTTGAAGGCGGGCCCGACCACTCCCTGCGGGAGCGTGCCCTTGATATCGTTGATCTGATTGCGGATTTCCAGCCATGTCGGCCGGATATCCTTTTCGTGCAGATTTTCCTTCAGCGTCACGTAGATGACCGCCTGCCCCGGCCGGGAATAGCTCTTGAGATAATCGAGGCCCGGCGTGTCTTGCAGCTTCTTCTCGAGCTTGTCGGTCACCTGCTCCTCCACCTCGCGGGCGGTCGCGCCCGGCCAGGCGGCCGAAACCACCATCTGGCGGATGACGAAGTCGGGGTCTTCCATCCGTCCCAATTGCCGGTAGGAGAAAACGCCCATCACGAAAATCAGGATGATGAAATAATACACCAACCCCCTATGGTTGAGGGCCCATTCGGTCAGGTTGGCGTTTTTCATAACCCGTCACCCGTCCGCACCTTCTGCCCCTCCCGGAGCTTGTGCACCCCGGCCGTGACGATAACCTCGCCGTCCCGCAGGCCAGAAAGCAGTTCGACCTTGCCGTCCCCGAAAGCGCCGGGCTTCACCGCCCGCAAACTGACGGCGCCGTTCTCCACCACCCACACGCCGGGGGCGTCGCCGGTCTGGTATATCGCCGCCAGAGGAATATAGGCGGCTTTTTCTTTAGCTGCAGCCGCAACCGCCACATTGGCGGTCATGCCGAGTCTCACCTCCGGCGGGCAATCAGGCAGGCTCACCCGCACCTTGTACGTACGGGAAACCTTATCCGCCATCGGGGCTACCTCGCGCACCTTGCCGGCAACCGTCACCCCCGGCAAGGCCCAAAAGGTCACGCTGATCTGCCCCGCCTTGCGCAGTTCCTCGCCGCGGTTCTCGGGAACATCGATCTCCACCTCCCGCTCGCCGTCGCGGACAAGCGTCACCACCGGCTGCCCGGCGCTCACCACCTGGCCCACTTCGACGTTCACGGCCGATATCACTCCCGTCCCGTCGGCCTGCAGCGCGCTGTATCCCAGCTGGTTCGAACTCTGGGCATACTGGGCCGACGCCTGGCGCGCGGCAGCCAGGGCGGCGTCATAGGCGCTCTGGTACTGTTCGTACTGCGCACGGCTCACCGCCTGCTGCTCATACAGCTGCCGGTAGCGGCGCAGGTTGCTCTCCGCCAGCTTCAGTTGCGACTCGGCCGAATAAACCTGGGCCGAGCTCACCGCCACCGCCTGACTGATATCCTTCGGATCGATCTCCAGCAGGATATCCCCGGCTTTCACCGTGCTGCCCAAGTCGACCGCCCTTCGCACGATCTTTCCGCCGACCTGGAACGCGAGCTGGCTTTCGTACCGGCCCCGGACTTCCCCGGCGTAGCTGGCCGGCCGCCCGGCCCCGTCCGTCCTCACCACCTGGGTGCGAACCAGCGGCGCCTCCTCCTTGACTTGGGCCGTATTTCCACACCCCGCCAGCAGCAGCCCGGCGGCCAAAATCAGCACCGTCCAGCCCAACATCCGTTTCTGCATCACGCCAACCTCCATAATCCGAATCCTTGCCCGTTAACCGGTTCTAACCGGCCTTCCTGCTGGTCACGGCGTTGACGATGAAATCGACCAACACCCCGGTGTAATAATCCTGATCCTCTTTCCCGTCCGGAAAACGGGCCGTGCGCATGTAGCTGAACGCCTGGAACAGCTTCAGCCCCGCGTACGCCACAATTTCCTCGTCCACATCGCGGATCGCCCCCCGCTCCTTGCCCTCATTGATCATCCCGGCGATGATTGCGATCAACTCGTTGTCGATCAACCGTTGATGCTCGGAAGTGAAGCAGGCCGTAAATAGGGCGTAATCGTCCCGCAGCAGCCGCGTCAGGAAATTGTCCTCGTTGAAATAGCCGATCGCCGTCCGCAGCAGCATAACGAGGCGGTCGAGCGGGTCGCCCGCCTCGCCCATGCGGGCGAAAATTGCCTCCCTGGCCATCCGGCACTCGCGCACATACAGGCTGTTGAACAGGTTCTCCTTATCCTGGAATTGCTCGTACAGCGTTTTTTTCGAAATACGACAGTCGCGGCTGATCTCGTCCATCGTCGTCTTCTTGTAGCCGAAGCGGTCGAACCGCTCCCGCGCCTTGTCGAGGATAAGCTCCCTTAAATCGTCCATATATACCACCTTGAGAATTTTCCGGGAGCGGCACCATAAGCCGTCGCCCCCCCATAAACTATTATAGTGTTTTAGTTTCCGAATTTCAACATCCTTCCTCGCTCCACGCTTGGCCAAAAATGAAAAACCTCCCTCAACCCCACGGGGTTGAAAGAGGTTTCCGGCATGACCGGCCGGTCAGCAGCCGGCACTAAAAAAGCCGTTATTTCAAGGCAAGGCCGTTGATAAAAATATCCGTCACCTCGCGGGCCGAGGCGTCTACATCCTTGATGAACTGCTGGAAAGTCAGCGCGACGATGACGCTGAAGAACGCATACGACGCATGGGTGACGTTGACTTCCTTCAGCAGCCTCTGATCGATGCCCTCTTGCAGCACCTTCGCCAGCAGCCCGATCGTACGGTTGAATCCCTCGCGGTACCTTTCGCGTGTCTCCGTCTTCACGTACGACAGGCCTTCGCTGCCGAAGCCGCGAATCTCGTGCATCATCACCCGCCAGAGGGAGGCATTGTCTTTATAGAACTTCAGAAACAGCCTGACCATCGCCTCGAGCTTCTCTAATGTCGGCATATCGGCGTCCGACGCCTGCTGCAGCGCCGTCTCGAACGGCTGGCTGCGCTCGCGGATAAGGGTGTAAAAAAGCTGTTCTTTGTTGTTGAAATAATTGTACACCGTGCCCTTGCCGGTGTCCGCGAGGGCGATGATCTCATCCACCGTCGCCCGGTGGTAGCCTTTCTGCGAAAAAATGGTGTAGGCGGCTTCGAGAATCTGCTGGCGTTTGGAACGTGAATCGTCGCCCGGCTGCTCTTCACGATAGTAGGCCATGATAACCTCCCTACTGCTTATAATTTAATTATAGGAGGCCCGCCGGAACCTGTCAAACAAAAGTTGACCAGCCGGTCAACTTTTACCACGCCAGCCGCATAACGATTGCCGCCGCCATGCCGACCGCCACGGCCAGTTTGAACAGCGTCCCGACAAGCAGGCCCACGGCCGCTCCTCGCGCCACCCGCGCCGCCTTATCGCTGTCCCCCGACTTGCTGTACTCGGCCGCATAGCTCAAAGCGAACGCCCCCGCCACCGCCCCGGCCAGCGTCCCCAGCACCGGCACCACCGCCGAACCGAAGACCGCGCCGGCCAGTCCGCCGACCAGCGCGGCCGCGATTGCCCGCCACGAAGCGTTCTGGCGTTTCGCCCCCAGCATGCCGGCGATGAACTCCACCGCCTCGCCGAACAGAAACAGCCCGCCGAGCATGAGCAGAAAATAGCCGTCGAAGCGGCCGAGGCCCTCGAAAAACCCATAACCGACGGCAGCCAGCAGGATGAGGAAATTGCCGGGCAGGGTGAAAAGAGTCATCCCCATCCCCAGCAGCAAAAAGACAAGCAGGATCACATTGGCGGCGACCAAAGAAAGCTCCATCGTTTCGTTTCACCTACCGTACTTGTTCAACCTAATTGCCGAAGGCTGTTCAATGTTTTCCATGAACAGCCTTCCCAATTAATTATTTCCTTAGCCTGTCGATCACCCGGTGAGCGATATCCCGGCGGCAATGGGCCCCCGTAAAGCTGATTTTGTCCACAGCCGCGTACGCCTTCTCGATCGCCCGCAGCACGTCCCGGTCCATGGCCGTCACGCCCAACACCCGACCGCCGTTCGTTACTACCCGGCCGTCCTTCAGGGCCGTGCCGGCGTGGAAAACCACCGCTCCCTGGGCCGCGGCCGCCTCCAGGCCGTCGATGGCGTCGCCTTTGCCGTAGTCCCCCGGGTAACCGCCGGCAGCCATCACCACACAGACCGCCGCTTCGTCCTTCCAGGCCACCGCCGCCTTGTCCAGCGCGCCGTCGATGCACGCCTCCATGATTGTCGGCAGATCGCCGTCCAGGAGCGGCAGCACCACCTGGGTCTCGGGGTCGCCGAAACGGGCGTTGAATTCCACCACCTTCGGCCCGGCATCGGTTATCATCAGGCCGGCGTACAGGCAGCCGCAGTATGGGCAGCCCTCGGCGCGCATCGCGTCGACCGCCGGCTGGAGAATCTCCCTCATCACCCGCGCCAGCACCGCCGGCGTCACCACCGGCGCCGGCGCGTAGGCGCCCATGCCGCCGGTGTTCGGCCCCCGGTCGTCGTCATAGACCCGCTTGTGGTCCTGGGCCGACACCATCGGCACCACCGTGCGGCCATCGGTAAACGCCAGCAGCGAGGCCTCCTCGCCCTGCATGAACTCCTCCACAACCACCTGCGCCCCGGCCGTCCCGAAAACGGCGTCCGTCATAATCATATCGACCGCCGCCAGCGCGTCGGCCTCGGTCATGGCCACAACCACACCCTTGCCGGCCGCCAGGCCGTCCGCTTTGACGACGATCGGCGCGCCCTGCTCCTTTATGTACGCCTTGGCGGCCGCGGCGTCGGTGAAAACGCCGTAGCCGGCCGTCGGTATGCCGTCCTTGCGCATCAGGTCCTGGGCGAACGCCTTCGAGCCCTCGATCCGGGCCGCCGCCTGGCTGGGCCCGAAGCTCTTCAGCCCATGGGCGGCGAAAACGTCGACCACGCCGTTGGCCAGCGGCGCCTCCGGCCCCACCACCGTCAGGTCGATCTTATTCTCCCACGCGAAGGTGACCAGCGCGGTATTGTCCTTCACGTCGATATTCACGCACTCGGCCAGGTCGGCGATACCCGGATTGCCGGGCGCGCAGTAAAGCTTCTCCACCCGCGGGCTGGCCGCCAGCTTCCACACCAGGGCGTGCTCCCTGCCTCCCCCGCCGATCACCAAAACACGCATTAGGAGTCCTCCTTTTACAAGTTCAAGATTCCGTATATGCCTTAGGCCATTCAGAAAGCCCCAGATGCAAGGCGCACCGGAAGAGCGCGCCGCGCCGCGTACTTGAAACGTACGCAAGCAAGCGCTCTGAGGAGCAACGAAGCAGATGGGGCTTTATCAATGGCCGTAACTAATGCTTGAAGTGTCTTACGCCCGTGAACACCATCGCCATCCCATACTCATCCGCCGCCTTGATCGACTCCTCGTCGCGGACCGAGCCGCCCGGCTGGATGATGGCGGTCACGCCCGCCTTCGCGGCGGCGTCCACCGTGTCCCGGAAGGGGAAGAAGGCGTCCGAGGCCAGCACCGCCCCTTTGGCGGCATCGCCGGCCTGGGTCAGGGCGATATTGGCCGCCCCCACCCGGTTCATCTGCCCGGCGCCCACGCCGAGGGTGCGGTTGTCGGCCGCCACCACGATCGCGTTCGACTTGACATGCTTGACCACCTTCCAGGCGAAATCAAGCTGGGCCAGCTCCGCCGCCGTCGGCGGCCGCTTGCTCACGATCGTGAGCTTGGCTTCCGGGTCGCCGGCGTCCTTGTCCTGCACGAGGATGCCGCCCGACACCCGCTTGATGTCCATCGCGTCCGCGCTCGCGCCGAACTCGGCCGTCAGCAGGCGGACGTTCTTTTTCTCGCTCAGCATCGCCAGCGCCTCGGCGCTGAATCCCGGCGCGATCACCGCCTCGGCGAACAGCTGGCCGATCTGCTCGGCCGTGGCCTTGTCCACCTCGCGGTTCAGGCCGATGATGCCGCCGAACGCCGAAACCGGGTCGGCCTCGTACGCCTTGGCGTATGCCGCCGCCAGGCTGTCGCCCGTGCCAGTGCCGCAGGGGTTGGTATGCTTGATGATCGTCGCCGCCGGCGCCGTGAACTCGTTGACGATGTTATAGGCGGCTTCGAGGTCGACGATATTGTTGAACGACAGCTCCTTGCCATGGAGTTGCTTCGCGCCCGCCACCCCCGGCCCGGCGAAGCCCTGCTCACGGTAAAAAGCCGCCTGCTGGTGGGGGTTCTCCCCGTAGCGCAGGTCCTGCACCTTATCGAACACCAGTTGCAGCCGCCCGGGGAACCGCCCCTGGCCAAGCTGCCCGGCGAGATAGCGGGAAATGCAGGCATCGTACTCGGCGGTGTGGCCGTAAGCCTCCATCGCCAGCTCCATCCGTATTTCCGGGGAAATTTCGCCCTTGTTCGTCAGCTCCGCGGCCACCTGCGCGTACTTGTCCGGATTGACCACCACCGCCACATAGGCGAAATTCTTGGCCGCCGCCCGGATCATCGCCGGCCCGCCGATATCGATGTTTTCCACCGCGTCGTCCAGCGTCACGTCCGGCTTGGCGATCGTCTGGCGGAAGGGATACAGGTTGACCACCACAAGGTCGATCGGTTTGATCTTGTGGTGGCGCATCGCCTGGACATGGTCGGCATTGTCGCGGATGGCGAGAATACCGCCGTGAATGTAGGGGTTGAGTGTCTTCACCCTCCCGTCCATTATTTCCGGAAAGCCGGTGATCTCGCTGACGTAGATGACGGGTATGCCCGCCTCCTTCAACGTCTTCATCGTGCCGCCGGTCGAAATGATCTCCACCCCCAGGCTGTGGAGGGTACGGGCGAATTCCACCACCCCGGTCTTATCGGATACGCTTATAAGTGCTCTTTCAATCTTCATCGCATCCACCTACCGTTTCTCGCTGATGATGACTTTGCGGCCTTCGATGCGGAGCCGCCCCTCGCAGAACAGGCCGACCGCCCGGGGATACAGCTTGTGCTCCACGTGGAGGATGCGCTCGGCCAGGGCATGCTCGTCGTCGCCGTCCAGCACGGGCACCGCCTCCTGAAGAATAATCGGGCCGGTGTCCACACCCTCGTCGACGAAGTGGATCGTGCAGCCCGATACCTTTACCCCGTACTTCACCGCCTGGGCCTGGGCATCCAGGCCGGGAAAGGCCGGCAGCAGGGCGGGGTGAATATTCATGATCCGGCCGGGGAACTGGCTGATGAACTCGCCGCCGAGAATACGCATAAATCCGGCCAGCAGCACCAGTTCCACGTGATGCAGTTGAAGCTCGGCGGCGATGGCCTTCTCGAAGGAGCGTTTGTCGGCGAACTTCCGGCGTTCGATGACGGTCGTGGTGATGTCGAAGCCGGCCACCCGTTTCAGGGCAGGGGCGTCGGGGTTGTCGCTGATCACCACGCCGATCTTCGCCTTGAGCCGTTCGGCCAGGATGGCGTCCAGGATGGCCTGCAGATTGCTGCCACGTCCCGACACCAGTATCCCCAGCACCGTCCTATTCATCGAACACGCCTCCCTTGATCGTCACGGTCCGCTCGCCGGCCGTCACCTCGCCGATGATATAAGAGCGCTCGCCGCGGCCGGCCAGGTCTTTGCGCACCGCCTCCGCCTCATTCGCCGGCACCGCCAGGATCATGCCGATACCCATGTTGAAGGTGCGGAACATCTCCGGCCAGGCTACCTGCCCCCACTCCTGCAGCAGGTGGAAAATCGGCGGCATCGGCCAAGCCGAGGCATCGATCGTCACGCCGCAGCCGGCGGGCAGCACGCGGGGAATATTGTCGTAGAAACCGCCGCCGGTGATATGCACGAGGCCGCGTAGGGCGAAGCGCCCGAACAGCGGCAGGCACACCCGCGGATAAAGGCGCGTCGGCATCAGCAGTTCCTCGCCCAGCGTCCGGCCGAGCGCGGGAACGGCCAAATCCGGGCCGAACCCTTTCACATCGAAACAAATCTTGCGCACCAGCGAAAAGCCGTTCGAATGCAGGCCGCTCGACGGCAGGCCGATAAGCACGTCGCCCGGCCTGATGTTCTCGCCGGTGATCAGGCGGGACTTGTCGGCGATGCCCACCGCGAAGCCGGCGATATCGTACTCCCCGTCAGGGTAAAAGCCGGCCATCTCGGCCGTCTCGCCGCCGATCAGCGCGCAGCCCGACTCGCGGCAGGCGATGGCCACGCCGCTGACGATCGCCGCCACCTTCTCCGGCTCCAGGCGGCCCACCGCCAAGTAATCGAGGAAAAACAGCGGCTCGGCTCCCTGTACCAGGATATCGTTGACGCACATCGCCACCGCATCCTGGCCGATCGTGTCGTGCTTGTCCATCATGAAAGCCAGCTTCAGCTTCGTGCCGACCCCGTCCGTGCCGCTCACCAGCACGGGCTCGCGGTACTTGCCCGCGTTCAGGGCGAACAGGCCGCCGAAGCCGCCGATATCGCCCAGCACCTCGGGGCGGTAAGTCGCCCGCACATGCTTTTTCATCAGCTCCACCGCCTTGTTGCCGGCGTCGATATCCACCCCGGCCTGGCGGTACGTCAATCCTTCGTTCATCCTTCTCCCCCGCGCTTCTTGCGGCTCGCAGCCGCCTCAAATACGAATTTGCTGCTCACCGCGTCGTCCCCGCCGGGAATGCTGCAGGGGTAATCGCAGTTGAAGCAGGCGTAGCACATCTTGTCGTAGTTAATGTTTGCCACCGAGCCGTACAATCCTTCCAGCGACAGGTAATAAAGCGCGTCGGCGCCGATGAAATCCCTGATCTCCTCCACCCGCTTGCTGGCGGCGATCAGCTCCTTGCGGGCCGAAGTATCGATGCCGTAATAGCACGGGTAACCGATCGGCGGCGAGCTCACGCACATCTGGACCGATTTCGCCCCCGCTTCCTTCAGCATCTTCACGATCTTGCCGCTCGTCGTCCCGCGGACGATCGAATCGTCCACCATGATGACCGACTTGCCCTCCACCACCGCCTTGTTGGCGTTGAGCTTGATCCGCACTCCCGTATCCCGTTTTTGCTGCTCGGGCTGGATAAAGGTGCGGCCGATGTAGCGGTTCTTTATCAGCCCTTCGGCGAAGGGTACCCCCGACTCGTAACTGAAACCAAGGGCGGCCGTCGTCCCCGAGTCGGGCACGGCAATGACCAGATCGGCCTTGAAGCCGCTCTCGCGGGCCAGCTGCCGCCCCATGGCGAAACGGGCCGCGTACACGCTCTGCCCGTCGATGACGCTGTCCGGGCGGGCGAAATAGATATACTCGAAAATACACAGCGCCTTTCGGTCGGTATCCCCGAAGCGGTAATAACGGGGACCGTCGTCGTTGATAACCACCATCTCGCCCGGCAGCAGGTCGCGGATCATCTCCGCCCCCACCGAATCGAGCGCGCACGATTCCGACGCCAGCACCCAGCCGCCGTTCAGCTTGCCGATGCACAGCGGCCGGAAACCGTGGGGGTCGCGGACGCCGATCAGCTTGTCGTCGGTCATGATCACCAGCGAATAGGCGCCCTCGATGCGGGCCACGCTCTCCAGCACCCGCTCCTCGATCGTCGCCTTGCCCGAACGGGCGATGATGTTGACGATCACCTCGCTGTCGATCGACGTCTGGAAGACGCTGCCCTTCTGTTCGAGGTCGACCCTGAGCTCGCGGGCGTTGGTCAGGTTGCCGTTGTGGGCCAGGCTGATATGGCCGCCCGAATACGTTACCATCAGCGGCTGGGTATTGATCAGCAGGCTGGAGCCGGTGGTCGAGTAGCGCACATGGCCGATGGCGATGTACGCTCCCTCCATCTCCGGCAGTCCCTTGCGGAACACTTCGCCCACCAGGCCCATGCCGCGCTGGATATCCATTTCGCAACCGTCGGTCAGCGTTATCCCCGCGCTCTCCTGGCCCCGGTGCTGGAGGGCATAAAGCCCCCAGTACGTGTTCAGGGCCACGTCGTCATGGCGGGAAAAGATCCCGAATACGCCGCACTCCTCGCGCGGTTTGGCAAAGATTAATTCTGACTTCACCAGTTTTCTCCTCCCGGGGTTTTGCTTGGCGCGCAGCCGCTTTACAGCTTCTCGCCCGTAAGGCGGAACAGCACCTCTTTATACGCGGTAGCGTATACCGAAAATCTACGGTTTCACGCCCAGGTCCTTTCCCGTGATCAGCCGGTACGCTTCGAGGTAGCGCTCGGCGGTTCCGCGGACCACATCGTCCGGCAGGGCCGGGGGCGGCGGCGTCTTATCCCAGGGCTGTTTAAGCAGCCAGTTGCGCAGGAACTGCTTGTCGAAGCTCGGCGGGGTCCTGCCGGGCTCGTATCCTTCCAGTGGCCAGAAGCGGGAGGAGTCCGGGGTCAGGGATTCGTCAATCCAGATCAGGTTTCCGTCAAGAAGGCCGAACTCGAACTTGGTGTCGGCGATGATGATGCCCCGAGTCTCAGCATAGGCGCGCGCCTGGCTGAAGATATCGACGGAAACGTCGCGGACCTTCGCATACAGTTCATTGCCGATGAGTTTCGCGCCCTCTTCCTCGGTGATGTTTTCGTCGTGGGTACCCAGTTCCGCCTTGGTGGAGGGGGTGAAGAGAACCTTCTCCAGCTTGGCGGATTCCAGGAGGTCCCGGGGCAGCACGTGGCCGCAGACCATGCCCGTGGCGAGATAGTCCTACCAGCCGGACCCGGTGATGTGCCCGCGCACGATGCATTCCAGGGGCAGGGGCCTGGCTTTTCTGGCCAGCACGAACCGCCCTTCCAACTCATTGGCGTAAGGCGCGAGATTGGCGGGCAGGTCCTTGGCGTCGGCAGAAATGAGATGGTTGGGAACCACATCCCGGAACTTGTCCATCCAGAACAGGGTTAACTGGTTGAGCACCACGCCTTTGTATGGGATGGGCCTGCCCATGATCACGTCAAAGGCTGACATGCGGTCCGTGGTCACCAGCAGCAGCGTTTCCGCGTCGATTTCATAAATGTCCCGCACCTTGCCCTTGGCAACCAGGGGATATTCCCGTATGTCCATCGAATCGATTACTTTCATCGTTATCCCTCACTCCAACTTAGTGTTGTTATTGCCGGCTGGCAACCCCTGCTACTGGCCCAGCGTCGCCGCCACCTTGGCGGCTTTCGCTTCGACCTCGGCGGCCATCGTCTGGCGGTAGGCGGCAAGCTTCTCCCTCAGGGCGGGGTCGGCGGTCGCCAGCACCTGCACGGCGAACAGCGCCGCGTTTTTCGCCCCGTTGATCGCCATCGTCGCCACCGGGATGCCTGCCGGCATCTGCACAATGCTCAGCAGGGCGTCCATCCCTCCTAGCGGCGTACTGTTGACCGGCACGCCGATAACCGGCAGGGTTGTGAAACTGGCTACGACCCCCGGCAGGTGGGCGGCGGCCCCCGCGGCGGCGATGAATACGCCCACGCCGCGGTCGGCGGCGTTCGCCACAAAATCGTGCACCTTCTGCGGCGTGCGGTGGGCGGACGCCACCACAACCTCGACGGCCACCCCGAAGTCCGCCAGCGTCTTGAGCGCCGGCTCCAGCACCGGCAGATCCGAGTCGCTGCCCATGATTATCGCTGCTTTCATCTTACTCCCCCTTATAATCTATAACCCAATGCCGGCCTAGCCGGCCAGGAAAATGAAGCGGGCAACCACCAGCACCGCCATAACGTAGACGATCCAGTGGACCTCGCGGCCGCGCCCGGTCGCCAGCTTGAGCAGCGGATAAAACACCAGGCCTGCGGAAACGCCGTTGGCGATGCTGTATGTAAAGGGCATCAGCGTGATCGTCAAAAACGCCGGCAGACCCTCGCTGAAATCGGTGAAATCGATATGGCGGACGCCTTCCATCATCATCGCGCCTACGATGATCAGCGCCGGAGCCGTAGCAGCGTCGGGAATCAGCCCGGCCAGCGGCGTAAAGAACAGCGCCAGCATGAACAGCACCCCGCACACCACGGCCGTCAGGCCGGTGCGCCCGCCGACGCCGATGCCGGCGGCGCTCTCGATGTACGAAGTGATCGTGCTCGTGCCGAGCAGCGCGCCGAGGCTGACGCCGATGGCGTCGACCGTCATTGCCTTGCCTATCCCCGGGAAATGGCCGTCCTTGTCCATCAGTCCTGCCTTGGTCGCCGTCCCCACCAGGGTGCCCATCGTGTCGAACAGCTCCACGAACGTGAAGGTGAAAATAATCGTCAGCAGCCCCATATGGAGAGCCCCCCAGATATCGAGGGCCAGAAAGGCGTTGCGGCTGAAATCGGGCACCGCCACCGGGTTGAACCCCGCGGGAATCTTCACCACCCCGACCAGCATGGCCAGTACGGTGCTCGTCACGATGCCGGCGAGGATGGCGCCCCTTATCTTAAGGGCCATGAGCACGCTGATCAGCAGAATGCCGAATAGTGACAGCAGCACCTGCGGCTCGGCCAGCCGGCCCATCTCGATGATCGTTTCGAAGCTGGCGGGAGTAACGTTGCCCTTCGCGGCAACCAGCTTCTCCACTGTGGGCGGGATGAGCGACAGCCTGATCGACATCAGGCCGGCCAGTTTCAAGCCGATGATCGTTATAAACAGGCCGATGCCGACGGTAATCGCGTGTTTCAGCGAGGGCGGTATACCCTCCACCAGTATCTGGCGAACCCGGGTCACGGTCAGGACGACGAAAATAAGGCCGGAAATGAACACCGCCCCCAGTGCCGTCTGCCATGGTACCCCCATGCCGACTACGACCGTGAAAGCGTAGAAAGCGCTGAGCCCCATCCCGGGAGCCAGCACGATCGGATAATTGACGAACACCCCCATCATAATCGAAACAAGGCCGGCGCCGATGGCGGTCGCCAGTAGCACCGCGTTCTTGTCCATCCCCGCCGACCCGAGCACGCTGGGGTTGACGAACAAAATGTACGCCATCGTCATAAAAGTCGTAACGCCCGCCAGCACCTCGGTCCGCACGTCGGTCCGGCGCTCGCGCAGGGCAAACAGTCTCTCGAGCATTGCTTCACTTTCCTTTCGCGGCTGTCTCCCAGTATGCCCCCCGGGCCGTTTTTTACTCCCCGGGCCGAGAGACGCGGCCCGCGCACGCCGTTCCGGAAAAACAAATAAACCCGTCGGGGGAATTCCATCTCGTAATGAGCGAAACCTCCCCGCCCGGGTTTTTATCCCTCCGGTGTAGCGTCACCGAGTGGCGCCTGTACCACTCGGTCCAGGCCAAGCCGAAGCGCACGAGCGGCATCGGTCATGCGGAACCCTAGGTACACTTTCACTCGTAGTCAGGCGATTTACGGTCGCCCAGTAGAAACTTTTGGGCCATATTCCCAAAATTATACGAGCTATTCACTTGTCCATATCCATTTTACTGCCGACGGTCAGGCAGTGTCAACGAAAAAGTGAACCTTTTCGGCACTTTTCGCAAAAACGTTCGCCTGCCCGCTCAGTCCTACCTCAGTACCATATCGGCCACCGACAGCACGATCTCGATGGCGATCAGGATGATCACCGCCCACTCCAGCCTGTTGCCGCGCTTGGCGTGCGACAGTCCGGCGAACACCGTCGTTATGTCCATCAGCGCCTCCGTCTTGTGGCGGATGCTCTCGTAACGGTCCGCCAGTTCGAACAGCGCTCCCAGCTCGTTGTAAAGCTCCGCCGCCCCCTCGTTTACCCAGGTGATATCCGGTTTGTCCAGCAGCATAATGTACGACAGCGTACTCAAGCGAAAACCGAGGATGCGCGCCGACATCCGGGCTAGCTGCTCGTCCGACATCGTCAGCCGGCCTTGTCCCAGCAGCGCGACGACATCCTCGATCTCGTCCAGCAAGGCGTTCGTGCCGAGCTCCGTCCGTTCCAGCGCCACCGACTTCGCCAATACCGTCGCCACCATCTCCCGCTGGTAGCCCTCCTCGCGGGAAACAGCCAGGCAGCCGTTATTGACCGACGGCTCCTCCTCAGCCGATACCTCGATACGGTAGTCGTCGGTGTACGTCAACCCGCCCACGCCAGCCAGGCCACTGTCCACCTGCCCGAGGTAGCGGATCACGTCCATGATTTCATGGTGCTGGCAGTTCACGAACACTACCGAGCCGAACGAAAAAAGGCGCACCGATTTGCCGGCCGGTTCGAGCACCACGCCCTGAAGCGCGCTCTCGCCCAGCGCCAGCGAATCCTCCCACCGGTACTTGCGGCGAATTCCGAAATGGGCGGCGATGGCATTGAGGTCGATCTCGCTCGTCAGCGCCGCCGCCTTGAACCGGGCGGTTGCCATAATACCCTCCCGCTACACCTTGGGAATATTCCGGCCGTAAAAAATCTCCGCCATCTCCCGCTTCAACCGCTGCTTGATCTTTTTCTTCTCGCCCGGCGGCAGCTCTTTCTTCGCCGTGCCGAACAGGTAATTGTCGAGATCGAACTCCTTGAGAATCATCTTGGTATGGAAAGTGTTCTCCTGGTAAACATTCACGTCGATCATGTTATAACGTTCGCGGCTTTCTTTGCCGATGTAATTCTGGATCGAATTGATCTTGTGGTCGATGAAATACTTCTTGCCGGTTACATCGCGTGTAAAGCCCCGCACCCGGTAGTCAAGAATCGCGATATCGGAATTGAAGCTGCCCAGCAGGAAATTGAGCGCCTTCAAGGGCGAAATCTCGCCGCATGTCGAAACGTCGATATCGGCCCGGAAAGTACTGATTCCTTTGTCGGGATGACTCTCTGGATAAGTATGTACCGTGATATGGCTCTTGTCCAGGTGGGCGACCACCGCCTCGGCGGCCTTCACTTCCGGGGCGGCCGCGTTCACCTCCGCCTTGTGCGCCCCGCCCTCCTTGCCCTCGGAAATCAGCATCGTCACGCTCGCCCCCTGCGGCTCGTAATCCTGTTGGGCGATGTTGAGGATATGCGCGCCGATGATGCCGGCCACCGCCGTCAGAATGGCCGTCAGCCTGGCGGCATTGTACTCCTCGTCGATATAGTCGATATACTCCCGCCGGTGCTGGGGGCTGGTCGCGTAGCAAATATCGTACATATTGAAACTCAGCGTCTTCGTCAGGTTATTGAATCCGTAAAGCTGCAGCTTCTTCAACGTCCTCACATCCATATCGCAAAAACCAGGCCCCGGCGCACGGCCGGGGCCCCCGTCCCCCGTCAATCCTCGTAATTCTCGTAATTCTCGTTCCCGGCCGGGCTGTCGTCCCGGACCTCGTCCTCGGGTGCGATATCGGCGGTAGCGGTGAGCAGTTGGGCCAGAGGCACGCTGGAAAAGTATCCTCCTACAAGCCTCTTCTTCACTCCGAACCCCCTCCTCGCCTTGCTTCTTTCCGGCCGCGGGCGATGCCGTCCAGGCCTTTCATGCAGGCAGCGCGGAAAGAGTGCTCGTTGGCGACGTCCTCGGAAACGATTGACGCGTCGATCCGTTCGCGGGTCACCGCGTTATCGCCGGCGCTCATCGCGTACTCCGACCCGAACGCCTCGCTGTCCGTCCTTTTCGGCATCTTTCCCACCTCCTGACGATAGTTTGCCCCGCGAAAAAGAAAAAAAACATCCCCCGGCCTAAACCAGGGGATAGTCATTCGCGTCTTTGTCAGTTTCCGGCGGCATACTTACCACCAGAACCTTGTCCACCCGCGTGCGGTCCATGTCCACAACCTCGAACCGGTATCCGCCCCAGGCGAAACCGTCTCCCGTCCGGGGGATATCGCCGAAATACGAAATCACGAACCCTCCCAGCGTCTGGTAACCGGCCCGTTCCTCCTCCGGCAGTTCGCCGAAAGAAAACAATTCCTTGAAATCCTCGATGTCCATCATCCCGTCCAGCAGCCACGAGCCGTCCTCCCGCCGCACCGCCTCCTCGCCGTTCGCCTCCTCGCCGAGCGCGATTTCGCCGACGATATGCTGCATGATATCGTTCAGCGTCACCAAGCCGTCGATGCCACCGAACTCGTCGATTACGAGCGCGATCGTCATCTTCTCCTCCTTGAAGGCCTCCAGCACTTTCAGCGCCGGCATGCTGCGCGGCACATAAATCGGCTCGCGGGCCGAATGTTCGAGATCCAGTTCCTTGCCGGCCACGTGGTCGGCGAGCAGATCCTTCGTGAACACCACACCGACGATCTCGTCCAGGCTGCCCCGGGCCACCGGGAAGCACGAATGGCGGCCCTCGGCGATAATATTCAGATTCTGGTGCGCCGAATCCTCCAGATCGAGCCACTCGATCTGCACCCGCGGCGTCATTAGTGCTCCGGCCCGCATATCGCTAAGCTGGAAGATGTTCTCCACCATCTCCCGCTCGCTCTCCTCGAACACCCCGAGCTGCGCGCCCTGGCCGATCATCACCTTCACATCCTCCTCCGTCACCGGCGGCTCGTCAGGTGGCTTGGCCCGCAGAAAAGTCAGCACCAGGCTCGTCGAAAAACTCAACAGCCGCACCAGCGGCCGGTTAATCAGCACGAAAACGCTGATCGGCTGCGCCAGGAAAGCTGCGATCGGCTCGGGATTGTTGAGCGCGATGCGCTTCGGCACAAGCTCGCCGGCCACCAGCGAAACATAAGTTATCGCCGCGACCACCAGCCCCAGGCTCACTGAATCCGCGAAGCGAGCTATCCATGGTACCTCTTTCAGCCAGGCCGCCAGATAACCAGACAGCGTCGCGCCACCGAAAGCGCCGGTCATGATGCCGATCAGCGTAATGCCAATCTGCACCGCCGATAGCATATCCGCCGGCTCCTGGGCCAGCTTCAGCGCCTGGCCGGCCCCGCGGTTCCCCTGCGAAGCCATGGACTCCAGCCGGCTCGCCCGCGAAGAAACAATCGCCATCTCCGCCAGCGCAAAGCAACCGTTGGCCACGATCAGCAAAAAAATAATCACAAGCTGCGCACCTAATGAAGGCGTCTCCAAACTCTGATAACACTCTCCTCTGAGACAAACGACTTTTTAGCTAATATTATAGCATGTCCTGCCAGTAAAGAGGAAACGCGCCACAAGCGCACCATCCCCCCGCCGCGGCTCCCTGCCCGCAAAAACACCCCGCCCCCCCGCAGGCCGGGTCCTAGCGCTGCTTTTTGCCTGTTCTCGCCGTCATTCGTCCCCGCGCACCTCGGCAGGCACACAAAGGCGCAACCCCGCCCTGCCCGCGGGATTGCGCCTCTATGCTCTCGTTTCCCTTCGCACGCTCGTTTTACCGGAAAACTCTCTCACCTTCATTAAACCACAAACCCGTGCGCCGTTAAATCAGACCGCAGCCTTAATTTAGCAGGTGTCCGGTCCTATTCCCCTCGCCCGTTCGTCCCAGGCCGGCAGGAAAACCGCCCCGTCCTGTCGAATCCCGGTATCTATCGCTCTATCCCGCTACATGGAGAATGCGCAATGAAAATCTTCCACGTCACCCAAAAAATCAACATCATCGTCGAAGAGCCCGATACAAAGCGCCAGGTTTACACCAGCCGTATCGAAGACATCAGCGCCGACACCGTCACCATCGCCGCCCCCTACCGGAAAGGTCATTTCCTTCCCCCCTGGACGGGCCGGAAGTTCAGCGTCCGCATCCCCGCCGACGGTTGCGCTTACCTCTTCGACTCCACTCTCCTCCGCACCGTGTCCGACCCCATCGCCCTATGGGTCATCGCCCCGCCCGTCAACCTCAAAAAAATCCAGGTGCGCGCCTACGTACGCCTCGCCGATGTCCTCGACGTCACCCTTGAGCTTACCGGCGAAGAGGAAAGCGACAGCAGCGTCATAACCACCCTCACCAAAGACATCAGCGCCGGCGGCATCAGAGTCGTCCTCAACAAGCCGCTGCCAGCCGGAACGAAACTGCGCGTCACCCTGCCCCTTCCCGGCGTCGGCACCCTCGTAACCATGGGCGAGGTCATCCGCAACATCCCTCCCGAGCTGCCCGGCGACAGGCACTCTGCCGCCATCGAATTCCGCGACATTCGGGAACGGGACCGCGGCGAAATCGTCAAATACATCTTCAAAAAACAAGTCGAACGACGTAAAAAAGAACACGACCTCTTCAAATAAGGGAAGCCCCGGCGCATGTCGGGGCTTCCCTTATTTCGCCGGTTTTTCAGCCGGATAACGGCAAGGACCATGCTCTCGCATGGCCCTTGTCTCCCCGCGGGATGCTTACTCCCGGGCGATACCAGCGGATGAAAATCATCCGTCCGAACTAACTCTTGTTCTTCCTGTTCATGCATAACCAGAGAGTATGGAGAAGAAGCAGCAGCAAGGCTGTCATATCAATAGCCGTCATCTGGCATCCCCCCTCTGTCATCCGGTGGCTTGCTCACCCGAGTCGCGCCTCCCGCGCAGAGAAATGGACCCACCCCCGACTGGCCTTTTCTTGTAAGTACATTATACCATATATTGTAAAATATAGCTTAATCTGGGCGCATGAATACCCGTATACTTGCCTCACTCCGGTCTGTCTCGCAAAAATAGGACCGCAGTCGGCAGGAAAGCCTTCCGTAGGATGCAGAATTAATAAAGTAAGCAATAATCAGCGGGAGATGCCAGATGAACATCCAGTCAATAAATCCGTCCGTCACCCTGTCGGCCAAATCCGACGGCGCCGGCCTCCTCGTAATGAAAAAAGCCCTCGATACCTTCAGCCGCGACGGCCAAAACCTCGTCGACCTGCTCAAACAGTCGGCGCCGGCGCCCTCGCCGCCCAACCTCGGCAACAACATCGATATCAAAGCCTGATCTTACGCCCCCCCGGCCGCAACGCCGGGGGCTTCGTTTTGTTTCACGCGTCGCACCTTTCATATTTTGGTTAAACGATGTTATTCCCGTCCCTTTCTCCGCCCCGACTTATCTTTCAGCAGCCTCCGCAGATAAAGGGCGATGCCGAGCGAATTGCCATTGCCCTCCCGCCGGTAGACTTCCATGAATGTCCGTTCAATCGCTCGCAACTCTACGACGCTCTGGCCGCGCCAAAGTTCGCCGTGCTTGCGCGCGTACTCGTATCCCGACCGGCAGCCCCGCTCCTCCGGCAGCCGTTCCCGTTCCCCCGGTGCCTCTCCCCCATCCCCCGTCAATTCCCCTCTATCCCTCCCAACAGGCATGTTCCCTCCCCCAATCCTTGTATTCATTACGTGAACATTGACCCCGCTTTAGTTCACCATTTGTTAACTTTATTTTATCCTGCCCTTTACTATTTGTCAATATTTTCCTGAGAAACAGTCGCCATCGCGTGAATTTCCGTTGCTAAGTTCACAAAATGTGATACCATGGTAGCAGGAGGCGATATTGTGGACGAAAAAGCTCTCGCCGCCCGTTTCGGCGAAAAGCTCCGTGCCCTGCGGCTGGCGCGCGGCCTTGTTCAAGAGGACGTCGGCGCCTGGTTCAATATGCGCAAATCGACCGTCTCGCAATGGGAGAGCGGTCGTCTGCCGCATCCGGCGGTAATCGCCGAACTCGCCCGCCGTTTCGGCGTATCCACCGATTATCTGCTGGAGCTGTCCGATGTCGCCGCACCGGCCGGTGCCCCCGCCAGTCGCGTTGCCGAAGAGCCCGCCGACTATCTGCCCCGCGAAGCCCGGGAACGCATCGAGGAATTTACCGAGCTCATGCGCCTCAAATACGGCAAGAAACAATAACCCCGGCTCAAATGAGCCGAGGTTCCTTTTTCTATTCCCACTCGATCGTGCTCGGCGGCTTCGACGTAATGTCGTATACCACCCTGTTGACCCCTTTCACCTCATTGACGATCCGCCGCGAGATAACATCGAGCACTTCGTACGGCAGCCGCACCCAGTCGGCGGTCATGCCGTCCTCGCTCGCCACCATCCTGAGGCCGATAGTGTAGGCGTACGTCCGCTCATCGCCCATCACGCCGACGCTCTTCATAGCCGGCAGCACCGCGAACGACTGCCATATCTTGCGGTACAGCCCGGCGATCTTGATCTCCTGGAAGACGATCGCGTCCGCCTCACGCAGGATTTCGAGCCTTTCCTCCGTCACCTCGCCGATGATGCGGATGGCTAGGCCGGGGCCGGGAAAGGGCTGGCGCCAGACGATGTCCTCCGGCAGGTTGATCTCCCGCCCGAGGGCGCGGACCTCGTCTTTGAACAGGTCGCGGAGCGGCTCCACCAGTTGAAACTTCATATCCTCGGGCAGGCCGCCGACGTTATGGTGACTCTTGATGACCGCCGCCGTCGCCGTGCCGCTCTCGATCACGTCAGGGTAAAGGGTTCCCTGGACCAGAAACTCGATATCGCCGAGCTTGGCCGCTTCGGCCTCGAAGACGCGGATGAACTCCTCGCCGATAATCTTCCTCTTCTGCTCGGGTTCGAGCACGTCCCGCATGCGGTTCATGAACCGCTCGGTCGCGTCCGCGTACACAAGGTTCATATGGAAGCCGTCGCGGAAGGTCTTGACGACCTGCTCCGGCTCGCCCTTGCGCAGGAAGCCGTGGTTGACGAACACGCACGTCAGCTGATCGCCCACCGCCCGGTGGACAAGCACTGCCGCCACCGAAGAATCGACGCCCCCCGACAAAGCGCACAACACCCGTTTGTCGCCCACCTTAGCGCGGATGGCCGCCACCGCTTGGTCGACGAACGAGCCCATGTCCCAGTCGCCCTTGCAGCCACAGACATTGAAAAGGAAATTGCGCAGCATCTTCATCCCTTCCGGCGTATGGACGACCTCGGGATGGAACTGCACGCCGAACAGCCGCTTGACTGGGTCTGCCATCGCCGCCACCGGCGAGCTGTTGGTGTGGGCGGTAATAGCGAACCCTGCCGGCAGCTCGGTGATATAGTCGCCGTGGCTCATCCAAACCTGCGTTTCGGCCGCAATTTCGGCGAAGATATCCTCCCGCTTATCGATAAATAGACGGGTGCTGCCGTACTCACGCGAATCGGCGTGAGTCACCTTGCCGCCCAACTGATACGTCGTCAGCTGCATGCCGTAGCAGATGCCCAGCACCGGCACGCCCAGCGAGAAAACACCAGGGTCGCAATGCGGCGCGCCGTCAGCGTAAACGCTGTTCGGTCCGCCGGAAAAGACGATCCCCTTCGGCTGCAACGCCCGCAACTTGTCCAGGGGGGTGTTGAAGGGCACGATTTCGCAGTATACGCCGCATTCGCGAATGCGCCGGGCGATCAGCTGGCTATACTGCCCGCCGAAGTCCATTACCAGCACTGTTTCATGATTAGCTGCCGTCATTCGATACCAAGCCTCCCTTTATCTTCGCACAGCCTGTACTTCCCTGCGGGAGCATAGTCTGTAGGCTCGAACTAAGTTCGCTCTAAGGTCCGACAGGTAACTCCCCTTCCGAACCTATAGCTCACTTATATAGCCCCCACTATACCATAATTTGGCGTCACTTGTAAACGTCTTTCAATGAGCGTTTCTTCCACGGAGCGAGGCGCACCTTTAGGCACGCACAGCGCCCTGATCTCCGGGCAATACGAATCCCGCATCACCAGCAGGTATTTTCCCTCCAAACCGACATCTTTACGCAGCAACTGGACGATTTTTCTATTTCGCTTTCCTTTAATCATTTCCTGCAACGCGGAAAACGAAACAGGCAGGCCGCTCGGTCTGCCTGTTTCACGTCAATGGCGCTGTATGCCCTTTTCGCAGTACTTGCTCAGCAAATCCCCTACGGTTACGATCTGATAGCCTTCGGCCTTGATTTTATCGAGGAGGATGGGCAGAGCGTCGGCGGTCTGCACCGGTGTGTCGGAGGCATGCATCAGGATAATGGCGCCAGGTTTGATGCGCTTCATCACCCGGTCGACGATGACGTCGCGGCCGGGGTTCTTCCAGTCTAGGGAGTCGACGCTCCAGATAATGGTGCGGTAGCCGAGTTCGTCGGCGGCTTTGAGCGACCGGGCGCTGTAATGCCCGTTGGGGGGACGGATGAGGCAGGCTTCGCGGCCGGTGACCTCCTTGATGAGGGTGTGCGCTTTCTGGATGTCGTCTTTCACCCATTCGGGCGGCATGTCGCCGTAGTTTTCGTGCCGGTAGCCGTGGCTGGCGATTTCGTGCCCGTCGGCCACCATCCGTTTGGCGACGTCGGGATATTTGGCCGCCCAAGGACCCATGATGAAGAAGGTGACTTTGAGGTTGTGCCGCTGAAGGGTATCAAGGATGGAGGGCGTGAACTTATTGCCCCAGGAGTGGTCGAAGGTCAGCGCCACCACCTTCTGATCGGTACGGGCGCCGGCGATGGCGATCGGCCCGCCGGCGGCGAAGTCGGCCACCTGGACATAGACGGTGCCGATGGCGAGCAGCCCGATGATGCTGTAGAAAAGATGCCGGTGGTAGATGAGGCTCCGCAGGTTTATTATCATAAAAGACCCCTCCTCGCAACATCATTAGTATGTATGCGGGAGAGGCCTATTTTATGAAAGCCAGCGGAGATAGGGGCGGGTTTGCAGGCAGCGGGCGATTAGCAGGTTGGAGATCTTCGCCGCCAGCCACAGGGTGATAACCACCGTGCCGGCGGTCACCCACCAGAGGAATTCACTCTGGCGTATCCAGGCAGGGACAATGAGGACAGTGGCGGCGACGGCGGCCAGCGAAGCCACGGCCAGCGGCACCACGGAATTTATCAGGAGAAACATCCACTTGCCGTACAGCCGGTCGGTCCGTTCGTCACGCCGCGACGCGAACAAGGTTTCGAGCCTGGCGAACCGGGTGGCTGTCCAGGCGGCGTCCTGAGAGGCGACGACGAGGGCGCCGGCCGGAGGATTGTAGTTGCAGAGGGTGAAGGAGACCGCCCCTTTGCCGGTAATCTCGGCGGTGAATTGCAGGCTGTCGATGCGAGGCAGGGCGGCGAGGATTTCTTTCAGCCGCCCGAGGTCGGTGACGATTTCCTGCGGGCGCTCTTTGCGGAGGCCGAGAAGATCGCCGTCGGTGCCGACAACGGCTTGCCAGAGGAAGTCGCCGTCTTCGCCAAGGATGGACCATATCTGGGCGAAGAAGGCATCGTTGAGGGCGCAGGCCGGCAGGCGGCCTTTTTCCGCGTATGTTTCCGCCATATTTACCTCCCGGCAGCGCGTAAGACGCTCAAGCCGCATGATAACTGGTTTCCCGGCAGTTCATATTGTAGCATCTCCCTCGCGAAAAGACAAGTTCTCCCTGGCCTGCCAAAACAAGTTATTCAATATCTTACTATTTGGGGTTAATTATTTGGAAGCCCCGCTTCGTTCTTGATAAGAGGAGGCCTCCCGCAAGTTCGTGCGAACTTTTGGGAAGCCTCCCAGTCAATCACTTACTCATTTTATGGGCTTGGGGCTCCTTACATCATGCCGCCCCTTCTGGCGCCATCGCAGAATACGGGAATGGTGTTACTTAAGGGCGGATTAAAGGATTTGTAAGATGCGTTTTTTGAAATACGTGCACTATTTTTTCCCGGTGCCTTAATGGCGTTAACATCTCGTTAACATCGCACTTTCTGTACACTTGACGTGTATGGAGCGGTCAATAAAGGTGGGGGGAAAAACAGCCGATAAAATACTTTCACTTACCAAAACGGCTGGCCGGAATTATCCTCCGGCGGCGCTGTTTTGCTGTTTTAATGAGGTATTTTTGAAATATACACTGAATGTCGTTCCTTGCGATGAGGTCTTGACATCAATCTTCGCGCCGTGCCGCTCGGCGATTCGGTAGCAGACCGCCAATCCAAGCCCGGTGCCATTCTCCTTGGTGGTCAGGAAAGGCGTGCCCAGCTTATTGAGTACTTCCCGCGATATGCCCTTGCCAGTATCGCGAACGCTCAGGACTACTTCGTCCTCCGTGGCGCGGGTGGCTACTGTTACCTTGCCGCCGGGCTCCATAGCCTGGAAGGCATTGTTGGTCAGGTTTAGGATCAACTGACGGATTTCCTTTTCATCCATGAGGAAATCAGGAATTTCCCCCATATCGGTCTTCAAATCGTGGCCGGTGCGGAGGGCTTCGGCCTGCAGCAGCGGCACCAGCGCGCCCACCACGTCGTTGACGTTGCCTCTACGCATATCGGTCGCTTTGTTTTTGGCCAGCGACAAGAAATCGCTGATGATGGCGTTGGCCCGGTCGAGTTCCTCGATCATGGTATTGAAGTGTTCGCGATAGGAGACGCTCTCGTCCTTACGCTGGAACAGTTGCAGGTAGCCGCGTACAGTAGTCAGAGGATTTCGTACCTCGTGCCCGATGGCGGCGGCCATCTCGCCGACAGTATTCAGCCGGTCGAGTCGCAGCAGTTCCGCCTCCTTCGCTTGTATTGCCTGATATGCCTCGATGATATCCGCCGCCTGGACGGCCAATAAGTCAATGTAGCTCAGTTCCAGTTCGTTTTTCTGGATGGTTTTACGGAAGTGGGTATTCAGCATGCCAACCAGGTGTCCATTTCTGGTAACAAGCGGGGTGGACTGACACGCCCTCGCCCCTGCGGCAAGCATAACATCGAGGGAAGATGTGTCGACGAAAATCGGGCTTTCGGTGACGTCTTCGACGATTGTCCGCTGCCGAAGGGTTAATGCCTCGCCGCACGACGCTCCACGCCCGTCATGTACGTTGCTGAAGAATTCGAGGAAGTCTCCTCCGAAGCCCCGATGAACTGTTATCTTCAGCGAATTGTCTTTGCGGTCTAACAATTGGATATTGCCCATGTCGGCACCTGACAGACTTATAGCCATACCAAGTACTTCTTCCAATACTTCGTTCAGGTTGTTTTGGCTGACCTGGCGCATACTGAGTTCGTAAAGGCCCCTTGTGGCAATCAGGTCGCCCTGCCTGTGTCGCTCCAGCTCGCTGGTACGCTCCTTGATGGTGTTTTCCTGTGCGGCGATGATTTCCTCTCTCAATTCAGCAGTTTGTTCAGAATCGCGAAGTCTTCGCCGATGAACCATAAGAAGCATAGTCAGCACCGCCATAAGCGCAACTGTCAGCGAGCCTACCACAACAATCTCCCATTTATACAGTTGCCATAGCGAAGGCGGTTTGTTTAAAATGACGCTTCCCGGGGGCAGCTTGGCCTCGGCTATGCGCCAGCGCTGCAGTTCGTTCCAGTCGAATTGGTACTCTGCTATGTTCAGTGTCTCGATTTTGCCCGGCACCGCCTCCCCCTTGATGATGACCGCGGCCCTGGCGCCGGTCTCGCGGCCCAGGTAGTTCATGTTCAGAACCCAGCCGCCCACCGCGCCATGTTCGTCAACGTAGGTGGAGTGGCTGGCAAAGACCGGCACGGGCGCTTCGGCAGCGATGGTACGGACGACCCGGGCTGGGCTATAGGGCACATCCGCGGCGTCGCGCACAAAATCCACGAACAGAATTGCCGCCGGTCCTTCGATGGACCGGACGCGCTCCCGCAATTGCGCCAGAGTCAGGTCGTTGAGGTAGGTTATATCGAGCCGGCCGGCGTACGGCGCGAGCTGGTGCGGCAGTTCCTCGCGAATCCTCCGCGCGAGTATTGAGGCCCCGACCACCACGTATAGCTGCCGGACTGACGGCTGTAGGGTCAGGATTAGCTCGGCGTTCTTCGCCGTGTCCATTGACGGATAACAAGCCGTGAAGTTGGCCGGCAACGAGGCGACGTCGATGTACATCGGCCTGGTATAGCAGACGAGAACCGGCACCTCGGCGAAGATGCCGCCGCAGTATCTGTGCAGGAAGTCGATAGCGGCGGGACGGGAGAAGGTCACAATGAGGTTTGGTCGGTTGCTGCCGTATTTTCGTTGAAAGATTTGTGCCAGGGCATTCATGACAACTTCATCGTCCGTGTAGTTCAACAGGTCGACGGACTCATAATAAAACTCGACGTTGAGCGAGGTCTCGGCCCGTAGGCGTTCTTTGAAACTATTGGTAAAATCGGAATAGAAGGGGTGATTCATCAATGTTGGGTAGATGATTAGAACCTTTTTTGTCGGCACCGCCGGCGCGCTATGCCCGAGTCCCAATCCCGCTACGAATACGGCCAGGGCAACGGCGACGGCCAACGAACGCAAAATAGCCCGGTTCCCGCCATATTTATTGCTATAGGCATCTTGCACCAGTTATCACTCCAATAAATACGCTCCAGGGTATATTAAGACCACCTTCGACAGTTTCCACACTTTCCCTGCGCAAAGTAATTGCCGTTAAACAATAAACGCCATTGCTGGCGTCGATTATACCTTTTGCTATGACATTCCGAAAAGTATTGCCTACATGATTCCA
This sequence comes from Selenomonadales bacterium, assembly GCA_029976065.1. Lineage (GTDB taxonomy): Bacteria > Bacillota > Negativicutes > Sporomusales > UBA7701 > Anaeroselena. The sequence goes on from JARKNV010000043.1 coordinate 87,899, forward strand.
CTTGGCCGAAAGTGTTATCTTCCTTTTTCGCAAGTGACAGCGTCTTATCTATTTTCGCACTTCGAGCGTTTCCCCGCCGGGCGATCTCAGCCCGTGTTACGACCGGCCGCTTATCCTAAAGGTCCTCCATCTCGCCATTTACCGCTTATATTCCACGGCATATATCTCGGCATTAACGCCCCGCTTGATAAGTATCCCGGCTATCCGATTTATATCAAGCGAATTGAGGATCGCATGGCGCGGCTACTCCGCGTGTCAGACCTCCCGGAAGGACTGACCCCGCACTCCCTGCGACACACCCACACCTCTCTGCTGGCCGAAGCTGGAGTCGGTCTTGAGGAAAATTATGAAACGGCTCGGGCACATCGACGACGACACTACCCGCAGGGTATACCTGACGTTACCAAGCAAATGAAAAAAGAGGCCGCCAAGAAGTTTGACAACCTCATGGACAACCTCTAATTTTTTATACGATTTTGGGCAACAAAATGGCAACAATTCAATTTTGCCAACGGCCGCGCCCGCTTATTACGTGGGACTGTCGGACTTGACTACATCATGCCGCCCATGCCGCCCATGCCACCCATGCCGCCTCCCGGAGGCATCGGGGGTTCTTTTTCGGGCTTATCGGCTACGAGCGATTCGGTGGTAAGTACCATGGCAGCGATCGAAGCGGCGTTCTGGAGGGCGGAGCGGGTTACTTTGGCCGGATCGACGATGCCGGCGCCGATCATGTCGACGTACTGTTCGGTGAGGGCGTTAAAGCCTTTGCCCTGGCCGGCTCTCTTGACGTTCTCGACGACGACGGAACCTTCGTGGCCGGCGTTATTGGCGATCTGGCGGACGGGTTCTTCCACGGCCCGCTTGACGATGGCCACGCCAGTCATTTCGTCGCCGCTGCCAGTGAGTTTGTCGAACACGGGCAGGACGTCGATGAAGGCCGTGCCGCCACCGGGGACGATGCCTTCCTCAACCGCGGCGCGGGTGGCGTTGAGGGCGTCTTCGATGCGGTGCTTCTTCTCTTTGAGTTCGACTTCGGTGGCCGCGCCTACGCGGATTACGGCTACGCCGCCGGCCAGCTTGGCAAGACGCTCCTGGAGTTTTTCTTTGTCGAAGTCGGAGGTCGTTTCTTCGATCTGAGCCTTGATCTGAGCGACGCGGGCCTTGATGGCGTCAGCGGCGCCGGCGCCGTCGACGACGGTGGTCTCTTCCTTGGAGACGCGGACCTGACGGGCTCGGCCGAGGTCGCTGACCTGGACGCTGTCGAGTTTGCGGCCGAGTTCTTCGGTGATGACGGCGCCGCCGGTGAGGGTGGCGATGTCTTCGAGCATGGCCTTGCGGCGATCGCCGAAGCCGGGGGCTTTGACGGCCACGGCCCGGAAGGTTCCGCGGAGTTTGTTGACGACGAGGGTGGCGAGGGCTTCGCCTTCGACGTCTTCAGCGATGATGAGCAGTTCTTTGCCCTGCTGGACGACTTTTTCGAGGACGGGCAGCAGGTCGGCGATGGCGCCGATCTTGCGGTCGGTGATGAGGATGTAGGGGTCGCTGAGGACGGCTTCCATCTTTTCGGTGTCGGTGATCATGTAGGGGGAGATGTAGCCGCGGTCGAACTGCATGCCTTCGACGACTTCGAGGTCGGTGCCGGTGGTTTTGGATTCTTCAACGGTGATGACGCCGTCTTTGCCGACTTTTTCCATGGCTTCGGCGATGAGTTTGCCGATTTCTTCGTCGGCGGCCGAGATGGAAGCGACCTGGGCGATGGCGTCCTTGGTTTCTACCTTCTTGGCGCTCTTCTTGATTTCTTCGACAACGGCGGCGGTGGCTTTCTCGATGCCTTTCTTGAGGATCATCGGGTTGGCGCCGGCCGCTACGTTGCGCATGCCTTCGCGGATCATGGCCTGAGCCAGCAGGGTGGCGGTGGTGGTGCCGTCGCCGGCTACGTCGTTGGTCTTGGTGGCGACTTCTTTGACCAACTGGGCGCCCATGTTCTCAAACGGGTCTTCGAGATCGATTTCACGGGCGATGGTGACGCCGTCGTTCGTGATAGTCGGGGCGCCGAACTTCTTGTCCAGCACCACGTTGCGGCCTTTGGGGCCGAGGGTTACTTTTACGGTATTAGCCAGCGCGTTTACGCCCTTCTCAAGGGCGCGGCGGGCTTCTTCGTCGAATATGATCTGTTTAGCCATTACTCTTTTACCCCCTTATATTACTCAACAATTGCCAGAACGTCGCGCTCACTGAGGATGAGATAATCCTGGCCGTCGATTTTGACTTCGGTGCCAGCGTATTTGGAGAAGATTACTTTGTCGCCTTCCTTGACGTCGAGTGCTACGCGCTGGCCGTTGTCAAGCACTTTGCCGGTGCCGACAGCCACGATTTTGCCTTCCTGGGGCTTTTCCTTGGCGGTGTCGGGAAGAACGATGCCGCTTTTGGTCCTCTCTTCCTTCTCGAGGACTTTGATGACTACCCTGTCGCCTAACGGCTTGATCATGTGGTAATACCCTCCTTCTGTATTTGTAGCTGTATGTATTCTTGTTGTTAGCACTCACCACCGGCGAGTGCTAATTCCATAAATTATGATATATAATTCGCCGCGGAAAATCAAGAGCAGAAGCGGCTAAAATCGGCACTTTTTACAACATTTTTTGGCCTGTCCGGGGATATCTCTGGTATTTTCTTCGCCCGACGGCAAATTTATGCGCGAAAAAACCGGCCGGGTTATTGAACCCTGCCGGTTCTTTTTGTGTTTAGGAGCCAGTATGCCAGCGCGGCAACCGTGGCGGTGAGGACGATGTTTGTCCAGGCGGCGGCGGCGAATTGGTCGGGCAGCGGTAGCCGGGGATGGGTGAAAAGGATGTAGTCGAAGAAGTCGTTGACGGACAGCCACAGGACGGTGAGGGCCGCCGGCAGCGCCGCCCGGGGCAATCGCTTCATGTAAACGAGGCCCTGCACGGCCATGCCGCCGTGGCTGAGGTAGAGCATCCAATCCTCAATGCCGGGCTGACTGCCCTGGGCGAGGAGGTACTGGCTGATGATCACGGTTGTCCAGAGGCCGTATTTGATTACGCCGAGGACGCCCGCCCAGGCGATAACCCGCTGCCACGGCCCGAGGCTGTCGAGGCGGCCGACGGCCAGCCACCATATGTATATGGCGAAGAGAGCGGCATGTCCGGGCGAGTCGGGAACGAACAGGAGGAAGTACCACGGCGTGGCCAGGAGTTGCTCCCAATACCAGACTACCCCCCAAACGGTGCCGGCGGCGTTGACGGCAACAAGGGCAAGCAGGAACCAGCGCTGGTAGAAGAGGGCGGTCATTTGGCAGCCCTCAGGTCGCGCGCGGGTACGCCGCCGTAGAAGGAGCGGGGCGGGATGTCCCGGTTGACGAGGGTCATGGCGGAGACGACGGCGCCTTCGCCGATGACGACGCCGGGCAATACGGTGCAGTTGGCGCCGATGACAACGTCTTTTTCGATGACGATTTTGCCTTTGCGCCATTCGTCTTTGAGAAATTCGTGGCCTAGGAGGGTGGTGTTGTAGCCGATAATTACATTTTCGCCGATGTCGATCATTTCGGGGAAAAATACGTCAAGCATGACCATAAGGCCGACGGAGGCGTTTTTGCCGATTTTGACGCCGAGCAGGCGGTAGAGAAAGTTCTTTACATGGAAGGAGGGGGATATGCGGCCGAGGGAGATAACGGTAAAGTTCCAGATTACACGGAGAGGGTTAACGGCCTCGGGCCAGAAGCGCAGCGAGTTTTTTCCGGCGACGGGGTGCACTTCATAACGACGTTTCACCATAACAATAACCTCTTTAGGTTTTTAATTGCCGATGCCGCTTCAAAAGCCTCAGCTGCAAGGCGCACCGGAAGAGCGCGCCGCGACGCGTACTCGGGACGCACGCTAGCAAGCGCTCTGAGGAGCAACACAGCAGATGAGCTTTTGAAGCGGCATCCCGGTTTTTACCTCTTACTTTTTGGTGGCGGCTTCGACGATCGCTTCCGCCACCTCTCTGATCGATTTGCGTTTGGACATGCTGTATTGCTGGATGCGGCGGTAGGCTTCGCTTTCGCTTAGATTGTAGGCGTCCATGAGGATGCCCTTGGCCCGGTCGAGGATTTTGCGCGTTTCAAGCGAGGTCTTGACTTCCTCGAGTTCCCGTTCGAGTTCGGCGAATTCCTGGAACCGGGAGAGAGCGATTTCGATGGCCGGAAAAAGGTTGGCTTCTTTGACGGGTTTGACGAGGTAGGCCAGGACGCCCGAGTCTTTCGCTTTTTCGACGATTTCCTTCTGGCTGAAGGCGGTGAGGAGCAGCACGGGAGCGATTTTTTCGTTGGAAATGATTTTGGCGGCCGTGATGCCGTCCATTTCGGGCATTTTAATGTCCATGACGACGAGGTCGGGTTTGTGCCGGCGGGTGAGTTCGATGGCTTTTACGCCGTCGGCCGCTTCGCCGACGACGGTGTGGCCCGCTTCTTCGAGCAGTTCCTTCAGGTCCATGCGGATTATCGACTCATTGTCGGCGATCACTATTCTCAGGGGTTGCATGTTATCCTCCCTCCGTACTGGACGGTACGATGATGGTGGCCCTGGTCCCGTTTTTGGAGTAAAGCCGGAATGTGCCGCCAAGATCATTTTCGACGAGTGTTTTGATGATCTGCAGGCCAAGGCTGTTGGTTTCCTTCTGGCCGAAATCGGGCGGCAGGCCGATGCCGTTGTCCCAAATGTCGATCTGGTATGCGTTTTTCATGGCGGCGATTTCCACGCCGATTACTCCCTCCCGCCGGCCGACGAAACCGTGCTCAATGGAGTTTTGAATGAGTTCGTTGATTGCCAGGGCGAGGCTTATCGCCTGGTCGGACGGCAGCACCGTCCGCTGGCCGTTGAAGACCGTCTGGACGTTGAAGTCGGGCTCGAGCATGTTTTCGATGACGAGGTCGAGAATGTTTTTGGCGACCTCGGAGACGTCGATGAATTCGGCGTCCTGCTGGGAGAGGAACTCATGCACGACGGAGATGCTGAGGATGCGATTGACGCTTTCGCGTAGAGCCGCCTTGACTTCGGCGGAGGGGGTGCGGCGCGCCTGCAGTCTGAGAAGGCTGGCGATGGTCTGGAGGTTGTTTTTCACGCGGTGGTGGATTTCCTGGATGACGGCGGATTTGATGAGCAGTTCTTTTTCTTTTTTCTTGACTTCGGTGACGTCGGCGACAATGAGTATGGTGCGCACCGTCTGGCCGCCTTGGACGACGGGGATGGCGCGCTGGGCGAGAATGACGCCGCCGATTTCGAGCTCGCTTTCCTGAGGCTGTCGGGTGCTGGCGGCCTTTACGGCCAAACGGATGTTGACCTGCCGGTCGTAGACGCGACGACCGACGATGCGCCCGACGCCGAAGAGTTTGTAGATGCTGGCGGCGGCGGTGTTGGCGTAAACCACCCGCCCGCGGTCATCGAGGATGATGATGCCTTCGCGGACGGAGAGTGGTCGGTAGACGGTGCCGGCGGCGACGCGGGCCGAGGTGAGGAATTGGTAGGCGGTCTCGATAAGGATGTCGTGGTCGCCGGAAGCTTCGTCGTCGATGCCGTATTCGAAGCTGACGGCGGCGACGGTTCGGCCGTCGGCGTCAGCCACGGGAAAGGTCTGCATGGCGAGGACTTCCATGTCCAGGGCCCATTCCCGCTCGCCGCTGATATGCTCCCCGGTGGTCATGGTGCGCCAGATGAGTGGTTCTTCGGCGGCGCTGACTGTGGTGCCGAGAAGGTTGGGCCGGTATTGGATAAAGCTCGTATGGGGCTTGGCCTGGGCTATAATGACCAGGAAGCCGGCTTCGCGGGCGCGGGCGTAGACGGTTACCTGGGCATGGGCGACATCAGCGGCGATTTGCAAAGCGTCGGCGATGTTTTCCAGGGCTTCGATCTGTTCCGCGTCCAAGGCGGCGGTTTTCCGGCAGACGTCGCCGACGATACCCATAGAAACCTCCAGGGGTGTGTATAAGTTTGATAATATTCAACCTTAGACGGTAAAATTCCTGTTTTGGCCACTATTTATCGGCAGACGTTTTTCGCCGGCGGCAAGTGACCGGACAGTGGCGGCACGACAAAGCCGGCCGCGCGGTATGCAGAGCAGCCGGCGAAATTCGTCACCGATGGCGAAATGGGACAGGTCGTTCGACATTTTGAAACATTTCGGTCCGCAATTCGTCATTTTATTTGTCCGAAAGTTGCGACCGCAGAGTCATCCCGGAGTTATCAACATAATTCACAGGGTTATCCACAGAAAACCATGTTGAATTTCGTCATTTTCCTGCAAAACAGCCACTTTATCCACAATTGTCGGACAATTGTTTTTCCACATCAGTAGCGTTTTTTCCCAAGCCTGAGCGAGGGTACGGCATTGAGACCGAGGCCGGCCCAGTCGCCGGCGAGGTGTTGGTAGTGGGCGCGGCAGGCGATCATGGCGGCGTTGTCGGTGCAGTAGACGAGCGGCGGATAATGGAGGGTCATGCCGAGCGCGGCGCAACGGCCGGCCAGTTCGACGCGCAGCCTGGAATTGGCGGCGACGCCGCCGGCGAGGACGATGCTGCCGATGCCGGCGGCCTGGGCGGCATGCACGGTCTTGTCGACAAGCACGTCAACGACGGCCGCCTGGAAGCTGGCGGCGACGTCGGCCTCATTGACCGCTTCGCCCTTCTGGCGGGCGGCGTTGAGATAGTTGAGCACCGCGGATTTCAGGCCGCTAAAGCTGAATTCAGGCCCCTGGCCGAGGGCCCGCGGAAAGGCAATGGCGGACGGATCGCCGCCCTGCGCGAGTTTTTCGATTTCCGGACCGCCGGGGTATGGCAGCCCGAGAACGCGGGCAACCTTGTCGAAGGCTTCGCCGGCGGCGTCGTCGCGGGTCTGGCCGAGCAGGCGGAAGCTATTGTAGCCGGCGAGCTCGACAAGCGAGGTGTGGCCGCCGGACACGACGAGGGCGATAAGCGGAGGCGCGAGCCGCTCTTCGGCAAGGAAGTTGGCGAAAACGTGGCCTTCGAGGTGATTGACGCCGATCAGCGGTTTGCCGGCGGCGAATGCCAGGGCCTTGGCGGTCGCGACGCCGACGAGTAGAGCGCCCACCAGCCCGGGACCATAGGTGACGCCGATGGCGTCGATGTCGGCCAGAACGACGCCGGCGTCGGCAAGCGCCTGGTCGACGACCGGCATGACGTTTTCGATGTGCTTGCGGGAGGCGATCTCCGGCACGACACCGCCGTAACGCTGGTGCAGATCCACCTGGGAGGATATGATGTTCGACAGGACTGTCCGCCCGTCGGCGACAACTGCGGCCGATGTTTCGTCGCAGCTTGTCTCCAGGCCGAGTATAAGGGTCAAAGGCCGACCGCTCCTTTTTTGTAGTAATATTTACAATGTATCCGTGTCGATTAAAAGCGCACAATAGTATTGGGCATGAAAATAAGATTGCCCGGGAAAGGGGGGAATCAAATGGCACGCTCGAACAGACCCGTTAATCCTGCCGCCGAAAACGCTCTCGACCAGATGAAATTCGAAATCGCTTCCGAGCTGGGTATTGCCGAGCGCGTTCGTTCCCAGGGCTGGAACACTATGACCTCGGCCGACTGCGGCCGCGTTGGCGGTCATATGGTCCGCAAAATGATTGAGCAGTATGAATCGAATAACCTCACCTAAGGTTCCGGGGGCGGCTACGGCCGCCCTTTTATATTACGGCTCCTGCGCTGTCACATGCGGCAGGGCCGCTTCATATAATATTCAGCAATCACCCTCAGCCACGCCGAGTGGCTTTCTTTTTGCCTACAGCCTGTCCCGCCACATTATGACCGCGTCTTCTTTGGTGTCGGTATAGTAGCCCGGCCGGACGCCGCACGCCACAAATCCCAGCTTGCCGTAAAGCCGCTGGGCGGCGCGGTTGGATGGCCTGACCTCAAGGGTCATACGGGCGGCTCCCAGAGCCTTGGCAAGCGCGCACAGCGAGTCCATGAGCATCGTCCCCAAACCGCGGCCGCGGAAGGCCGGCAAGAGGGCGACGTTGGTGACGTGGGCCTCGTCGAAGATTATCCACATGCCGCCGTAGCCTACGACCTGGCCGTCAGCCTCGACCACGAGGTAGCAGGCCAGGTCGTTGTCGTCGATCTCGGCAACGAACGCCGCCCGCGACCAGGGGGTGACGAAGGACACCTGCTCGACCGCCAGCACGGCGTCGATATCGGACAGTTCCATAGCGCGGATGTTTACCGCCGGCGGCAACCCTGGCGCTTCTCCCATAATTCCTCCGCTTCGGATCGTCTTATATACAGGGGTTCGAGGGTCATGGCGTCGTGGCTGACCCCGGCGGCGTGCAGCCTGGCACCGAGCAGGGCGACGCTGCCGGCCCGCGGCATGGCGACATGGGGTTCGGCGACGGCGATGCCGGCCTTACGGAAGGCGTCGGCATACAATTCGGCCGCCTCGCCGAGGACGAGCACCGGCTCGGGCCGTGCGGCCAATTTCGCGGCGGCGGCTGCATGGTCCATGACGGACGGTGGCAGGACTTCGGCGAGTTCGCCGGCCTGCCAACTGTAGAGGGCAATATAGATGTTGCCCTTCTGGGCATCCATGGTCGGCGCGAGGAGCGCTCCCGGCACGGGGCAGCCGTAGGCGAGCGCGGCCAGGGTGGGTACGCCTATCAGCGGTATGCCGAGGGCATAAGCCAGCGCTTTGGCGGTGGCCAGGCCGATCCTGAGGCCGGTGAACGATCCCGGCCCGATGCTGACCGCGATGGCGCCGACGGCTGACTTATCGGCGTCGGCGAGGGTCAGCAATTGTTCGATGTGCGGCATCAGCCGCTCGGAGTGGGTTTTCCTTGTCTGGAGGGTAAGCTCGGCCAGCAGTCGGCCGGGTGCGGCGAGGGCGACGCTGGATACGAGGGTGGCGGTGTCCAGGGCCAGGATCAGCATTTTTCTCTCAGCTCCTCGCACAGCCGGCGATAGCGTTCGCCCGCGGGCGTCAGGCCGATGACGCGGTCGGCTTCGCCGGCCCCTGCCGTAAACTCGATGCGGAGATGCTCTTCCGGCATGGCGGCGGGGAATTTGTCGGCCCATTCGACGACCGCGACGCCGTCGCCGCCGGCGTAGTCGGCAAAGCCTATGCCGTCGAGCTCCTCCGGTCTGTCCAGCCGGTAGAGGTCGAAATGGTAGAGCGGCAGACGGCCGGTGTCGTAGATTTGCAGGATCGTGAAGGTGGGGCTGGTGACGTCGTCGGCCGCGCCGAGACCGGCGGCAATGCCCTGGACGAGCAGGGTCTTGCCGGCTCCGAGGTCGCCGGCCAGACAGAGGACGTCGCCCGCCGCGAGCAATCCCCCGAGGGTGCGTCCAACGGCGAAGGTGGCGGCCGGTTCATGGGTCGTTATTGTCAGCATGATATGCTCCCTTTAGCGAAAGTGGTTGTAGCCGCGAGGCTCCAGGGGAGTAGCGGCACCGCGGGCGACGAGCATAACCCCGTCCTCGCGGGCGGTCACCTCGCCGACGACCGTCAGGCCGCCCTTGAAGGCGATGCGCGCGAATTTATCCGCCGGGATGGTGAAAACGAGTTCGAAATCCTCGCCGCCGTACAGGGCGTAGTCGATCGGCCGCCGCTTGAGCAGAGCCGAAGCTTTGAGCAGTTGGGGCGAGAGAGGGATGCGGTCGGCGTATATCCTGATACCGACTCCACCGGCTTTAGCGAGTTCGTGGGCCTCGCTGGCCAGTCCGTCGCTGATGTCGTCGGCGCTGCTGGCACCCCAGCCGGCGAGCCGAAGGCCGGTGTCGACCTCGGGGCGCGGCGTAAGATGGGCGGTAACAAGCGGCCAGGCGAATTCGTGCTCTTCCCAGCCTGGCGTTTGCAGCAGGTCGAGGCCGCAGGCCGAGTCGCCGAGGGTGCCGGTGACAACCACGAGGTCCCCCGGGTTGGACCCGGAGCGTGTGAGCAGGCCGGCCGGAGATACTTCACCGGTGACCGCGACGTTGATGACAAGGCCGGAAGGGCTGGAAACAGTGTCGCCGCCGACGATGTTGACGGCGTATTCGCGGCAGATTTCTTTCATACCGGCGTAAAGGTCGATGACGAATTCGACCGGCAGGCGCTCCGGCAGGCCGACCGAGACGACGGCGTGGCGGGGCCGGCCGCCCATGGCGGCAATGTCGCTGAGGTTGACGGCGATCGCCTTATAGCCGAGCTGCCACGGGGTGGTCTTGTCAAGCAGAAAATGAACGCTCTCCACAAGCATATCGGTCGTCAAAAGCTGATACAACCCCGCCTCCGGACGATAGACGGCGGCGTCGTCGCCGATGCCGACGATTACCCCGTCAGGGTTGGCGAGGGCGCCGTCCTTGATGCGGTCGATGAGGCCGAATTCGCCGAGTTCTCTGAGATGCATGCAATCACCGTCTCATATTTATCCGCGTTTGGTGCATAATACCATTTCTCCCGTCTAGTATACCACGCCGGCAAAAAAAGTTGTACCAGGCGGAGGATTATGCCGGCCCGCTGTTTAACACTTGTTATAATATTGCATTGGAGGGGGCCGACGATGCAGCTGCTCCGCCTGCGCATCCCCAACATCGACCGGGTCGGACTGGTGCTGGATATTTCCCAGGTGCTCGCCGCCCGCCGCTTCAATATCCTGACGATGGAAGTGGAGCCCAACACCGTATACCTGGAAACCGAAACGACCGTGCCGGCTGATAAGGATTCCATCCTCGCCGCCCTGCGGTCGATTCCCCAGGTAATCGACGCCGTCGAGATCGATCTGATGCCCCACCAGGAAAAGGCTGAGCAGATCAAGGCAGTGCTTGCCTCGGTGGGCGAGGGCATCGTCGCCATCAACCACCGCGGCGAGGTCACCCATTATAACCCGGCGGCGGAAAAGATCGTTCGCCTCCCCTATCAGGAGGTCATCGGCCGCCCCCTGGCGGAGATTTCTCCCGCTCTGCCCTTGCTCGACACGCTGCGGACGGGCGCTGTCTACAACAACCGCGAGATCGTCCTGGAGAGAACCCGAAGCCACTATCTCGCCAGCGGCCGGCCCATTCTGGGGGCGCGGGGGCGAATAATCGGCGCGGTGGCCGTGCTCAAGGATATCAGCGATGTTCGGGAGCTCGTTTATACCGTCACCGGACAGATGACTTTCACCTTTGATGAGATACTATATACCAGCGCGGCAATGCGCCAGGTGGTGGCGATGGCCAAAACGATCGCCCGCGGCGATTCGACCGTGCTTATCCGCGGTGAAACGGGCACCGGCAAGGAACTGTTCGCCCGCGCCATCCACGCCGCATCCCCGCGGGCCGACAAGGTGTTCGTCCCCCTCAACTGCGCCGCCGTCCCCGACACGCTGCTGGAAAGCGAGCTGTTCGGCTACGAGGAGGGATCCTTCACCGGCGCCGTCAAGGGCGGCAAGCAGGGCCTGTTCGAGTTCGCCAACACCGGCACCCTCTTCCTCGACGAGATCGGCGAACTGTCCTCCCACCTCCAGGCCAAGCTGCTCAGGGTGCTGCAGGACGGCAAGGTGCGCCGCCTCGGCGGCACGCGGGAAAATACCGTGAATGTGAGGATACTGGCGGCGACAAACCGCCATCTCGAGGATATGATCGCCAAGGGCGCCTTCCGCGAGGACCTTTATTACCGGCTCAACGTCATCCCCCTCTTCCTGCCGCCCCTGCGGGAAAGGAGCGAAGATATCCCCCTGCTTGTCGATTATTTCCTGAAAAGGTTCGCCGCCAAGTTGCAAAAGCCGGTCGACGCCATCAGCGAGACGGCTCTCGCCAAGCTGACCGCCTACCACTGGCCCGGTAACATCCGGGAGCTGGAAAATGTGATCGAACGGGCGGTCAATATCGTCGGCGATAAGATTATCCTCACCGGCCATATCGTCCTTGACCACGGGCAGACGCCCCTGCCGCGGGGCGTCGCCGCGCCCGAACGGGCGTTGGCGGAAACGTTGAACGAGGTGGAGCGGGATGTGCTGCTGCAGGCGATGAAACGCCACCGGACCTCCCGGCAGATCGGCGCCGCCCTCGGCCTCTCCCACACCGCCGTTCTCAAAAAACTGCGCAAGCACGGCCTGACGATAGCGAATAAAGAACGATAGAAGGGGTTTGCATGCGACCAACCTACGCTGAGATCGATTTGGCGGCCATCCGCCACAACATCCGCCAGATCCGCGACATGGTCGGCCCGGCGGTCAAGCTGATAGCCGTCGTGAAGGCCAACGCGTACGGCCACGGCGCCGTCAAGGTGAGCCGGGCGGCCCTGGAAGCGGGCGCCGACTGCCTGGCGGTGGCCATCCCGGAGGAAGGCGCCGAACTGAGGGGCGCCGGCCTGGCGGTGCCGATCTTTATCCTCGGCCTCACCCCCCCGGATCAGGCGAAACTGGTCGTCGATTACCACCTGACCGCGACGGTCGCCACCATGGACTGCATCAGGGCCCTTTCCCACGCGGCCCGCGACAGCGGCCGCCGCTGCCGCATCATGCTGAAGGCGGATACCGGCATGGGTCGCATCGGCATTGCTCCGGTGCAGCTCGAGGAATTTCGCCAGTACATCCAGGCCAGCCCCGGCGTGGAGCTTGTCGGCCTTTTCACTCACCTGGCGACCGCCGACGCCGCCGACAAGGCTTACGCCGACAAACAGCTCGCCGTCTTCCGGACCGCGGTCGACCGTCTGGCCGCCAAGACCAATCTGACTTATATTTCGGCCGCCAACAGCGCGACAACCATCGATCTGCCGCACGGCCGCTTCAACACCGTCCGGCCCGGCATCATCATCTACGGTCTGCCGCCTTCGCACGAAATGCACAAAAGCCTCGATCTTCGCCCTGCTATGCAGCTCAAGACCCGCATAGCTTATATCAAGGAGGTTTCCGCCGGTACCCCGGTGAGCTACGGCTGCACGTACACGACTCCCGGCCCGACTTTTCTCGCCACCCTGCCGGTCGGCTACGCCGACGGCTACAGCCGCCACCTGTCGAACAGGGCGGCGGTGCTGATCGGCGAAAAACGCCGCCCTGTAGTCGGCCGGGTGTGCATGGACCAGATCGTCGTGGACCTGGGCGCAGATGCCGATGCGGCCATCGGCGACGAGGCGGTGCTCGTCGGCCGCCAGGGCAAGGAGGAAATCACCCTGACCGAGTTGGCCGACCTCGCCGGTACGATCAATTACGAGCTGGCCTGCGCGGTCAGTCCCCGCGTCCCCAGGTTATACTTCAACGAATGAGCGATCTGAGGAGGATGGCATGAACTGGTATCTCAGCTATAACGGCGAACGCCTCGGTCCGCTGAGCGACGCCCAGGCGCGGGAACACGCCCGGGCCAACCCCGCCGGCCTGGCCTGGCGGGAAGGCTTCACGGAATGGGTGCCGATCGCCAGGCTGGCGGAGCTGACCGATGCCGGGCGGGAGACGAGCATCCCCGTGCCGCCGCCGGCCTTGCCTGGCAGTGCGGATGAGATCGACTACAAGATTTCGGCACCGAAATGCAGTTCGTCGAACTCGAGCTCGATCCCGGCGAAAGTGCGGTGGCGGAGGGCAGCATGCTCGGCCGGGCAGTGCTCGGCGGAACGCTGCTGGGCGGCCTGGGGTCCATTCTCGGCGACAGCAACGAGGACGACGGCTGATTATCTGTTTTTGATAAGAAAGATCGCCCCGCAATTGCGGGGCGATCTTATTATTTAGCACTTTTCCACTGGTTTGCCGAGATACTCGCTGACGATTTTCATCGCGCAGTAGTTGCCGCACATGGAGCAGGCTTCGGCGCCGCCAGGGTTGCGCTCCTTGCGGTAGCGGCCGGCTTTGACGGGGTCGATGGCGAGTTCGATCTGTTTTTCCCAGTCGAGGGCCTTGCGGGCCTTGGCCATGGACAAGTCCCAGTCCCACGCGCCGCGGACGCCTTTGACGAGGTCGGCGGCGTGACCGGCGATGCGGGAGGCGATGACGCCCTCGCGCACGTCGTCGATGGTGGGCAGACCGAGATGCTCGGCCGGAGTAACGTAGCAGAGGAAGTCGGCACCGGCGGCGGCGGCCAGTGTCCCGCCGATGGCGGCGGTGATGTGGTCGTAGCCCGGAGCCACGTCGGTGACGAGCGGACCGAGAACATAGAAGGGCGCGCCTTTGCAGATCTGTTTCTGGAGTTTTACGTTGGCTTCGATCTGGTTGTAGGGGACGTGGCCGGGGCCTTCGACCAAAACCTGTACGCCTTTGGCCCACGCCCGGTCGACGAGTTCGCCGAGGGTAAGCAGTTCCTCGACCTGGGCCCGGTCGGTGGCATCGGCGAGACAACCAGGCCGGAGGCCGTCGCCGAGGCTGATGGTGACATCGTAGGCGGCGCAAATATCCATGAGTTCGTCGTAACGCTCGTAGAGAGGGTTCTCTTTGTCGTTGTGGAGCATCCAGCCGGTGATGAAGGACCCGCCGCGGCTGACGATGTCGGTGACCCGGCCCTGCTGGCGGAGCTTGGCGATGCTGGCCTGGGTTATGCCGCAGTGGATAGTCATGAAGTCGGCGCCGTCTTTGGCGTGTTTTTCGATGGTGCGGAAGATGTCGTCGCCGGTCATGGCGACAATGGCACCCTTGTTCTTGATGGCTTCGACGGTGGCCTGGTAGATAGGCACGGTGCCGACCGGGATGGTGGAGTGCTTGATGATTTCGCGGCGGGAGTAGTCGATATTGTCGCCGGTGCTGAGGTCCATTACGGCGTCGGCGCCAGCGTCGATGGCGGCCTGGAGCTTGGCGAGCTCGGGCTTGACGTCGGGAAAGGCGCTCGAAGTGCCGATGTTGGCGTTGACCTTGGTTTTGAGGCCGAGGCCGAAGCCGCGGGGCTTGAGGCTGGTGTGGTTGATGTTGGCGCAGATGGTGACCGTGCCGGTAGCGACCCGTTCACGGATCGTTTCCGGCGCGAGGCCCTCTTCGGCGGCCACCGCGGCCATGGCCGGGGTAATCTGCCCGCTGCGGGCGAGTTTCAACTGGGTTGTCATTGGCAGTCCTCCTCATGAAAAATCAAACAGCCATCCAACGAACGGTTAGATGGCTGCCAGTTGCCTGGTAAAACCCACTTCCCTACGCTGGTATTAACCAGAAATCAGGTTCCAAGGGTCGGCTTGCGCCTCTCAGCATTACGCTCCCCTAGTGGTTCGGTATTCGGTTGCAGTCTTATTTTACCAGATTGCTCCGGAGCTCACAAGGATTTTTTTATGATATTTTCCGACCTGCTCAGCGGTTCGCTGGTGTCGAGGTGCCCGTAAAGGGTGCCGATCTTTTTGCCTTCGACCGTGATCTGGACTTTGTAAATGTCGGCAAATTCGGTAACTGTGTTTACGATGGCGCCTACGACGAGGATCTCGCCGGTTGAACCGCCGCGCCCGTTTTTGATGAGCTTGTCGTTGAAATCGACATAGGCGATATGGTCTTTGACGGTTATTCCTTTGAGCTTGGTGCCTTCAGGCAGGGTCCGCACGAGGTCGGCGTTCTTTGGGGCAAGCAGCAACTGCTCGACGGCCGCCTGGGCGGGGTGGTCGGTTTTTGGAACGGTGCGGATTTCGGGCACCAGGAAAGAAGCGTCTTTGGTAGCGTAGTAAACGGTGACGACCATCGTTTCGGTTGATGCTTGGGACGACTGCTTATCCTGCTGCTGGGCAGGGGTGGCGGGCGGACCGGTCACGGTCTGGCCGGGTTCGCAACCTGCCGCTAACAGCGCGATCAGCAGTACGACTAAGAAGGCGAGATATTTGCTGCGTACGGGCATCACTGTTCACCCCCCTTGCCGGAAGCCTGGGCAAAAAAGCGCTGCATTCCCTGAACAATGCCTTCGGCCATTTTTTGCTGGAACTGGGGATTGGCCAGCAACTTTTCCTCGGCCGGATTGGAAAGGAAGGCGAGCTCGACGAGCGCCGCGGGCATGATGGCGCGTTTGATGACATAGAAGTTCGCCGGCAGGGAGCCTTTGTCCTTCAGGCCGGCGGCCTGGACCATGCCTGCCTGGAGATTCCGGGCGAGCATCGAATCGTAGCGGGTCTTCTGATAGTAGTATGTAGTGGTGCCGTCCGCGTCGCGGTTCTGGGCGGCATTGGAGTGGATGCTTACGAATATGTCGGCTTTTTTGACGTTGGCGATGGTGGCCCGCGCCTTGAGTTCGTCGACAGCCGAGGAATTGGGTCCGAAAACGTCGCGGTCATCCTGGCGGGTCATGATGACTTTTGCGCCGGCTTTTTCCAGAACTGCTTTCACCCGGAGAGAAACGGCGAGGTTGACGCTTTTCTCCTGCAAGCCCGACAGGCCGATAGCACCGGGATCGGTGCCGCCGTGGCCGGGGTCGATGGCAATAAGCTTGTCCTTTAGGCCTGGGGTGAAGTTGAAATTAGCCAGAGGCAGGGGCTGGTTGATATCGATAACTACGCGGAACGGTTTCTTGTTGGGGGGATCCTGCGGCAGGGTGAATACCCGGTATTCGCCTTCGTCGGGCAACAGCGGCAGTTCGACGTTGATGACGGTGTTGAGGCCGTCTTCGGATTTCATGCTGATGCTATCGGCGATCCGACCGTCGAGATCAATGTCGGTCTCGGTGGTACCGGGAACGGCACCTTTGACGTTAACGACGAGACGCGGCGTCGAAGTGGCGGACGGTGTGCCGCTGACGGTGACCGGCCCGGTGGTGTCGATGACAAGGCGAAGCCTCCCGGCGCCGGTGACGGCGTCGATGTGGTTGGCCCAACGAATCTTGGTAAGCTGTTCACCGCCCGGCCGGATCGAGGCTCCCGCGGTTTTGCCGACGACGGCCAGCAGCCTGCTGCCAGGCTGGTTAGCCTGGGGAGACGGAGCCTTGGCCGCGTAAGCGACCGAGGAAATGGCCAGAATGGCGATAACTAACGCGAAACTAAGGACGCGGCGCAACACAACACCTCCCTATTGCGACGTGTTATGTTACAATTCGACTTCTGTAACCAAATTCCTGCCAGTTTCGGTCTCTATTTTTTATGTTACGCTAACAGTACCTGTGCAAACACGTTATTTAAATTAAAACAGGAAAAAACAAGGAGGAATCGCTCCTTGTTTTTTATATGTGACTGTAGCAACGGCCGCTATTTGTTGCGGTCGGCGTTCAGAAGCTGGCGCAGCAGCTCCTCTGCCTCCGCCCTGGCGGCGCGGGTCGCCTCGGCGTCGATGCTGAAACCCAGCCACAGGATATCGCCCTCACCGGCTTCCGCCGGCAGGAAGGCCCGCGGCCAGGCAACGCTGCGTTCGGCGTCGCCCACGAGTAGGACGGCTTTGTCGCCTTCGAATCTGTCGAGCACTGCCCGGACGCGCATGTTATCTCTCCTTGGCGATGGTGTAGGTTTTGCCGTCGCTGGTGACGGTGACGGTGCCGTCGGTGTCGGTGCGGTAAATTTTGTATTTGTTGTCGCCGTAACGTTTGAGGACCGAGGGATGGGGATGGTGATATTCGTTGCCGGCGCCGACGGAGATTATGGCCGCTTCGGGGGCGACAGCCTTGAGGAAGGCGGGCGAGGAAGAGGTGCGGCTGCCGTGATGGCCGCTTTTGAGAACCTGGCTTTTGAGATTGGCGCCGTATTTTTTGACCATGGCCGCCTCGGCGTCCTGTTCGGCGTCGCCGGCCAGCAGCATGGCGAAGTTGCCGTAGACGAGGCGGGCGACGATGGAGTTGTTGTTGACGCCGGCTTCGCCACCGAAGGGAGTGGGGGGCGGATTGAGGATTTTCAGGGTGCCGCCGCCGATGTCGACCTCCTGACCGCCAGCGAGCAACGCGAAGGGGATGTTCTTTTTCTTGGCGGCCGCCAGGTACTGGCGGTAAAGGGCGCTGGTGGTGACTTGGCCGCTGTCGTAGATGCGGCGGACGGTGAAATTGTCGAGGATGGTTACGGCGCCGCCAAGGTGATCGGCGTGGGGGTGGGTGATAACTAAGGTATCAATGGCGGTAATGCCCTGTTTTCTTATGTAGGCTACGAGCTTGTCCCTGGCAGGGACGTCGCCGCTATCGATGAGGGTGACTTGTCCGGGGGTGCGGATGAGGATGGCATCTCCCTGGCCAACGTCGATGACGCTGACAACCAGGTTGTCCACTTTGGCGCGGTCGGCAGGCGCCCCGCACCCGGCGGCGATGGCCAGCACGAGGGCCAGTGCCGCAAGGGCGGACACCCATTTGCGTCTGAGCTGCATAGTTTTCCTCCTCGGTTATTGTGTCGTAGACTGCTTTGCTTGGTGCGTTTAATATAGTATATACGCAGACGGCGAAATTAAAAAAATAGGCACATGAGCGCCTATCCTAGAATCAAAGCAGAATGAGCCCCAGGCTTATCCTGATGGCCTCGTCCACTTTCGTCATGACTTCCTCGCTCAAATGAGTGATTTTCTCTTTCAAGCGGCGTTTGTCGATCGTTCTGAGTTGTTCGAGCAGTATGACCGAATCTTTGTCGAGGTTGAACTGTTTGGCGCTGATCTCAACGTGGGTTGGCAATTTGGCTTTGGATATCTGGGATGTAATGGCGGCGACGATAACGGTTGGACTGTATTTATTGCCAACATCGTTCTGAATGACCAGCACGGGCCGGTGCCCCCCCTGTTCCGATCCGACCACCGGGCTCAGGTTTGCGTAATAAATGTCCCCGCGCTTTACGATCATCCTATTCACGCTCCACTAGCAAGGTGGGCATCATCTCGTACACTTCCACGTCGGCGGTCAGTCCTTCTTCAGCCAAGGCCAGGTTGATGACGGCCATTTCCTGATAGCCTTTGCGCATCGAATCTCTAACAGCTTTGCGTTTGCGTTCCTCGATATAAAGGCGCATGGCTTCCCGCACGAATTGGCTGCGGCTCAGTTTCTCCATGGCGATAAAGCCGTCGACTTCTTGGAGCAAGCTGTTCGGGATGCTTATCATGATACGCTTCAACTCGGCCACACCATCACCCCCGCCTTCGGTTATGCACGAGACACTACATAATATATAATCATTATATGAGCTCTGATATACGAATGTCAATGCAATTGATATACTCAAAGGCTGATTTCAGCCTGCCAATCGTTGGAGTTCCGCTTGTACTGTATCATGGTTAAGTATGCATTGGCAAGACGCAAATTATGCCGCCAAACGCAAATATTGCCAGTCGAGGTCAACCGTTTTGCAGGGCGGCGATGGCTTCGGGCAGCGCGGACAGGAGATCGCCGGCAGCCATGCCGACAAGGCCCCTGCCGGCGGCTATCCCGCTTGCGAGGCCGTGGAGATGGACGCCGGCGACGGCGGCGTCGTGGCTGGTGAGGCCCTGGGCGATGAGGGCGGCGATGACGCCGGTGAGGACGTCGCCGGTGCCGCCGGTGGCGAGTGCGGCCGTACCGCTGGTATTGATGAAAGTCTCGCCGTCGGGGTAGGCAATAACGGTACCCGGCCCTTTGAGGACGACGATGGCGCCCATGCTCGCGGCCGCTTCGCGGGCCGCCGCCAACCGGTCGGCTTCGATGGCTGCCGGAGAACGGCCGAACAGGCGGGCGAGTTCGCCCGGATGGGGCGTAAGGATGGCGAGGGCCTCGGTTTCCGGCAGGATGTCGGTGTGGCCCGCGAGGGCGTTGAGACCGTCGGCGTCGATAACCAGCGGACAGCGGGCGAGGCGCACGATGTCGCGCACGGCGGCGAAGGTTTCCTCGGCGCGGCCGAGGCCAGGGCCGACGGCGAGCACGTCGGCGGTTTCGGCAAGAGCGGCGATGTCGTCGATCGCCGCCGGCCCGATGATGCCGCTTGCTTCGTCCGGCAGCGGCTTGGTCATTACTTCGGTGAGTTTGACTTCCATGACGGCGTTGATGCTTGCGGCGACGCCGAGGGTGACGAGGCCGGCCCCGGCGCGCACGGCGGCCATCGAGGCGAGGGCGGCGGCGCCGGTGAGGCCCGGCGATCCGGCGACGAGGGCGACCCGGCCGTTCGAGCCTTTGTGGGCCCAGGGCGGGCGCGGCGGCAGCAAGCGGCGGACGTGCCGGGCGGTGACGGCGTTCTGCTTGATGGCCGCGGCGGCGAGGAGCGCAGCCGGCAGGCCGATATCGGCGACAGTAACGGCGCCGGCGTGGGCCGCGCCGGGCTGGAAAAGAAGGCCGGGCTTGGGCAGGCCGAAGGTGACGGTGTGGGTGGCGAAGACGGCTGTACCCCGCACCCGGCCGGTGTCGGCGTCGATACCGGTGGGGATGTCGACGGCGACGACAGGTTTGCCGGCGGCGTTGATGGTTTTCACCAGCGAGGCCAGGTCGCCGCTCACCTCGCCGCTGAAGCCGGTGCCGAGCAGGGCGTCGACGAGGCAGTCGGCGAAGGCGGCCGCAAGCGCGGCTTTGTCGCCGTCGCGCTCGCCGGCGATTTCGATGACATCGGTGTCCATATTAATAAGGATGTCGAGGTTTACGCGGGCATCGCCGCCGACGGCGCTTTTCGCCCCGAGGAGGAACACCTTGACCTTGGCGCCGCGCGCTATAAGGTGGCGGGCGGCTACGAAGCCGTCGCCGCCGTTGTTGCCTTTGCCGGAAAAAATGCAGACTTTTTTATCCTCCGCGCCGCCAAGGAGGTCGGCGACCTTGCGGGCCACCTCCGCGCCGGCGTTTTCCATCAGGGCGAGGCCGGACAAGCCGTAGCCGTCCAAGGCCTGCATATCTATCAGGCGCATTTCCTGCGCCGTCGCCACTTTCATCGTCCGTCGCCTCCCCACAGTATAGCCTGGGCCGCAGCGTAGTCGCGGGCGTGGCTCAGGGAGATGTGGATGGCGGTCACGCCCAGGTCAGCGGCCAACTGGCCGAAGCGGCCGCCAAGGCGCACCACGGGCCGTCCCGAGTCGTCCGGCAATATTTCCACCTCCTGCCAACTGCCGGCCGCGAGGCCGGTGCCGAAGGCTTTCATTACTGCTTCCTTGCCGGCGAACCGGGCTGCGTAAGAGGCGGGCCGCTGCACGCCCCGCCCGTCGCAATATTCGCGCTCGGCGGCAGTGAAGACGCGGCGGACGAATTCACCCCGCTCCACGGCCGAGCCGATACGGCCGATTTCGATGATGTCGATGCCGATCCCCAGTATCACCCGGGCCACCTCTTTTCTGTGCGGTATGGCTCTATTATTCCTTTTCCGGCGGAATATTCCCTGCCGGCTGGGGTATTTTTCCCTTCCCGCAGTCTGGCAGGTTTCACATTTTTGTCACAAGTGCGCCATATTTTTGCCAAATTGGTTTTTTATAATAAAAGCAAATAAACCTCAAGGAGGAACAAAGCATGAAAAAGACTGTCGCCATCGCCACCCTCGTCGCCATGGCTCTCGTGATCGCCGCCTCGCTGGTAGTATACGCCGCCCCCGGACCGCAGAATCCGCCCCCCGGCCCGCGTCAGGCCATCACCCTTACCGACGACCAGAAGAAGGAACTTGCCCCGCTCTATGAGCAGATGTTTGAAGTCCGCAAGCAGATTATGCAGAAGTACGTGGACTTCGGCTACCTGACCCAGGAACAGGCCGATCAGCGCGCCGCCTGGATGAAGGAGCGGATGAGCCAGGGTTACGGCCCCGGAATGATGGGCAGAGGCCATCACGGCTTTGGACGCGGTCCCGGCATGATGGGCAAAGGCTTCGGCCCCGGCAACGGCCCCTGCTTCCAGCAGCAGACGCAGCAGCAGCCTGCCAATCAGTAACCGATAAAGAAGAAGCTCCTGCATCGGCAGGAGCTTCTTCTTTATACGAAATACTCGATCTTGGCCGCCGGGAAATGAGCGGCTACCTGTTCCTGCATGAATTCTTTGAGCTCCCGCACGGCCTCGGCCTCGTAAACGTATTTGCCGTAGCCGAACTGGCCAAACTTGTATTTGCGCTCTTCTTCATCCAGGGGCAGGCCGGTTTCGGGGAAAACGGCAAGGATGTTGGCCTTGGCCCGTTTCGTGAACCGGTGGGTGATAAACTCGAAGGTCAGGTCGCTCCCGGCGGCTTCCGGCAGAGCGGCGGCCAGGCTGCGGAACAGGCCGTCGTAGTCTTCCCGCCACCCGGGGTAATGGAAGACGGGGGCAATGATAAAACCGAGCGGGTAGCCGGCCCCGGCGGCTTTGGCGGCCGCCGCGAGGCGTTCGTCCAGGCCGGGAGTGCGGTGTTCGTAGCGGTCGATGACGGCGGTGGCGTTGAGGCTGAAGCGGAAGCGAGTGTGGCCGTTGTGGTCGGCGGCGAGCAGCGGGGTGATGTCGTCGTGCTTGGTGACAAAGCGGAAACGTCCCAGGGGCTGGCGGCCGAAAAACTCGATCGTTTCCTTCAGCAGGCCGGTGAGATATTCGGTGGGAATGGGGTCGGAGGTGGCCGCGCCCTCGAACACGGTTATCTGCGGGGCCCGTTCTTCGATGTACGTGCGGGCTTTGGCCAGCACATCGCCGATGTTGACGTATACCCTTAGGTACGGCCGCCGCCCCAGGGTGGTGGCTAGGTAGCAGTATTCGCACATCCCCGGGCAACTGGTGTTGAGCGGCAGCTGGTAATGGGCCGACGGCTTGCAGGTGGCGAAAGCGGCGCTTTTTCGCAGTCCGACCACCAGTGTCCGCTTGGCCTCGCGGTACGCCTCCCCGGCGGTTTTCCCCGGCAGCCCTGTCACCCGGTTATGCGAGCCGGTCAGTTCGACCGGCACTTTCATCGCCTTGAGACGGTCGTACAGTTTGCGCCCGAGCGGATAATCGAAGGCAGCCGGCTCGAAGAAGGCCCTGGCGGGCACGAAACGTTGCATGCATCCACCTCCAGCGGTTATTCGCTGCTAGTATCCCCCGCGGGAAATTTTCCATCAGACCATTGGCAAAAGCCGCTGATGCGCATTAGAATAATATTACAATGCTCCGAGAGGAGGTCCGCCGTGTTTCCGCTTCGCGACAACGTCCCGTCCCGCTCCTGGCCGCTGGTCACCGTGCTGCTGATCGCCGCCAATTTCTATGTTTTTTACCAGGAGCTCATTCTCAGCGACGCGGCCCTGGGCAGGATGATCCACGCCTTGGGGCTCGTACCGGCTGATTTCCTCGCCCGGCTGGCCCGCGAGCCGTTTGCGTTCACGACTTATCTACCGTTCGTCACCAATCTCTTCCTCCACGGCGGCTGGATGCATATTCTCGGCAATATGTGGTATCTGTGGATTTTCGGCGATAACATCGAAGACCGCCTGGGCAAGTTCCGCTTCCTTTTTTTCTATATCCTGTGCGGGGTGCTCGCCAACGCGGCCCAGGTCATCGTCGATCCCCTCTCCCCCGTGCCCACCGTCGGCGCTAGCGGAGCCATCTCCGGCGTCCTGGGGGCTTATCTGATGCTTTTCCCGAAAGCCCGCATCGCCACCCTCATTCCCCTCTTCCCCATTTTCCCCATCATCCAGATTCCCGCCCTGCTCTTCCTGCCGCTATGGTTCCTGCTCCAGCTCCAGCAGGGAGCGCTCGCCCTGTTCACGGCCGGCGCCGGAATCGCCTGGTGGGCCCACATCGGCGGTTTTGCCGCGGGCTTCGTACTGGTAAGAATCGTCAAAACGTAGTATAAGTGGACCGCTTCCCGGCCAACCTATCTGCAAACGGCAAAGGAGTTGGCGCAGTGTTGCAGAAACTTTCCCCCTGGCTGGCGGCCGGATTCACCACCGGACTGGTCGTCACGCTGGGGCTATGGCTTACGGCGGGAATCTTTTTCAATACCTTCATCATCGGTCAGCGCGCATCCCCCGACCAGAAGATGGTCACAGCGCTGATCGAGACGAGCCTGAACAACCCCGAAGTCCAAGCCGCGGTCAAACAGCAAGTGATGCTCTACCTGCGCTCGCCCGAGGGCAAGGCCCGTATGGCGGAGATGATAAAATCGCCGGAAATGGTGAAGGCGATGGCGGAGAATATCAACTCGCCCGAGATGCGAACCGCGGTCCTTAAGCTGATGGAAGTGCCGGAATTCCGCGCGGCCGTCCTCGATATCGTCAAGGATACGCCGGAGATGAAGACGCTGACCATCCTGTCGTCGGCGATCGTGTGGGAGCCGCAACCGGCCTCGCCCGCTGCGGACCCGTATTTCTGAGCACCTAGCCGTCAGTGTTTCTTGCAATAAAAAAAGAGCCTATGCGGCTCTTTTTTTATCGGGGCGCCTTATTTCTTGCATTCGAAGGGCCAAGCGTTGATGCCCCCCTCCATCACCTGCACCTTTTTAAAATCCTCGCCTTCGAGGATGAGGGCCGCCTCGTAGCCCCGGAGACTGATCTTGCAGAAGGCGACGATCTCGTCGTCTTTGTTCATTTCGGCCAGGCGGCTGCGGAGCTGCCCCAGGGGGATGTATTTGACGTTCGCGCTCGGCAGGCAGCCCTGCTGCTTGCATTCTTCGGGGGTGCGGACATCGAGGAACACCGTCTTGCCAGCCTCGATCTTTTCCTTGGCCGCAAGCGACGATATGCCTTTAAGCCTGCCGGCCAGCTTGTTGAGGACGGCCAGCGCGGCGACGGCCACATTGTCGATCGGCGAGTTGTAGGGCGGCGCGTAGGCGAGGTCGATATCGAACAGGTCGCTGCTCGTGCCGCCGAGAGTGATAGCGGTAGCGACGACGTCAATGCGCTTAGCCACCTCGCCTTCGCCGAACGCCTGCGCGCCCAGGATGCGGCCGGTGGCGGCCTCGGCGATGAGCTTGACGGTGATGAGCTTAGCGCCCGGCATGTAATGCGGCCGGTCGTGACCGCCGACCATGGCGGTGACATAGTCGTAACCGAGGCGTTTGGCGTCCCGCTCGGTCAGGCCGGTCTTGCCGACGTTCAGGTCGAGCACCTTGACGACGACGGTGCCGAGGACGCCGCGAAATTTTTCGTCGCCGCCGGTCAGGTTATCGCCGATGACCCGCCCGTGCTTGTTGGCGGTCGAACCCATCGGAGTGAAGATCTTTTCCCCGGAGATAATATTGGTATTTTCTGCGCAGTCGCCGCCGGCGAAAATGTCGGGGTCGCTTGTCTGCAGCCGCTCATTGACGGCAATCGCCCCCGACGGGCCGATCGCCAGACCGGCGCTTTTGGCGAGCGCGACGTTCGGACGGACGCCGATGGCGAGGATGACGAGGTCGGCCGGGATGGTCCGCTTGTCGGTGACCACGGCCGCTACCGCCCCATCGCCGGTGAATTTCTCGACCTTCTCGCCGGTCAGGACGGTAATGCCCTTTTCGCTGGCGTATTTGGCGACCGAGCCGGCGACTTCCTCGTCCAGGAAGGCAGGAAATACCTGATTCTGCATTTCGACGACGGTGACGTTTACTTCCCATATTTTCAGGGCTTCGGCCATTTCCAGTCCCACGAGGCCGGCGCCGATGATGACGGCGTCCGCGAATTTGCCGCGCTCCAGCCCCGACCTGATCGCCTTGGCGTCGTCGGGGTGCCAGAGCTGATAAACGTTGGCCAGCTCGATTCCCGGCAGCGGCGGCTTGACCGGCACCGCGCCGGTAGCGATGACGAGCTTGTCGTACGGCAGTTTCCTTTCCCCGCCGCCGGCGAGGTCTTTGACCGTTACCTCCTTGGCCGCCCGGTCGATCCCGGTGGCGAGCGTCTCGGTCAGTACCGTGATATCCTTGACATTCTTGAAAAAAGCCTGATTGCGCACCGCGCCGGCGGGCGTGGTCATCAGTTGGCTGATATCCTGCACATCTCCAGCCACATAATAAGGCAGCCCGCATGCCCCGTAGGAAATCAGCTTGCCCTTTTCGACCACGGTAATCTCGGCGGCCGGGTCGGTCCGCCTGGCTTTGGCTGCGGCTTTCAGTCCGGCGGCCACGCCGCCGATAACGACAATTTTCACAACAGCGCCTCCCCATCCAGTATCCTGGTATCATTTCAATTGTAGCGTGAGCCTCAGGGGAAAGTCAACAAATCAGTCGGAATTACCCAAGCCGATCCTGTTATCCCCCTGCAAGTAAAAGCTTATAGGTCGGCAAGAAGGCATACCTCGACCATGCTGCCGGCCGCAAGCGGCGGACTGCCTGCAGGGATAACGATCATAGCGTTGGCCGCAACCGCCGATTTGAGCATCCCGTTGCCCTGCAGCGGCAGCGGCTCGACGGTCAGGCTCCCATTCACGGGCTGGCAGCGAGCCCAGACGAACCTTACCGCCCCGGAGGTTTTGACGAAGGGAGCGATAAGCAGCGCTTCGGTCCGCGGCCGCCAGATGTCCCGCCGGCCGCCCATTTTCAGCAGTGCCGGGCGGACAATCTGCTCGAATGCTACGCTGGCGGCAGCCGGGTTGCCGGATAGGCCGACATACGGCTTGCCATCCCTGAAGCCGGCTAGGACCGGCATTCCCGGCTTTATGCCCACCCGGTCGAATAACACCTCGATACCCATTTCGCGGTAAACGTCGGTGAGGAGATCGTAGTCGCCGGCTGATACCCCGCCGGTGGTGACGATCATGTCACAGTCGCCGGCGGTTGCAAGGCGGCCAATGATTACCGGCACTTCGTCGCGGGCGACGCCGAGCAGGACAGGCTCGGCCCCCGCGTCGAGGACTTGGGCGGTAAGCATGTAGCTGTTGGAGTTGCGGATGGCGCCCGGCGGCAGCGGCGCATCGACGTCGGCAACCTCGCTGCCGGTGGCCAGCAGGGCGACCCGCGGCCGTTTGTACACCCGCGGGCGGGCTTTGCCAAGCAAGGCGAGCAGGCCCATAGCCCCCACGTTCACGACAGTACCGGCGGCGACCACTTTTTCGCCGGCGGCGATTTCCTCGCCGCGCCGGCAGATATTGGCGGCCGCTCCGGCGCCGGCGAAGATCGCCACCCGGCCATCCGCCTCGCGGGTGTCCTCCCGCCGTACGACGCCGGTAGCCCCGGCCGGCACGGGGGCGCCGGTCATTATCTTGGCGGCCGTGCCTGGCCGCACGTCAGCCCGCGGCACGCTGCCGGCCGGGATATCGTCGACGACCTCGAGGGTGACGGGCCGCTGCGGGGCGGCGCCGGTTACTTCGGCGGCGACGAGCGCATAGCCGTCGAGCGGCGAGCGGTCGAACGGCGGAAAGTCGGCGGCGGCAACAATTTCCTCCGCCAGCACCCGCCGCCAGCAATCGGCCAGCGCCACCTCCTCGGCGGCCGCCACCGACACGGCTTTCAGCATTATATCCCGGGCTACTTCCAAAGGCACAGACATCAGGGTCACCTCCAGAATGAAAAACTATTCGTAGCTTTGCAGGTCGGCGCGGAGGAAAGTGGCGGCCACCCCGAGCACCTGGCGGTAGAACAGAGGTATGCCGTTTTTTTCCGCATCGTCGGCAAGCTCGCCGACCCAGTCGAGATGTTCGCGCCAGAAGGTGGCCTGGCGCCCGGCCGTTTCCTTCTCCAGCAGGAAGCAGGCAAACTCCAGCTCGAGTCCGAGGTGGTCGGGCGTGGCAGCGAAAGCGGCGGGCAGCTCCAGGCCGTATCCTTCGTAGAGCGCCTTCATATGGAGGGCGGCGTCGCCCATCAGGTAGCCCTTTTCTTTGGCGAAGGGCACCTGGGCGCTGCTATCCGCGGTCCATTGGCGGTATATGGACTCCACCGGCACCACCCGGCTTTCCGGCGGAAAAACGAAGCTGCGGTTGAAAGCCCGCACGAGGGTATCCAGGTCCGCGGCGAGCGCCGGCCAATCGCTGTAAGCCGGCAGCGGGACGGGGTAACCGAGGGCGGAAAATGCTTCGTACAGGAACTTCACCGTTGCCGGCAGCCCGGCGACCGTTTCCTTGTCAGGCTCCTGCAGCAGGTCCGCCAATATCGCCAGTACGCCTTTGCGGTACGCTAATTTATCCATGCAGCCACTCCCCATGTCAAAGCATCTGTTTACATCTTTCGCCGCCGGCTGCCACGCATCCTGCCGCGCCGTCGAGCCCGGCGAAGCGCTTCGCGATACAGCCATAACCCGGATATTATGCCCCCAAATGGAACGGCTGACAAGCCGGCGTCCGGGAGATACTATCTTTTGTAGCGAACAATATTTCCGGAGGTGAAAACATGGGCGAAGGAGTAATGTCGGAAAAAACGAAGGTGCAGCTGGCCAACGACCTTGGGTTCGGCGACAAAGTCGCCGACGGCGACTGGTCCGACGTGACCACCGGCGAAGTCGGCTCAATGGTCAGGGAAGCCATCAAGCGCGGTGAACAGGCAATATCCGAGGAAGCCAAGGCCAACGGGAATGCGCATCAGAACGCGGAATAAGTAGAGACCCCGAAAGTCTCACATGAGGCTTCGGGGTTGTCTTTTTTGAGTTTCTTCGCAAAGTGCAAACTTCGTCCTTTACAGGAATTTTAATAATTTTCATAGAAATTTATATTGAAAGACAAAATCATCCAGTATTGGCAAATAAGGAAATGTCCCCAAGTGCCAGGAGCTATGTAAAGGAGCTATGAAATGTTGTCCAAAAAAATGCCGTTAGTGGTTGTTGCCTTTTGTTTCATCTTGACTATGACAGGATATGCAAGCGAAAACCAAGCTATTGATTATTCGAAACCTGCGTATTGGTTGTCTTTGCCGAATGCGACTGATAAAGCGGTTGATGTGTTTTACCTCTATCCAACTGCATGGCATAAGATGGATGAAGAGGAACCGAATATTTGCAAAATAGACAATCCTGTAATGATGGAACAGTCAAAGATAATATTTTCCCAACAAGCCACTGCTTTTGAATCTGTAGGCAACATTTACGCACCGTTCTATCGTCAGGCCGATGCGGCGTATATATTGTCGCTGCCTTTTGCCGAACGCGATAAGTTTGTTGCCGGTATCCCGGCGGAAGATGCAATTGCGGCTTTCGATTATTTTATCAATCATCACAATAACGGCCGGCCGTTTATTTTAGCCGGGCATTCACAGGGCTCCATGATTTTAAGAAATCTATTGGCCGAATATATGGCGAAAAAACCCGAGGTTTACAAAAGAATGATTGCTGCATACGTTATCGGCTATTCGGTAACAGCGGAATATCTTGCGGCCAACCCGCACTTGAAATTTGCGCGGGGTCCGGATGATACCGGCGTTATCATATCATACAATACGCAAGCTCCGGTTATTATGGGGACTAATGGCGTTGTGCAACCTGGTGCCATAGCAATAAACCCTATTACCTGGACTCGTGAAGAAACACCAGCCTCGGCGGAACAAAACTTAGGGTCTATTCTACTCACTCCGTCAGGAGAAGTAGCGGCCAGAGACGTAAGAAATATCGCGGACGCACGAGTTTCCAAAGTAAAAGGGGTAGTTATTTGCAGTACTGCGAATGTGGAAATATTCGCTCCGGGGAATGCCTTGTTTGCTAAGGGCGTGTTTCATGGCATGGACTATCCATTTTATTACAATAATATCAAAGAGAATGCTGCTAACAGGGCAAGGATTTTTTTGAGCAAAAACAAGCATCTGTTCACTGTAGGCGTCGTCCGTAACCCGGCGGCCGGACGCTGACAGCGCGTTTTTTCATTTTTTTATTACAAGGATTATGGCATTACCATCATGATCGCCAGTTGTCAGTGCGTTTTCTGACGAAAACAAGTTTTTTAAGTCAATTTTGCCCATAATCTTATAATCGGAATATTCATTAAGACCCATTGCAAAATCATCGCGAGCAGTTATAAATGAACTATATGCATGCTTCACAGTTGCAAATAAATCAATCGTTTCCCTGCTTAGGGCACCCGTGAAGTAGTATTTTCCCTCATAATAATGCGGACCGAATATTCGGCCATGATTATTGGGGGAAATGTAAAACGTGTTGGAGAAAGCATGATTTGATTCCTCCGGGATTTGATTATATATTACATTGCCTATAAGGGATTTGTATCCTGCTGAATGGCCCATGCGGCGGTCATAGCCGGCAAGCGAGCAATTGTCAGAAAGGCGCTTTTTTGCTTCTTCCGGTGAAGAAGAGACCTCATCAATAAGAATAATATTGATGGGTTCCCTCATTTCCTTTCCTTGATATTTTTGTGAAAGCCAGTTTGATTCTTGTCCGGAAGGGTTGAGCATCCATAAACCAAAATGTGGAGCTTGGTTTAAAGTTATATTGTTAAACGCAGATAATTTTTTGGGCAGTGGAGTCAGCATATAAAATATGCCATAAATACAGATTGCAACGAATAATAGCGTTATTATCCCGATGCCACACTTTTGCCCAAGAGTTTTCATGTGTTTCATCCCTTCCAGGTTATTAACGCTCACTTCTAAGTGTAAAAATGCTTTATAGTACGCGATAAAGATGTGGGATGTATCTTTAATTCAGATAGACGAAATGACTAATTTTTTAAGAAGATAATGGAACCAGGTCCAAATACTGCTTTTCCTAAGCTCTTTCTTTAATTTATTTGTATAATTATACCATAATATAAAAAATATAGTGAAAACCGGACTATTTACTAACTGATTTTTAGCGGCCGCTTAGGGGAATCGGATCACGCCAAAAGCCATTTGGTATACAGGCCAAAAATGTTATTTAGATATATCTTATTGGTCCGACGTGACCACCGGCGAAGTCGGGTCAATGGTAAGAGAGGCTATCAAGAAGGGCGAACAGGCAATATCCGAGGAAACAGGAAGAACGGCATGGCACATCAAAATGCGAAGTAAATTAATGAACACGGGGGCTAGTGTCGGCTTCCGTGTTCGTTTTTTGTCAGCAAATCCACCATAGAACACTGGTGCCACTCGGCATGGGCGCGAGTTTGCTCAACAGCCCCCTTAGGGGGGTCATTTCACTTTTGGCGAAGTGGCTGGCGGGGCCTTTTGGTCTAAAGGCTCGACGTAACGTGTCACCTTTACCGGCTAGTGAATCTTATGTATAATGACGGTGTGGCAGTAATTTGCAAAATATGAAAAAATAATTTGCTTTTCGCCGGACTGCATAGTACATGAATAAAACGGGTGGAATATGATGTTTATCGCTGATTTTCATATACATTCAAAATACTCAAGAGCTACCAGCCGGGAGTGCGTGCCGGAAACGCTGGCGTTTTGGGCGCGTCGCAAAGGACTCCACGTCATCGGCACGGGGGATTTCACCCACCCGGCCTGGCGGGAGGAGCTGAAAGAAAAACTGGTTCCCGCGGGAGAAGGCCTCTATACCCTCAAAGAAGATTTCTGCCAGGCGGACAATGTTGCCGGCGCAGCGTCCAAGCCCCATTTTATCGTATCCGGTGAAATCAGCTCGATATACAAAAAGAACGGCCGGGTCCGCAAGGTCCATAACCTGATCCTGCTGCCCGGCCTTCAGCAGGCCGAACTCATCGCCCGCAGGCTGGAGGCCATCGGCAATCTGCGGTCGGACGGCAGGCCGATCCTGGGCCTTGACAGCAGGGATTTATTGGAGATCGTGCTTGACGCTTGCCCGGAGGCCATTTTTATTCCTGCCCACATCTGGACGCCGCATTTTTCCCTCTATGGCGCTTATTCTGGGTTTGACGACATTGGAGAGTGCTTCGGCGACCTCACCGGCTATATCCATGCCCTCGAAACGGGCCTGTCTTCCGACCCGCCCATGAACTGGCGCCTTTCCGCGCTGGATAACTTTACGCTGGTGTCCAACTCGGACGCCCATTCCCCGGCCAACCTGGCCCGGGAAGCCAATATTTTCGCTACCGGGCTGTCTTATCCGCATATCCTCCAGGCATTAAAAAACCGCGGCACGCAAGAGTTCAAGGGTACGATAGAATTTTTCCCCGAAGAAGGCAAGTATCATTATGACGGGCACCGGGACTGCAAGGTATGTTGGTCGCCTGCGGCCACAAAAGCGGCTGGCGGCCTTTGCCCGGTATGCGGCGGCAAGCTTACCGTCGGCGTGCTGCATCGGGTAGAGGCTCTGGCCGACCGGCCCGAAGGCT
Organism: Selenomonadales bacterium; assembly: GCA_029976065.1. GTDB lineage: Bacteria > Bacillota > Negativicutes > Sporomusales > UBA7701 > Anaeroselena. The sequence goes on from JARKNV010000043.1 coordinate 119,715, forward strand.
TCGTGCCGCCGGCGGCCAAGCATTTTGAAAGCCTTGTCCCGCTGGCGGAGATCATCGCTTCCTCGGTGGGGGCCGGCGTCGGCAGTATGAAGGTAAGAAATAAATATGACAATCTGCTGCAGAACCTCGGACCGGAGCTGTTTATCCTCCGCGAGGCGCCGCTGGCGGATATCGAATCGGTGGCCGGTCCCTGTATTGCCGAAGGCGTCCGCAGGCTGAGAGGCGGCCAGGTCGACATCGAGCCCGGTTTTGACGGCGAATACGGCAAGGTCAAAGTCATGGACAAGAGCGAGATAGAACTATTTTCCGGCCAGTTATGCTTTATGAATGAACCGGCTTCCGGCGCGGCCAATCCTTGCCGCGAAGCACCGGCAATACGCGAAGACATCGCCGCGGCCGCCGGTCCGGCCGCTACGACGGAACCGGCGCGGATTTCAACCGCCGCCAGTGTGCCGGGGGATATGGGCGTTGTCGGCACAGGGCTCCCTTACGGCTTGAACCAAGAACAGTGGCAGGCTGTGTCCGCCGCCGCCCGGGCCGTGGCGGTGATCGCCGGCCCGGGAACCGGAAAAACCAAGACCTTGGTGGCCCGGATCGCCTACCTGGTGGAGGAGTGCGGCGTACCGCCTTCGCAAATCACCGCCGTTACGTTTACCAATAAAGCGGCCCGGGAAATGCGTCACCGCCTCGAGCAGCAATTCGGGAGCAAGCGGGCCGTCGCCGCCATGACCATCGGAACCTTTCACTCCATCTGTCTGAGGCTGTTGTCCCAGTGGCGGGGTCAGGACAACCTCACGATTATCGACGAGTATAACGCGCTGGCTATCGTCGAGGAGATCGTGAAGAGCAGGAAGGCGGCGATGTCGCCCCGCGATGCCCTGAAAGCGATTTCGTTGCTGAAAAACACGGCATCGCCGGCAGGCGCCGGGGGAAAAGCGGCGCTTCTGGACGGTATATACGAGGCCTACCAGTCGCAGCTCCAGCTTTACGGCGTAATGGACTATGACGATATCCTCCTGGAAACGCTGCACCGGTTTGGGGAAGAAACCGCCGGAAACACGGCCGGCGGCAACCCGGAAAACCTTTGCGCCCACCTGCTGGTGGACGAGTTTCAGGATATAAACGAACTGCAGTACCGCCTGATCACCGAATGGGGCAGGAACAGCGCGAGCATTTTTATCATCGGTGATCCCGACCAGTCGATTTATGGGTTCCGCGGTTCGGATTTCCGCTATTTCGCCAAGTTCGCGGCGGAGTTTTCCGGCATCCGCCAGGTCCGGCTGACGCAGAATTACCGTTCAACCCCCGAGGTCATCGCTGCCTCGCAGGAGGTAATCGCCAAAAAAGCCGCGGGGGAGAATACCTGCTTATTGAGCGCAACAAGGGATAGCGGCGCCAAAGTGCGGCTGGTCACAACCAACGATGAGTTTTCGGAGGCGATTTTCGTCGCCAAGGAAATCAACCGGCTGGTGGGCGGCATCGATATGCTCGACGCCCAGACCAGGACGGCGGCGCGCAAGGCAAAGCCTGCGGCCGGCCCGCCCAGAGGCTTCGCCGATATCGCCGTGTTATACCGCACCAATCGCCAGGCGGAAGCGCTGGAGCAGTGCTGCGTAAAAGAAGGCATTCCCTATGTGGTGGTCGGGCGGGACGATTTTTTGGCCGAAAAACCGGTTCGCGAAGCGCTGGCGTTTTTCAAGTTTTTGCTCAACCCCGGGGATATTGCCTCGTTATTGCTATGCCTCAAAGCCCAAAGCCTCTATTCGTCGGCCCTCAACCTGGCGGTCCTGAACCGTTACGGCGCCGGCAAGAAAGATATCCCAGCCCTGGAGAAGCTTTTGACCGATACGCAGGGGCTGCGCAATCCAGCGGGCGATCTCCAGGGTTTCCTGGCAATGTTGCGGAAATATGAACCGGTCATCCTGGTGGAAAAGCCGTGGCGGATTATCGATTGGTGGATCGGCGACAATAATCTGTCCGGCATCCGGTGTATGGAACAGCTTTTACATACCTCAGTCACCCACAACGAGATGGCCGCCTTTATCCAGAACCTGGCGCTGGGCCGCGAAAGCGATATCGTCCGCAGCGGCAGCAAGGTTTATTCGCCGGATGCGGTTACGTTGATGACGATGCATGCGGCCAAAGGCCTGGAATTTCCGGTAACCTTCCTTTGCGGCGTGAACGACGGCTTCATTCCTTTGCGCAGCGGCAGCGACGGCTGTGACATGGATGAAGAGCGACGGCTGTTCTATGTCGGGATGACCCGGGCCCGCGACGAGCTTATTCTGTTGACATCCCGCAGTCCGTCGCCGTTTTTGGCTGATATAGCCGCCGAGCGCCTTGTCCGCGAGGATGCTGTAAGGCAAAGGCCGGAATTGCCATACAAACAGGCCGGTCTTTTTGACTAAGCGAAAAAGGTTATTGACGAACATCCCGGTGAGGCGACGTGACTACGGCGAGGTGGGCCCCATGGTCAGAGAAGCCATCAGGCGCGGCGAGCAGGCTAGAGCTGAAGAGCAAGGACGAGCGGGCAAACGCATCAGAGCGCGAAGTAAGAATAAAGGCCCGGAACGATGCTGTTCCGGGCCTGTCTTTGTAAACAAGGATATTTATCAAATACCGGCGAGAGCTTCTAAGCGAATCCCATAATTAATCTCTTCAACCACTTTATCAAATCCTGCCTGGGATATCGTGAATGAAATAAAGACAGAACAACCATCTGCGGTGCGGTAGTTGGGTTGAGAGCTTAAAAAAGAAACCCGCAAGTCTCAGTTTGAAACTTCCGGGCTCGCTGTTTCGAGGCTGCGCGGGATTTGTTCGAGGGTTACGCTGATGAAGGCTTTGAGGGCGGCGGACAACCATTTGTTTTTGTGGTAGATAAGCTGGGCGCTGATGCGGAAGGGCGGCCCTGCCCAGGCAAGGGCGGCAAGCTGGCCGGCCTTGAGTTCCTGCTCGACGACGACGAACGGCAGGAAACCGACGCCCCAGCCGTCGCCGACGAAGCGTTTGATGACTTCGTTGCTGCTGATGCCCAGGATGGAGGCCGGTTTGGCGCCCGCCTGGGTAAGGATGCTTTCGAAGATTCGCCGGTAGGTGCAACCTTCGGCGGTAAGTACGAGGGGTTCGCCGCCAAGGTCGCGGGGCAATACCTGCCGTTTGGCTGCCAGCGGGTGGTCGTAAGAGGCGATCACGGCCATGGGTTCTTCGAAGAGCACGTGGGTGATGAGGTCGGTCTCACGACAGGGAACGTCGAGCAGGAAGGCGATATCGATGGCGTTTTTGCGCAGGAGAGTGCGATAGTCGTCGGCTACATCAAAACGGATGTCGATGCCGACCTGGGGATAGCGGGCGCGATAGGCGTTGAAAACCGGGGGCAGGCGGTGAATACAGAGCGATTCGGCGGTGCCGATGGTGAGCGTCCCCTGCGGAGCGAGAGAACTGGCGACAATGTCCTTGGCCTCGCTGGAAAGGGCGAGGATCTGCGCGGCGTAGGAGAAGAGGCGCTCCCCTTCGCGGGTGAGCTTGATCTGTTTGCCGAAGCGCTCGTAAAGGAGTATCCCGAGTTCTTTCTCGAGAGCCTGGATCTGACCGGTGACGGTGGACTGGGCGTAACCGAGCTCGTCGGCCGCTTTGGTAAAGCTGAGAAGCCTGGCGGTAGCCGCGAATGTTTTGAGTTGGCGAATTTCCATGCTGCTCACCCTTATCGTTTTTCCCGAATCACTTTATCGGCACAATCAATTTTACCTATCGATAACTCTATGATAATATGGTTTTCAAAAGAGGTCCAGGAAAATTTGGCCTCTGGGCGGGAGGAGAAATAATGCTAAAGAAAATCGATGCTGAGGAGATAAAACTGCGGGCGACGGCGCTCGGGGCGGAACTGTGCGGGATTGCCCCGGTGGAGCGTTTCGCCGGTGCGCCGACGGGATTTCACCCGACGGATGTTATGGAAGGATGCCGCAGTGTAGTCATGGTGGCGACGAGATTTCCATCTGGGGTTTTCAGTTCTCCGTCGTCAGCGGCGTACACTTTCGCCATTTTCAAGGCGGCCGAACAGGTGGACGCAATCACATTCCACCTGGCGGACGAGCTTGACCGCCTGGGAGGCCTGAGCGTGGCGGTGCCTTCGCGGGACCCGTACGATTATTGGGACAATGAACGGCGGCATGGACAGGGGATATTGTCGCTGAAGCATGCCGCGGTGCAGGCGGGGCTTGGCCGGATGGGCAAGAACACGCTGCTGGTGAATGACCGGCTGGGCAATATGCTGTGCTTGGGCGCGGTGCTGGTCGACCGGGACTTGGCGGGCGACGCGCCGGCCGATTATGAGACCTGTGAGGCCAATTGCCGGGCGTGCCTGGATGTTTGCCCGGCGCAAGCCCTGGACGGCACGACGATCAGTCAGCGAAAATGCCGCAGTGTTTGCGGGAAAAGCACCGACGGCGGGGGCTTTGTATATGCCTGCCACAAGTGCCGGCAAATCTGCCCGCACCGTCTCGGCATTATGTAATCTTGGAGGAAACCTGAAATGAGTGTAGCGGTGGTAAATTTTGCTGAGAAATTCGCCAAGATTGATAAGTTGCATGCTTACAAGCTGGTAGCGCGGATGAACGATTACGACTTCAAGCTCGTCAGGATGCGCCGCGAGTTCATCTGGCACAGCCACCCGGAAACGGACGAGGTGTTCATGGTTATCGACGGCGAACTGCAGATCGATTTGCCGGACGAGATGCTCTGCCTGCGCAAGGGTGAAATGGTCGTAATCCCCAAAGGCACCGACCATAAGCCGTCCTGCCGGGAAGAGTGCCGGATACTGCTGATCGAGCCTGCGGGCACGCTGAACACCGGTAACGTCGGCGGGGCTTTGACGGACACGGCGATAGAGTGGATTTAGCGGGGTTGTGCAGTAACCGCGCCTGAAAAAGCGAAAAGCACTGTTGCCGAAGCAGCAGTGCTTTTGGTTGTACTTGTCACAACGACCGCCAGTCACCGTACTCCATGTATTTGATCGTTTTGTTGGCGATCTCCTGCCCATATAGTTTTGTCACGATATGGAGGGCCAGGTCTATTCCCGCCGATATCCCTCCGGATGTCATCACTTTGCCGTTGTCGGTGAACCGGGCCGTTTCGTCAACTACGGCGGCAGGTGCTATCTCTTTGAGGTTGCCGAGAACGCTGTGGTGGGTGACGGCAGCGCAACCGTCGAGAAGGCCGACCGCACCGAGAAACCGCGCTCCCGAGCAGACCGACATGACGATTCGGGCGCCAGCGGCGGTACGGCGCACCCAGTCGAGAACGGCGGCGTTCTTGTATGCCGTCCTGGTGCCGATGCCGCCGGGGAGGACGAGGATATCGACCGGCGGGTGGTCGTCGAGCCCGTAATCGGGTTCAGTCCTCAGGCCGTTCACCGATTTGACGGCCGAGCGGTTCTCCGCGACCGTGAATACCCGGAACAGCTTATGGTCGTTAAGCTCGGAGGTAACGGAAAAAACCTCGTAGGGACCGGCGAAATCGAGCAGTTCAACATCCTCGAACAGAAATATTCCTACGTTATACATCAGCGTCTCCTTTTCGGCGGCCTTGCCCCCGCCGCATCGCAATATAAACATATAATATCTTCCACAACCGATACCCTTTTCCCTCTAGAAAAGAAGCTGGGGCTTGCACCACTGCCGTCAGGGCTATGGCTGCAAAACCCCAGCTTCTTTGGGCCGCATACCGCTGCTAACGCTTGCCCAGTTCCTTATCGAGCCACACAAGGGCGCTTCCCTTGTCGCCGGCCAGTTTCATCCTCTCAATGATTTCTGAAGCCGAAGCTTCCTCTTCCACCTGTTCGCTGATGAACCACTGCAGGAAGATCTGACTGGCATAGTCCTTTTCCGCAACAGCCAACTCATAAAGGCTGGTGATACGGGCGGTTACATGCTGTTCATGGGCCAGCACCTTGGCGAAAACCTCTGCCGGCGATCCGAATTCGGCCGCGGGCGCTTCGATCGCCTTAAGAGCAACCTTGCCGCCGCGCTCAAGCACATAATCGAATATTTTCATGGCATGGCCCACTTCTTCATTATTCTGGGCCCGGAGCCAATGGCCGAACCCTTTGAGGTTATTGTCCTCACAGTGGGCCGCCATCGCCAGATAGAGGTACGCCGAAGCCATCTCGGCGTTAATCTGGTCGTTGAAAGCATCCTCCATTTTTTTCGAAAGCATCTGTATCTACCTCCTTGTATGTTTTCAAGGATAATTTTAGCATAATGCCCCGCAATTATGCAATGTTATTTATTATTTAATAATTATTATTTTTTAATGAACAAAAAAAGACGGCTTCGTTAAAAAGCCGCCATTAGTCTGAATTATTGCAGCTGGCTGTTCATCGCCCGGCGATTGTAGTGCCTTTTTCCGCCGCCTTCAGCGTTGCCGCTACAGGTGCGATTGCCACCGACGCTTTCTTCTGTTTTTCCTGGGTGGCGTATATGGACAGCGCTTTCTGCAGGCGGGTGTGGTCGACGCGGAGTGGTATATTGCCGGCTTCCGGCGTCAGGCTTTCTTTGTAATCTTCAAAGGCAAGAACGATTATCCCGTCGACGAACCGGTAGGCCGACACTTCTTTTTCAAGCACGAAATTGCATTCCAGCATAAACTCGTTGCATACGTCCTCGCGGGGGTACTTGGCCGCGGCGTATTCGATGACATCGAATACCTCATGCCATTTCTCCGTAAGAAAATAACGTTTGAATATGGCGAGCAGTTTCTTCGGTTCGCGCTGGAACTCGTCGCCCGGCTTTTTCCACACGTAAATCCAGATGTTATACAGAAGCTCGGTCTGGGTATCGTAGAGCTCATTATGGGCAACAGGCGGTGCGGCAAAAGATGACAGAAAACAGTTGTAAAACGCGTTCCATAAGCCGACACGCAGGTCGTCGTTCATGCCCTCAATCTGCATTTCGGGGACTATTTTCAGGCCGTGCCGCTGCGAAAAGAACATTGTTCCGCCCCTAAAGAAAAGTACCTAATACTTTCCACACCAAATCCCTTTTTCCTCTTGGGAAGTAAAAAATTGCAAAATAATAGCGAGAACTGCTTACAACGCAAACGCGACGAGGTCTTGAATTGCTTGCCGCGCCGTGGCGTTGGGCGATGCAACTGCCAATACCCAAGCTATTCCCGCAGGATTTGTAATGTTAGGCAGCGAAGGCTCCCACCGCCCGCCAAAAGGGCTTCCGGGTGGAATTCAAGTATCTCGACTCCTTTCGACCCGAGCACTTTGCGGGTTTTCGCAGACAGGGCAATATCGTAATGGATGATCTTGCCCGGTTCCAACGGCACGAAAGAGCATCCCCACTTCTTTTGTTCCTGGTCGGAAATGCTTAGTATCTCTACGCCATGACTAGCCATATGCTTCGTAAAATCTATCGGTGTCGCCCCCTTGGCGGTGATGCTGTATGTTTCCAGAAATGCGGCCGGATAGGACAGCGCAAGATTTTCGTCTATCTGGCCGTAGATCATGTCCGCATGCATGAAGCGCCGGGCCTTGGGGCATTCGACATAAATAACCTCCGAAAACAGCGACACCGCCGTAGGCAAGAATCTTTCAACAGACGCCCGGCGATGTCGCTCGGTGCAGGCGATGAAAAGGATACCCCCCGGCAAAATAAGACACCCTTCGAAATGATCGGTCGGAGAAAACTGATAAGCAAGCGGTATCCCCAGGTTGGCAAGCGCCTCCCTGACAACCCTTTCCTCCCCCTGCCGTCCCCCGCCCATTTGCGACAAAATCGCTCCGCGCCTCGATATTACGGAACTATCGTTAAGATAGGGCAAACTGGCCAGGGTATCCATTAGCGTTCTGTTTTCCTGAATGTAATCACTCAGCTCCAAAGTAATAATGCCTTGCGCCTGCAGGAGTTTCCGGTATTGGTCGTGTTCGTCCAGATACCGGTCGGCATCGGGGATAGCGTCGAACAGGTAATACCCCATCGTAATGGGATTAATTTCACGCACCGAATAAGTCGGCCTGTGCAACATCGCCGTTTTGAGCCGGCCAAAGCTTTCCGCGCCATACTTCATTGATGATTCAAATCCTTCCGTCCGTCCTTTGCGCATCAGTATCCATATCCCGTAGTATGGCCAGCCCGGAATAATATAAATCCGGGTTTTCCCTGGATAACACGGTGTTTATCAACAAATAATAACCGCGGACAAATTTGAAGAGAGCGTCGTCCTTGGCGCAATTAACTCAAATGAAGCTTCAGCGTTTACGCTACATGGTCAGCTGGCATGCCACCACCAGTTGCCAACAAGCAAGTAAAATCAGAATGCTGAGTCCGTGAAGCTCCGCGACCATATTCTAAAGCAATAAAAAAATGGATTCCTTCATTCATTTAGCAGACAACCGGAAAATGAAGCAGGCGCAAAAAAGCAGGCCAAACAGGTCTGTTTTGCGGGACGGAGGCAGCAATGTTCATGAGGTAGTTTGTGGTAAAAAAGCTCCGACGCTGGCCGGGGTCTTCATCATTAAAATTACTTGTTGCACACACATTTCTCCCAAATAAATAAGTTTCCGGACGTGCCGGAGGCTTATTGCGGCGCATAGTATACCGGTCTACTTTGTAACCCAATTTTGTAAAATTGCATAGGATAATATGACACTACGGTTAAAGGAGGAATGAACATGGGCCGCGGTTTCTTCGGGTGTGGTTGTGGTGGCGGCAATAGTGGTATCGTTGTGGTGGTCATCATTATCATCCTTCTCCTACTGTTCGTCGGAGAAGAAGATTCATGTTCCATTGGATAACTAGCTAGAGCCAGAAAAGGGAAGACCGTTCGCACAACTTTTATTAGGTTAGCCACATTGCCCGCCTCCCATAAAACTTCTCCCTCTTAGATGAGCCCCCTAAATACGGTAAAACCGTAGAATTCTTTAGGGGGTTCGTTTTAATACATACGTTTTCATAGATACCAGGGAATAAAAATAGCCCCCTGACCACACACGGCCAAGGGGCTTTATCATTACTTCATGGCCGCATAAACAATGGCGGCGCCAGCGAGATATAACAAAAATTTTTTTTTGGGCCTTTAGCCTCTTGTTCGCTTTCTCGAGCACGTTTAAGGATTGCTGCGCCTTCGTCAATGAGCCCTGCGCTTTCGTCGTCTCCGACTCGATCTTGCTGATGTAGTCTTTCAAGTTCTGAATAAGCTGACTGGATTTCTGCTGTGATTGCTCGTAATCGGCTATTTTCTGCTTCAAGGTCAACAGCAGTTTGCTTTGCTCCTGCCAACTCAATGTTCGCTCGCGCAAGAGCGCCTTGAGCCTGTCGAAGATTTGCTCTAGCCTCATCTGCTCCTGATTCGTCATCTTCGTCGCCTGACAAGTACCAATCGTCCAGGCCGCCAAGAAGAAAAAGCAACAAGAACAAAAACAATAGTCTTTTTGTCAATAGGTATCGCCCTCTTTCACGCCCTCCACCTAGATCGTCCCCTGCTGCACGGCCTCGGCCACCTGCTGCCGGATTTGCGGCAGGATGGAGTACAGCATATCGCCCGGGCATTCGGTCGCCAGCCAATCGCAGTGGCCACTAATCAGATCATGACCGTCCGGAAACCACTCCAGAGGATTTATGCCGTACTTTTCGCAGTCGTCAGCCAGCGAGGCCACAAGGGCCTGCAACTGTGCCTCGTTCGGCAGTTGACCACTGAAACACCCGCAAATATGATATCCGAGGGTAAAACGGTTTGCCCCGGGGCAGTGCGCCCCCTGGTACTCTTCCGGTCGACCTCGCTCGACTGTGCCATCCTTACGGAAAACTTTGTGGTAGCCGATACCAGCCCACCCATTGCCGATGTGCATCTGGTGGATTTCGGCGGCCGACAGGTCGACATCCTCAGCACCGGTGTGGTGTATAACAACGCCCCTCACTGCCGTTACTGGTGCCATACCCATTTCAAAGATAAGTCCGGTTTCGATTATCTCAACTCGCATTTATGCTCCCTCCCCAAGTTATCGTTCTGGACGGCCGGCGCCGCCGGCGTCTCCCTCTGGTGAAAATTCTCAATGCCGGTCACGGCCTGAATCCGGCTAATGACAGCCACCTCGGCGTCGATAATCCATTCTATGAAGGCGGCCGGCGGATAGATTCGCCACCGGTTAATCGTCGGCCAGAACACCAGCTGCTGGAACTGGCTGATTGCTTTCGTACGCTTTACTGGCATCTCCATTTCATCGGCCGCCTGGTCGATTCCGTAGAGGATTTTACGCAATGCGATTTTGAAGCGCCCGGGCGGCAGTCCTTTGATCTTGACGTACAGCGCCATGGCGGCCAGCACCAGAACGTTGACGGCGCAAAAATAGCGAGCAGCGCCCACGCTAGGTGCTGCTCGACCCAGGTTAGAATGACGACAAGATGCTCGTACATAATCTCACTACTCACTCCTCTCAATGTCCCCTTGAAAACCAGATAGAAAATTCTATCCCGACAAGCGAGACGACGCCAGAAATGACAAAGGCCACTCCTGCGATGAAACCGGAGGAGTTGGCCTTTTGGTTTTTCAGACTTTCGACAGCGTCGAGTATTTTGGGGATCTCTTTTGTGTGTTCCTCGACCCGTCCTAACCGTTCGCTGACTTTGCCGATGTATTTATTCAGCCCAGTCAGCTCTTTGTCTATTCCGTCATGCAATACGCAAACCTGATGCTCGCCTCCCAATCTCTTCCGCCCCCCTTCCCCTTACAACGAAGCCTACTATTCTTTATCCGTACATCTGCGTGAGGAAATAGATAGTTTTTTCTATGCCGGCGGTTGCGGCCACACTGGGGTAGCGGGTCTGCGTTTGTTCGGGCCCATCTCTTCCACTCCTCTCTTTTATGGTATCATATGGTATAATAAGATAATCAATGGATGAACTCGAGGTATTAATATGTTTAATTTTAAGTATAGTTTTAAGAGAACAGTCCTGATTATTTACTTGACTACCTTAGTCGGTATATGTACATACGTTCCATGGGAAGCGTATGATAATGAAAAAGCAGTAAAATTGCCAGCTGGTCATATTTTTATTTGGGAACAACCCACCTATCTTTATCTTTATTCAGATGGGACGAAAATTCTTGGCCAAGAACAATTATCTGAGTCCGCAATAATCACAAAAGCTAGTTTAGCATCACGCTTTCCGATAGTGGGGATCGATTATAGCAAGATATTTTCCAAAATAGTAGCTGTAACCTTTCTTCTGGGTATTATGCTTTGGGGCGGAATCGATAAGCGTAGAAGATCATAGTCGTCAGCTTAATTGGATGCCAAATTTGGAGGAGAGGGGCTTTAAATAGCCCCTCTCCCCTATTCATCCCATACCGGCAGCGTGGCAATCTCCTCCGCCGTGGCCCCATCCGCTAGAGCTATCTGCACGACCGCATTGAAGGCTGCAAAAGTCCCAGACACTTCGGCGAGCCGCTACGGGCGAACCTTGCCAGCCTCTGGCGTTATCAGCTGGGGGACTATCGCATTATCTGCCACATTGAGGACGAGAGAGTAGTCGTCCTGGTGTTGAACATTGGGCATCGAAAGAAGCTTATACATAATGGTCACGCAGTAGCCTGTACCTTTCCCGGTCAAAATAAAGTGAGAATAAAGTCGCGCACAGGTGCGACGCACCCCCCCGGCCAACAGCCGGGGGGTTTTTTGTCCCATTGCGATACTTACTTATTATCCTACCGTTGTTACGTTTACATGGATGGAATCATAAAATAATTTGAACGGTATATGTTCTGGATATCGAAAATCAGAACTGCGGACGGCAAAGAAATTTTTTAGACAAAAAGAGGGGAGTTTACCATGAGCAATATCGCGCTACAAATTGAGCGTTCGCTTTCCGGATCAGTAGGAATCGGGGGCAACGTGATTTTCGATGTGGTAGTGTATTCTGACGGTAATATAACCTATAACAACACTACGGGCGTAATAACCTTCAATGAGGCCGGCAGGTATGTAATAAACTGGTGGGTTGCAACGCAGTCAACCACATCTGCCGCCGGGATCGTATGCGCGCTGGCTTCTTCCCAGGGAGATTTTCTGGAAGGCAATTCGCCTGTTAAGAGCGGAGAAGTCGTAGGGGTAGGAGTTATCAATGTCACCACTGCCCCGGTGGTAGTCGTCCTGGCAAACGCGAGCCCGGCCCCGTTTATTTATTCGGCAGTTGTCCCGGTTAAAGCGACGCTTGTAGTGGTTGAAGATGATGCCCCAATCGTCGGCCCAACAGGAGCTACGGGAGCAACAGGCGCCACAGGCGCGACCGGCGCGACAGGACCTTCAGAAGGCCCTACGGGTCCGACAGGGCCTACAGGTGATACCGGCCCCACAGGCCCTGCGGGGCCCACAGGCCCTACTGGACCTACCGGCCCCACAGGCCCTACCGGTCCTACCGGCACGGTCGAATTCAGTCCATTTGAGGTATATGTTTTAGCAGGAGCAATCGGGGGCGACGGCACACAGGCCAATCCGTTCGGAACGATCCAGGCGGGCGTGACGGCTGTGTTGCCTACGGGGACGGTTCATATACTGGGCGGGACGTATCCAGTTACCTCGACAATCCTGGTGAATAAACAGGGGGTAACCTTAAAGGGCTATCCCAACACGGTTATAGAGTTGCAGGCGGCGTCCATTCCCTTTACTGTGATTGGCGATGGTGTGACGATAGACGGATTGACGATTACCAGTGATAATCCTTATGCCGTCGAGTTCATTCAAATTGGCGGAACCAACCATAAGCTTGTGAACAATATTATTTACGGGCCACCCCAAGCAGGACCGTCGGACACCTGGGTAGTAAACCGCGGTTTTGTGTCGCAGGCAAACAATATGACGAATTTGACCGTCCAAAATAATATCTTTTATTCCATGAGGCAGGCTTCCTATTTGAATCCGAATACTACAGGCCATATCATCGATAATGTGGTTTATAATACCCGGGGGTTCGTTGTAGACAGAGCGATTTTTGTGCTCTCGGGCAACTCTTGGGGAATTCCGGAAAACGCGGTCGATATCGCTTTGTTGGTGGGTACGGTTACGGGGCAGCCTTACGATCCCCTGGTCGACTTGGCCGCCAGCAACAGTGATGCTACGATCAGCGACCAAAGGTAGACTTACAACGATAGCCTGCCGATGGCAATATAAATAAAAGGCCGGTTCAGAAAACGAAGAGCACGCCGTTGAATCATGGCGTGCTTGCTTTCTGTCTGCGGGCGGCACTACCTGCGCTTCAAGGTCATGTTATGCTCGCCTATGTTGCGCAGGTATATGGTATCGGGTTTGATGTCGTGGAAGGTCACCCGGGCGGCCATGTTCCCGATACTTCGAAGATGCCGTGGGTCTTTGCTTCACCACGAGTGCCGGCATGCCGATCACGCCGAGGAATTTCGAGCGATGGTGGGATAGCCTCAAAGAAATGCTGCGCCGAGTATCAGACTTTTTACCACCGAGGGGAGCAATTGTCAGGGTTCAAGCAAACGAACACCAAAGAATTTCGGGAGCTCATTGAAAAAATCGAGGCCGTCGCAAAGGCCAACCATAAGAAATTCCACGCCCTCTGCCACACCACGCCACAGAGTTACTGGCGGCCGGCGTTCCGCCGATCGACGTCTCGCGACGGCTCGGCCACGCAAAGCCGTCCACTACGCTCGACCTGTATGGTCATGACGTACCCGACAATGATCAGAAGGTGGTTACGAAGGCCGGGAAATTATACCGACTCAAATGAAAACAGGCCAGTCTCCCCCTTGGGAAACTGGCCTAAATTTTAAGGTTTTGCACCCACGTTGCACCCAATCGACATCGGACTGGATGCACCACATTCTGTAACCTTAAATTCATTGGCGCGCCTGGCACGATTCGAACGTGCGACCAACGGATTAGAAGTCCGTTGCTCTATCCCCTGAGCTACAGGCGCATTTTATAGACGCGGGCGAACCCGCTGCTCACCGAAAAATTATAGCATCTTGCGGAGCCAGTGTCAACAAAGGCAGGCTGTCAACCTCGCCCAACTCCCGCCCCGCATCAGGGATTTACCTGCTGATATCAATATTTTGTATAACGGCTAATAGTAAATTCCGAAAGGTCTCTTCATAGTGTTTGGCGAAACTATAACCATTTACATATATCTGCTATATTGAGGAAGGTGTATAGCATGTTGAAAATGGATCCGTCTGTTGCGAGTGAACTCGTCGACTTCATTTACGGCCGGACAGGCTACCACACTATTGTCTGCGACACAACCGGCACGATTATCGCCGATTCGGCCAAAACGCGCGTCGGGATTGTGCACGGAGGGTCTAAGAAGATTCTAACCACGGATATCGAGGCGATCATAGTCACCGAGGAAGACGCAGCCGCGTCCGATGGCAAGATGAAGCCCGGCGCAAATATGGCCATCAAAGACAATGGGGAGAAAATCGGTTCCTTCGGTATTGCTGGCGATCCTAAAGTCGTCGAGCCGATCGTGAAGATCGCGGCCGGACTCGTCCTCTCCCGGCTGCAGGACAACGAAACATCGACAAAGGTCAGCCAGCTCGTCAGCGACCTTTATTCCGCCCTCGAACAGGCTGCTGCGGCTATCGAGCAGCTCTCCGCGTCATCGCAGGAGCTTGCTTCCACCAGTCAGGAGGCGGCGTCACTGTCTCGGGAGGCTTCCCAGAAGGTTAACAACACGACCGAAATCCTCGAAATGATCAAGCGAGTTGCCCAGCAGACCAATCTGCTCGGCCTGAACGCGGCGATCGAGGCAGCCCGGGCCGGAGAACTGGGGCGCGGCTTCGCCGTCGTCGCCGACGAGGTGCGCAAGCTGGCCGACGAAAGCAGCCGGTCGGTGGGTGAGATCAATGCAATGCTCAACCAGTTCCGGCTTTCGGTGGAGCAGGTGCTGAAGAATGTGGAACAGAACAGCACCATAACCCAGGAGCAAGCCAAATCTACCCAGGAGATCGCCCGCATGGTCGAGGGGCTGCGCAGCATCGGCCAGAACCTGATTACGGTGGCGGAAAGATCCACAAAGCTGAACACGAAGTAGATCAGCGGCGCATCGAAAAGCGGCCCCCGTGAGGGCCGCTTTTTTGCGCATGAATGTCAGAAAAGTTGGAGTTGGTCTTGTTCGGGGTCGCTCTTGGCCGGGTTGATGGTTTTCATCTCCCGGGCCCGTATCCAGCGATCGCAGCTGCGGCAGTAAACGCTGGCCTTTTCGTATGCCCAGGCAAGATCGCGGCCGCATTTGGGGCAGATAAACTGTATCATGAGCTTGTGCACCGCCACAGCCGCCAACATCTTCACCCCTCTGCATACAGGTTATGTTATATTATAATTCGCCCTCAACCGCCAAAAACCTTCTCTGGAGCCCGCGGGCGTGGTTTTCCAGGTTGCCGGGTAAAAACAAAAAACCGCCCGAATTGGCGGGCGGCATTGCTAAAATGATTTGGAGCGGGTGATGGGAATCGAACCCACGTGACCAGCTTGGAAGGCTGGGGCTCTACCATTGAGCTACACCCGCGAGTAAAAAAGCGTGGTCGGAGCGGCAGGATTTGAACCTGCGACCCCCTGGTCCCAAGCCAGGTGCTCTACCAAGCTGAGCCACGCCCCGTGAACCGCAAAGAATATTATACTATACGGGCTGCGGAGTGTCAAGCGTCCTGATTACATAATACCGGGGCCGAGGGACTTAATTGCCGGTCGCTAATATTACAGTCGCCGGTACTGCTTCTGCCCTTCCTCGTAATAGTTCCGCCCCTCGCTGTCGATGACAACGATGGCCGGGAAGTCCTCGACCGTCATTTTGGCGAGAGCCTCGGTACCCAGGTCGGGGTAAGCGACTACTTCGTAGCCCTTGACGGTACGGGCGATGAGGGCGGCCGCGCCGCCGGTGGCGGCGAGATAGACCGCGCCGTGCTTTTTCATGGCTTCGACGACTTCGGCGCTACGGTAGCCTTTGCCGATCATGCCGCGGAGTCCTTCGGCCAGCATCCGCGGAGTATAAGCGTCCATGCGGCCGCTGGTGGTCGGGCCAGCGGAACCGATGGGCTGGCCGGGCTTGGCCGGGCTGGGACCGACATAGTAGATTATCTGGTCGCGTATGTCCACAGGCAGCGCCTCGCCTCGGTCGAGGGCTTCGCTCATGCGCTTGTGGGCGGCATCGCGGGCAGTATAGATAGTGCCGCTGATGAGAACACTGTCGCCGGCCCGCAGCTTCCTGGCTACTGCGCCAGTCAGCGGGGTTTTGATGGTGATGGGTTCGGCCATGCTTTCAGTCCCCCTATATCTCGATTTCCGCATGCCGGGTGGCATGGCAGCTGATGTTTATTGCCACAGGCATGCCGGCAATATGGGCGGGAAAATATTCGACGTTGACCGCCAGGGCGGTGATGGTACCGCCCAAACCCTGCGGCCCCACGCCCGTCCTGTTGACGAGTTCGAGCATCTCCGCCTCCAATTTGGCGTATTCGGGGTTGGCATTGCGCCTGGTTATCGGCCTGACAAGCGCTTTCTTGGCCAAAAAGGCGGCCTTTTCGATCGTGCCGCCGATACCTACGCCGATGACAATCGGCGGACAGGGGTTAGAACCGGCGGCGCTGACAGTGTCGACAACGAATTTCTTGACTCCGGCCACGCCGGCGGAGGGCGGGAAACTTTTCATTGCGCTCATGTTCTCGCTGCCGAACCCTTTGGGGGCAAGGGTAATTTTGATTCTGTCGCCGGGAACGATGGCGACGTGGATAATGGTCGGCGTGTTATCGCCGGTGTTCTTGCGGATGAACAGAGGATCGTCGACGACTGATTTGCGCAGGTACCCTTCCGTGTAGCCTTGGGCGACACCGGCATTGACGGCCGCCTCAAGGTCGCCGCCGACAATGCTGACGTCCTGGCCGATTTCCAAGAACACGACCGCCATGCCGGTGTCCTGGCAGATGGGCATCTCCTGCTCGCGGGCGATGCAGGCATTTGCCACCAGTTGGCCGAAAATTTCCCGGCCAAGGGGGGATTCCTCCGCATTCTGCCCGTTCTTAAGAGCGCCGAGGATATCCTCGGCGAGGTAGTAGTTGGCGTCGACGGCGAGTTTCGCCACCGCCGCCGTTATCTGGCCGGCTTCTACTGTACGCATGAATGGCCTCCTTCTTTTGACGTTATTGGCGCGCCGCTTTATTGTCACCATTTGGCCTCTCCCAAGCCGTACTTTCGCAGTTTGTTGTAAAGGGTAGCCAGGGAGATGCCTAGCGCCGCCGCCGCCAGTTTCTTTCCGTCAAGGTTGTAGCCGTATTTGGCGATTGCCAGGTTGATGAGCCGGCGCTCCATTTCTTCGAAGGTGATGACGTCAGTGTCGCGCAGGCTGAGGTCGCGCTTGGGGTAGTCGGCCAGCGGACCGAGCTTGGCGGCGGTGATCGTGTCGCCGTCGGCGGTTACGACCGCCCGCTCGACGACGTTTTCCAACTCGCGCAAGTTGCCGGGCCAGTCGTAGCGTTTCATTTCCGCCAGCGCCTCGGGGGAAAAACGGCTGATGCGCTTGCCGAGGAGGCGGTTGAATCTGGCGAGGGCGTTTTCGACCAGCAGGGGGATGTCTTCCTTCCGGTCTCTGAGGGGCGGCATGGTCAATTCGATGACCTTGAGCCGGTAGTAGAAGTCCTCACGGAAGGTGCCGGCGGCGATCAGTTTGGCAAGATTGCGGTTGGTGGCGGCGATGACGCGGACGTCGACCGGCTTGGGCTGCGTGCCCCCCACCCTTTCGATTTCCCGTTCCTGCAGCACGCGGAGCAGTTTTCCCTGGAGCTGGTGAGGCATGTCGCCGATCTCGTCAAGGAAGATCGTTCCGCGGTTGGCCAACTCGAATTTGCCCATCTTGCTCTCGGCGGCGCCGGTGAAGGCGCCTTTTTCGTAGCCGAAGAATTCGCTTTCCAAAAGCGTT
This sequence comes from Selenomonadales bacterium, assembly GCA_029976065.1. Lineage (GTDB taxonomy): Bacteria > Bacillota > Negativicutes > Sporomusales > UBA7701 > Anaeroselena. The sequence goes on from JARKNV010000043.1 coordinate 137,645, forward strand.
TCCGGTATGGCGGCGCAATTGACGCGGATGAAGGGGAAGCTCCGCCGGCTACTGGTGTTGTGGATGGCGTGAGCGAAGAGTTCTTTGCCTGTGCCGCTCTCGCCGGTTATGAGCACGGTGGAGTTTGTGTCGGCTATTTTACGGGCTGTCTCGACCACCTGCTGCAAGGTTGGGTCGGCGCCGAGCACGTCGTCGAAGGAGTATTTGGCGCTGGTGACCTCGCCGAATTTGACCGACAGGCGCTCGAGGAGGCGCGATTGGCGCCGGAGCTGTTCCATGAGGCGCATGACGTCGGTGAGGGGCTGAAAGACAACCACGGCGCCCACCATCTCGCCGCTGTCGCCGGCATAGATGGGGGCGGCGTTGGAAACGACTTCGATGTCGGTGCCGCCGATGACGCTGCGGCGGCCGGATACCGGCTGGCGGGTGCGGAGACAGCGGGCCAGCGCCCCGTTGGGGGAGGCGCGGAAAATGTCTTTGCCGATGCGGCTGGCAGCGCTGATGCCGGAGATTTTGGTGAAGGACGGATTGACGTATTTCACCGTGCCGTCCATGTCCGCAACCTCGATGCCTTCCTGAACGGAATTGAGGATGGCGGCGAGTTCGCCCTTGATATTCTTGATTTCGAGCAACTGCTGCTTTTCGTCGAGGATGGTAAGCATCAGTTCGGCCGCTTTGCCGTCCATGACGGTGGCGTGTACGGGCTTTTGGGCGAGCAGCTTTTCCCGCACCTCGGCGCGGCCGGTGGCTTCGACGTAAATGTTCACATCGGGTAGGGCGAGGAGCGCAATAAAGTCGGTTGTGACGAAAACCCCGTCCTGACGGGCTAGCCGGGCACCGGGAGCGTCGGGGTCGATATCGGCCGCCCCAAGGATTACGACGTTTTTGGTGGTCTTCAGGGTCTGATACACAACCGTGCCACCTTTGCCAAGGCCGACGATGGCGACTCTGTACACGTTATATAACCCCGTTTTTCTCAGCTTATTCAAATGATTGTAATAATTATATTTTACCTCGCGGCCGAAGACAACATAGTTCGCACCTGAACGTGCCTAACCGCCGGGGTCGCGGCTGACGACACGGCGATTCACCTCGCGGTTGAGCTTGGCGAGTGGTCGTAAGGAGAATCTCCCTCTTTCGGTTATTATTCGCGGACGGCGTTGTAGCGGGCGACGGCCGGCGGTTCGACTATTTCGCTGTGAGCGCCGTGAACGCCGCATTCCGGACAAAGCCACGTCTGCACCCTGAGCGTCAGGCGGCGGTCTTCGAAATCGTACCCTACCGTGATATACTTCGATGTCTTTTCGAGATGCTCACACCAGTGGGCTCTCTTCATCTCTAATCACCTCTCCCCATTTTATCTGAAATACGCCATACCACGATGCAAACGGCGTGCCAACTGTCCGGCTCCAGTATTTCCGGGCTTTTCGGGCAATCTGCCACGCCTGGGTTATAAAAATTAGAAGCTCCCGGATGGCCCAGCCGAACGTCAATCGCCGCCGGCAAGGGCATCGGCCACTCATTGGTCTGACCAATATACCGCTATTCTAATCTTTATAATTATTCTAACTTTTATAAGCAGGTCGCCGTTTCCGCCCATTATGGTGAGGTTTCACGGCGACATGGAAGCAAAAATGTTGACCGTACGCGAATAATTGTGATATTTTATATCTGTATATTTTTCTCTAGTGGTAAAGCGGCCAAACCCGGTGCAATGATAGCCGAGGAGGAGTTAATCCATGGGCAGCATGTCGCCTATCCATCTCGATAACTACAAACCGCTTCGCGAAGTCGTGTTCGACGTCTTGCGCAACGCTATCACCACCGGCCTGTTGCAGCCAGGCGAACGCCTGATGGAAAATCAGCTGGCCGAGCAGCTCCGCGTCAGTCGTACTCCCGTCCGTGAAGCGATCCGCAAGCTGGAGCAGGAGGGGTTCGTCGTTATGGCGCCCCGTCGCGGCACCTATGTCGCCGATATCTCGATCCGCGACATCAACGAAGTGTTCGAGATCCGTTCCGCCCTGGAAGTGCTGGCGGCCGGCCTGGCGGCGGAAAGGATCGGCGAGGACGACCTCGAGCACCTGGAGCGCCTGCTGGTAGAGATCGGCGAATACATCGACAAGGGCGATACGACCCGGATCGTCGAGGCCGACTGTCGTTTTCACGATATTCTGTACGGCGCCACCAACAACAAGACGCTGGCTTCCATTATCAGCAACCTGCGGGAAAAACTGACCGTCTTCCGCACCATTTCCTACGGGTACCCGGGGCGGGCGAAACGCTCGCTGGAGGAGCACCGCCGCATCGTGGAAGCGCTGGCCCGGCGCAATTCGGCCCTTGCCCAGCAGTTGGCCCGCAAGCACATCGACAACGCCGAGCAGACGCTGCTGCTGCATATGAGCGAAAAGAACATCGAACGCCGCAAAAGCGCCGAATAAGACGAAAAAGGCCGCGCAGTCATATTGCGCGGCCTTTTTATTATGTCCGTTCGTTCGAGGCCAGGAACATCAGACCTTCGAGGAACTTCTTCACATTGATCTTCCCGTGATAGGGGCTTTTCCCCTGAACGAAATTCATCTCCTGCCGCACCTCGCTGAAGTCGTACAGGGCGGTGCTGTAAGTCTGGAACCTGTCGTTGTGGTAATCCTCGATCCCCAGATTGGCCAGATTCTGCAGCGCCTTGGCGATCGCCCGCCGCACCCGCTGCTCGATCGTCTTCACGTCCTGGCCGGCGTCCTGGGACATCTGCTGATAAATCTCGTTCAACTGGTAGGGCGAATCCTC